>NZ_LR700943.1:454752-494004 GCF_902497585.1 Terribacillus sp. AE2B 122 | reverse complement strand
AGCGGCGCTCAAGAATAACATTCGGTTTTAAGCAATGGGAATTTAGTTATGTCCCAGCCTCTTTCTATGCCAAATACGCTTCCGTAATCGTAGGATCCGCAAGCAAAGTCTGCCCTTTGCCGCTGCGCCAGATGCTGCCGGTTTGGAGGACGTAGCCGCGGTGGGCGACTTTGAGTGCTTGGAACGCATTTTGTTCAACGAGCAGGATGGTCATGCCGTCGTCGTTGAGTTCTTTGATAATGTGGAAAATCTGTTCGACGATAATTGGGGCTAAGCCCATGGATGGTTCGTCGAGCATAAGCAAGTCAGGGTCCATCATCAGCGCCCGGCCGATGGCTAGCATTTGCTGCTCACCGCCGCTCATCGTACCGCCGAGTTGATGGAGCCGCTCCTTTACACGCGGGAAATAGCTGAATACCTTCTCCATTCTTTGTTCGATCAGCTTTTTATCTTTTACCCCGAATGCGCCAATCTGCAGATTTCCCTTCACCGTCAGCTTCGGAAAAATCCTTCTCCCTTCTGGTACATGTGCAACACCAAGCTTCGTTGTCTGGTGGGCTTTTCGGGAGGTGATATCTTGACCCTTATAAATAACAGAACCTTCCTTTACCGGCACGAGTCCGCTGATTGTTTTTAAAGTAGTAGATTTTCCGGCTCCGTTACTGCCAATCAGTGTAACGATTTCCCCTTCCTCTACAGTAAGATCAATTTGTTTCAAAGCTTGGATAGCGCCATAAAAAGCAGTCACTTGTTTCAGCTCCAGATAGCTCATCCTTCCGCCTCCTGTTCCTCGGCTGCTCCTTTACCCAAATACGCCTCGATTACCTTTTTATCATGTCGAACTTGAGCTGGCAGTCCTTCTGCAATCAATTCTCCATGGTCTAGTACATAAATATAATCCGAGATTTCCATGACGAGCTTCATATCATGCTCAATCAAGATGATCGTCATATCCATTTCTTGTTTGATTTTCTCGATAAGACCCGTCAGATCAGCCGTCTCTTTTGGATTCATTCCGGCAGCAGGTTCATCAAGCAGCAGGACAGATGGCTTCGTCGCAAGTGCTCTGGCAATCTCCAAACGCCGCTGGCTTCCATATGATAGACTGGCAGCTTCATCATTGTAATGCTCCTCCAGACCTACATACTCCAGCAATCGGTATGCTTCCCGTTCGGCAATTCGCTCTTCCTTATCCACTCCTGGCAAATGAAAGATCGTCCCGAAAATACCTGCTTTCAAATGTGTATGCATACCGACCAGCACATTTTCCAAAACCGTAATCGGGCCGAAAAGACGGATATTCTGGAATGTACGGGAGATTCCTTTCTTTGCTACTGCATGCGGTTTTAGACCACCGATTGATTCACCGCGCAGTTTGATAGAACCGGATGTCGGTTTATACACACCGGTAATCATATTGAAGAAAGTCGTCTTGCCCGCACCGTTCGGTCCAATAACAGCCGTTATCTTGTTTGCTTCCGCTTGGAGGCTGATTTCCTTATTGGCAGTTAGTCCTCCGAACGTTTTGGTCAGTTTCTCAACTTCCAGTATGGCCATGTTCATCCTCCTTTGGTGCAGCAACAGATTGCAGGCGTTTCTTCGTGCCTTTTTCAGACAGGAATTTACGTTTATCATATACGACATTTTTTGCCGGTATCAGCCCTTTCGATCGATACAATGCAAACAATATGAGTAATGCACCAAAGAAGAAGCGTTGCATTTTTACCGGTGACATTGCATCCGGCAAGGTGATGATACCTGCAGTGCTTAAGCTGTTGAACCACATTGTCAATTCATTCAGTACTTGGGCATTCAGGATCGTCACGACTGCAGCCCCGAGAATGACACCTGGCACACTGCCCATCCCACCGAGCAGAACCATCACGAGTATATTGATTGATTGCAGCAAAGTGAAACTGGTCGGATCGATGAATGCTTGCTTGGCAGCAAATACGACCCCCATCATACCAGAGAAGGAAGCACCGATTGCGAAAGCCATCAGCTTCGTCTTTACGAGCGGAATTCCCATTGCTTGGGCTGCAATTTCATTTTCACGCACTGCTTTCCACGAACGCCCTAGCTTCGAGTGCTCCAGGCTGCGAACCGCAAAAATGATGAACAGCAAAATGAACAGAACGACAAAATAAATTTGATTGGAATACAGCAGCTCAATGCCAAAGATTTTAGGTGGTGCAATCGAAGATAGTCCTAGTGCACCATTTGTAATATTAACTGGCTGGTCCATGTTATTGAAAACGATCCGGATGATTTCCCCGAAACCAAGTGTAACAATGGCCAGATAATCACCTTTCACCCGCAGTACCGGGATTCCAAGCAGCACACCGAACAATGCGGCGACGAAACAGCCGAGGATGATGAAGATCCAGAAACTGTTTCCCGATAATGGGTACGTACCGAACGGCATGAAGTTGTTAGCCTGCGCTGTGGCGAAAATACCGTATGTATAGGCACCGACGGCAAAGAAGGCCACAAACCCGAGATCCAATAGACCAGCCATTCCGACGACAATATTCAAACCAAGTGCCATGCTGACGTAAATGCCTACAAGCGTTGCTACATCCATGTATTCCTGATAAGCAGGTCCCTGCATCGCAGAAAAAGGCAGGATGAAAAACATGATGGCAAGACCGATTGCCCACTTTGACCAATTAGGGAGCTTTGTATAATACAGCAGCAAAAACGATAACAGCAATAGCAGAAATGCCGCAACCGAACGCTGTGCTAAAATCAAGCTAAGAGAAGTGAGCGCGATATAACCGACTAAAAGTCCGAGCTGGATCCATTTGTTTCCACGGATTTGTTCCAGGATCTTTTTCATATGTCACCTACACTTTCTCGATTGCGGCTCTGCCGAACAAGCCTTCAGGCCGGAATATCAATACAAGGATAAGGATGGCGAAAGCAAATACATCTTTGTATTCGGAGCTAAGAAGACCCGCAGTTATCGCAGATAGATTTGCCGCTGCGAACATTTCCAATAAGCCAAGCAGCATACCGCCAGCCATGGCACCGCGGATATTCCCGATACCGCCCAATACAGCTGCAGTGAATGCCTTCAATCCAAGGATAAAGCCGATATACGGATCGATTGTGCCATAGTGGATGGCGAACAATACTCCGGTAGCACCGCCTAAAGCTGAGCCAACAAAGAATGTCACACTGATAACTTTGTTTACATTCACACTCATCAGGGAAGCGGTATCCTGATCCTGCGCAACAGCACGCATGGCCAGTCCCCACTTTGTCCGGTTCACGAAAAACTCCAATGCGATCATCATTAGGATTGCAACGATAATGACAACTAGGAAGGAGTAGCGAATGTTCAAGCCGCTTATCGACAAACTACCCGGGAACAGCGATGGTGTATTGACGATATAGTTATTCTGCTGTGTCTCCGTAATAAAGCGGACAATGTCCTGCAGCAGGAAGGAAACGCCGATTGCCGTAATCAACGTAATCAGCTTGGATGCTTTTCGGAGCGGGCGATATGCGAGTCGCTCGATTCCCATGCCGAGCATACCAGTGAGCCCTCCTGTTATCACTAGGACAAGAAGCAAAATGAATATAGCTGGCATGACAGCAACCCAGCCAAGACCAGTCAAACCGATCAGGACGGCTGTTCCAATAAAAGCTCCTGCCATGAAAATCTCTCCATGAGCAAAGTTAATCAGCTCCAAAATACCGTAAACCATCGTATAACCGAGAGCGATGATTGCATAGATTGCGCCAAGCGTCAGGCCATCAATCAGCACCTGCGGCAGTGTATCCCAAACCTGCGTCATCATTCTAACTCCTTTCTTTCTGTAATGGAAAAGGATATGGTACCGTGACCATATCCTTTCACCTCTTACTGTGAAATTTCGCCTTGGATTTTGGCTGGATAGCTTGCTTCATCGAATTTGTAAATGAATATTTTAGCGAATTCGTTGTCGCCTTTATCGTCAAAGCTGACCTGGGTCATTTCCCCTTCATAATCATCGATGGCACGTACAGCAGCTGCCACTTTATCTTTAGCAGGAAGCTCGCCTCCATTTTCCTCCGCTGCATTCAGTATGCCTTCCATCAGTACCTTGGCTGAATCATAGCCATAAATGGAGAAGGATTCTGGTTTGGCTCCATATTCTTCTTCATAATTCTTGGCAAATTCAGTCGCACTTGAATCGCCGGCTACTGAAGTCAGGTAAACGTTACTAATTGTGTCACCAGCAATTTCTACAAGTGTGGAGGAATCAAGTCCATCTCCGCCCATGAAGGCAGCATCAATACCATTATCACGAGCCTGCTTGATCAGCAAACCGCCCTCTGAGTACAGACCGCCAAAATAGACAAGATCCGGATCTGCTGATGATACTTGATTCAGCACGCCGTTGAAATCTTTCTCTCCGACTGTGATTCCGGCTTCACCGACGATTTCAGCTCCCTCTTCTGCTGCAGCCTCAGCAAAGGCGGTTGCCAAGCCTTGCCCATAAGCTGTCTTATCATTGATAACGAAGATTTTCTTAGCACCAATTTCCTGAACAGCATATTCAGCACCTGCTGGACCTTGGAAATCATCACGTGCTACAATCCGGTTGACCGATTTCAACCCACGGTCGGTTACATCCGTCGCTGTTGAGGCCGGGGAAACAGAAGGAATATTATAACGTTCATACACTTCACTCGAAGGTATGAAAACACCAGAGTTCAAATGGGCAACAACGCCGTAAACGTCTTGATCGGAACCGATAATCTGTGCGTTGGAAACACCTTTCTGCGGATCACCTTGGTCATCGTATTCTACTAGCTCCAGACTGAATCCAGCTTCCTCGAATGCAGCTTTTTCCTCTTCCACTGCCATAACAGCACCATTCTTAATTGCTTCCCCTAATGTCGCACTGCCGCCGGACATTGGTGCTTGGAGTGCAATTTTTACCGTTTCGCTGCCTTCTCCACCTGATGCAGAGTCTGTATTACCGCATGCTGCCAAAAAACCAAGTGCCAATGTACTCGTCATCGCTAAAGCCATTACTTGCTTCCTCACCTGTTTTCCCCCTTTGCTTCTTTCAGCGTTTGTAAGATTATGTACGTGCCGCCTCGAAGTTAGGTCTAATAATATACAGGCAAATGTGGCAAGTCAAGATAGTTTTTAGAAAATTAATAATATTATGTATATTTGTTAGAAACCCTGACACACCGCGGTTTTTGGCAGATGTTAGCGTATCTAACAAACAAAAAAACACCTGCCATTTAGGCAGATGCTCTTAAATCTTACGACCACCACATTGTAGTCGCAGGTTCATTTATCACGACATTTTTCAGATTATCAACTGCACGTTGGAATCCTTCTTCAATCGACATCAACGAATCTTCATGCTCAATACTGATTACATAATCGTAGTCATAGGTGCGCAGCGCACTGATCATCTTGTTCCACTCTTCCTGACCATGTCCGAGTCCGACTGTACGGAAATTCCATGCTCGCTGCTTGATATTGCTGTACGGCTGCATATCAGTCAGCCCATACATGTTCACATTATCAGGATCGATGTACGTATCTTTGGCATGGAAATGATGGATTGCGCCAGCTTTTCCGAGTATTTTAATGGCTGCGGTTGGGTCGATTCCCTGCCACCACATATGACTTGGATCAAAGTTGGCTCCGATAGCATCACTCGTCAGCTCACGCAGCTTGAGCATCGTATAAGGCGTGTGGACAAGGAAGCCTCCGTGCAATTCCAGCGCAATCTTTACCTGATGCTCCTCTGCAAACGTACCTAGCTCCTTCCAGTATGGAACTAGTTTCTCTTCCCATTGCCAGTTCAAGACATCTGCATACTCAGTCGGCCAAGCGGTAACCGGCCAGTTCGGCTTTGTTGCGCTCTCTTCGGAACCTGCCACACCAGAAAAGCAGTTCACAACCGGAACTCCCATTTTAGCAGCCAGCTTAATCGTCTTGCGCAATAGCCAATCCGATTCTTCCGCAAATGCCTTGTCAGGTGAAATTGGGTTGCCATGACAGCTAAAAGCACCAATTGTAACACCGTACTTCTCAAATGTTGCTTGGTATTGCTTCAACGCATCTTCACTTTCCAATAATTCATCAATCTTACAATGCGCATTGCCTGGATAGCCACCGGTACCTATTTCAACAGTATCCAACCCTGCTTGTTTTACACGTGCAAGCATATCCTCAAGTGAAAGCTCCTGGAACAGAACTGTAAAAACGCCTAATTTCATGCTTATTCCCCTTTCTCGACTGCTTCTGGTGCAAGTGAAATTATTTTTTTCGTACCGTTGGAGTCAAGCGCTGCCAAGATGACAGCCAATGCAGACCGGCCTTTTTCTGCTGTGATTGGACAGTTAGAATTGTTATCCAGCACACAGCTGGCAAACGCGTCCACAACGCCGGAATTCGATTGTGTATGCGAATCATTTGTCTGAATTGCTCCAAGCGAATGATTGCTGCGGTCTCCGTTATGATACTCGACAACCAAGCTATATTCAGGGCTTTCCTCGAGACGGATGACCCCTTTCTCACCGTAAATGATTGTGGAGTTATCTTCTTCTGCTACATACGACCAGCTAGCAGTAAGTGTACCGATGATTCCTGACTTCGTACGCAGTACAGCGACTGCATTATCATCCACATCTGCGTAAGGCTTTGCCAGCGTATCGACAAAAGCCGCCACCTCCTGAATCGGTTCGTCGAGCAGGAACTCAATCAAGTGGGATTTATGCACGCCCAGATCACCAAGTGCTCCGATATAAGCTTTGTCTTTATCAAAGAACCAGCTGTTTTTCCCATCGATGCTCCATTGCTCCGGACCTCCGTGACCGAATGTCGTACGGAAGGTGAATATTTTGCCCAGCTCTCCGTTTTGAATCATCTTCCGTGCCTTTTGATGAGATGGTACAAAACACTGGTTATGAGCGATCAGCAATAGCTTGCCGCTCGCCTTTTGTGCTGCGATCATTTCGTCTGCTTCTTCCAGTGTCGTTGCCATCGGCTTTTCACAAAGCACATGCTTTCCTGCCTGCAGGGCAGCAATCGATACTGGTGCGTGCAAATGGTTGGCCGCAGAGACGATGACCGCATCGATACGCGGATCCTCGATTAGCTCTTCATATTCGGTATATGCTGTTGCGTTAAATTCTTTGGCGATTTCCTCTGAGCGGCTCGGCACCACATCACAAACAGCAGTGATTTCGGTGTTCGGGTTTTGTTCCAGCTCCGGCAAGTGGCGATTACGTGCAATACTTCCTAGTCCGACTACTCCTACGCGTAAGGTTTTCATTATCCAGCAGTACCTCCAAGTTTATTATTCTTTGACAGATCCACTTGTCAGACCAGCGACGATACGGCGCTGGAACAAGAGTACGAGAACAACGATCGGGATCGTCACGATAACAGTTGCGGCAGTGATATCTCCCCACGGAACGCTGTATTGGCTTTGATAGAATGAGATACCGACTGGTATCGTGCGCCAGCGATCATCCGTGTTGATCGTCAAGGCAAATAGATATTCATTCCAGGCAGCGATAAAGACAAGAATGGCTGTCGTAAACACGCCTGGTGCTGCTAGCGGGAAGATGATTTTGCGGAATGTCTGGAACGGAGTCGCTCCATCCAGCTTCGCTGATTCTTCCAATGCCAGCGGAATCTTGATGAAAAATGTCGATAGAATCCAGATTGCCAGAGGCAAACTGATCGTAATGTACGGGATTACAAGACCAAGATAGCTGTTGCGCAAACCTGCATCGGTGACAAAGTTGAAGATTGGTGATAGGACTGCAATTTGCGGAAACATGGATGCAGCAAGTACCAATCCTAGAATCAAACCTTTGAAACGGATTGGCAGCCGCGTGACCGCATAGGCTGTGAATGATGCGACAATGATGGAGATAATCGTGGTGAGAGTTGCTACAACAAAGCTATTCATCATGTACATAAGCAACGGCCTTGTTTCCAATGCCGATGCATAGTTATCCAATGTCATATTGCTCGAGAACCATTGGAAGGAGGAAAAAATTTCTCCCTGCGGTTTGATTGAGGTCAGGAACACCCAGATAAACGGGAACATGACCAAGAATACAAAGATAATCAAGAAAATATAGAATCCGACTCCAGCACGTTTTACCATACGATTCTCCTCCTCCGTCCTATTGTTTTAGCCTTCCGCTGAACAAATCCGAGCCGATTAGTTTGATGAAAATCGTACTGAGCAATGCGACACTCAGGAATACGATTACGCTCAAAGCAGAACCTGCACCGAAATTCTGTTGTTCAAACAGCAGTTTGTAAGCATAGACGCTGATTGATTCCGTCGAGTTGGCTGGACCTCCGCCAGTAAGAACGTAGATGAGGTCGAACACACGGAATGCGTCCAATGCACGGAATAAGACTGCAACTAGGATCGCCGAACGAATCATCGGCAGAGTGATAGAGATAAATTGCTGGAATTTGTTTGCTCCATCCACTTCCGCTGCTTCATACAGTGAGCGTGGAATGGTCTGCAAGCCAGCTAAAAGTAAAAGTGCCATATACGGTGTCGTTTTCCAAATATCAGCAAACATGATAGAGAACATACCGCCTGCTCCAGTCGAAAGCAGTGCACCTGGATCATCGATGAGACCAAACTGAGCCATATAATGGGCCATAATACCGGACTGACCATCAAACAGGAATGTCCACATCATTGCTGCTACCGCTGTCGGTATCGCCCATGGAACGAGTACAGCAGCTCGGACAAGCCCACGTCCAATGAAGACGCGATTGATCAGTAAAGCAACGGCCAACCCAACGGCAAGTTCAACACCTACAGTAACGACGGTGAACAATAACGTATTCAGCATCGCTGTCCACGTCCGTCCATCACCAAGGTAGGTAGAATAATTCTTTAGCCCGACAAAGTTCGGCTCCAGGATTGAACCTTGTGTATTCGACAGCTGAGATTCTAGATCCGTCAGCGGTTGGACAGCTTCTTCAGGAGCACCTTCTCGTAAACCCTGAACAGCGGCCGTTTGCTCTTCTAAAGTGTTGGCAAATCCATCTGCCCATTCCTCTGGAACCTCTACCAGCCGGAGTTCCTCATCGTTCACTGGCTGGAAATTATCCAGCATAGTGTTGACTTCTTCATACCGGTCCGCAAGTCCTTCATCGGTATTCAATAATGTTTCATGCTGTTCATCCAATGCTGTTGTGATGTCATCTAATGTCCCGCCAGCATCAGGCATCGCATCTCTGACATCTTCCATTGTGTCGTATACCAGATATCGGTTATCAGCATATGTTTCGAGATTAATACTTAAAGATGAAATCCGCTCTGCTTTTGCCGGGTCATTTAAACGGTAATCAAACAAGCTGTTCCAGGCTGACAACATAATTGGCCAAATGATGATGACGGCAATAAGAATGATAGACGGTGCGACCATCGCGTAACCAAGCTGCCGTTCACTCAGCTGAAACCGTCTTTTTTTCGGTTGCTTCATACACTCAGCTCCTTTAATTGGTTACGGATTCCAACGCTGCTTGCATTTTTGTCTCCATACGTTCTACCGCTTCTTCAGCAGTTATATCTCCTGCCAACGCACGAGAGAGCTCGATTTGCATGATATCAGAGATCTCCGGATAAATTGGCGTGATCGGGCGCGGTATCGCATTTTGAAGAGAATCATAGAAATCCTCGCTTGCAAGCACGGTACTGACATCCGTAATCTCTTTATCGTCATATAAAGCTTCCAAAGTCGGAGCCTTACCGCCTTCAAGAGCACTGATCTTCTGCCCCTCTTCTCCGCTCATCCATTTCACGAAAGTCCAGGATGCTTCCACTTCATCGGAGTAGCGGTTGATCATCCTCATCCAGCCTCCTAGTGATGATGCTGCTCCTTCACTACCGGCCGGAAGTGTGGCAATACCAACATTACCTGCTACTTTGGATATCTCCGGATCATTCGCTGTATCATTCAAATATGGCCAGTTTCTTGCATATACGGCATTTCCCTCATTAAAGGAGGACTCTGTGTCGATTTCCTGGAAGTTAAGTATGTTGTTTGGTACAAAATCGCTATTCGTTATATCAATCATCTTCTGCAAGCCTTCTATTGCTTCCGGGCTGTTAATGACAACATTCCCATTAGCGTCCAATACCTGCCCGCCGTAGGAGTAAATATACTCAATCGCATTGGTCACGATGCCCTCATATTGGGCTGCCTGCATGAGATAACCGAATTTGGAGCCTTCCTTACCCATGTTTTCTTGCGCCAATTGTTCCAGCTCATCCCATGTTTCGGGCACCTGATCAGTTATATCCGTCCGATAATAAAGCAATCCTGCGTCGGCATATCCAGGCATAGCATACTGTCTGCCGTTATAACGGCCAGCCTCTACCGTAGCCGGGAAGTAAGCGTCCATATCCACTTGATCCCGCTCAATCAATCGGTCGAGCGGCAACACATAGTTTGCCTGACCAAACTCTGCTGACCAAACAATGTCTGCATCGAATACATCTACTTCCTCACTTCTGCCGCTGAACATCGTCACATATTGATTATGTGATTCCCCAGTATCAGACGGCATTTCCCGGACTTCCACATCAATTTCTGGATGCTCCTTCTCGAATGCTTCGACTAGTACATCCGTGGCACCAGTCGTATCTGTCCCCCTCGCGTATGTAATCTGAACTCTGTCATCACTCGCACCATCTCCGCTCGTCACGGCCGAGCAGCCTGCCAGCCCAATACCGGCAAATAAGGCAACCATCAGAAAGCTTCGCTTCATCACAGCTCCTCCTCGCATTTTGGTAAACGCTTTCTTTAGTGCGGTTATCTCATTCCCTCCTTTTTGTTATATTAAGCCTATCCCCCTAAATTTTGTCTTTACTGCAGAAGTTATAAAAAGTTTATCATAATATTGCAAACGCTTTCAATATTATTGTATATACAAGTTTCGCCAAAGAAAAAAACACGCCTGTCTCAGGCGTGCACTGTTCCGCTTATTCATATAGTATGCAATAGCATATCAAGCAAGTCATAATTCGGTTGTTTATCAGTCTTTTCATCGAGCATCGTACGTAAATCTTTCTCAATTAGCTGATTGGCTTTAATTCCGATTGCATAACCGGACTGTCCCTCCATCAGCATGTTCACAGCTTTGACGCCCATCTTGTTGGCAAGAATCCGGTCAAATGCAGAAGGCTCGCCACCGCGCTGGATGAATCCTAGGACTGTAGTCCGTACTTCGATATTCATTTCTTCTTCGATGAACCGCTGCAGCTCATCCAAATCATACATCCGTTCTGTGACAACGATGATATTATCATTCCGGCCTTTGGAAATTTTGTCTTGAAGTTTTTCACAAATCTGCTCGAAACTCAGTTTAAGCTCCGGCGTAGAAATGATATCCCCTTCTCCTGCAACAGCAGTGAACAAGGCTAGATCACCACAATGTCTGCCCATCACTTCCACGATGGTTGTTTTGTTATGTGATAAGCCAGTATCCTTGATTCGTCCGATGGAGCTGAGCACTGTATTCAATGTCGTATCAAAGCCGATAGAATAGTCGGTGTAATCCAGATCATTATCAATCGTTCCTGGAATGCCGATGACTCGGATACCCAATTCATGCAGCTTTTGTGCACCTTGAAGTGAACCTTCCCCACCGATAACGATAACATCAGCAATACCATAGTTGCGAAGCACTTCGACTGCCTGCTTTCTGCCGGAATCATCCATGAAGGCAAGCGAGCGTGACGTTTTCAAGATTGTTCCGCCTTTGTTAGCGATCGTCTCTACATCAGGTGTACGAATAATCGATAATTTGTCCTCAATTAGCCCCTGGTAACCGCCTTCCACACCATAAACTTCAATATCATGATAGTTTGCCGCCTTGACAATAGCCCGTATGGCCGCATTCATGCCTGGTGAATCTCCACCACTTGTGATAACAGCTACTTTATGTAACATCGGTTCACCTCTCCACCATATATGTCTTATTTTCATTATACAACAGAATTGGCAGGAAACAGAACAAAGACAGGCATAACGCCTGCCCAAGTCATACAGAAATGACGAGTTTCCCGATCATGCTGCCATCTTCCAATTGCTTATGCGCTTTTTGCACATTCTTGACGGTAAGACCCTCGAGCTCCTCCGCTTTCGTCGTACGTATGCGTTCGTCCTCGACCAGCTCTGCTACTTTGGACAGAATCTCGCCTTGCTTATATCTGCTAGGTGTCTGATGAAGCGTACGTGTAAACATATACTCCCAGACAAGTGTCAGGCTCTTGGACGTCAGATCAGTCAGTTTGATATCTTCAACTGGGCCAGTGATGGCACAAATGATACCTTCTGGTTTCACGACTTCGATAATATCATCCCATGCCTTGTCCAGCTGATGCATACAGAAAACATAATCGACATTGTCTATACCCAGTTTTTCTAACTGTGGATGAAACGGTTCATGATGGTTGATTACTCGCTCGGTACCATGCTGCTTAGCCCATGTAATTGTCTCTTCCCGTGAAGCAGTTCCGACTACATTCAGACCATACAATTGTGCAAACTGAGAAGCAATCGAACCAACACCTCCAGCTGCGTTAACCAGCAAAATTGTCTTGTCTTTATTCGCTTCCGCGTCTAGCGGTATATGCATCTTCTCAAACATAGCTTCCCATGCAGTCAATGCTGTCAATGGCAACGCTGCTGCTTCAGCAAAACTGAGATTTTCCGGTTTTTTGGCGATAACTTTATAGTCGACAAGCTGGAATTCACTATTGGATCCCTGACGGGTAACGGATCCAGCATAATAGACTTCGTCTCCAGGCTGGAACCCTTCTACATTCTCTCCAACTTCTTCGATGATTCCTGCCGCATCGAATCCAAGGATACGGAAATTACCATCGTCCTCTTTCTGCTTGCGCTGTTTTGTATCAACTGGATTGACGCTGACAGCTTTTACTTTGACAAGCACATCCTCGCCTGATGCAGTCGGCTTATCCAGCTGCTCTTCTGTAAAGCTGTCTGCCTGATCCACGGATGTATGTTTGTATATCCCAATTGCACGCATCTATTTCTCCTCCTCTATTTTTTGTATCTGTTTATGTAAAAGCCGTCGACCTAAAGACGGCTTTATACTTATTTCTTCGCAAGGCGCAGTATCGGCTCCAAGGCTTCTGACTTTCCGTAGTGCGGGACGACTGCTGATGGTGCTGCTGCCCACTCACAAGCATTTCGGATAACAGTCTGCACATTCTTATCATAGTAAGTCGGGTACGTTTCATGACCGGGTCGGAAATAGAAGATTTTCCCTTTTCCTCGATTGTACGTGCAGCCGCTGCGGAAAACTTCGCCGCCTTCAAACCAGCTGATGAACAGCGTATGGTCTGGTTCTGGTATATCGAAATGCTCACCGTACATTTCTTCTTCCGGAAGCTCGAAATACTCACCTAGTCCTCTCGTGATCGGATGACTTGGCTGAACCACCCAAAGTCGTTCCTTCTCGCCATCCTGTCTCCATTTCAGGTCACATGTTGTGCCCATCAAGTTACGGAATATTTTGGAGAAATGGCCGGAATGAAGGACAATCAGTCCCATACCTGCCAGAACACGCTGCTTCACTCGCTCAATTGCATAGTCATTCACTTCATCATGCGCCTTATGTGCCCACCAGATCAGGACATCCGTTTGTTCCAGCGTCTCTTGGTCCAATCCTTGCTCCGAATCATCAAGTGTCCTTGTTTGTACGGTAAATCCAGTGTCCTCCAGGAATTCGGCAATTGCTCCATGAATGCCTCGGGGATAGATGCTTCTCACCTGGTCGTTTTCCTTCTCATGTCGGTATTCGTTCCAAATGGTAACGCGCATAAGATGCTCCTTCTTCATTTTTTATCCTATTCCCCATGTTAAGTAGCTACCCGGTTCCCTATTAGATTATGCAGTGAATTTTATTTTACTAATTACATTAGCCCTTTTCTTTTCATCTCCTGCCCAGAGAAAAAGATCCTGCAAAAAACTGCAGGATCTTTCTCATCCGAGGAGCACAGCACCATAAACCAAAGCCCCAAGGATAACGAAGGCAGGATGCACCTTCCACCTCTCCATGAGCAAATAGCTTAGTACAACCAAGATGATTGTATGTATCCAGCCTGCACTTTCATAAGAAGTGTGGAAAAAGCTTATTGCCATACCCCCCAGCAGCACAGCGATAGTCGGCCGAATATAAGCTGTCATTCTTTTCACCCGAGGAGAATCCTTGAATTTCGCTAAAATACTCAATAATCCAATCATCAGGATGAGTGAAGGCGCTACTGTAGCGAACAAACCTATTGCTGCCCCCAGTACACCGGCTTGCTGAAAGCCGATCACCCCTGCCAGCTTCGTCGCAATCGGACCAGGAAGTGCATTTGCCAGTGCCAGCATCTGGCTGTAATCAGCTGTTGTCATCCAGCCATATCTGTCCACAACTTCATTTTCGATAAGCGGAATAGTTGCTGGACCGCCGCCATATCCGACAATTCCAGGAATGAAGAAGGCGAGGAATATCTGCCAGTAAATCATGCTCCCTCTTCCTCCTTTCGTTTCTCCGGTTTTACAAGTGCAAACAGAAGAAGCGCCAGGATAAGGAAAGCAGGGTGGATATGAAGCAGTTCAATCAGCACAACAGATGCGGCTAACAAAGCAACAATTTGCCAGCTACTCAACCCATTACGGGACTTTTTAAGAAAATCCAGTGTCATCACTGCCAGCATTACCCCAACAACGGGTATGACAGCTGTTGTCATGCCGCTGAGCCAAGGCTGATCGCTCAAAGCTTCGACAAAATAAAATAAAATGATGAGTAAAATGACTGTCGGGATGACGGTAGCTATCAATGCGCTGATCATACCGATCCAGCCGCCGACCCGATAGCCGATATAGCCTGCTAATTTGGTTGCAATTGGGCCAGGCAAGCTGTTGCCAAGTGCCAGCGTATTACCGAACTCTTCGTCATCCATCCACTTATACTGTTTGACGACTTCCTTTTCCACAAGCGGGATTGATGCAGGTCCTCCGCCGTATCCGAGGATGCCGACCCGGAAAAATGCCATAAACAATTGCCAGTAGATCATGTTGTTCAACCTTTCTAATACGAAGCGATACTGCCGTCTGCTCGCGCTTCTGTTCCTCCATATAATGTTCCGTTCTCTGGGTCACGCCAAATGACTTGTCCGCGCCCGAATGTAGATCTGTCCGCTTTCACTTCGATATCATGCCCTTTACGGATCAGTGCCTCCGCGATATGTTTCGGGAAATCTGCTTCTACGTGGAATGTCTTGCCTTTGATCCACTGCCAGCGCGGGGCGTCCAGAGCTGCCTGTGGGTTAAGCCCGAAATCAAGCATATTCATAACAACCTGAGCATGCCCCTGTGGCTGCATGAATCCGCCCATTACACCAAATGGTCCAATAGCCTGATTATCTTTCGTCAAAAAGCCTGGGATGATCGTGTGGAAAGATTTCTTTCCGCCTTGCAAACTATTTGCGTGGTTTGGATCAAGACTGAAATTATGTCCGCGGTTTTGCAGCGCAATACCTGTTCCTGGTACGACCAGCCCGGAACCGAAGCCATGGTAGTTGCTTTGAATGAAGGAAACCATATTCCCATCATTATCTGCCGTTGCCAAATAAACCGTTCCGCCTGCTTTCGGTTCGCCCGCCTCCGGTTCCTGTGCAGTCTCCCCAATTAGGTCTCTTCTTTTGGACGCATAAGCATCTGACAGCAATTCCTCCACAGTGACAGGCATATGCTGCTCTTCGGTTATGTATGCATGACCATCGGCGAAAGCAAGCTTCATCGCTTCCATTTGCTTATGATATGTATCAATTGATTCTTTTTCTTGGAAAGAAAAGCCTTTTAATATATTCAAAGCTGAAAGAGCTACTAACCCTTGGCCATTCGGAGGAATTTCCCACACATCGTAGCCACGGTAATTAACAGAAATCGGCTCCACCCATTCCGGCTCGTAAGCTGCCAAATCCTCTTTTGTTAAGAAGCCGCCATTATCAGCAGAAAATTCCGTCATTTTAGCGGCTAGTTCTCCCTTATAAAAAGCAGCCGCATCTGTACGCGCTATTTGCCGAAGCGTTTCCGCATGATCAGGAGATCTCCATATGTCCCCGATTTTCGGAAACTCTCCGTTTGGAGCAAATGTGTCAAACCAACCATTGTACATCGCTTCTGTACATGACGTGCTGAACTTTTTGTACGCGCGTTCCCATAGCTTGGCAACTGTCGGCGTTACCGCAAACCCGTTTTCAGCATAGTAAATTGCTGGCTGCAGCACTTCTATCAATGGAAGCTTACCGAATCGCTTGCTGAGGGCCGCCCATCCGCCTGGTGCCCCTGGCACCGTCACCGGCAGGAAGCCATGCAAAGGCATCTCTTCATGTCCGAGTTCTCTCACTTTATCAATGCTAATTGATTGTGGTGCAGGACCGCTGGCATTCAAACCATATAGCTTGTCCTTGATCCAAACAAGTGCAAAAGCATCACCGCCGATTCCATTCGAAGTCGGCTCCACAACTGTCAGCATGGCTGCAGTTGCAATAGCAGCATCGACTGCATTGCCGCCTTTTTTCAGCATATCCAGTCCTGCTTGTGCAGCAAGCGGCTGTGACGTTGCTACCATTCCTTGTCTTGCAATAGTCGTCATACGCTGTGAATGATATGGGTAATACAAATGATCTGTCTTCATTCTGTCTCCCCCTTATGTAAGAAGCCCGGGAATACCGGGCTTATGACCATCCTAGCAGATGATGGATCGCTTTAGCTACCCCATCGGCATCATTTGTATCCGTCTGATAGTTTGCAACTTCTTTGACTGCATCCTGGGCATTGCCCATCGCTACGCCGCATCCGACAGCTTCGATCATCTTAATGTCATTCAGGCTATCACCCATGGCAATTACTTGCTCCATTTTGATATCAAGCCGATCACAGACTTTTTGTACCGCTTCTGCTTTGTTGATCCCGACTGCATTGACCTCGATATTCGTCAGACTGGAATTGGACAGCTCCAGCTCATTTTTATCGGAAAGTGCTCTGACAATTGCTTCCCGCTTTTCATCGTCGAATGTATCAAAGCCGAATTTCAGCCAATCATATTCCTCCATATTTGCAGGGAAATTACCGCGGAACACATGCTCCGTGCTGACAGCCCAATAATGCGTGTCATACTCATCAGCCAGCCGCTTCATCTTTTTGATCAAATCATCCTCGATCAATTCACGCTCTAGCAATTCACCCTCAGCAGTCCAGATTTCACTTCCGTTTACTGTTACCAGAAAAGACTGCAGCCCAAGATCATCTGCATAAGGCTTACATGTCCGAATGCCTCGGCCTGTGCTCAGAATGACATGAACACCTTCCTCCTGCGCCCGTTGTATCGCCTCTCTATTCGCATCTGACACTTCTTCACGCGTATTGAGCATTGTTCCATCCATATCAAGTGCGATCAGTTTGTAATCCTTCCGTTTTACGTTCTCAGCCATCCAATCTCCCCTTTATGTAAATGCTTAGTCCATGTCCATTATAGTATAGTCGCCTTTATTTTTCCTTTCAGACCGATTCCAGTTAGCTAGCAAAGCTGGCAGTACGCGCCAATCAGAGAAACTCGGCACTCCCTCAAGTTTCCCACCGAAGAAGACCGGCTGCAGACCTGCATTTCTGCTCCCAGCCACATCAACCTCTGCATGATCTCCGACAAAAACAGCTTCCGATGCAGCGGCCTCCACCTCTAACAGCGCCATTTCAAAGATTGCCGGATCCGGCTTTCGTAAGCCGACCACTTCAGAAATGATCAAGCTTTGGCAATGCCAGTACAAGCCAAGCTGTTCGATCACCTGCTGTTGTAGCAGAGCCGGCCCATTTGTGACAATGCCCAATGTATAAGACATACTTAGTTCCTGCAAAGTCTCAAGCGCTTCCGGAAATGCGACCGCGAACTGCGCCACATTATCAAAATAATCAGCAGTCAACACAGGCTCCATGCTCATATCCAAGGAAAATCTGCTTAATAGTGCATGATAGACAACCGGTTTCTCCACATAGCCATTTTGATCTAATTCCAGAAATGCCGCTGTAAAATCTGCTTCACTAACTCCTGCCAGCTCAGATTGAAATCGCTGAAATTGATCAGCCAAGAACCGCTGTAATGTAGTATGCCTGTCATGGATTGTTCCATCCAAATCGAAAAGAATTGCTTTCATACTGTCTCTCCGTTTCTCTTTTTCTCCATCATACGCCATTTAAAAAAGAATTCAACGGTCCTGACAAAAGTGCAAGTCAATTCTGGTTCCGATAATCCCACAAAATACGCCATTCTCCTTTTTCCTTTGTGACATAAACATACTGCACAAAGGAAAAGCGCCCGTACTTCCCTTGATAATTCTGTTTGACTGTATAGGAATAGACATCTTTATAGGTCTGTCCATTTGGTTCTGCTCGCCACTTCTTCTGCTTTTCTCCCTTTTCTATTTCAAATGAAAAAGTATCTGCACCAAAATGACCCATAAATACATGAGAACGATCCGTCACATAATCCTTAAGTGGAAATCTGACCTGCAAATCCTTATGCAGCAAGCCCCAGGAGGTCGCAAATTCTCCCTTCTGTTCTAACGTATAAAAATCTTCTACAGTCTTTTTAGACTGATTAGGAGAAGCACCTTTCAGCAAGAGGGCAAACAGACAAAGCAGCAGCATAATAAGCAAACATATGGCCATCAGTTGCTTACGTTTGAACCTCCGGTAATGATGCATAAACCAAGCCCCCTTCAGGACTAGCTTATTCACCACCGATTAAAGGTAGTATCAAAAAAATGAATGCGATAAAAGCGGTTAGTCAAATACAAATCCAAACTCACTCAAATTCTCAAATAAGATTTGCGTAAGTTTGGATTGTTTTATTTCAAGAAAGTATTAAGCTTACCTTGTGCAGTGTATTTCGCAGCGGCAGATCAAGATAGTACATTATTAATTAATAATCGCTTAATTGATCATTAAACAAGACCATTCTGACCAGTTTATTGTTTCTGCATCTTTCCAAAGGATTCATTTGTTGCATAAAACCCACTGCCCTTACCGGTGTACAATGCGAGCTCCCGTTTTTCCTCATCAGTTGCTTCATCTCTGATACAAAGAAAGTAGAGGATGCTCACGTCCATCTCGCGATCCTCTTCACTTCCCTCCGGCCCAGCTTGATGATCACGAAGCTCGTCAGCGTTGGCCTCCATGCCCCATTTTATATGATGGTAAAAGTTATCGAATGTCCTTTCTGCATCTGCAGTGATATTCTCCGCCATATATTCCTGTTTCACTTGCTCTATATCATGTGTGCGTATATATTCCATGAACTCTTTTCCATCGCCATATTGGAAAAATTCTCCCCAAAGCGTCGGTGTCCGTTCTCCTAATTGGAACAGCATCAAATATTTGACTTCAAATCGTTCTCTTTCCTCGGCATCCCGTTCCCCGCGCTCTGAAGCGTCTTCGGTTATTTCCCCATCGAAGAACCGCAGACAAAACGTCTTATATTCCTTTTCGAATTGACGCATCACTTCCCATAAGCGGTGAATATCCTTATTGAATAATTCCTTCCGCCGGAAGATCGAGGCAAGAAGGAAGAAGCGGAATAAGCCGCGGAAATGTGTATTGATTTTCATTTGGCTCCAATCATAATACTCTCTTCGAAAGGCATCATTAATTCTTTCCAAATAATCATAATCCATTGCCTGCTTCAGTCTATCGATGTGCTCTTCATCCACCAATTTTGTCGGACGCACTTTTAACGTGTCATACTGCAGTTTCAGCTGCTCCCGATGGCGATCGGAATTTTGCATTGGGCGTTTACGTGCTCCAGTGTTGTAGAAAACTGCAATTCCGACAAGTACAATAACAACTGCTAAACCTACAATCGTAACAATTCCATTCATCTCTTCTCCTCCTGGCCATGGCAAATAGAGCTGACACACTTGTCAGCTCTATTTTGTTACTTTTAGCTTTGCAATACACGCAGCAGCTCTTGATTGAATTTTTCTTTCTCGTCGAACATAAGTCCATGGCCGCTGTTCTCAAAAGGAACGATTGTTGAATTGACGATACCGCCTGTCATTTCTGTAGCGAAATCAAACGGACAAATCTCATCCTTTTGACCATGGAAGATATATGTCGGTGTACTGATCTGCGCTAGCTCAGCACGTAGATCCTCATCACGAAGTGCTTCCATCGCCTGAATCGTGCCATGTCCGCTAGCTTCCAAGCCAAGATGGAAGAACCATTCTTTGAAAGGCTCAGAATGATTTTGAGCAAAGAACATATTACCGAAGTCCTGCAGGGTTTTCGGACGATCCGTTTGGATTTGCTCAATCATATCATCTGCCTCTTCCTTCTTCATACCGAATGGATAAGCATCACGCTGTGTGAAAACAGGAGCTGCTGCTGACAGCAGAAGCAGCTTGTTCACTTTAGCAAGACCGTATTTATTCATATAACGAATGGCAATCGGACCACCCATCGAAAAGCCAGCTAAAACGAAATTATCAAGTCCCAGATGCTCGACAACAGCATGTACTGCTTCTGCCTGTGCATCATAGGTGTAGCTGTTCCATGGCTTATCCGATTTTCCGAAACCGAGCAAATCGATACCGATGAAACGGTAGCCATGCTTCGGCAGTTCATTCATTTGATACTCGAACATTTTGTGGCTTACCGGCCAGCCGTGCAAGAAGACTACAGGAATGCCTGTACCTATATCCTCTGCGAAAATGTTATATCCTGATTCTGATTTGATCACATGTGCCATTATTATCTCCCCTTCTTGTTATAATCTCGTTCCCTTGGTTCTTTCTTTTCTCTTGTTCTCAATTCTCGGAATAAGAAAAATGCCCCTACTACACCTGAAAGAATGGTGAGCAGAAGAAATAGCGTATTTGTAGTAAATGCAAAGAATAGTAGGAAGACAAGCGCCAGGATGAAGAATCCAAAATAGCCTGCTATCTTCATACGCCTCACTCCTTCCAGTTATGTTTTTATGTTCTTGCTTCTTTATACCCGTTAGGCACCACGATTAAGCAAAAGAAAAAAGCATGCCTCCTTAGCATGCTTAATGCGTGTGCAAGACAGTGCCTTCCGGTCCGATTAAATTGACCTCCAGTTCGATTTCCCGGTTGATGTCATCTTCTAGATCATGTGCTTCCACAACATCCGCTGCTTCTCCTTTCACTTCTTCCCAAACAGTCAGCATATGATGATCGACTTCCTCTCCCTCGTTCTGAATTCGTAAACTGATAATGCCTTCCGGCTCAAAACCAACTCCCAGTACTTCATACGTATCATAAGCAGCCAGCTCCTCGACTGCTGTATTGTTCACTTCCTCCAATGCGTGTCGGATCATCTCTTCGTGGACATCATTATACGGAACAGGATGGGTGGATCGGTCGGTGAAGAAAAAGAGCAGGCCAGCTATCACCATTGTCCCAGCCAAAACAAGACGCAATCCAAGGCTTCGTTTCATCTGCATACCTCCATTCCTTGCTACTATATGCCGTATAGTATGGAAACTTGTCCATAAAAAAGGAGCACGCCTCGCGCGGCGCACTCCTTTTACTTATTTATCTTCTTCTCTTTGTTTCCGTTTGAACGGCCACCAGTTCAGCTCGCCAAGAGTCGTAGCGACTGCTGGGATAAGCAGCGGTAGTATCACGAGTCCATACAATAATAGACCAATAATGATTACTGTTGCGACTTCCAGGAGCGTTAACACACCTGATGGCATCATGGCAGCAAATGTACCTGCCAAAATGATAGATGCGGTAATGATAACTCCGCCCATTTTCTTCATAGAGTGAATCATGCCTGCCTGCAGATCACCACGCGCTTCTTCGGTGAATCGATCAAGCAGGAAGATGGAGTAATCGACCCCAAGTGATATCAAGATAACGAAACTGAAGAACGGAACAGCCCAGCTAACACCGGCATAGTCCAACCCGTTGACAAAGATCAATTCGGTGATGGAGATAGCAGTATAGTAGGTAAGCAGCAAGGATCCGATCATGTAAGCCGGAATGACCATAGAACGGAACAGTAAGGTCAGGATGATGAATAAACCTACCATCATGATGACCATCGTCCGGGAAAGATCTGATGTAGATAGATCTTCCAAATCGGCGTTAGTGCTTGTTACTCCTCCATAGACGATTTCCGCATTTTCATAAGGTGTATCCTTCACTTCTGCATCGATACGGTCCTTAATTGTTTGCAATGTCTGAATCGCTTCCTCAGAATATGGATCAGCATTCAATACGACATCAAGCGTTACACCTTCCCCATCACGGAAAGCATACGTATCGATACTTTCCTGGAAGTCACCCTCCAAAGCATCCTCCGGAATATACATACCAGTCTCGCGGACTGTCTCACTGTCGCTAATATCACGCAGTGTATCAGATGCCATTGTCAGTCCATCTGATACTTGTGTTAGTCCTTCGTTTGCCGAACCAACACCATCTGCTAGCTGCTGCAATGTTTCCGTCAATGTACCAACCTGTTCCTGCTGACCTTGCAATTGCGTATCAGCTTGTTCCAGACCTGTTTGAATTTGTGCTAGCTGCTCGCTGATTCCTGCCAGCTGAGCAGATGCTTGCTGGACGTTACCAGTTTGCTGCAATTGGCCAGTTACTTGCTGCAGCGCAGTATTGACTTGCCCAAGGCCTTCTGTCGCATCAGATAATCCGCCACCGCTTGATGAACCAGCCCCGCCAGCCTGACCAGATATTTGGTTCAGTCCATCTTGTACTTGTGTCAGACCATCCTGCACCTCGCCGATACCATCAACTGCATCATTGATACCATCCGCGATTTGAGCCGTTTGGGAATCTACATACAAGTCATCAATTTTCTCACCCGTAGGCTGTGTTGCTGTCCGGACTTTTTCCACACCATCAATCTTGCTGATCGCATCACTCAGATTATCCAGATACGGCAGAGTATTTGCTGTGGTAAGATTTTCATCGTCATTGATGACAACCTGTATCGGCATCGCTTCCCCTTTTCCGATAGCGTCCCCGATAGCGTTGAGTCCTTTTATTGAATTATAATCACTGCTGATTTCCTCGGTAGAGTTAAAGGAAACTTGTTCATCGTACGTAAGTACAAACGGCACTGTAATTACCGCTGTGATTACCAGGAACAGCACCGGTCTTGCTACCGAATGTCGCCCAAGGAAATGCCAAAGCTTGTTATCTCCATGAGAGGCAGCCTTTTTGGAAGGCCAAAATAGTTTCTCGCCAAGCGTTACCATGAACAATGGCAATACCGTCACGAGGACAATCAGCAATACCGCAACCCCTACTGCCACACCCACTGCAGATTGGAAGATAGCAAACTTCGCGAAGAAGATAGATGCAAACCCTACGAATACCGCAATGGCACTAATGAATAATGTACGTCCGGCTGTCCGATAAGCCGTAACAGTAGCTTCGACTTTATCATGACCATTAGCAAGTTCCTCTCGGAAACGGCTAAGCAGCAGGATACAATAGTCGGTCCCGATACCAAATAAAATTGCCACCAGGAATGTCTGGGTAAACGTTGAAATCGGAAAGTCCAACGTGTCTACTAAAATAGCTAGAATACCCTGACTGATCAAGTATGTAATACCTACAGTGATCAAAGGAACGAACGGTGTCACGATGGAACGGAAAACAATCAAAAGCAATGCCACAATAATGAATACTGTAATCAGCTCGGTCTTCTTCAAACCATCTTCAGATGTATTGGCGAAATCCTGATTAATCAATGACGCACCTGTCACATATGCTGTTTCATCGTCAGGTACAGCATCATAGATCTCCTCAGAGATTCTCTCGGCTTCTTCATCTGACCCTTCCACCGTAACCGGCATCATGACTGTCTTTTTATCCTCTGACATCATTTGATCCTGTATTTCTTGATTATCCGTCAGCGGTGTTGTTATCTCACTTACTCCATCAATTTGTTCGACTTTATCGATGACACCCTGAATCATATCTTCACTGTCCTGATTCAAAGCTTCGTCGAGCTCGAAAACAACACTAAGTGAATTACTATTCTCCCCGGCATCTTCTAAAATCTCGCTTGCCCGGATGGAAACCGCATCTTCTGGAAGCTGTGTCTGCCCCTTATCTGATGCAAGCTGGGTCAGATTCGGTGAAAAAATCGTCAATCCAACCGCGATCAAGATAACTGCAATCGCGATAATCCATTTAAAACGAATGATTGTCCTCAATCTTCTCTCTCCCCTTTTTTAAGCTGTTCTTTTACATCTGTGAAAATTCGGATGAATGCTTCTACGTCTTCGTCCTTAATATGCTCGAAAAGCCCGCAAAATCTATCATAAATAGCTTCCTCGGCTTGTTTCAGAATCTCTTCCCCATCTTCTGTAATTTGTACAAGCTTCGTCCGCTTATCCCCTTCTGAATCGACCCATTCCACCCAGCCCTTCTCATGCAGCTTTTTCAGCCGATTGGAAATCGCACTCTTATGTACTTGCTGCACGATAGCCAAGTGGCCAGGCGAGGAAGCTCCGTACAAGCTCAAGATTTTTATCAAACCAACTTGCTGCGGTGATACCTCCTTGAACACGTCATACGCTGACCCTTTCTTATGGAACAATTCGGTTGCCATGAATGACACCTCATTGAAGAGATCAATTGCTTCTTTCAATTTATCCACATTAGTTTACCCCCTATACCAATTCAGTTTATACCCTAAACTATAAGCAGTCAAACTTTTTACTAACTAAAAATATTATCTAACCAGAAAAAAACATGACAATATGAATGGGTACATATAGGCAGCAAGCGATTCATCCCCATATTAAACCAGAATATAGGCTCACGAACCCGAAAGAATATATTCCCATTACACTGCGATTACAAAAGTGCGTGTATAGCACTGTACTTTTCCTAGTTATACCCTTTTCTTAGTGTATTAGAAGGGAAAACCTCCATGGTAGAAACAAACAGTTTCGTCTATTCCCTTCCTTGTGCTGTTTCCGTAGCATTATACGAGGAACAGACGCCGCCACGTCTGACAGTTTTAAAAGAGGAGTGGAATTATATTGGCTAAGCTTTCACGCTTTCCGATCATCGGATTCATTACTGTATTACTTGTAGGACTTATCGCAGCTCCATTCCAAGCTTTTGCAGAAGAAGCAGATAAGCCTTGGATGAATGAGGATCTGTCCACTAAAAAGAGGACAAACCTGTTACTTGATGCTATGTCACTTGAGGACAAGGTCAGTCTCATCACAGGAAATTTAAACAATTATTATGGATACTACAATGAAGGAATGGAGAAATACGGGATTCCTGAATTAAAAATGGCTGACGGCCCGGCTGGGGTCAGAATTGCTAACCCAGATATACAGAACAAACAGTCGACTGCAATGCCGGCTCCAATTGCCCTTGCAGCTTCATGGGATACAGATGCAGCAGCTGCATACGGAGATGTGCTAGGTAACGAAGCCTTCAATACGACACATAATGTATTGCTCGGTCCTGGTCTTGATATCGCGCGGAATGCATTCGGTTCCCGTAACTTCGAATCTTTAGGGGAGGATCCGATGCTGCAATCCCGTATCGCTGCCTCTTACATAAATGGTGTACAAGACAATCATGTTATGACAACAGCCAAACACTACCTGCTTAATAATCAGGAAACATTGCGTTTCACCAATGATTCTCAGGCAAGTGAACGTGCTATTCATGAGATTTATGCCCGTCCATTCCAAGCAGCAATTGAAGATGCTGATCTTAGCAGTATCATGTGCTCCTTTAATAAAGTGAATACGGAATATGCTTGTGATAGCAAGTCATTACTAACTGATCTGCTTCGCGATCAGCTGGACTTCGAAGGCTTTGTTATGAGTGACTATGGTGCCAACATCAGTACGGTGAACTCCATCAATTCCGGACTTGATCTAGAAACTCCAGGAGAGCCAATTGGTAAATGGGGCGATAATCTGCTCCAGGCTGTTAAAGATGGTCAAGTGAAGGAAGAAACAGTCAATCAGAGCACATACCGACTGCTTTACCAAATGTTCGATAAAGGCTTGATTGATCATCCGACACAGAATAAGCAGATTGACACAGCAACTCATGGACAAACTGCTCGTGAAATAGCCGCCGAGAGCATGGTATTGCTGAAAAACAAAAAAGACGTTCTGCCAATCCAGGACAATACAGATTCCATTGCTGTAATCGGACCTGATGCAGATAATGCATCAGCAGCCGGCGGCGGAAGCTCGCTCGTGAATCCAACGTATACTGTAAGTCCGCTAGAAGGTATCAAAAACCAAGCTGGGAAAAATACCGAAGTCAGCTATACAGCTGGAACGGATCCAATCAGTGCAGGTGACGTTATGCCTGGACCTGACGCTGTCCCTTCTTCCCTGATGCACACTGAAAAAGATGCATCTGAGAATGGATTAAAAGCGGAATACTGGACGAATAAGAACTTTGAAGGAAACCCGTCACACGAACGTACAGACAGACAAGTTAATATGAACCTTGGATTCTATAACTATGAAGGCTTTAACTCTCAGTCACCTAAACTGGACAAACTGCCGACAGACTTGAACGGCATGATGTCCGCTCGCTGGACTGGTGTAATTGAAGCTCCTGAGAATGGAACATATAATCTATCCACTACTAGCTTCGGTACAAGTAAACTTTATTTGGATGGCAAGCTGATTGTCGAGAATGAAGGAAAAGAACTTGGAACAAAATCCGTTGAAGTAGATTTGAAAAAAGGCGAGCAGCATGATATCAAAATCGAATATCAAACAGATTATGAAACTGGAGATGGCCGTGATTATGGCGGTCAAGTGAGATTCGGCTGGGAACCTGCAAAAGGCGTGGTCGATGAACAAATCAAAGAAGCTGTCAAAGCTGCCAAGAAAGCAGACAAAGCTGTCATCGTCACACGCACATATGATAGCGAAGGCTATACAGATCGTTCCGACATGGAATTGCCAAACAACCAGCAGCAGCTGATTGAAGAAGTTTCAAAAGTGAATAAAAACACGATAGTCGTGAATGAGAGCGGAATCGCAATTGAAATGGGCGACTGGCAGGACGATGTCAAAGCTATCGTTCAAGCTTGGTATCCTGGTCAAGAGCAAGGAAATGCCATTGCGGATGTCCTCTTCGGAGACGTCAACCCATCTGGTAAGCTTCCAGTGACATTCCCTGTCGATGAAGACAAGACGCCAACTAAAAGCGAAGATCAATTTCCTGGAACAAATGGCGTAAACAACTACTCAGAAGGTGTATTCGTCGGTTACCGCGGCTATGACAAACAAAACTTGGAAGTAGCTTATCCATTCGGATACGGCCTTTCTTATACCGACTTCAAGTATCGCAATCTGCATACAAAAGTGAAGCATAAGAAAGATGATACTAGCATTGAAGTAAAACTTAACCTTCGTAACACAGGAGATACAAAAGGCGCAGAAGTCGTCCAAGTATATGCAGGTGAACTACCGACAAACGATGTAGAAACACCTGAAAAGCAATTAGCCGGCTTTGAAAAAGTTGAGCTGAAAGCTGGTAAACAGAAGTCCGTTAAGATTAAGCTAGATCCGAAAGCATTCTCTTATTATGATGAAACGAAAAATGAATGGGTCATGCCTTCTGGCGAAGTGCCTGTGTATGTGGGCAGCTCATCTGAAGATATTAGATTAGAAGGTACTGTGACCTTGCCATAACAAAAAGAAAACATCCTGCAGATATCCTGCAGGATGTTTTTATAAGGAGGAAATGATGAAAAGACTCGTTTTCCTTCTTTTAATCATTCTATGCTTTTTCCTGCTAATGGATAGGTTTAAAGAACCCCCTACCCTAGCAGACAGCTGGCTGACGACCGGAGATGAGCAGCATCTTCTGGAAAAACAGCCTGCTAAATTATTTCTGGATGACAAGCAGGATCTCCCCACCATTTATGTCGATAAACACAAAATGTTTCAGCAAATGGAAGGCTTCGGCGCAGCAATGACTGGATCAAGCGCCTATTTGCTCGAGCATAAATTGACGGCACAAGAACGTAACGCGCTATTTAAGGACCTGTTCACCGACTCTGGCATTGAATTGTCCTATGTTCGCCACACAATCGGAGCTTCAGATTACAGTGTGGATGATGTAGGAAATCCATCTTCCTACACGTATGCAGATCAGCAAGGTCCGCCCGAAGATCCGCTGCAGCATTTCTCCACTGCACCAGATCAAACCGTGATGGACATGCTGAAACTAGCAAAGATAAGCAACCCCGAGCTGCAATTGATGGGTACGCCATGGACTGCGCCACCGTGGCTGAAATACGGAGAGCACACATACAATGGCTCCTATCTAAATTACACAGATCAGCGCACCTATGAGATTTACGCCGATTATTTTCTGCGGTATTTGGAAGCTTACCAGGCACAAGGACTGCCTATCGATCTGCTAACCGTGCAAAACGAACCGCTGTTTGAAACAGCAGCCTATCCAAGTATGTCAATGAATGCAGCAGAGCAGCAATACTTTGTCCAGAACTTTTTGGGCCCGGCAATTCAGAATACAGGTTTGCAAACATCTATCCTTGCTTATGACCATAACTGGGAAAATAGTAAAGACTATGCGGATACAGTATTAAATGGCGCCTCAGATTATACAGCAGGGACTGCTTATCATTGCTATGCTGGCAATCCAAAAGACGCTGCAGAATTACAGCAGCTTCATCCCGAGAAAGGCATCTACTTTACAGAGTGCAGCGGCGGAGCATGGAGTGAGGATTTCGGAGACAACTTAAGCTGGCTGATGGATCAGGTGATCATCGGTACAACCCGGAATTGGGCCAAAACGGTGCTTCTATGGAACTTGGCATTGGACGAGACAGGCGGACCAACAAATGGCGGCTGTACGAATTGCCGAGGCGTCGTCACAATCGACAGCCAAACGAGCAGCATTAAGAAAAACGTTGAATATTATGCTCTTGGGCATATTAGCAAGTTTGTCCAGCCGGGGACCTTTCGTATCTCAAGTACCGAGCTGCCACATCTCTCGACTGCCGCTTTTTTGGATCAAAAAGAAGATAAACTCATCATGATTGCAGCAAATACGAGCGATAGTACACAAACGTTCCAGATGGCAGAGGAGAACCAGTATCTTCAATATACACTCGCCCCTCAATCTGCGATCACCTTTGTCTGGGATAAATGACGATGATAATATTCAGCATAAAAAAGGCGGTCTGCTTCATGCAGCCGCCCTTTTCATTTTCCTGCTGGAGTTCCTTGATGAAATAACATCCGCCAGCCGCCTGGCTGATAACGCCAAATGGAGCTTCGCAGCTGTTCTCCTCCCGACGCTGTATCACAAGTCCGAAATGTAGCGAGAACTGTGTCCTCAGATAGAATACGCACATCGAAATCCCTGATATCTAAATCGACTGAATCCAAGCCATTTGTGACAATATCAATTTTACTGAATGATTGACCGGACGATCCATGCTCCAAATAGTCTTCTGTCAGTAAATTGCCGACAGTGTCTGTCGATAGTCTCGTGTCATCTTCCAGCAGGGACCTTTCTAATTGCAGAATTGTCTCTTTCACTTGCAACTGTTCATCCATCTCGACTCGCCTCGCTTTTTTTCTTAATTATATCCTTACGTCCATTCTATGAAAAGGGTTTCAAAATACAACAAAAAAGACTTACCAACTGTATTTGTATACAAATGTGAAAACTGGTACAGTATTTAAAAGATGAGGTGACAAAATGGAATTCAAAAGAACACCGCTCGTTGCGGCACTATTGAGCTTTCTATTTGCTGGCTTGGGTCAGTTTTATAATCAGCAGCATTTGAAAGGGACAATCTTCGTCCTGATCAATCTGATCAACTTGTTCCTGATGTGGTTTGTTGTCGGTCTGTTCACGTTTTTCATTTTCTGGATCTATAATATCTATGACGCCTATAAAATGGCAAAACGCGCGAATATGAAGCTTGCCCGTCAGAGCGGTAAAGTCGAGCCTTCCACGAACTAAAAACAGCTGCCCATCTGAGGCAGCTATTTTTATATTGATACAAGCACCTTATGGAAGTCCTCATATGACTCGGCCTTTAATAGTTTTTGAACATGTTCCGGCTCTTCGATAATGCGGACAAGCTGCTGATACATGCCGGTGAAATCCTCATCACTTTCCTTCTCGATACATAAAAGACACACAAACCGCACTTGCTTACCTGCCCAGTCGATCGGCTGTTTCAAGGTGCAGATAACCCACAAAGTCTCTTCCACTCTAGCTTCAATTGGATGCGGCACAGCTACAAAATTTCCAAAACTAGTTGGCGCCATAGACTCTCTCTCATATACAGCAGTAAGAAAATCCTCCCCGACCTTCCCATCAGATTGCAGTACCTCTGTTAAATAAGCCAAAACTTCTTCCCGACTCCGTAAATCCTGCTGCAGGAATACATAAGCTGGCTTTATATAGCGGATTTGCGGACCAAAATGAAGGTAAGCTTTTAGTTTCGAAATAGCTTCTTTATCCAAGATGACAGGTACAAGTATCACAGGCAAGGGCGTGACCGTCGATTCAATTGGGATCGTACTGATAATCAAGTCAGCATCCCATTCTTTTTCGCGCAGCAGGCGATAATATTCAATCGTATCGATGATGTCCAACTTGTCCGGAAAAAGAGATTGCAGCTTATAGCGCAGCAGTTGTGCACTGCCTGCACCTGATGCACAGACTAGCAAACATCTAATTTTTCGTCCCGTTTTCCCGCTCCGCTCTAAGGCAGCACCGATATGCAGTGCCAAATAACCGATTTCCTCCTCTGCCAGCTGAATGCTAATCTCTTTTTCTACTGCACAAGCACCAATGACGGCTGCTTCAAATGCAAGTGGATAATGCCGCTTAATATCCTCCAGCAGAGGATTCCTTACATTCATAGCATACAGGTGGCGGTGCACAGCTGGCTTGAGATGCAAACTCAACCCATGCAGCAGCTCCTGATCCGACCTGAGATCTAGCCCTGTCTTATCATATATCCTCGCTACAATTGCTGATGCCAAGTCCGGCATCCCTATGTGACCATCCAATTTACTCTTGGAGACATAATCCGTTCCCATCAAATGGATCGTCATATAAGCTACTTCCACCTGCGGGAAAAACAGATGAAGCTCCGCTTCAAGCATAGCGGTAAGCTGGGCTGCTTCCCGGAAGGCTGGCTGCTGGATAATATCTTGCATGGCATCAGGGGCGAGCTCAACATATTGTTCATCCTTGATACGTCGGCAGGCGATCGCAATATGCGTAACCAAGTTCTGCACAGCTACATCCGACAGCATCAAATTGTTTTCCGTCACGAACTTATGTACAATATCATGCACATAGCGAATTTCCGCCTCAGAGACGATAGCATCCGGTAAGCTGTACGGCTTATGCCAACCAGCCTGCTTCGAAAAGAATGCAGACAGGAAATACCGTTTTTCTGTCTCTGTTCCCGCAATCCGAATGCCATACTTCGGCTTTTTCTGCAGATCCAGTCCTGATTGCTGTAACAAAGATCGCACTTGCTTGAGATCGTTTTGCACTGTCGGAAAACTGACGAAACATGCTTGCGCCAAATCTTCCATCTTGATAAAACTATCTGCTAAGAGTAACAGCTGCATAAGATGATTCACTCTTTCTGCAGGTGTCTCTACCCGCGTATACAAACGCTCCTGCTTCACTCGAATAGTTTCCTGCAAGTACTGCTGAAATAGTTTTTCCTCAATGACTATCAGCTGATAGCCTTTTCCTCGTAAGGATTCAATTTTTGCGTAGTCCGCTGGCAACTCCTGCTGCAGCAGCTTGATATCAGAACGCACTGTCCGCTCTGAAACAGCCAGTTTCCTTGCCAGCTCATCCGCTGTCAGCGTGCGCGATTCAGATGACAAGAAAGTCAATAATTCCAATAGTCTCGGTTGCAGCATACAGATCCACCCCCATATCCTCCATGCCTATGCAAAAAAGGCGATCAAATGACCGCCCAGCTTCAAACTGACCCTTTAGCAGCTGCCTGTCTGGCCAGCTCCTCCTGCAAATATATGATTTCTTCCGCCAATTCCCTTACAGTCATAGCATTCATCAGGTGATCCTGCGCATGCACCATCAACAGAGTTAAGGTCGTTTGTTCGCCGCCTGCTTCGGCAGTGATAAGCTCAGTCTGGACATGATGCGCCTGATTAATCGCTTCTTTGCTAGCCTGAATTTTCTGTCTTGCTTCCTCAAAAGCATGCTGTCTGGCTAGTATCATTGCTTCCATCGCATAGCTGCGGCCATCACCGCCATATAGTATCAACTGAAATGCTTTCTCTTCTATATTCATTACGTTCCTCCTTTTACCTGCTGACCGGACCTGTGCTGTCCTCTGATGCTGCCACTTCACGCTGTCTTGCTTCCTCTTCCTTCAGCTGGTTTTTCTCCAGAGCGCGGAAGAATGGATAATAGATAAGCATCGCAAGCGCTAGGTTGATCAGCTGAATGACAGCACCTGAGATTTTCCCTCCTGTTGCCAAATATCCAGAGATGAACGGGGGCATGGTCCAAGGAACAACAATCCCGGCTGGTTTCGCCACTAGACCTGTGCTCATCCCAATATAGGTGGTGATGACCATCACGAGCGGAACAGTGATAAACGGTATGATCATAATCGGATTCAGTACAATCGGAAGACCGAAAACGATCGGTTCGTTTATATTGAAGATCGCTGGACCAGTCGCTAGCTTACCCAGCTGTTTATTTTGCTTCAGCTTCGCCCGCCAAATCATGATCAAAACCAAACCGATCGTCGATCCGGATCCTCCGACATGAATAAACACTTCAAAGAATTGAGCTGTAAATATATGCGGCAAATCTGTGCCGGCAGCAAAAGCCGTTGCATTCTCCGCTGTCGCCTTCAGCCAAATCGGAGACATGATACCACCGACGATATTGGCTCCATGCAGACCACAAACCCATAGCAGTACGATCATCAATTCTGCGACAAAGCTTCCGATGAAGGAGGAACCGACGAGCGTAAGCGGTGATCCAATAACAGTTGCAATCAAATTATGGATATCACCAAACGAAGTTGCTTCAACAAGCAAACGAATAAGCCAAACAAGGATGATGACTGCAAAACCTGGAATAAGTGCAACGAATGATCGTGCTACAGCCGGCGGTACGCCATCTGGCATGCGAATGACGATATTCCTTTTAACAATGATTCGATACACTTCGGTAGCGAACATTGCTACTAACATTCCGACGAACAAGCCGCCGCTGCCTAGCAAAGAAACCGGCACGAAATTGGCAGTAGCTTCTCCAACTTGGAAAGGACTGTAAGGCGTTGCAAGCAAAAATGCAGATAGTGCAATTGCACCTGAAGACAGCGGATCTACACCGTCTGATTCATAAGCCTGCGCCAGTCGGTACGCTATACCGAAACAGGCAAAGATCGCCATAACATCAAACGTCACATTAACTGGATATTGCAGCTTCGTACTCCATGACTCTCCAAAAATTCCAGCCATGAAATCAGCGTATCCAGGTATCGGTAAGTTACCGAGAATAAGAAATAGCGATCCGACAATGATCAATGGCATTGTCAGGATGATACCATCCCGCAGTGCTACCAGATGCCGCTGTGCTGCAACCTTACCAGCAACCGGCATCACCTTCATCTCAAGAAAATCATTGAATCGGCTCATCTACCTCACCCCTTCTTCGCAAATAGCGATTCAGCATGATGAAGCACGTTTTTTCCGTTCCCAGTACCATAATCGACACTATTGATTACATCAACCGGAATACCGCGCTCTTCTCCTAGTTTTTTCATCTGTGGCAGCATATAGCGTACTTGTGGTCCAAGCAGTAGTACTTCCGCATGTTCGATATGTTTTTTCGCCTGATCGGCTGATACAGCTTGGATATGATAGGTTTTCGATTCTGCTTCTGCTGCCTTTTGCATTTTTGAGACAAGCAGACTAGTAGACATTCCAGCAGCACACACGAGTAAAATATTCATTTTTCTACCCCCTTCGGTTCTTACTCTTAATATACTGTGAAAGCGGTTACATTTCCTGCTATTCTTTTGCCGTATCATAACGGAAACTTGTTTAAGTACAAGAAAGCCGGCATGCATGCTGCACCCGGCCTTCACTCACAGTACTTTTATATCCAGAAGCCTTGCTAATTCCCGGCGTAAGTCATCCAGTTCCTCAATGCCTTTAAAGTTGGCTGACAGTCCTTGAATAAGCAGCTTTCTTGGCTCCTTTTTTTGTAACTCTTCCTGTATCATTTCGACTACACCTTGCAGTTCTTGCACTTCCTGTATTTCTGCATCAAGCGTAAGGATGACAATCTGCATGCGCTCCAATACTTGTTTCACTTCCCGTTCCTTCATCTCTTTCTCGAAAATGGAAGCTGAGACTGGTGTAGCATCTGTCACGAGCGGTTCTGCTTTCCTTTTCAAAAGACCTTCTACCATATCATCCATCCGTTCGAGAATATAAGCAGCAGTCTTGTCCAAATCGAGTATCAGCCCATGAAGAAGCATATCCCCAATGATTTGGAAAAGTATCCCTTCCTGCAAGATCCGCAAATCCTTTAAATAAGGCTTGCTTACCTCGCCATAAACGTCCAGCAAGTCAAGCTCCGTTTTCCGTCTGCCCTTTTCCATTTCCTCCAGAAAGAACAGTTCCATTTCTTTACCTATATCGGAATCAATATCATGACGCTGCATAACGATGAAGTTTCCACGTTTAACAAGTTCCCGCATCATGGTTGAAAGACGCAGCTTCGCTTTCTCACGGCTGTTTATATCCTGTCGATCAACTTTTTCGATTTCCTCCGTTATCAAACCAAAATGATAACGAAGGATTTCCGCCATCAGTTCATCCTTAGATTTAAAATAAAGGTAAAATGCTCCCTTGGAGAGCTTACTCGCTTCTGCAATCTCCTGGATACTAGCTGCATGATAACCCTTTTTGGCAATAATCTCGGTGGCTCGTTCAATTATTGTGATTTTTTTCTCCTGCATATTGCCTTCCCTTTCGACTGACCGGTCGGTCATAAGTGTGTTAAGAGTCTGTGAATAATATATGAATCCTTAGATAAATTCCTTGTAAAAGCTATTGAACTTCCTTATATCCTTGATATAATTGTTGCATTGCAATGTGGTTGCCTATAGTATAGAGGAATAATGACCAGTCGGTCAAATAGAGGTTAAAGGAGCTGGACCGTGAGAAAGTTTATCAACTTTTCGTTAAAAAATAAGGTTGCCGTATGGTTGCTTACCATAATGGTTGTAGTGACAGGTATTTATGCTGGAACAAATATGAAACTGGAAACACTACCTGATATCAGTGTACCAGTCCTCACCGTAACGACTACATATCCTGGCGCACCGCCAGAGGAAGTATTGGAAAGCGTAACAGAACCAATCGAACAGGCTGTACAAAGCTTGGATGGCGTAGAAAATATAAGCTCGACATCTTTACAGAATGCTTCTACTATCCAGTTGGAATACGCCTATTCTAAAAATCTGGATGATGCAGAAACAGAAGTGAAGGAAGCACTTGAGAATGTACAGCTTCCAGAAGATGCAGAAGAACCAACAGCAGCACAAATCAATTTAAATTCCTTCCCAGTCATCACACTTAGTGCTTCTAATAGCAATCAGACAATCGAAGAACTAACACAGACTGTCGAATCTGATCTCCAGCCAGCACTGGAAGGTATTGAAGGTGCCTCGTCTGTCGGTATTTCCGGCCAGCAGGTGCAGGAAGTACAAATCACTTATGATGAAGATGCATTAACTGAGAATGGTTTGACACAGGATACTGTTGGTCAAGTCATTCAGAACAGCAGTGATTCTTACCCGCTTGGTCTGTACCAATTCGGTAACAGCGAGAAAAACGTTGCTGTAGACGGCAATATTGTTACACTTGATGATTTGCGTAACTTGGAAATTCCGGTTACAGGCAGTGCAAGTGCACAACAGGCACAAGGCGGTCAAGGAGCGGCTGCAGGTCAAAGCGGCCAGGCGGATGCTGCAGCACAAGCAGCGCAGGCAGCGCAGGCTGCACAAGCTCCCACTGAACTCCCTACTGTCCAGCTGCAGGATGTAGCAGAAGTAGAAGTTGTCGGTGAAGTAGAATCTATTTCCCGTACAAATGGCGAGGATTCCATCGGGATCGATATTACGAAGGATCCAAACGCTAATACTGTAGAAGTTGTTAATGCAGTAAAAGATGAAATCCAGCAGTTTGAAGATGATAACGATGGTATGACTATCACTTCAACAATGGACCAAGGTGCACCAATTGAAGATTCTGTCCATACGATGGTAAACAAAGCACTGTTCGGTGCCATTTTCGCTGTGGTCATCATCCTCTTGTTCCTGCGGAATATCCGGTCCACAATCATTTCCATCATTTCGATTCCATTATCGATTTTGATCGGTCTGATATTGCTATATGAAATGGATATCAGCTTGAACATTATGACATTAGGAGCCATCACCGTTGCAATCGGCCGGGTAATTGATGACTCGATTGTTGTTGTAGAAAATATCTACCGCCGTATGTCATTGGCAGATGAGAAACTGCGCGGTAAAGAATTGATTATCGATGCAACACGCGAAATGTTCGTCCCGATTCTATCTTCCACTGTAGTAACAGTAGCAGTATTCCTTCCTCTTGGATTAGTTGAAGGACAAATCGGTGAATTATTCCTGCCATTCGCATTAGCTGTCGTATTCGCTTTATTGGCATCCTTGCTCGTTGCGGTTACCGTTGTACCGATGGTAGCACATACGCTATTCCGCAAACGATTGGATCGCGGCACTAGCGAAGAAGAAGCAAAAAATTATGTACACAAAGAAGAAAAGCCAAGCAAACTGGCGAATTTCTACAAGCGTGTCCTGAATTGGAGCTTGTCGCATAAAATTATCACTTTTGTTATTGCGCTTGCTTTACTAATAGGAAGTCTGTTCCTAGTTCCTTCGATTGGTGTCAGCTTCATTCCTAGCACTGGTGAGAATATGGTAGTTGCATCTTATTCACCTGAACCAGGCCAAACACGTGAGGACATTCAAGAAGTTGCTGATAAAGCCGAGGATATGTTGCTTGATCGCAACGGCGTTGAGACCTTGCAGTACACAATCAGCAGCGGAGGTAATCCACTCTCCGGTTCAACTGGTGATTCAGCCCTCTTCTATATGGAGTATGCTGATGATTATGAGGATATCCAAAGTGAGACAGAAGCAGTCGTTGATGATCTGCAAGCCTTGTCAGACCAGGGCGAGTGGGGATCCATCGACATGACAGGCACAAGCAGTAATACGACGCAGTACTACATCTACGGTAATAGCGTCGAAGATATTCAAACTGCTTCTCAGCAGGTCATGGATCTTATAGAAAACGATGATAACTTCACGAACGTAGATTCTGATGCATCAGAGCAATATGATAAATATACAATAGTAGCTAACCAGGAAGAACTGGCTCAGTTAGGTTTGACAGCAGCTCAAGTTACTGGCCAGCTGTCCAACATCGGCAGCCAGCCGTCAATCGCCACTATCCAGAATGAAGATGGCGATGAGTTGGATGTTTATGTGCAAGTAGCTAACGAATCCTTCGAGGATAAAGAGGATCTTGAAAACACTACAATTCAAACATCACTCGGAACAGAAGTAGCATTAAACGAGATTGCCGAGATTGAAGACGGTCAATCTCCGAATACATTGCAGCGCCGTGATGAAAAGCTTTATGGTTCTGTATCTGCTGATATTACAAGCGATGATATTGCAACAGCTACTAGCGGTCTGCAAGAAGAAATTGATAATCTTGATTTGCCTGATGGCGTAAGCATCGATCAGGGCGGGGTTTCTGAACAGATCAACGAATCATTCAGCCAGCTTGGTCTTGCTATTCTAGCAGCAATCGCGATTGTCTACTTCGTACTAGTATTGACATTCGGCGGAGCACTGGCACCACTTGCCATCCTATTCTCCCTGCCGTTCACAGTCATCGGTGCATTGGTAGGATTGCTCATCGGCGGTGAAACAATCAGCGTTTCCTCCCTCATCGGGGTGCTCATGCTGATCGGTATCGTTGTAACGAATGCTATCGTTCTAGTTGACCGTATCATTCACAAGGAAAAAGAAGGCATTTCTACTCGCGAAGCAATTCTAGAAGCCGGTGTAACTCGTCTACGTCCAATCCTGATGACAGCCATTGCCACAATCGGCGCCCTTGCACCACTTGCATTTGGATTCGAAGGCGGCGGTTCCGTCCTTATCTCGAAAGGACTTGGCATCACCGTAATAGGCGGTCTCATCAGTTCTACCTTGCTGACACTTGTTATCGTACCAATAGTGTACGAAGCAACAACACGCTTCAGCATGCAAGAGCATCATAAGCTAGAGCGTCAGCGCCGCAAGGAAAGAAAACAGGCGAAGAAAGCCGCTAAGTAATAAATAAACACAGAAAAGCCTGCAGTTATCCACTGCAGGCTTTTCTATTAGATGGGAGGATTTAATATGAAACCAGAACGAATACTGACTGTTGAAGCATCAGACTCTCTGAATTTTCTCCTGTATGTCCATAATTATGCTAAACAAGAAAAGCACTGCTATCCGTACATACCAGGAAATCCGTGGAATCTACAAGAGCAATCTATTTTACGGCCTTTACTACAGCAGCTATGGAACGAAACCTTAGCTGATTCTACTTATCCTTCTCTGCCTATCGACCATCAAAAAGAAAGGTTCAGATCACTTTTTTGTGATGAAATCAGCTTTGAGTACTGCTTGGACACCTTCTATTCATGGTGGGGAAGCATGGCAGGAAGCATGGCTATTGAACGTTTTGTCGATCAAGACAGCCACAATTCGTTGTATACCTTTTCCTTTTAACCAACAAAGAACAACTAACCATTAACCTTCTTTACGAAAACGACATTCTAGGCAGCCCCATCGTTGATAATCAGCTGGTCCTTAGCTTAAGAGAAACCTTTGTGAGAGAGGAAATGATAACAACAATGCAAGATCGCCTAACTCTTAAAGGTAATAGATAAGAAAGCTTGCGTTATATGCACATATTACAACTCGTATACACTTGTAACGCGCATAGAGGGGAACCATCTACAGTAAAAAGAGGCTGGGACAAAAGTA
>NZ_LR700943.1:263933-454571 GCF_902497585.1 Terribacillus sp. AE2B 122 | reverse complement strand
CCCCGCAGTGGTGAACTTTCCACGAGGAGGCTGAGGCCGTGCCCGTGGAAAGCGGAGTGTTCTACCGAAGCGGCGCTCAAGAATAACATTCGGTTTTAAGCAATGGGAATTTAGTTATGTCCCAGCCGCTCTCTTTATTCTTCATCTGATATTCTTCCAAGGAAGAATCCATCTATATCGCTTATCTTTCCGCGCCATAAAAGATCAGAATTAGCTGGCGTAGTTTTATTTTCTGCCATATATGTGGACATATTTTTTAAATGAATATATTCTGCATTACTTTGCTTGCTGTCAGCCGATTCCTCCGCCTGCTTCAAGGCTTCCTTCAATTGCTTAGCCACATCATTTTTTTCTGAAATGCTGTCTTTTAAATTGGAGAAATAAGATGCTGCTGAAACGATAGTCCCGGTGACCAGAGCACCTTTCACATGCAGTGTAATATCCGTGGAGAAATCATGATGATTAGCTGCTTGTACAAAGAATGACAAAATTTCATCTTTAGCCATTTTTAACCCTCCTAGTTACTTCGTTACGTCATCTTGTCGTACGATTGTTATTCCATTGCTGTTCGCAGCATCTTCCTCTCTTGACGTGTTGTCATTCATGAGCTGGTTCAATTTATTTTCCAATTCTTCGATTTTCTGCTTTAGATTCTCATTCTCATCTCGCAGGTTCTCATTAGCTTGATTGTTCTCGCTGCTTTGATCCTCTTGTTTATCCTGATTGTTGTTATCATTCTGATTGTCCTGGTTGTTGCTATCATCTTGCTTATCCTGATTGCTCTTATCATTGTCCTGGTTGTTGTTATAATGCTGGTTACCAGAATTGTGGTTATCCTGTTGAATGTCTTGATTGTCCTTGTCATTCTGGTTAGTAACATTCTGGTTCTTTTCTTCCGTGCTCTGTTCTTCGTCCGAACTCTTATCTTTTTTAAGTTTATCCTGCACCAAATTGATGGTCTGGTCTTTCATTTGCTTAGCTGATTCACCCAAGTCTTTTCCCTTCACTTTCGCTTTCGCTGATTGGAAGGTACCTGCGATTTTCTTCCCGATATTTGGACTAGTCAGTAGTCCGATTGAGGCTCCGGCTATACCACCTGCAATTGTCCGATTCCAGGTATTATCTACCTTCCTTACTTTATCTGCTGCTTTAACTACTGCCTTATCTACAACTTTATCTTTCATGTCACTCATTTTCTATTCCTCCTTAGTTCGACATTTTTTGTTCTAATAGTTCCAGACGTTTCTGAAGCTGTTCGTTTTCCTCCTGCAGCCTTTTCGTATTGCTATCTGCTGCTTTTGAGGATAGATATGGATCTGATTCCCACCAGTCTAAGCCGATTTCTTTTGCTTTATCGACCGAAGCTACGATTAAACGTATCTTGATGGTAAGCAGTTCTACATCCGCTATCCCTACTGTGATGTCTCCGGCAATGACGACACCTTTATCCAGTACTTTTTCCAAAACATCGACCAAGTTACTAGTGTTGCTCTGAACGACCTGTTGATCTGCCATGATTTCACTTCTTTCCTGGTAAGAGATTCCCTAATGGGCCAAGGTCAATATTTAAATCTTCATCCTTCAAGTTAAAGATTAGTTTCAGTTCTTCCATCTTTAATTCCAAATTCATCAATGCCATGCCTAGATCCTCGATTTGCTGATCCGAAAGTGTTCCGCCTTCCACGCGTCGGATAGCATGGCGTTCAACGATCTGGCGAAGCAATTCAATCACTGTCATGACCAATTGCGCCAAACCATGCTCTGCATCATCAGGATCTAAATGGATTCGCCCGCTCTTCGGCTGCTGCACTTCCATATTCCAGCTCCTCCTTCTGTTTATCGAATGCTTCAGATGTCATGTCCATCCGTGTATTACCAGTTTGATTTTGCACTAGCGTTTCAACAGAGGCGATCAGCACTCGCAAGTCCAAATAGACTAAGTCGACACCTGCAATTGAAATAATTAAATCTCCTTTTATCGCAACACCCTTATCGAGGATGACATCAAGTATATCTATTAAGGAAACATCCTTGTTTTTGTCAATCGTTTCACGTGTATTCATCTTGTGCCTCCATCTAATAGACGAAATGATAAGCTGGCCAAGGTCCAGTTGCTTCGAATTTCCATCCGGACGAAGCACTTTCTTCATTTTTCTGTTGAACAAGATCTAAGAATGCTTCTACTTGGTCCGCTTGGATAAGATAGACACTGTTCCAGCTCATTTCCAGATCACGACCTGTGACGTCCTTGCTCCAGGCGGTCTTTATTTTCTCTTCTGAAGCAATCTCAGTTAGTTCCGCATGTATCTGTTCACAGAATTGATTCTTCTCTTTTTCTAATTCAGCCTCGACAAGCTGATCTATTTTCCGCTTTTCAAAGAACTGACGGCCGGGAGACAAACTCTCTAACTCCTGCATCTTTTCTTTAATACTGGGGCTGTGCTGCAGGACGTGCTCACGGAGGGGTTCATCATCACAGTAGATTTTCAGATTCCATTCCTCACTGCCCTTAATTCTGATAAATAGGCTTTGTATTGTATCTGTTTGTTCACGCAGCTTTTCTTCCAGACTGTCCTGAGTTAGGTAAATCGTACAGAACTTCATCGGAATCAGCGTATACTTCTTTTGTAGAGAAAGCAGCACTTCATGATGGTGCATCGCACTTTCCTGAAGCCATTCAAGGTCGTCTTTCATTCTAGACTCCAATGCTTCCCCTTCATACGCTTCTGCATCCACTTCCGTATAAATAGCTGCAATGTCACCGTATGTCGCAATCGCTGCATTATGTTCTTTATCAATGCCAGCAAAAGGAGAAAATGGCGTTTTATCCAGCTCATAAACAGGTACAATACCGTATAAATAAATATAATTTTTCTTCTGTCCCATGTTCCTTACTCCTTATCTTCTTCTTCAGCAAGCTTTTCCCACTCATCCAGTTCACGCTGCTTGGCAACTTCATAGCGCAGCAGAAGTTCCTGTTCCTTTTCTTTGTATGCCTCTTCCGAGATTTCCTCCAATTCATACAGCATCTGCAGCTGAATCAGTTTCTGCTGTATAGCAGAGATATCGAAGTACTCCTTGTCAGCTTCATCCTTGATCTTCTGCCCGATTTTTATCAGTAGTTTGATGGGTGCAGAGACCAGAAAAGGCATCATGACGTCTTTTCAACCTGTAAACGAATATTGATAAAGTTATACGCTGGCCATGGGCCGGAATATTTGAAATCCACTTTTTCTTCCCATTTGTCATGGAGCTCGTTGACTGCTTCATCAAACTGGGATTCTTTTTCCTTGTCCAGTAAAAACGCACTGTTAAGCAGCATCTTCTCACTGATTGGCTCATTTGCTTTTGCTGCTGTAGCGAGCTTCTGAAGCGGCATTAGAATCTCTTCTTCGATTTGCCGGCGCTTATCAGTAAAGAACTTCTGGGTTAGTTCACCAAGCTTCATTCGATCATAGTATCCAGCTTCCTTGGATTTCTTGCTTACGGCTTCTTTCAGTCTGACGATAGCAGGATCTTTATGAATTTCCTCCTCCAGCCATTCCTGTTTGCCAATCACTTTCAATCCTAGCTCGATTTTATTGCGTATCTCTGGAAATAGTTCTGTGAACTGAGGTTCGAGTTTCTTCAGTATCACCTTGGCATCTTCATCTGTTTTAAAAACATTGCCGAAACTGACCGGGATCATCTCTTCCTGTTTCTCCATGACGGAGGAAAGGATAGATTGGTGGGCCATTAGATTATCCTTAGTAGGATGATAAATTTTCTGCGGAACTCTAGCCGCTACAAATGCCATATCCCCATGAGTAATCATATATGTGCTTCCGGAAACCCCATCAAATTCAACATCTCCGAAGCTCGGCTGAACCGGTTTTTTCACCGCGCAAAATACATACGTTCCATCCATTTCTGCTGCCTCCTTTATTATTGATCCACTGCACTCCTGTAACGTGTACTTTGTCTAGAATAAGATTCAATTTCTGCATCTTTATTCAGTGTGACGGCATACACACCAAGCATCTCGTCCTTCGCATACTTCTTCATATAATCCCGCTCTTCAAATACTTCGATAATGACAGCCCATCCGTCTGCACTATCTTCACCCTGTCTCGGTTCCACTGCTGTAATCTTATGGGGCGGTGCGATATATTCTTCGAAGAAGCTGCTTACTTTTTTCATGATATCTGTAATGCTCATATTTCCCCTCCTTTTAGTAAATTATGAAAGAGGAAACAGGCTTAAAGCCTGCTCTCCTCATACACTGAATAAGGAATTGCTTCGTTCATTCTTTTGTTCCGGCAATCCTTCGTTCTGTACCTCATCACGTAAGAGGCCGACCGCTTCGGCATATCGCAACCATGTATCTACACTGGCGATTACGACTCTAGCCTCAATTGTTAAAATTTCAATTCCTACTACAGAGACCCGTACAAACGCGTCAATTACAATCCCTTTATCTAAAATGCGGTCAATTACGTCCGCTAAGCCGGAACTATCTGTACTTTTTTGAACTGCCATGTTAAACACTCCTTCTTATTTTTTCTTCACATCGCTCATCTTTTTAACTGATGCCGGTCCTTTCACATCTCGGTAGCTCTTTAATTCCTCAACATGTTTAATTTGAGAAATCGACTTAACTTGCGGACCTTTGCTGTCAGAACTACGGTCACCTTCTACCTTGTCCTTCATCTGCGTTGCAGTGTCTTGGAGTTCATCCTTCCAACCAAGCAATTTCGTCCGCAGCTTATCAGCCGATTGCTGAGCTTTTTCGTGTACATCAGTACTTTTGTTTTCCTTGATATGTTCAAGGTTTGAAGCGGCAGTTTCCGCTTTTTCCCCTACCTTATTTGATAAAGATGCTTCTATCTGATCCTTTGCTATCTGCCCAACTTTTTTTTGAAGGTTTTTTTTCTTTTCCTTTGGAATAGCTTTTTTGAGGACACCGGTTACGAGCCTCGTTGCTGTTTTGGCTACTTTTGGTTTAACGATTGCTCACCTCCTGTGCGTCTAAAGGGTACATTCCCAGAAGTAATCCCTTTTATAGCAAAAAAATTGTGAATGAAGATATTGGCATCATTGGCAAGAAAAAATATAAAAACCGCGCTATCTGATGCGATAGCGCGGTTGCTGCATTTCTTATACTTAAAAATATTGTTAATCGTTGTTTCCTTATAAAACGGTATAGTTTTTAGTTGACTTTTTTATTTCTATAATGATTACCTTACCTTATGTTCAGCACATAATCATGTGCAGTTATTCCATAAACACTTTTAAAATGCTTATTCAAATGAGCCAGGTCAACGAACCCGCAAGCAGCAACTGCTTCATATATATCTTTGTGTTTCTCTATTATTTGCTTTGCTTGCTGTACCTTGCTATTTAAGAAATACTGGTACGGTGAAATTCCCGTGTGATTGTTAAACAATCTAATAAATTTATATTTTGAAAGCTGTAATTCATCACATATTTCATCCAGTTTAAGTACACCTTGTAAGTTGCTATGAATTATATCCTTGGCTTTCATAATTAATGTGTTGTCTTTCCTGCAGCTTGTATCCAGATCAGTCCGAGCAAGAGTATCTGTAAGCGAAACTGCCAGTTCACTGCAAAACGCTTCCTCTTTTTCATTTAATATGGCGTGAGATAGGTTCAATACCTTCCGTTTAAGTCCAGCATTGTATACGATTGGATCTGCAAAACGAATCAAATCCTTTTGCCCTGTAATTTCCTGAAGCAACTCAGGCTCCAAGTACAGCATCACATATTCAAGGCCAGTCTCATCATGTGCCATACCGTCATGTGTCTGTTCTGGATTAAAGAGCATCACGCCATTTGGATAAGACAATTGCTTGTGACCGTCCAAATTATATTGTTGTATACCGCGCAACGTGACACCCATTGCATACTCTCTATGCGCATGTTTCTTATATGTGAATTCTTTCATACTTGCCGACAATGCAGTGATACCCGCCGACTTCTTATAGATGAACTTTTCCATTTTCGTCACCTCTGGCTTTTTAAATCCATATCATGCAGGCTGCATAGAGTAAAAAAGCTGCCATAAGTATATTTACTACTTTAGTATGTTTCTGCAGGAATCCCTTAAAGATTGTTCCAAAAAGAACCCATCCAATGAAAGCCAGGAAACCAATGATCGTTATAACAGCAACAAAGATCAGTATCACTGTACTTTCCGTATAGTTTTTCATAACGAAACTCGGAATGACAGTTAGTGTAAAAATAATTACCTTCGGATTCAAAAACTGCATAAAGAAACCAGATAGGAATGTGCCATTCAGTTGACTGCTCTTTTTTGAACTGTCTGACTTATATATTTGATAAGCAAGGTATATCATGTACAGACTTCCGATTATTTGCAATATAACTAGTATTTTCGGTAACACAGTTACAAGCACTGCATTCAGTATAGCAGATAGAAATAATAGCAAACCAAACGCGAGAGTCGCTCCATATGTATAGCGCATCGCTTTTCTCGTACCGAATTGATTCACTGTTGATAAGATAACGATATTAGTAGGTCCGGGTGTGAATGTAACGATAAAGCAGTAAATCAGAAAAGAAGTGATATTCATGCTGACTCTCCTTTACAGTGGTCTTACATGAATATAAACCGAAGTAACTGCTGTTATATAGTACATTATTGCAAGTGTTGGAGCAGTACAAACGTAAAACCACTCAACTAAAGAAAAGTTAAGCAAGCAAAAAAGCCACCATAAAACTGGTGGCTTCAACCGTTTCAAGAAGGTATATTTGTATTCTTGGATTCTACGTAACGAGCAGCTGATGTACCGGCAGTTTTGCCAAATACTGCGCCGGACATGAGACCTGAACCTCCAGGATAATTTTCATAGAAAATGCCGCCTACCATTTCTCCTGCAGCAAATAACCCTGAAATCGGTTCACTGTTCTCATTTAACACTTCACTGCTTGTGTTTACAAGCACGCCTCCGAACGAGAAGGTAATCCCGCATGTAACAGGAAAGGCATAGAAAGGTCCCTGTTCAATTGGTAATGCCCAGTTCGTTTTCGGCGGTGTAATGCCTTGTGTAGATTTGCCATCTTTAACAGTGGGGTTGTAATAGCCTTCTTCGACCGCATCGTTATACTCGGCTATTGTGTTTAAGAATGCTTCCTTATTCACCGGAAGCTTCTCGACTAATTCTTCAAGTGTGTCAGCTTTAAAATAACTGGCTTCTTCCAGGTTATACTCCTTGCGTAACATTGGACGGACTTGCTGGTCATAAATTTGATAAGCGACATGACCAGGCTGCTTCAGAATTTCCCGGCCATATTTAGCGTAAGTATAATTTCTGAAGTCAGCACCTTCATCGACAAATCGTTCTCCTTCTTTATTAAGCATGATGCTTAATGGATAGGAATGTTTTTTGAAGATATCACCTGGCTTTGTGAAATCCCCTACCTTTGGTGCGTTATAGTCTGTCCCGATGGAGTGGCAGCCAGACCATTCCCCGTACTTTTGAGCGCCTAGAGCTAATGCCATCGTCAATCCGTCACCTGTATTATATTCCGTGCCGCGTACAATCGCCGCTTCCCATTCTTCCCCTATCTGTTCAGAGCGCATTTCTTTATTGGCCTCAAAGCTTCCGCATGCCAATACAGCACTAGAGGCAGATACCTCAATCGTTTGATCGTTTTGCACCACTACAATAGAAGAGATCTTACCGTTCTCCGTTTTTAATTCAATTGCCCTCGAGCCGTACCAAATATCCACTCCCAGCTCTTCAGCTCTGGCAAACAACGTCGTCATCAGCCCCATGCCAATGTTGTGTGTCTTAACAGGTAACCCGCCCCAGAAGTGGAATTGTCCTTCTTTTTCAAATGATTGATTACTATAATTCAATTCGAATTCCACACCGTTCTTTTTCATCCAAGAAATAGTCTGATAGGATTCGTTGACCAGGTGGTTCGCTAATGCTGGTGTGCTTTTTCCGCCAGTTACTCGCATGAGGTCTTCATAATAATCTTTTGTGCTGTATTCGGGCATGACAATCTTGTCAGCTTCTTCATCGGATAGGCGGGGGATGAGTTTTCTTATGTCATTGATATCGTTGTAAGCAAAACGGATTGCTCCATCCGTAAAGTATGAATTTCCGCCCCGCTTTTGTTCGGTTCCTCTCTCAAGAACCAATACTGTCATTCCTGCTTCACGTGCTGCGATGGCAGCACATAAAGCAGCGTTACCAGCACCGACAACAACTACATCGTAGCTTGATTGATTCGACATAACTATTTCCTCCCTATTTCATATCATTAAGATGATTTGGAAATCCGGTCAGTTTTTTTAGCTTGATTCCTTCTTTTGAAAAATTTAAAGATTAGCGGGTACAGCAAAGACGCTACGGTGAGTGCGAATAAAACGATACTGACTCCAGAGGAGAAGAAAATATCTAAGCTGCCATCTGATGACAATAGGGCCTTCCGGAAGTTTTGCTCCATTTCTCCTCCTACAATCAAAGCAAGTACAAGCGGAGCCAATGGGAAGTCCATCACTTTCAGGAATAAACCAAAAAACCCAAAAATAAGCAATAAGAAAAAGTCGATTGTAGAGTAACTCAAAGTATAGGTCCCGATGAATGCCAGGAGCACAATGATTGGGTAAAGTACTTTGGCCGGGGTATCAAGAATCTTCACAAGCAAGCCGACCAAAAGAATATTGATGATGATTAGCGCAATATTACCGATAAACATACTATTGACCAAAGCCCAAGCTGTTTCCGGCTGTTGCTCAAATAACAGCGGGCCAGGTCTCAGTCCAAGCATAATAAGAGCTCCGAGCATAACAGCGGTCGTTCCTGATCCCGGGATACCCATGGTTAGGAGGGGAATCATTGCGCCCACTGAAGCAGCGTTATTAGCCGATTCTGGTGCAGCTAGACCTTCAGGTGCACCTTCCCCGAATTCTTCCGGTTTCTTGGAGATCTGCTTTTCGGTCGTGTAACTGATCATGGATGCAATCGATCCGCCAGCGCCAGGGAGAACGCCAATCAGGAAACCGATGGGACCGCTCCTCAGAATCGGCCATTTCGATCTCTTCCATTGCTCCTTTGTAAACCAGACCTTACCGACCTTTTTCTTTTCTTTTTTCTCTTGATCGATAGTCAGCAAATTATAAAGTACTTCACCAATGGCATATACCCCAATTATGACTATCAAGAAATCGATACCTTCACTTAAATGGGGGATATCCATCGTGAAACGATAAACACCTGTTTGCGTATCAATCCCTACAGTACTCAAAGTAAGACCAAGCATCATAGCGAGAAAGCCTTTGACCATTTTGCCAATGGATAACGCGACGATAGCTGACAGTGTCAACAGCATTAATAAGAAATATTCCGCCGGGCCAAACTCCAAGGCGAAGTTGGCCAAGGGTTCAGCCAGAAAGATGAATCCGACAACAGCAATAAGACCGCCTATAAACGACGCAACCGCTGATATGGCCAGTGCTTCGCCAGCTTGCCCTTTCTTAGCCATTGGGTAGCCATCGAATGTTGCAGCAATAGCGGAACCATCCCCTGGAGTATTAATAAGGATCGAACTTCGTGATCCACCATACATCGCTCCATAATAAATAGCAGCCATCAATATAATCGCACTGACCGGTTCCATTCCGAATGTAACGGGAATCAATACGGCAACTGCTGTCGCCGGACCAAGACCTGGCAGCATCCCGACAATCGTACCTAAGAAACCGCCTATGATAATCCATAAGATGTTCATTGGTTCCAAGGAAATAAAGAGTCCTTCCATAAAACTGCTTCCGTCCATCTCATCACCTCCTAAGGTAAACTGACTCCAAGTAAAACGCTGAATGCGTACCATGATAAAAAGGAAAAGGCAACAGTGACAATGATGTTAACAAGCCATTTTTTGATGCCATTAATATAAAACAGAAGACCTCCTAAATAAAGGATGGTGGAATAAAGGAAACCGATGCGATCGAATACAAAGGCGTAAATGACTCCCAGCAAAATCGTAAAGCCTATCAACTTCGGTGTTCTTCCAGAAAGCATCTGTTTGATATATTTGTTTTCTTTATCAAGTTTCTTAAGCTCCTGGAACAGATAGATAATGCTGAAGATCAGCATTATGATGCTTAATCCTGCTGGAAAGTATATGGGCGCATTGGGATTTCCTAAGCTTGCCTTTGGTAAGTTAAAGGAAGCAATTAGAAATACAGCGCTAAATAGAATAAAGAAGATAGGAACACTTAATTTGATCGCTTTCATTTAAAAATCACCTCTTTTGTTCCTATTTAATCAAGCCAGAGTCTTCTATCAGCGTCTTATACAAGTTGTGCTGTTCATCCATAAAAGCTTTCGTCTCTTCACTATTTTTATAGAATCCTTCCCAATCATTATTTTCCAAGACCTCTTGCCATTCTTCGGTTTCAACCATTTCGCTTAGCTTTTCATCCCAATAAGCAATTTCTTCTTCCGTCATATCCGGAGGTCCCATGATTCCTCTCCAGTGAGGGAATACAAGGTCTATCCCTTGATCAGTCCAAGTTGGAACATCTTCAATTCCTTCCACCGGTTTATCAGAGGATACTGCCAGAATATTGAGTTTGTCAGCAAGATACTGATCCTTCACTTCAGATAACGATGTAGTGACTGCATCGACGTGACCGCCAAGCAGCGCAGTTACTACATCACCGCCGCCTTCATATACGAGGAAATTCAGCTGTGAAGGATCAATGCCAAATTCACTCGCTGCCTGCACAAGCGATAAATGGTCATCATTCCCTAGTCCCGGACCTACACCGATTTTGATGGAAGCAGGATCCTCTTTGATCGCCTCCAGCAATTCTTTAGAGGATTCATATTCAGAATCGGGAGGAACGGCGAGGGATTGCCATTCAGTTGCCAAGGTTGCAATTGGTGTGAAACCCTCATAAGTCATTTCACTTTGGCCAAGAAGATTGTTTGTCAGTACTAAGCTTGAGTTGATTGCCAGGGAATGAGAGTCTTTGGATTCTAAGTATTTCCACCCTACTTCTCCGCCTCCGCCTGGCTTATTTACCACATTGATATTTTCTTCAACCAGACTTTGTCCTGATAAGACATTTTCAACCGAACGTGCTGTTAAATCCCAACCACCACCTGGTGAAGCTGGCGCTACAATTTCAAGATTTTTAGAAGGATATTCATCACTTGAGGAAGCGCCGCTCGAACAGGCTGTCATAAAAAGAAGCAGAAACAAAATAGCAATCATGCCGAACTTTCTCATATAAGCACCCCTTATTATTTTTGTCCTACACCTTGGTTCCAAGATGAATGACTGAGTGAATTCATCTTAGCTCGTAGAATAATTAATGTAAACGTTTACAAAATTAAATGCTTTAAGTACATAAAGAACGTTTTGTTCATTAAGTTCACGGCATTTTCTTTACGAACGCCAGGTTTATTTTGAGTCTGACTGATCATCCAAGTAATATCGCCGTTCAGGCCTACCGACGATTCCGTATACTTGTTCAACTTTCACTTCATCAGTGCCGACCAAATATTCCAAGTATCTCCGTGCAGTTGTTCTTGAAGCGCCTATTTTTTCTCCTGCTTTTTCAGAAGTTATCCCATCATGCTCTTGCTCTAAAAGCTTTTTGATTTTCTCAAGTGTCCGAAAGTCAATTCCTGTGGGAAGAAGAGCGACGGATTGCTCAGGTTGATGTATTCCGAATACTTGCTCCAGGATCTCTTTATTAACCTCAGAAGTCGATTGAAGCATTTCCCTTTTCTTGAGATAGCGGGATAAGGAGTCTTTAAATTGTTCTATTGTGACCGGCTTAATTAGATAATCTTGGACCCCATAGGCCAATGCTTCTTCTAGAAAGGCTTTATCAGTGGCTGCTGTAATAAGGATGATGTCCACACGAGGATGTAACTGCCTGATTTGGGGCAATAGTTCTGTGCCAAGCTGGTCAGGCATATAAACATCAAGCAGTAATAAATCGACAGCATGGGTTTTAAGCAGCTGTAAGGTCTCTTTTGCATTACCTGCTTTCCCTACTAACTTGAGGTTTTGCATTTTGGCTAAGAACTCTTCATGAATTTGCGCTACACGAAAATCGTCTTCTGCAATGATAACATGACACATTAACGACCCCTCCCAAATCTTTTATCCTTATCCTTAGGCAGAATAACGGTAAAAATTGTACCTTCATGCTCATAGCTATCCATCTCAATATTCCCTTGAAGCACTTCTACTTCTTCTGTGACATGGGCTAATCCGTAGCCCCGATTATTCCCTTTTAAGGAAAAGCCTTTTTGAAAGATTTGCTGCTCCGTACCTTTTTCAACACCATTTCCATTGTCTGCTATTTCAAAAACGATGTCCCGCCCTAAGTCGGTAACGAAAAATGAGACAATCTTTTCTTCTTTATCCATAACAGCATCAAATGCATTATTTATGAGGTTGCCTAAGATAATTATAAGTGGCGTCAGACGGATATGATCCGGTAATGGCTCGAGAGAACTGCCTTCTTCAATCTTAAAGTTAATTTTCTTCTCAGAGGCTTTCGCCAATTTACCTAGTATTATGGCTTGCACCTTCTCATCACGGATATTTCTGAAAAACATTTCTGTTACTTGTTGTTGAGCTTGTGTTTCTTCCTGAATCATTTTGATCGCTTCTTGAAGTTTCCCTAATTGAATCATCCCTAAAATGACATATAGTTTGCTTGTAAATTCATGAGCTTGAGCTCTAAGATCCTCCGTATACTGTCTAACTTCAGAGAGGGCATCAATCATCTTCTTAATCTCGGTTTTGTCCCTAAAACTAATAACTGTACCGATTACGTTATCTTTCATGCGCATCGGCCTTGTGTTAACAATCAGATTCTTATCTTTTAATTGCAGCTCTTTATTTACAATTGTTTCTTTAGAAACGACCATTTCAAGGAATTGGGTAGAAGCTATGACTTCATATACCGTTTGACCTTCTGCATGATCAGGAAGGTCCAATAACTCTTGGGCTGAAACATTAATCATTGTTATGATTCCTTTTTGATCAATCGCAACAATTCCTTCTTTGACGGATTGGAGAACAGCATCTCTCTCTTGGTATAGGGTTGAAATTTCATACGGTTCAAGCCCTAATGTATCTTTGCGAATACTTCGGGCCAGAAAGAAGCTGCCTGCAATTCCTAAGACAAATACAGCACTTGAGGCCGCGATGATTTTCTTTATATCAGCTGTGATTTCATTATGTATGTCATTCATTTGGAACTCCGTTATAACTGCACCTTCCAATTTCTTGTAATTGCCATAGTCGACTAATATAGGTGAAATTCCTTTGAGGATCTCATCATTGCCTTCCCCCGTGTGAAGGATGTAGTTGCTGCCAAACACGACGGCTCGGTAGTAATCCGTTGGTGCTACAGGTGAGCCTGCGCCTGAAATCCCCATCGTTTCTCCGTTTCGGGATACTACTTTAATGGTGGAAGCACCTACTTCTTCTCGGATCTGTTCCGAAACATAATTAATATCTTGCGGGTCTCTATTCTGGATAAATGTTTCTTGGACTACCGGCATGTAAGAAACGGTTTTGGCCGTCTGCAATGCCATGTTCTCAGCTTTTTCCACATCTTCATTCGATTCCATATAGGCAACCATGAAAGTGACGAGGCTTAAAACGAGGAGCAAGAGAAAAATAACTAATCCTAAAATTTTCACCTGTAACGATACTCGCAGAAGATTGCTCATTGTTACCTCCATTGAATTTAATCGTATTACTCTCTTATATCACGCCTTTTGTAAGGGTTTTCAATTCTATATTAGCAACTTTACAAAAAATCAACAATTTAAACTTGACAATGCAAACTTTAGTTTAGGCAATATTCAAAAACACCCACTTAAAAAAGTATGAGTGATTGAAAGTTTTTTACCTGTAAGCTATGGATTAACTGCTTTAAAGCGAGACAACCCCGCGAAGGCTGCGGTTCGAGCGCGATTCTAATCTCAATTTATCTAAGATAAAAAAACCGAACGGATGCAAATTTGCATCCGTTCGGTTTTTTTGTTTAACTTAAACTCTCTGACCCAGCCACCAACTATTTTCCAGCTAAACCATGTTTTCTTCTCGTCGCCAAACTCACTACAATCATGACTACACAATTAACAACCAAGGCAATGATCCCTGTGTTCACATCATTCCATGATTGAGGTAGAGATGGAATTAAATCCACTAATGTAGTTTGACTTGTTGTGATATAAGCCACAACAGCTAGTCCGGCAATGATACCTGCTGCTGCTCCATACTTATTAATGAAGTTCCGCTTCCATAAGCTGCAGAATAGTGACGGAGCGAGCTGTGTCATTAGGCTGTAACCCATCAATATTATATTTGATAAGGTTGCTCCACCATGCAGTGTAAAGTAGACTGCCAGTAAAGAAACAACCGGAACAAACAGTCTCGCCAATTTTCCTATTGTCTTGTCACTTGTATTAGGCGCAAACACTTGATAGATATTTTTCGCGAGTAGCGTAGCTGTGTTCATGATCAGTAAGGAACCTGGTACCAATGCTGTCAGCAAGCCCGCGCCACCGATGATGCCTATTACCCACGGGTCGAATGTCTCAATCGATAATCGTAATAAGGAGAGATCCACGTCTTCTCCCTCCAGCCCGGGTACAGTCAAAATTGCAGCTGTTCCGACGAAAAAGACGAATAAGAGCATAAGCGTATAAAGCGGACTGATGATCGCATTTTTTCGGAAGACTTTTTCGTTTTTCGCAGTATATGTGGAACTGAACACTTGCGGCCACATATAGAAACCTAGCACAAGCAGCAAGACAGTAGAGATGACCCAAGTCATACTGTAACCTTCATCCGGGAACTTGAGAAAATCAGGGTTTGCTGCATGGACTGCCTCGAACATAGGCTGGAATCCGCCATAATAATGTAAGGGCAGATATATTCCAAGGAAACAAATGACGACTACCATAACAATATCCTTGATCGCAGCTGTCCATGCAGATCCATGCACACCTGATAGCATTACATATATTGTTAAGCTGATGGCGCCAATCCAAACTGCAGTTTGCATAGAAATAGCGCCATATGATGCCTGTGAAACGATGATTCCCAAGCCTTTGAGCTGTACGACAATGACAGGTAGCATACCGATCACCCCGACTAGTGCAACAAGTACACCTAGATACGGGCTGTTGAATTTACTGACAAAAAAATCGGATTGTGACACAAGTTTGTGTTCCTTAGCGTATCGCCATATGACCGGCAAGAGCCAATAAGACACCACGTACGACAAGCCAATATACATGAGCACATATAATGCAGGTGCTCCTTTCCCATAAGCCCAACCGCTTCCGCCAAGGAAGGAGAATGTTGTATAAATTTCACCTGCCATAAGGAGGAAAACGAAGATACCGCTGAACCCTCTGCCTCCGACTGTCCATTGCTCCAGATCCATGTCTTTTCCTTTCGTGGATCTGATTCCTAAAAAGACTGCTAACAGCAAAAATGCCGATATAATAATAAGTGCAATATTCATTTTTTCTCATCCTCTTTATTCCGTGGATCTAGTTTGTACATGATAGCCAAAATGACCGATGTAAGAACAGTCCATAGGACCACCCAAAACATCACGAATGGCATGCCAAGTACAAAAGGTTCCACTCTATTTGCGAACGGGAGGAATCCTAGCATCCCGATGAAGGGAATGACAGTGAGAAAATATAAACGTTTCATTTTTGATTTCACCATCCAAATTTGTTTTGCATTACTTTTCTCCTGAAAAGCACATGATGATATCATAATCCTTCTTCTCTTGATAAGCAAAATTAATTTAACTATTAGAAACTATACTCCCGTGTACCGCTCCGGCAGAATACTCCGCTTTCCGCGGGCACGGCCTCAGCCTCCTCTACATTGTCTAGCTACAAAGACCAGAAACTACGATATATGTAATAGCCCTGCAGGGTAACAAACACCCTTTCAGCCTCTTACATATCTCTACGTTTCTAAACGGTCTTCTCCGCTTTTCGTTTGAGAAACACCACGCTGCGGGGTCTTCAGCTCGCGCTGTTCCCGCTGGAGTCTACGTATTCCGCCTACGCTAATCCTTTATCCAATCAAAGGTATGTCATAGCTAAAAAAACAAATAAAAAATCCGAACTTATGCAATTTCTATTAAGAGAAATTTGCATTACAGTTCGGATTTTTATTTAGCTGAAACACTTTTGCCCCAGCCTTATATAAACGAGATTAACTATATCAAACAAATATATCCATAATCAATACGCCGCCGAATGCAACAAACGATAGAATCGTTTCGAGGACGGTCCATGTTCGGAATGTTTCTTTGACGGTAAGTCCGAGGTATTCCTTGACCATCCAGAATCCGGCGTCATTCACGTGGGAGAACATGAGGGAACCGGCTCCTGTTGCGATAACAAGAAGCTCTAGATTTACGCCTGACATGTGCTCGATGATTGGAGATACAATTCCTGCTGCTGTTGTCAGTGCAACTGTAGCGGAACCTGTTGCAATTCGGATCAGGCCGGCAACGATGAATGCGAGTACGATTGGAGAAAGAGATAAATGCTCAGACATTTGTGCAATTGTATCACCAACTCCACTGTCGATAAGCACCTGCTTGAACCCTCCGCCAGCACCAATAATCAAGATGATGGAACCAACCGGAAGAATGCATTCCTCCGTCATTTTTTTCAAGCGATCCTTATTCATACCTTGACGGAAGCCAAGGAAGTAGTAAGCCGCAAATACTGCAATCAATAAGGCTACTAACGGACTTCCGATAAAGACAAGCAGTTTCTCTGCTAAACTAGGAAGCGGCAGATATGGCCCAATTGCTGATAGAATCATCAATATAACTGGCAGCAGGATAACAAAGAAGCTAATACCTGTGCCTGGCTTGCTTTCCGGCTCGGTGATTTTAATGAGATTAGGCTCACCTTGTGGAATAACACGCTTATGCACCCACTTGGCAAATACCGGTCCGCCAAGAATACCTGCTGGGATAGCGATAACAAGGGAGTACAACAATACCATCCCAAGATCTGCCTCGAAAATACTGATAGCCGCAAGAGCACCAGGATGCGGCGGCACAAGTCCGTGCACAATAGAAAGACCGGCGATGACCGGCAAAGCGATCAGCAAAATATTCTGCTTTGTCGTCTTATAGATACTGATAACAAGCGGAAGAACTATCAGAATACCTACCTCAAAAAATACTGGAATTCCGATAATGAAACCGGCTATAAACATTGCCCATGGCAATCTTTTCGGACCAAATATCTTTACAAAGAAGTCTGCCACCTGATTACCAGCACCGGAATCTGCCATCATCTTACCGAGTATGGTACCCAGCGCCAAAATACCGACGAGATGCCCGAGCACGCCGCCGACACCCGTTTCATATGCTCCGACAATCTGATCAAATGACAATCCCGCTGTTATCGCAAGGAATAGACTGGCGACGGTCAAGCTGATAAAAGCATGCCACTTGAATAACGTGACACCAATAATGACGATCACAATCGATAACAACGTCATGAGTAAAAGATAGATCTCCATCTCTCGATTTCCCCTCTCTCTATTTAAGCGCTTTCAAACCTATAGGCGGAAGTTGCTGCGTTAGCGCAGCATCCTCCGCTGGAAATCAGCGATTCGTTCATATTCTGTCTGGAAGCTTCTTGATAGCTGAATATAGATACTCATGAGTTCCTGATACACTTCAACACATTCCGGGTCTGGAGTATGATGATGTGTCCTGCCAATCATGTCATTCACGACATTAAAGGAATCGATATCTCCTAAGCTGTATAATCCGAGAACAGCTGCACCTAAGCAGGAGCTTTCATAACTTTCCGGAATATGAACTTCCTGGTCGAAAATATCCGCCATCATTTGTCTCCACAATTCAGACCGTGCAAATCCACCTGTTGCTTGGATCCTTTTCGGTTTACCGGTCAATTCTGTTAAAGCAAGCAGTACAGAGTACAGATTTAAAAGTACACCTTCCAGCACTGCCCGGATCATATGCTCCTTTTTATGATGCAGACCAAGTCCGAAGAATGAGCCGCGTGCATTGGCATCCCAAAGCGGTGCCCGCTCTCCAGCCAGATACGGATGGAACAGCAAGCCGTCTGATCCCGGTTTCACCGTAGAAGCGATTTTTGTCAGCACTTGGTATGGATCAATACCAAGTCTAGCCGCCGTTTCTGTCTCAGCAGCTCCGAGCTCATCCCGAACCCAGCGCAGCACGACGCCCCCGTTATTCACGGGACCGCCGATGACCCAATGATTCTCCGTCAAGGCATAACAGAAAATACGGCCCTTCGGATCAGTCGTTGGCTTGTCCGTTACAGCACGGATTGCACCGCTTGTTCCGATTGTGACAGCTACTACGCCTTCATCGACTGCGCCTACACCTAAATTCGATAGGACACCATCACTGGCACCGATGATAAACGGTGTTTGCCGCAGTACTCCAAGCAGTTCAGCCATTTGCTCTGTGAGACCAATGAATTGATACGTCGTCGAAACAGGCTCAGATAACTTATCTTCCGTAACCCCAGCTACCTGTAACGCTTCCTTATCCCAAGCAAGCTCTTCTAAATTGAACATCCCAGTTGCAGATGCGATAGAATAATCGACCTTATAACTGCCGAACAGCTTGAAAAAGACATACTCTTTAATCGAAATGAATTTAGCCGCTTGTTCAAATGTAGCTGGATGTTCTTCCTTAAGCCAGCGTAATTTTGACAGAGGAGCCATCGGATGGATCGGTGTGCCGGTGCGCAAGTAGATGCTATGGCTATCCGTCTCTTCTTTGATCTTTTCCGTCCATTTCGTCGCTCGGTTATCTGCCCATGTAATACATGCTGTCAACGGTTTATTGTCTGCATCCACTGCAATTACACTATGCATCGCCGAACTGAAGGAGATGCAGCGGATTGCTGCTTTGTCCACACCGCTAACTTGGATCGTATCCCGGATTGCTGTGACAACAGCTTGATAGATGACTTCCGGGTCTTGTTCTGCTGTTTCAGCTGTCGGCGAATGCAAAGGATATTCGATACCTTCCTTTGCAATTACCTCGCCTTTGGTCGTGAACAGGACTGCCTTCGTACTTGTGGTGCCCATGTCCACACCGATCATATAGGAAGCTGCCAACGTCTTCTCCTCCCTTTTCTTTAGCGTTTCACCACTGCATGTCCACCGAATTCATTTCGCAGTGCTGCGACTACTTTTCCAGAGAAAGTATCTTCGTCCAAAGAACGATAACGCATCATAAGTGACATTGCGATAACAGGTGTCGCTGCTTGTAACTCCAGTGCCGTCTCAACCGTCCATTTTCCTTCACCGGAAGAGTGCATCACACCGCGAATCGCATCAAGTTTCGGATCCTTGCTGAAAGCAGATTCTACTAGTTCCATCAACCAAGAACGGACAACAGAGCCGTTGTTCCACATTTTCGCAACTTGTTCATAGTCGAAGTCGTAATCACTTTTCTCCAATACTTCAAAGCCTTCAGCGATCGCCTGCATCATGCCATATTCGATTCCATTGTGGACCATTTTCAGGAAGTGGCCGCTGCCGCTTTTACCAGCATAGTGATAGCCATTTTCTACACTAATCGCTTGGAAGATCGGCTCAATTGTTTTAAATACTTCTGCATCGCCGCCGATCATTGTGCACACGCCGTTACGAGCACCGTCAGTTCCGCCGCTTGTGCCAACGTCGAAGAAATGAACACCTGTTTCAGCGAAGATTTTTGATCTTTCAACGGATTGCTTGTAGTTGGAGTTACCGCCATCCATCAAGATGTCTCCCTCAGAAAGGTATCCTTTCAATTCCTCCAGTACTTTATCGGTAATTTCACCAGCCGGTACCATTGACCAGACGATTTTAGGGCTTGGCAGTTGTTCTACCAATTCTTTTATAGAACTAGCAGCTGATCCTTTAGATTCAGCAAATTTAGTACGTGCTTCTTCACTTACATCAAAAGCTACAACATCGAAGTTGTTATCTAATAAGTTCAAACCAAGATTGAATCCCATTTTTCCAAGACCGATTAATCCAATATGCATGATAAGTTAGCTCCTTCAAAATAATTTTCTATTTATGATACCATAATACGAAAATAATTTTCATATAGCAACCGCTTTCAATGAATTTGTGCTATACTGCTTATACAATTAGGACGAAAGGCAGCTGATTTTCTTGGCACAACAAGGTTTAATGGGGATCCGCTCCCACTATCCACGGCTGAGTGAAAAAGAGAAAAAAATAGCAGATTTTATTTTGGAACACCCGGAAAAAATTGTTCACCAGACTATCAGCCAAGTAGCAGATCAGCTCGAAGTAGCGGATGCTACTGTATCTCGTTTTTGTAAACGAATCGGATATAAAGGCTTTCAAGCATTGAAAATTGCATTAGCACCAGAAATCATCGCTCCCAATAAGATGCTGCACGAAGACGTAAATGATACGGACGAAGCAAAAATGGTTGCAGAAAAGATTTTTCAATCCAATATTCGGACATTGGAAAATACATTGCAGGTTCTGGAAAAGACAGAGCTGGAGCAAGCTGTTACTTTGCTACTAGAGGCAAGAAGAGTGGAGTTTTATGGGTTTGGCGGATCAAATATGGTCGCAATGGATGCATACCATAAATTTGTTCGTTCTGGTGTGCCGGCTTTTGCGTTTCCTGATGCCCATTTACAGCTCATGTCTGCCTCCCAACTGACAGATCAAGACGTTGCTTTTATCTTTTCCCATTCAGGTGCCAGCAAGGATGCGTATCACCTGCTTCAAACCGTCAAGAAAACAGGAGCCAAGACGATCGCCATCACCGGTTTTCCAAAATCCCCTATCGGCCAGCAGGTGGACGTTGCCTTGCATACTAGCTCGGAGGAAACCGATTATCGTTCCGAAGCGCTTGCGTCGCGGATTGCACAGCTGAGTATTATTGATGCCCTTTATGTGACAGTCATTATGCGGCAGAAAGAAAAAGCCCAAACTTCCGTTGAAAAGGTACGGAATGCTATCGCTACAACAAAAATGTGACCCGCCAGAAGCTGACGGGTCACTTAGCATTTATATTTACTGTTGTAATTTCGAACTTATCAAAACGATGTCTTGCAAAGGAATATTCGAAGGCAATGCCGGTATTGAGATAAGCAACCTGCTCAATCACAAGTACAGGCTCATTTTCGGATAGTCCCAGTTCCTCCATGTCTTGCGCTGTTGCTTGCTCCGCTCTGATTCGTCGGCGCGATCCCGCTATTTTCAAGCCAAGTTCTTTTTCCATGTATGCATAAACCGAGTTATGCAAGATGGTCGGAGTAATACCTGGAATGAGCGGAGTCGGCATATACGTTTCCTCGATTACATGGGGATTATCATCGACACAGCGTACACGGATGTGATGATAGACCGGCGTATCTTCCGAAATGGCTAAATACGATGCCACTTCAGCTGTTGGGGCAATCATGTCAAACAATAGAAGTTTTGAGGTGACTTGCTTTTCCTTCATTAAGCTAGTGAAGCCGAGCGTTTCATTCGTTCCCACGTGAATATAGTCCGATTGAAAGGAAGACTGTACAATGAATGTTCCATGTCCGCGTTTTCTGAAAACGATTCCTTCCGATGCGAGTACATCAAGCGCACGCTTAATTGTCATCCTGCTGCAGGAAAATTCTTCAACAAGGCTATGCTCATCTGGTAACGGCTGATCCAGAGGGTAGAATCCTGATTCGATACGATGTCTGATTTCTTCTGATATCACTTGATACTTCATAGTGTTCCTCCTCTGCTGCCGATCTGTTTGTTGTTAGCTTATCAAAATACTGGAATTGCAGCAATCTGCCAATGAAAAGGACGGCCATATTGGCCGCCACTATTAAAAACCGTTTCGCTGTACGACTTGTTTCATCCATTCGCCGCTTTTCTTAATAGTACGTTCCCCGTCCTTTTCCAGGTTAACCGACACGAAACCGTAGCGGTTTTTATACGCATTCGTCCACGACCAATTATCCATGAATGTCCACAAATGATAACCCTTTACATTCGCTCCTTCATTTAAGGCCTTGTGCACCCAGCGTAAATGATCCTTAATGAAATCGATTCGATAATCATCCTGAATGATTCCTTCAGCATCGCGAAACTTCTCTTCCCCTTCGACACCCATACCATTTTCAGATATGAAACAAGGGATGTTTCCATAGTTATCACGCAAGTTGACAAGTATATCGTATATTCCTTTTTCGTAGATTTCCCAGCCTCGATGCACATTCATCTTCCGGCCAGGCATCTCATAGGAATCAAAGAATCTATCAGGCATGAACGGTGCATCTGGGTGGACAGTATGTTCCTTTGCCTTCACACGCCGCGGCTGATAGTAGTTCACTCCGAGCAAATCGACAGTATTCTCACGAATGACCTTCAAATCGTCTTCCGTATAAACTGGCATATAGCCCTCATTTCGAAGTATGTCTACCAGTTTATGCGGAAATTCACCTTTCACAGATGGATCTAGGAAGGAACGATTGAAGAAAGCATCTGCAATCCGGGAAGCTTCCACATCAGCTGGATTACTACTTCGTGGATACGATGGTGTCAGGTTTAAAATGATACCAATCTCACCATCTTGTCCTTGTTCCCGATATGCCTGAATCGCAAGGGAACTTGAGAGCTGCGTATGATATCCAACTTGTACAGCACGTCTGAAATCTACGACATTTGGATAATGAAAGTCATACAAATAACCGCCTTCTACTGGCACGATCGGCTCGTTATGTGTGAACCACTTTTTCACTTTATCGCCGAACAGACGGAAGCATGCTGCCGCATAATCTCGATAGGCATCGACGACCTCCCTGCTTTCCCAGCCGCCTTTTTCCTGCATCACCATCGGCATATCAAAATGGAATAGATTTACGAATGGCTCGATATCGTTATCAAGTAATTCATCAATTACGTCCTGATAAAATGCTGCCGCTTTTTCATTGATTGCTCCTGTTCCTTCTGGAATCAGTCTTGACCAGGAAATCGAGAATCGAAAGGAGTTGTGGCCGACTTGCTTCATTAGAGCAATGTCTTCTTTGTAACGATAGTAGAATCCAGATGTATCGGCAGGACCGATACCGTTATGAAAACGGTTCGGTTCCTGCTCATACCAATAATCCCATATGTTCTGCGTCTTACCGTCTACATCCGCAGCACCTTCCATCTGAGGCGCCGATGAGGAAGAACCCCACCAGAAATTATCAGGAAATTGATAGTTACCTTGCTGTTGTTTTAGTTCTGTTACTTCCATATCAAATCTTCTCCTTTGGTACTTTTATGTCAGCTGCTGCATTTTTCTGCTCCGCTTCACGCTCCTGTTTGATATTCATTCTGTCGATGAATTTAAGGAATGGGAACCAAATGACGAATACGATCAAGACGTTAACGAGCTGCAGCAGTGAACCGGCAATCGAGTTGGTTGCCAGGAATCCGCTTATGAAAATTGGAACGGTCCATGGAATTGTTACCCCAGTCGGCGGCGGCACAAGACCAATAGCCATTGCTACATAGCTGACGACTGTTACGACCATTGGCGCGATGATCCACGGCAGCAGAATCAGCGGGTTCATTACGATCGGCAGTCCGAAAATAACCGGCTCGTTAACGTTGAAGATACCTGGTCCGATCCCTAGCTTACCGACCTGTTTCATCTGCTTGCTCCGCATGAACAGAAGGATTGCCACCAGCACAGCCAGCGTCATACCCGTACCTCCAGCTCCAACAAGATAGACCTCGATAAACTGTTTATTGATGATATGCGGTAATTCTCCTGTAGTTGTATAAGCTTGCAGGTTTTCCAAAGACAATGTATTCCAGATTGGATCCATCACCGAGTTGATAATGATTTGTCCGTGAAGACCGAAGAACCAAAGGATTTGGATGAAGAATACGGCAATCAATGTAGCCGTAAGCCCTCCGCCAAGTCCGACAAGCGGTGCCTGCACTGTATTGAAGATGACATCATGTAAATTTGTGTTGAAGCCCTGTGTCACAATGATATTAAGTATTAAGAATACGGTTAGCGTAACAACCGCCGGGATGAGGGCAGCGAATGATTTCGATACAGCTGGCGGTACACCTGCCGGCATCTTGATGACAATTTTCTTCTGTGTAATAAAACGATAAATCTCACCCGAAAGGAATGCGACAATCATACCGAGGAACATACCCTTTGCTCCAAGACGATCGACAGCAAGCACATTACTTACTACTTCACCGCTTTCCGTCGAAACGACATATGGTGTCAGCAGTAGAAATGCGGTCAATGCTACAGCTCCGCCGAAAATAGCTTCCACACCATAGCTTTTCGCCAAGTAGTACCCTATACCAAACACAACAAAGACAGACGCGATATTCATTGTGGCATTCGGCGCTGGTCCAAGCGATTCCTGGATTCCAGCTACCAGTGATTCACTCATCACATTGTCCAGGAAGGGCAAGTTGGCCAATACGACCATGATCGAACCGAAAATCGTCAATGGGAACGCCAGCATAAAGGCGTCCCGCAGAACACCGAGATAGCGATTGTTATTCAGCTTACCAGCAATCGGAATCAAAAACTTACTAAACTTATCGAACATTGCCTGCTTCCTCCTTTAGCTCTTCAGCTCTTGGAAAATTGGTATCATTTCTTTGACCATTTCCTTCATCGTCAATGTAGACATAAAATGGTCCTCTGCATGAAGGAACAAAAGAGAAAGTTCCTGCCGCTGCTGACCTGCTGCTTCCTGCTGTACCAGCTGGAAATGGACCTTGTGCACAAGTGACAGATCATCCTCAGCGTCTGTCAGCATTTCATTGACTTTCTCTATGTCACCCTCCCGATAAAGCCGAAGCGCTTGCAGAACTTTACTTCTGGCATTACCGCTATGCAGGATCATCTGAAAACAAACCTGCTCCTCAGTCAGCTCTTCCAATTTCAGATCGCTCATGATGTAGCTCCAATCAGTCCAAGCGCCTGTTTATACGCTTTCTCTCCGTCAGCCATCCCATATGCCATCATGTCGATTACTTCGACCTGGATACCATATTTCTCCGCTTCAGCCGCAAGTTCTCCTTTCAGAAAGCTCATTTGCGGCCCGATTAATACAACATCAGCATCAGCCATTTCTTTCTTCGCTTGATCCTGTCCAACCGCCCAAATCTTTGCTTCTTCCCCAATAGAATCTGCAAACGCTTGCATTTTTGTGACTAAAAGACTCGTACTCATACCGGAACTGCATGCTAAAAGGATTCTGTTCATTGGATAACACTCCTTGGTTTTATTAAAAGCGCTTTCATTTGTATTATATAACTTATTTTTCATTTGTCTAGACATTTAATTATAAATGTTTATACTTTTAACGAATCATCTATTTGTTTGGCAATAGGAATAGGCTTCCAATGTCTAAATATGTTAAACTAGCTTTATCTTTTTAGGGACGGTATAGCTGCTTTTGAATCAGATGAAAGTAGTTTTCTTATAATCGCAGTCTATTAACACCACCCCCTTAACCGTCCAGCATATTATGACTAATAGGAGTATTGGTATATGGCTGTTATTGAAAGTGCGGAACAATTTGTTACACATTTACACACATGGCATAAAACAATAAAAACACGCGACCGAGCTCAATCAGCTAAGCTGCGCGAGGAAGCATATGCCGCTTTACATGCAAGTGAATTTACGGACGAGCTATGGGATCGTTTTTTGCTGCTTGATGCGCGGTTTGATTTTCTAAAGGGAGATATTGATCTTTGCGAGGAAAAGCTGCAAAGATTGAATCCGGATGAGCTGAATGATTACCAGTCTTTTTTCTATTACAGTTTTCTGGCAATCGTGAAGTACAGCAGAAAAGAGTACTTTACGGCTATCAATCTATTGGAAAAAGCAGAATTACATATGCATGCAATTGAGGATGAAGAAGAGCATGCCGGCTTGCATTATAATAAAGCGATGCAATTCTATTATTTGGACATCAATGCCTTGTCCAGTTTTCATTTGGAACAGGCTATATCCATTTACGCGAAAAATCCACAATACGAATTAAAGGTAGCCAATTGCAAATCCCTCCAAGGATTAAACCAAATCGATCTGCGGGAATTCGATAAGGCAGAGAACAATCTCCTCGAAGCCCTCTCCATTGCTGAAAAACTCGGACAGGAAGATATGGTTGTTGCTTGCGGATTCAATATCGGTCTCATGTACCACAAACAGCAGGCCGATGAGAAAGGTATCCCATACCTGATGCAGACCGTTACCTATTCGGAACATCCCTTGTATGTACAAGCACTGTTCACGCTGACTCGTTCCCTCTATATCCTTGGAAAATCTGAACAAGCGCAAGCCTATTACAAAACTGGCATGCGTGTATGTGAAGAAAAGGGCAATCTGGAGTATCGCTGGCAGTTCGCCATTCTTTGGGCGAAATATGTCGATCGTGACACAATGGATTATGTATACGATTCAGCTATCACTTATTTCAAAGAGAACGGACTGTTCTACCTGATGCGCCGCTATGCGCGCGATTATTCTCAATTATTGTGGGAAGCCCAGCAAATCGAACAATTCCATTATTATCATAAACTAGCATTGTCGAATGACTTCCAATGAAAAACGGCTCATCAGTAGATGAGCCGTTTTAAATGGACTAGAATAATAGCTTTAATAGATATCTAATGTAGATCACACTTCAGTATTGATTTTTTATCGTGTTAAAACCATGATCAATATATAAGCAAGGAATAAAATCTCCTAATTGGTTAAAAGTGATTGATCCAAATGAGCGCTTGTTCATAGTCATCAAAAAATTTCACGGAGTCTCTAGTATTAGATTGTTGTAAATAATCCATGATTTCACCTTCTTCAAGGAGAAATGCAATTGCCTTACTGTGATTCAGAATACTTTCATCAAAAAATTTATCTTTCCATGCTTTTTGAACAGAAAAATGATCTGGTGTGTAACCTTTTCTATCCACCAACAATTTGTATTTACGACCCTCAGAAATGAATTGCTGACAAGCTTGCTCAAAACCGTTGAACCATTCATTAACATCTTCAATTTTAATCTTACCAATTAGATGGGTAGTAATTAACTCTCCTGAAGTTGTTGTGCTGATATTTTGTTCAATCAACTTGTATCATCTCCTGGTTAACATTAGGTCTTGAAGTAAGTCTAATGATGCTTTCTTTAAAGCTGGTTTCATTATTGCTTCATCTTCATCACTACATACTCCTCTGCTTAAGATGCCCAATGGGATGGCTGTACCAGGTAGGAAGGCAACTGTGTTTGTTTATTTCCTTTTGCCGAATTAATTTGCATCTGCGTCAAGAACATACTAGTAGACAGATTGGCTCCTTCCAGATTCGCATCACGCAAATCTGCGCCGATAAAGTCGACAGCCCGTAAATCGGTATCTTTTAGGTCAGCTGCAATCAGATAGGCTCCTCTAAAATCTGCTGCCCTGAGGTCTTTCCCTTTTGCATTTTTTCCTATCCAATCTGCACCTCTATAGTCCAATACTCGGTTGCCAGGTATGGAGTTTGTTATAGAACTTCGGATGTGACTGCTCGTCTTGGAGAGCAGCTCATTCACAGGCATTCGGAGCTCCATTATATCCAAATCTAACAAGCTGCCAGCATCGAGATTTGTTAAACTTTCCAATTCCTTTAGCTGAAGTGTGAGTTCTTTATGCAGATCCTGCGGCACTTGGTAAGACAACGCCTCTGTAACATAGGCTAGCATCTCAAACAGCTGGACCATCACTGGGAAGACAGAGAACATTTTTTCGGCGACTTGCTTGCTTTCTCTCCAATCCTGTCCTTTGAATGTGGTTTGAGAGACTTGTTGACCGGCACCAAAGCAATCAAAAACAGTACATCCCTTATAGCCCTTCCCTCTCAGATCACTATGGATCTGACAACGAAAATCAGACTCCAGGTTAGGACATGGAACACCTGCTGGTTTGTCTATAGCAAAGTCGCTGGATGCCACAATATGAAGTGCTGTACAGCATAAGCCAAAGCAGTTTGCACAATCTGCTTGCAAACTCACTCTATACTCACCGGCAGTAAGGTTATCGATTTGAAAAGACATTAGCACTCTTCCTTTTCGTAAATTACTTTTCTTCTCTTCCCCTCGTCATCAAATCCAGTAGCAGCTGAAATCTCTGCAGCATATCCGTCAAATCAAGCTGCAATGCCTCATTGATCTGATTAATCCGATAATTTACCGTATTCGGATGAACAAAGAGTGCTGCTGCAGTAGGTTTGATCTTACAGTTATGAAGCAGATATATTTCAAGGGTTTTCAAGAGTTCCTTCTTATCGTTCGGATCAAGCTTTCGAATCTTTTTCAAATGTTCACTTTCATAGCCTAGCTCGTCATTTTTGTCAGCTATGGCCTGCAGATACCGGTATACATGCAAATCTTTGTAATAAAGAGAGACTGGACGATGGGTCAGCCTGCTGGCATGAATCACCTCTTTTGCTTGATTAGCGCTTTTCAGCAAGTCGAGAGGATTTTGATAGATACCGCCGACGCCGCACAGGACAGTTGTATCTTTATCCTTCACATAATCACGGATCCGCTGGATGACTTCTCTAGCTAATGCTTCGATTGGTGCATCAGCTCGCTTTCCGCCGAGTACAATGAGCAGTATGTCGTCTTGTGTGAGCACATGGTGCAGTTTATCCTCAAGCTGTAAGGATGTCTGGGCAACCTGCTGGAGATCGTAAAGGAGCTTATCGTCCTTAGTTATCAGTTCAACAGCCGCAACAGCAAAATGTTCGGGTAGCTTCACGCCGAATTCCTTTGCTCCCCACTCCAAATCAGTAGCGGATTTATATAACTTATTAAAAATATTCTGATAAAGTTGATCCTCTTTTTCCTCTTGCTTCAGCTTCGACTTCTGAATGTCATAAATAAGTCTGCCAATGTGAAAGGAAATATCATATAGAAAACTAAATCCTTCAACAGGCAAAGGTTCCTCCATCTGCTGAATCCAAATGTAGCCCATGATGCGGCCTTCATGCTTTGCACTTACTACAATCCTAGTATTCAAGCCTATATCCGGCATTGCTTCTACTACAAAAGGACGCTCATATGTTTTCAGCTTGTTAACGACGCCTGCATCTATGAAAGTTTCATAAATCGGCAGTGTCCACTTCTTCGTGAAAATCGTCTGCTGGTTCGCTTCATCAAAATGTTGGATATAATGCGAATTATACGCAAGCAACGTATAGTCGGCACTCTCAACAATCACTGGCCGCTCCAGCTCGAAGCTAAGCAAATCGATAACAGCATCCAAGTCATTTATGGATAATACCCGATCGAATAACTCCATAGCTCATACCCCTAAGCATTTTCTTTTATCATACTCCAGCAGAAGAGCTTTGCCTAGATACTTCCTTTTTTTCTATAAAAACCAATAATATTGATAAACTTTAACTAAGAAATAGTTCTCTTTAATTATTTATATTAAAAAAGCTACATAATTCTATTTACCTACCGATAAATACATGTAGCCGTAATTCAGCAAAGAGAGGGACTATATAAATAATGAAAGAAAACAAAAAAAGTGGTAATTTCTTTAGCAGAAAGATATTACGTAAGATCATCTATCCTATTATTGTAATGTTTATCATAATGGGTTTGGTTACTGCCTTTTTCAGTTACCAGTTCAGCAAGAATACAATGCTTGAGAGCCAGACAGAGCAGATGAATGATCAGACTGTTGTTCAGCTAGACAGCATCTATAATCTGTTTTTGGATAATATCGAAACTACGATAGCAAGCATCAGTAAATCCGATTCGCTGCAGAATAACGATACGGAACAGCTTGTTCGGACAATGGAGCATAATACAAAAGATAATCCCAATGTAGAGACTATTTTCTATCAACCAATTGATGGCGATATGATTGTATATCCTCAATCTGACTTACCTGACGACTTTGATCCAACTACTCGTCCTTGGTATCAGCTTGGGTTGGAATTAGAAGAAAACGTGGGATTTACAGACCCGTATGAATCTAAAATTTCTGGCGAACTCGTAGTAGACGCGGTTAAGCCTATCTTTGACAACAATAATCAGTTAAAAGGATTAGTTGTTGTTGAATTTAAACTCACACGTTTAGTAGAACTTACAAAACAAGTCAAAGTAGGAAACACTGGCTTTGCAGCTGTATTTGATTCTGCTGGTCGCTTCGTATCCCACCCTGATCCAGAAAATCTGGGAACAGACGCTACGAAAGAAGACTTCTGGAAAAAGATCATGTCTTCTGGTCGATCAGGTATCGTAAATTATAATTTCGAGGGAGAAGATCGAGTACTAGCTTTCACCACGAACGATCGTACAGGCTGGACAATTGTCGCCATCGTTCCCACACACGAATTCAGCGATATAGCAAAAGGCATTATTCTGCCTCTGGCGATTACTGTATTGATTGTGTTAGCTATTGCACTGCTTGTGACCTTCTTCGTCGTAAACTCAGTTATCAAACCGATTAGAACGCTTCGGAACAAAATGAAGCAGGTAGAAGATGGTGACTTGACTGTGAGGATGAACAATAAATCTGTCGATGAAATCGGTGATCTATCTGGCAGCTTTGATAATATGATCGGTAACATTCATGGCATGATGCAGAACAACACTGCAATTTCTGCTAATGTTCAGTCCGCATCGCAGGCACTGGCGGCGAATGCAGAAGAAAATGCAGCCACTTCCGCAGAAGTAGCGGCGACTATGGAAGAAATTTCTGCTGGTACAACGAGTCTGGCTGAAATCATGGAACGCAATACTGTTGCGACAGAAGCGTTATCTGAGAATATCAAACTGGTGAATGCGCACAACCAGCAAGTATATGAAGAAGCGCTGGAAATGACGGAATCGGCTAAAGTCGGTGGTTCACAGATGCAGCAATTGATTGAGCAATCAAAAGATGCTATCGAAGCAACGAGCAAGATAGAACAAGCTGTACAGAACCTGCAGCAAAAATCCGCTAATATCAGCGGTATCGTTAATACGATTACAGATATTGCCGGACAAACGAACCTGCTGGCTCTGAATGCTGCAATTGAAGCAGCACGTGCTGGGGAGAGCGGCAAAGGTTTTGCTGTTGTGGCAGATGAAGTTCGTAAGTTAGCAGAACAGACAGAACATGCACTTCGCGATATCGGTTCTATCGTACAGGAAATTCAATCTGAAACGGCTGAAACAGCGGCCTTCGCTACAAAGACTGGCGACGTTGTCCGCGGACAAGAAACAGCCGTAAATAACACAAAAGAAATCTTTATCCAAATCCAGCAGGCAATTGCACATAACATGGAATTGACTGCAAGGACGAAGGAAGAAATGAAACTCATGATGGAAAGAGAAGCTACTCTAGCGACCAATACGGGCGAAATTGCCGCAATAAGTCAGCAGACAGCAGCAGGTACAGAAGAAATTACGGCGTCTGTAGCCGACCAAACCCATAGCATGGATCAATTGAAAGAGTTAGCTGAAAAGCTTGAGCAGGATGCCAATACATTACAAGAGCAACTGCAGCAATTTAAATTAGATTAACAAAAACCCGCTTTCCAAATGGAAAGCGGGTTTTCACTATACAAAGGCTGGTAGCGGATCAGAAAATATGGCACTATTCTGCTTCATTTCCACATCTGTCAGTAAGCACGCATCCAAACTCCTTGTTATTTCTTCTTTATCTAAACCAATACCAATAAAAACCAGCTCCGTCATTCTATCTCCATACTCTGGGTGCCATCTAGCGGCTAGTTCCTCGTCCTCGGCTCGTATAGCTTCCTGTTCTTCCGGCGAATACGTGCTGATCCACGGTCCCGCAGCCTCGATTGCCAGCGATTGGCCAGCCTGCGATAATAAGCCGCTTGTATCCGGGCGAGATGCGAGCCAGAAAAAGCCTTTAGCCCGCACTACTTCACTTGGCCATTTCTCCAGCCACTTCATCCAACGCTCTGGATGTAACGGCCGTTGCCTTCGATAGACAAAAGAAGAGATTCCATACTCCTCAGTTTCCGGTATATGCTCACTGTTCAGCTCTTTGATCCAGCCGGCAGATTGGCTGGCTTTTTCAAAGGAGAATTTCTTCGTATCCAAGATACACCCTGGATCTGCTGTCCCATACTCCGTTTGATGGATGTCCGCTTCTGGGTTCAGTGTATGCATCAAGCTGTACAACCGCTGCAGTTCTTCCTGATCCAGCTGATCTGCTTTATTAAGCAAAATTACATCTGCAAATTCGATTTGGTCGAGCAGTAGATCAGAAATTTCCCGTTCGTCTTCTTCAACGGCCTGCTGCTGTCGATCCAATAATGACTCTCCTGATTGATAATCATGCCAAAAGCTCCCCGCATCTACAACCGTAACCATCGTATCCAGCCGGCATTTGGCAGACAAGTCAATTCCGAGTACATCTTCTTGATACGTAAAGCTCTGTGCTACTGGAATGGGCTCAGATATACCTGTGGATTCAACAATAATATAGTCGATATCCAAATCTGCCAGCTTGTCGATTTCGATGATTAAATCTTCTCGAAGCGTACAGCAGATACACCCATTTTCTAGCTGGATTAGCTTCTCATCGGTGCGCTTCAATCCGCCCTGCTCGACCAAATGAGCATCTATATTAATTTCACTCATATCATTCACGAGTACGCCTATTTTCAGGTGCCGCGTATTAGCAAGCAAATGATTGAGAAGAGTAGTCTTGCCTGCTCCAAGGTAACCGCTCAAGACGGTTACCGGTATTCTTTGATCCACCGCTTACCAGCTCGCTTTCCGCACACCAGGCACTTGCCCTTTATGAGCATACTCACGGAATATAATCCGGCTCATTCCGAATTGCCGCATATAGCCGCGCGGACGTCCGGTAATTTCACAGCGGTTTTTCAATCGTGTCGGAGAAGAATCACGAGGTAATTTCTGTAGTGCTTCGTAATCTCCTTTTTCTTTCAATTCCCTGCGCAGTTCTGCGTATTTCATCACCATTTCCTGTCTTTTCTTTTCTTTAGCGATTTTCGATTTCTTTGCCATTATTTTTCCCTCCTATTTATTGTGCTGTTTGGATATTCCAGCGAAAAGGATCTGCCAGCTGTGACCAATCTCCTGCCATCTCTGATTCCGTCAGCAGGCAGCTGTCCAGTTCCTCTGTTATTGCTTTCTGATCTAATTCTGTTCCGATGAACACAAGCTGCGTTTTTCTGTCTCCATATTCGGGATGCCACTCTTGATTGATGGTTGGATTTTCCCTTCGGATGAACTCCTGCCGTTCTTCTTCCAAGGAAGCAACCCAATAAGATACTGGTTCGATATTCGCTGCTGGTCCAGCTTGTGAAAGGAGTAGAGCGAATTGATTACGCGTCGCACACCAAGTGATCCCTTTGGATCGAATGATGTTTTCTGGCATCGTTTCTACGAATTGCATGAAGCGTTCTGAATGAAAAGGATGCTGCCGGACATATGTGAATGATCCGATGCCATATTCTTCGGTTTCAGGCGTGTGCTGTTCAGGCCCATTCTCCAGTTCTTTCAGCCAGCCCGCAGACGAGCTCACTTTCTCAAAGTCAAACAACTGGGTAGACAATATTTCCTTAGGATTCACTTTTCCATGTGTTGCTTCAATGATTTTTGCCTCCGGCTGCAACAAACGCAGCACATGCTTCAATTCACGCAAGGCCTTTTCTTCCACAAGATCACATTTATTCAGGATCAGCACATTACAAAATTCAATCTGATCAAGCAATAGGTCGGCAATTTCTCGTTCATCATTCTCAGCAACCTCCTGCTGTCTATCCAACAAACTCTCCCCGGAGCCGAAATCATGCCAGAACCGGTTTGCATCCACTACTGTCACCATCGTGTCCAAAGTAGTAAAGTCTGACAGATTAATATTCAACTGCTCATCGATATACGTAAATGTCTGCGCGACAGGTACGGGTTCGCTAATGCCGCTTGATTCAATGAGAATATAGTCAAAGCTTCCGTTCTTCGCCAGCTTCTCTACTTCGACCAGTAAATCATCCCGCAGTGTGCAGCAAATACAGCCATTGGACATTTCAACCAACTGTTCATCTACTCGTGATAAAGTACCTTCGTTTTCTACCAATCCTGCATCAATATTGATTTCGCTCATGTCATTGACAATGACCGCGACCTTCAAGCCTTCACGATTGTGCAGAATATGATTGAGCAGCGTTGTTTTCCCGGCTCCCAGGTACCCACTTAAAACTGTTACAGGTATTTTCTTGTTCATTTCATTCCTCCTAATTGTAATTGTTACGATTTAAAAATCACGAAATTTTTTTCGGACTTTACGCGCCCTTTGTAAGAAAATCGTCTATATCACCAAGACAATAAGCAAAACCAGTCCGCAGTTCTTCTTCATCCAGCTCTCTGCCTATAAAAACCAGTTCATTCTGCTTTTCTTCTCCTTGCTTCCACTCTCTGTCAGCAGTACTTGCAAACAGCATATGCACGCCTTGGAACAGCACTCGCCTGCTCTGCCCTTTCACATGGAGAATACCTTTATAGCGGAATAAGCTTTCTCCTTTTACTTGAACCAAATAAGAGAACCAAACATCTAAACGCTTCGGGTCGATCTGCCGCTCATCCTTCAGCACGATTGCTTGAATGTCATCATGATGGTGGTGATGGTGATGGTGATCCAGCATGTCAGGACGAACACTCATTTTCTGATCAAGCGAAAAACTGAATACATCAAGCAATTTAAATAATGGAACAGAACTGTTTTGTGTGAAGAAAACTTCCGCTTCTGGATTCATTCCCTGCATGCGTGTTGATAGTAGTTTCAACTCTTCTTCTGAAACAAGATCTTGTTTATTTATGATAATTTTATCTGCAAAAGCAATCTGCTCCCGAGCAACTGCATGAGCATTCAATTGTCTGTCGGTATGTAAAGCGTCCACGACTGTACACACACTATCCAGTTCAAACCAGTACCGCATAACATCGTCCATCAAGAAAGTCTGAATGACAGGCGCAGGATTTGCCAAGCCTGTCGTCTCAATGATCACGCGCTGAAGCTCGGTTCCATCTTTATGCGCACGAACGAGCATGTCTTTGAGTATTCTAATCAAATCACCGCGTACATTGCAGCAAATGCAGCCATTATTTATTTCAACTATTTCTTCCTTCGTTTCCTCGACAAACTTTCCATCGATTCCTGTTTCACCAAATTCATTGATGATAACGGCCGTGTTACTACTTCGTACGTCACGAAGAATGCGGTTCAATAACGTCGTCTTCCCCGCTCCTAAAAACCCCGTCAAAATAGTGACTGGAATCTTATTTGTTCTATTAGACATGATTCACCTCTCAAACCTAATTCGTAATTGTTACGATTTAAATAATACATGATGAGGCACAGCTTGTAAAGTCTGTATCCTAAAAATTGTCTGGGAGATAACTTTACAAAGTGTTTGTTAGATTGATGAAGAGTCTGTAAAATTGGTTTCAATATATCCTGCATGGGGTATAATCTGTGTGAAACACCGAAAAGGAGAGATGTAACATGCGTAACAAACTAGAAGAGACACCAAAGGTAATTCATTGCAAAGACGACGCTGAGTTCAGAGACTGGCTGACAAGATTAAGTGACCCAGAGAACGAAGAAGAGTTAGACGGCTAACCCCTTCTCCTCTATCTTCCTTCTTTTTTATTTCCTCATATATAAAAAGCGTGCCTATGATGGCACGCTTTTCTTCGTTTTTGGACGAGTTTTGCTTGGTGGAGCTGTCTAGCTGCGAAAGCCAGGAACTGCGGCTTTAGCGATGAATCCCTAAGTGGGGAAGACACCCACTCCGGGCTTTTTCCGCTTTTCGAGCTGTCTAGCTACAAAGACCAGAAACGGAGATGTAAGCAATGAATCCCTGCGTGAGGAGTTCACCCACTCCGGGCTCCCTTACTTACATCTCCGTTTCTAACCGGTCTTTTACGCTTTTCTTAGCTGTCTAGCTACGGAAATCAGAAACTGCGGCCTAAGCAATGAATCCCTGCGTGGGGAATACACCCACTCCGGGCTCCCTTACTTATTCCTACGTTTCTAAACGATTTCCTTCGCTTTTCTTGTTTTAATACATCTCACTTACAGTCTTCGCCAGCATATGAAGCTGCAAATAATCCGGGCCGCCGGCTTTGGAGTCGGTTCCTGACATTTTGAAGCCGCCGAATGGGTGGTAGCCTACGATGGCGCCGGTGCAGTTGCGGTTGAAGTACAGGTTGCCGACGTGGAATCGTGCTTTAGCATATTCGATGTGGGCTCTGTTTTTCGTAATGACTGCGCCAGTCAGGCCGTACTCGGTGTTATTGGCAACGTCGACTGCTTCCTCGAAGCTGGATACTTTAGAGAAGCCAAGGACTGGTCCGAAGATTTCTTCCTGCATGATGCGGGATGTCGGTGACAACTCAGAGAAGATGGTCGGCTGGATGAAGAAGCCTTTACTGTCATCACTGGAACCGCCGCTTACGAGCTTACCTTCCTGTTTGCCGACTTCGATATATTCGGTAATCTTATCAAACGAATCTTGATCAATGACTGGTCCCATGTACACATCTGCACTTTCTGGTGCTGCAGTAATACGGGATTCTGTAATTTCAATAACGCGCTGAAGCACAGCGTCGTATACCTTTTCATGAACAACAGCACGAGAGCCAGCCGAGCATTTTTGTCCGGCAAAGCCGAATGCGGAAACTGCGATTGCATCTGCTGCAAGTTCGATATCAGCATCTTCATCAACAACGATTGTATCCTTCCCGCCCATTTCTGCAATAACGCGTTTCAGATGCTGCTGTCCTGGCTGGACCTTGGCTGCTTTTTCGAAAATACGTGTGCCGACATCACGTGAGCCAGTGAACGTAATGATGCTTGTTTTCGGATGCTCAACTAGATAATCGCCTACTTCGGCGCCGCTTCCTGGTACGAAGTTAATAACGCCTTTTGGAACACCAGCTTCCTCTAGCACTTCAACGAACTGAGCAGCGATGACAGGTGTTGCACTTGCCGGCTTGAGAACAACCGTGTTACCTGTCACTAGCGGCGCAACAGTTGTACCAGCCATGATAGCAAACAAGAAGTTCCATGGTGAAATAACGACAGTTACGCCCGTTGCTGTGTAGATGTAGCGGTTTGCTTCACCTTCACGTGACATGACAGCTTTACCAGGGGCAAGCTCTATCATCTGACGTGCATAATATTCCATGAAATCAATTGCTTCTGCTGTATCCGCGTCTGCTTCCTTCCATGGCTTACCTGCTTCCTTAACGAGAAGCGCTGAGAAATAATGCTTTTTGCGACGAACTATCGCTGCTGCACGCATCAATATATGTGCACGTTCCTCAGGCTTCGTATAACGCCATGTTTCAAAAGCTGTTGCCGCTGCCTCGATGGCACGTTCCGCATGCTCCTGAGAAGCTTTGGAAACCTCGCCGACTACTTCTTCTTTGTTCGCTGGATTGATAGAGACGATTTTCTCATCGGTCGTCACTTTTTCACCGTCAATCACAAGCGGGTATGATTCTCCCATCACCTTCTGTACCTGCTCCAGCGCTTTATGAAAAGCCTGCTGTTCTTTTTCCTCTGTAAAATCGGTGAACGGTTCATGTTTATAAGGTGTCGTCATGATCAATCGCTCCTTTTCCTTTATTTTTGGGTCATACCTTTGAATGCGAATGCAATATTCGCCGGTCGCTCTGCCAGCCTGCGCATGAAATAGCCATACCAATCATCGCCATAAGGTAAGTAGATCCTAACCTTATAACCTTGCTTGACCAGCTCCTGCTGCAGCTGCTGCCGCATGCCGTATAGCATTTGAAACTCAAATTTGTCTTTCCCTATCCCTTTTTCTAGAGCATAATGTTTAACAAAGGACACCATCCGATCATCATGTGTCGCAATCGCTGAATAGCTGCCGCTGTCCAGCTGCTTTGCAATCAGCTTACGATAATTCGCATCTACATCCCGTTTTTCTGGGAAAGCGACAGATTTCGGTTCTTTGTATGCCCCTTTGACTAAACGAATGAACGGCTGCAAATGTTGCAGTCTGTCAAGATCATCACTACTGCGGTAAAGATACGCCTGTATGACGGTACTAACATTCTGATAGTCTGCTTTCAGCTCTTGGAACAAATCCAGTGTCTTTTGACAGCGTTCTGAATCCTCCATATCGATTGTCACCATCACATCCAGACGATCAGCAGCTGTCAGGATGCGTCGAAGATTCAAACGGACAAGTTCTTCACTGATATCAAGTCCCAATGACGTCAATTTTAAGGATACTTGTGCATCCAGATTTGCAGACTTAATCAGCTCAAGAGCTTCAACTGCTTCACCAGCTCGTGTTACAGCTGTTTGCGGATCAGCAACGTATTCACCAAGATGATCGACCGTCACACTCATCCCTGTTTGATTCAATTGCTGGATAAACGGAACTGCTTGATCGAAGGACACACCTCCGACGATTTTTCCTTTGACCATTCGAATGCCATATAAATTAGCCAGTTTATTCAACGGCTGATTTTTTGATAAATACAAGAAAAAATTGCGAGATAAAGCTTCCAACTGTGACACCTCCCAATCCACTTGCACATGTGCTATACCTTTATTGTAGAAATTCATTGAAGGGCTTTCAATATGCAGAAAAGACAAACAATTTTAGAGTTTTTGTGTAAAATACACAAAAATAGTCATGTGAGGAAAGTTACATTTTAGGATGGGCTGGTTTACTATAGGGTACTTTTGGAAAAAGGTACTTAATTGCCGATCCCATCCGATAACTACTATATAATTACTGGAGGGCTTCTTGTGAAAAAGCGTAAATGGATTTGGATCGGAGGAGCAATCCTCATTATCGGAATTGCCATAGGAGGATATCTAATGGAAAAACAGACGCTTCGCAGACTTGCCGAAAACGATGATTTGCTGATTGGCTCCTCCATTCGCTATGATGCCTTGCTGGAGGATGATACATATCAAAGACTTGCCACCACCGAATTCTCCAGCTGGACTATCGAGAACGAGATGAAGATGGATGCAATGCAGCCAGAGCAAGGAGCCTTCAATTTTGTAAAAGTAGATGAGATGGTGCAAATGGCAGAGGAGCATGACATCAAGCTCCGGGGACATGTGCTTGTTTGGGGAGAAGCACTCCCAGAATGGGTATCCCAACAGGTTGTAGATCGCGCTTCAGCAGAGCAAGTACTCAAAACCCATATTCAGGAGCTTGTTACGCACTACAAGGGCAGCATGGACACATTTGATGTTGTCAACGAAGCGTGGAATGATGATGGCACTTTACGGGATACGATTTGGCTCCGCACGATTGGACCTGATTATATCCCCCTCGCCTTCCAGTGGGCACGCGAGGCCAATCCAGATGCCAAGCTCTATTACAATGACTATGGTAATGAAATGTCCAACGCCAAGTCAGAAGCAATGCTGGAAGCCTTGACCTCTTGGAAAAAAGGTGGCATTCCAATTGATGGTATTGGCATGCAAACGCATGTAGATGCAGCTGATCCTCGCTTTTCGAAGGAACGCATACAGGAATGGTTTACCCGCATAGAAGATGCAGGCTTCGATATCGCTGTCACAGAAATGGATGTGAAGCTGCAGAATCTGAATAATGGGGATGCAAAAAATGTCCAAGCTGAACGATTCGGTGACGTGATGGAGGTTTGTCTGGATACTCCTGCCTGTGGAGAGTTCACCGTATGGGGCATATCCGATAATCACAGCTGGGTTACCGAGCAGGAATCCCCTAATGGCAAACCGTTACTTTTCGATGAAAACGGACAGCCGAAGAAGGCCTATAACACACTGAAACGAAAACTATTATTCTAAGCAAGGAAGTGATACATCTTGCAAACTTCAGAAATCATTTGGCTAATCGCTTCCACAGTCGTTTTGCTCGTTCTTTATGCTTTAGCACGAAAGCATTTAGCTGCTAAATATTTGCTGCTGGCAGCCTTTCTAGCTATTAACCTCGTTTACTTGATTTGGCGGACAGCATTCACCCTGCCGACGATAGGCATACTCAGTCTGATACTCGGTATTCTTCTGCTCGTGACCGAATGGGCTGGTTATTTACAATCCGTTGTCTTTACCATTCTCTCCTGGAAACCGTTCCAACGGAAAACAATTCCGCTTTCGGAATTCCAAGAGCTGCCGACTGTAGATGTGTATATTGCCACCTACAATGAACCTGCTGACCTCTTAAAGCGAACAATCGCTGCGAGTCAGATGATGACTTATCCTAAGGAAAAGCTCAAAATTTACGTCTGTGATGACGGCAGACGAGCAGAAATCCGCCAGCTGGCGGAATCAATGGACGCGTATTATATTGATCGTCCCGATAACAAACATCAGAAAGCCGGAAACTTGAACCACGCTATGACAAAAACAGACGGCGAAATCATCGTCACGATGGATGCAGACATGGTGCCGCGCGCCAATTTCCTTGAGCGAACGCTTGGCTACTTTACCGACGAAAAAGTATCATTCATCCAGGCACCTCAAGTGTTTTACAATGCAGATGCGTTTCAGTACAATCTTTTCTTCGAGGATAATATTACGAATGAACAAGACTTCTTCATGCGCCGCTTGGAAGAAGGTAAGGATCGCTTCAATGCAACGATGTATGTCGGAAGTAATGCCTTGTTCCGCCGCAGTGCATTAGAGGAAATCGGCGGATTCGCAACAGGCGTCATTACCGAAGATATGGCAACAGGTATGCTTCTCCAGACAAATGGGCAAAAAACGGTCTTTGTTAATGAAACTTTAGCTGTTGGCTTGTCCCCAGAGACGTATGCCGATCTCTTGAAACAGCGTGACCGCTGGTGTCGCGGAAATATCCAAGTTATCCGGAAATGGAATCCGCTCACAATCAAAGGTCTTAGCTTCATGCAGCGTTTATTGTACATGGACGGTATTCATTACTGGTTCTTCGGTATCTATAAGATGGTGTATTTGCTGGCACCTTTGTTGTTCCTGCTATTCTCCATTTATAGTCTGCAAACTGATTTCTCGACTCTATTATTGTTCTGGCTGCCGGCGTTCCTATCATCACAGCTTGCGTTTCGCCGAATGGCAGATAATAAACGTACGACGATCTGGAGTCACATTTATGAAGTGGCACTTGCCCCATACATGGCTGTATCGGTACTTACGGAACTATTCTTCCGAAAATCGATTAAATTCAATGTCACCCGCAAAGGTATATTGAATAATCGCCGTCATTTCCTCTGGCGGACAAGCACACCATATGTCATTCTGCTCGCAATGAGCATCATCAGCATGATCATGATCGGAATCGACCTTTATACACCAATACAGCTTTACGATAGTGTCGATATGCTTTATATCAATATTTTCTGGGTGCTGTATAATGCTGTTGCACTCGTCATGGCTTTGATCATTTCGGTGGAACGACCACGATTTCGTGAAGCGGAACGCTTTGACGTGACACTTGACGCAGAACTACAAGACAGCGTGACTGACAGGACACACCCAGTGCGAATCATCGACTTAAGCGAATACGGCGCTCGTTTGGAACTGCTTGATACGAAAGCTGCTGACCTGCTGTCTGTTGGAAGTACACTGATACTATCGGCAGGTTCACTCCAAGGCTTGAAGCTCCACAAGCACTGGGTGTCCCAGCAAGGAAAGAGCTACTATGCCGGCGTATCCTTCGAGGATGTAACCAAAGAGCATTACCGTGCCCTTGTTAAAATTCTGTTCGTCGATGCACCTGACATCTATTCCAGCCGGGAGTATGTAAATTCAACATTATGGAATGCAACTTCCCGCTTCTTCCGCCAAACACGAGCTGAACCGAAACAATCCGAGCGGCAGAGCATCAGGGAAACTATCTCGGTACCAGGCACCCTTTATTTAGCGGATAAAGGTAAAGTGGAAACTACTCTGATCGATTACAGTCTGAGCGGCTGCCAAGTCGAATTGAGAAAACCAATTAAACCAGGTCAAGTTCTGCGTCTGCACGCTAATCATAACAGCTTCCGTGAAAGTGATGTCCGTGTCCAATGGGTGCAAAAGCGCGGACGCAAATATTTGGCAGGGTTGAGGTTCCTGACAGAGACAGCTGATTCAGATACTGCATGATATTTTTAAAAGATAGTTTTACTTGAATACAATAAGCGGATTAAAATACCCCCTCCAATAAGGAGGGGGTATTAACATTGTTTAATTATATGGTTGAGTTAGCGGGCTTTAATATAGAAATCCTTCATTTCGTGTTGCTCTTGTCGATAACTTCTTATGTAGCCACATTTACAAGAACCAGTAATTGTGTCAATCTTATGCCGCCCCCGCATTTTACATACGAGTTTGTAGAAAAACTTGATACTTACACCCGCTTTCTAGTATATGGTAATATTATACGCTTTTTGTCCTGCTTTTCAAGTAAAATACCCCAACTTTAGTAATAGATTCTTCTGAAAGCCCTTTATTTAAGTGAATACGCGCTATATTACGTGTCTTGCCGACTATAAAATATATTCGAAAAGAACATAACTTTTATGTATCTATTTCAATAATTATTTTTGTGTTCAACGCTTACATTTAGTAATAACGTCATGTTTTCCCTTTCATTTACCTTAAAGAAAAAAGCAGAAGGATATACATATCCCTCTGCTTCTCTTATCATCCCTTTATATACGCATACAACTCCTGCGTTTCCGTCTCTGCTCCAAACGCACGTGTTGCATCCCATACCTTATCCACTTCTGCTCCATTGATCTCTGCATCCATGTCATGGAAAATCCGATGCACATAACGGAGGCTGTTCAGATCTGCACTGTCTGTTGCAATTCGCATGAATGCTTCTGCGTTCCACATGTCGTTCACCGCTTCCGATGGAGCGAAGCCTTCTGTTCGAAGCCTTTCGACATCCTCCTGCAGCTGCTGCCATTCCTCTGATTGAGCCAGGTAACCGATATCTACATTATCGATATGCCCCCAGCCGGTCAGATCATTCAAATACGCATGCTGGTCACTAATAATTTGTTTGACTAGTTCTTCGTTCTGATAAGCTATTTGTTCATCATAGGTCTCGTATGTGAACGTAGAAAGGAAGTCCTTCGTATCCCCAGATAGTTCTTCCAGCTGAGAAGCTCCTTCTCCTTTTTCTACTGGTTTCAGTTCTTTGTCTTTCGCTTCAGTTGGCATTTGTGATTGAACCGGCGGTACTCTTTCTTCGCTGTTTGCTGTATCGTTTTCTTCCTGAGATAGGAAGAAGTAGATGCCAGTACCGACTATCGCAAGTACACAAATACATATTAAAGTAATGAAAAATGCCTTCACTGCCTTCCACTCCTCTGCTAGAATGAATTTCCAGTTTAAGATTGCTAGAATCCATTATAGCAATAATTCCCAGCGAATTCTGTCGAAAGACAAAAAAATAGGACGCTACTGCGTCCTATTCTCATTCTTCGTCATCCATCACTTGATAGGCTTCATTAAATAGAATCAGCTGACTATCCACCAGCTCTTCCTGATCGCCACGCGTCACATAATGATAGACGCCGTTTTCATCCTGTTCTCTTGCTTTGCTATTATCTCGCAGCATGACATCGAGTATTCCGCGGATTCGTCGCTTGATAGGTCCGTCAAATATCGGGAAAAGGATTTCTACCCGTTTCTCCATATTCCTCGTCATCATGTCCGCTGAAGAAAGCTGTATCTTTTCCTCGCCGTTATGATGGAAATAATAGATTCGTGTATGCTCCAAGTATCTGCCGACAATACTCCGTACACGTATATTTTCACTGACGCCCTTTATACCAGGACGTAGGCAGCAGATACCACGGATAATTAAGTCTATCTGAACCCCGGCGATTGATGCTTCATATAGTTTCTGAATAATAGGCTTATCAGTAATGGAGTTCATTTTCATAATAATCCGCCCGTTACCATGACGCTTATGTAAGCGAATCTCCTCATCAATCATTGAGATGATATCAGAACGGATATCAAATGGAGCTACCGACAGATGATGGAAAGTCGGCTTCTCCGTATAGCCGCTCAGATAATTAAAGAAGTTTGTCGCATCAATCCCGAACTTCCGCTTGGAGGTGAACAGCCCCATATCTGTATACAGCTTGGCCGTCTGATCATTATAGTTCCCTGTTCCAAGATGAACAAAGCGCTCGATCCGGGTATGCTTCTTTCGCACGACAAGCGTGATTTTACTATGTGTCTTCAAATGGGTCATGCCATAAATAACATGACAGCCGGACTTTTCTAGTTCCTTTGCCCACTGCACATTATTCTCTTCGTCAAAGCGCGCTTTTAGCTCGAACAGAACGGTAACTTGCTTTCCTTTTTCCGCTGCCCGCTTTAATGCATCGATGATAGGGGAATCGCCGCTCACCCGGTAGAGCGTCTGCTTGATCGCCAGCACATCGGGATCATCTGCTGCTTTCGAAACGAAATCAACAATAGGCTCGAATGATTCATATGGATGGTGCAGGAAGATATCTCGATCATTGATGGCATCGAATAAATTCTCATCTGTGCCGATTTCTGCAGGCGGCTGCGGGATAAGTGTCTCATATACAAGGTGCTCCCGTTTTGCTGCAATCAGCTTGTAGAACTGCATCATTCTCGTCATGTCGATCGGACCATCGATTTCATAGACATCCTTCCGATGAATATCCAATGTCTCTGTCAGGAAGGTGATCATTTTGTAGTCATACTCTTGTTTAGGGATTTCCAGACGAATAGCTGCTCCCCACTTACGTTTCTTAAGTTCTTTCTCAATTTCCTTCAATAAATCACGTGCACCTTCTTCATGGATGGTCATGTCAGCATTACGTGTGATCCGGAAGACAGTGACAGACTTGATCTGATAGCCACGGAATAGTTTATAACTATAGTGACTGATGATATCTTCCAGCAAAACGAAATGGAGTTCATCTTCCTTTGTGTCCTCTAGCTGGATAAAACGGTCCAGGACAGCCGGCACTTGTACGATCGCTGTCTTTTGCTGAGCGGATTCATCTAATTCATGCTCGTCCAACAAGGATACAGCCAGATTAAGACTTTTGTTCAAAAGCATCGGAAACGGACGATAAGCATCGACTGCCATCGGCGTAAGCACCGGGAATATCTCTTCTTCAAAATAAGTTTCCAACCGAAGCAGCTGGGCACTGGAAAGCTGCTCCATATTCAATAGTTCTACTTTCTCTTCCTTCAATTCCGGAATGATGACATCCTGGAACAAACTGTTCTGCATTTCTACTAGACGGTGTGCTTTTGCTCCGATTTTCTGGAGCTGCTGTTTCGGTGTCATACCAGCCTTGTTCTCCGGACGGTTAAAACCGGCTTTCACCTGATCCTTTAAACCAGCCACTCGCACCATGAAAAACTCATCCAGATTGGAACTGAAAATCGACAGGAACTTTAGCCTTTCCAACAAAGGGTTGCGATCATCAAGCGCTTCCTCTAGCACTCGTTCATTAAAAGCAAGCCAGCTCAACTCTCGGTTATTGTAATTTTTCGGGTTGCTCAATTCCACCCGCAGCTGTTCCTCTGTTCTCAATTTCCATGCACCACTTTTCGACAGTATTCTTCACTTCTAGTATATCAGTCAGCAAAAAGAGAGATTATGAAGTTATTGTAAATTTTAACTGATATGGGAATGGGTATCTTCCCGGAAAAGGAGCTCTACATTCCTTCGCAGCTGCTTTTCCAAATGTTTTTTCTGTTTTTCTACTTGATACCATTCTGCACGCCAATCTTTATTGCATATTACGGTGAGCAGCAGATCGTCTCCGTCCTCCTGTAATTCAATGTCAGCTACAATATTCCGCTTTGTCGCATGTAAACTGTTTGCCAGTTTGATAATCGCCCCAAGCAACCGATAATGCGCCAGCTCCTCTTCCTTGAACCAGGATTGGAATACTTCTGCGTTGCGATTATAAAATGATTTATTCTTGAAGGATGCAAGCAGCGCCAGGATAATACGATCTTTATGCAGCAAACCATCAATCGTCCGGTTTGCCAACAGGTAGAATGTGTGCTGATTTCCAGATTCGGTATCGATATAAGCTCCAACATTATAAACATATGCTGCGTATTTCAATAGGAACGTATCATGGTCATTCAATTCCACTAGACCTTTTTTCTCCACTAGCTTTGCTAGCAATACAGCTGTGTTCTGGCGCTGCAGTGCATGCGTTCGATCAATCTCGAAATCCTTTGCTAGCTCCTCGAAGCTGCGTTCCTGTACTTCGGTGAATAATGTCATCTCATTACGGCGATGCAGCACTTCATACAACAATCCGTCCCGCAATCCTTTCCGGCTGAGGACAAAATCTGTTGTTCCTACAATATCAAGCAAACAGCGGAATACTTGTATCGCCGGCAGGATGATGTCTGCTCTATCCTTCGAAAGACCGTCTACCTTCTGCAGCTCGGAAAAGCTAAGTGGAGCAAGCTCTGATTCCAGGTCTTCAATATCTTGCTTCTTCATCTTATATTGATGCAGTCCAGCTAATGGATAGCCGACTTTTTCTTGATGTATCTGGACGACATTCCGTGCGCTGCCGCCAATAGCGATGATCGGCAGCTGTTTGTCCGGCAGCCAATCCAATGTCTTTAGCTGTTCACATACAAACGTATGGATATGCTCCAGTTCTTCCTCAGTCGGCTTCTCTCCTGCAACAAATTGCCGCTTCAGCGATAGAGCTCCAAATGGGAAACTGTGATAGAATCGCAGCTTACGATTCTCAAAATACGTCACCTCGGTGCTGCCGCCTCCGATATCAACAGTGATTCCATCCTGAAACGGCGTGCTGTTGGCCACTGCTAAATAACCAAGATAGGCTTCTTCATAGTCTGATAGAACCCTGATAGTGAAGTCAGTTTCTTCGTCTACCAGCTCTAGTATTTCCTGCTGGTTCTTCGCATGACGGATGGTTGCCGTTGCCACACATGTCGTTGATTCCAGCTCATAAAAACGCGTTACTTCTTGGAAACTGTGAAGTGTTTTAACCAATGTCTGGATTCCCTTTTCATCCAGGACACCTTCTGCAGTCAAATAATTGCGCAGACGCGCGACGACCTTCACATTCTCTTTTTCTTTAATTCTGCCGCTCTTGTCACGTAAATACACGACAAGGCGCATCGTATTTGACCCTATATCAATAATGGCATAATATTTTGTCTTCATAACAAATCCCCCCATGTCGAAAGCCTTTCTCTCCATATTACCCAAACTGAAGCTCTCGTAACATTGTCCCTAAAAGAAAAGCCGCACATTTGTGCGACTGTCCTACATTATTATGCTTCTTCGTTATTTCCGTCTTGCTCTTCACCATCAACAGGGTCATTGGATGGATCCGGCTGCTCTTCTGGTGGAGAATCTGACTCCTGTTTGTCTCCTGGTTCTTCTATTACAGGCGGCTTAGATTCTTCAACTGGTTTATCCGCTGGTTGTTCTTTTGAAGGAACAGATTCCTCAGCTGTTGGCTCCTCCGTTTTCTCTCCAGAAGAACCTTTGCCGCTCGAACTGCTTCCGCTGGATGAACTTCCACTGGATGAGCCCCTGTTAGAAGATCCTCCGCTATAACTGCTGGAGCTGCTGTTTCCACTGTAACTAGGTGAACTGCTTGCTGGTGCTGTATAGCTAGAGCTTGGTGCTTGATAAGTAGAATCAGAGCTAAAACCCGCCTCTGTGTCATCTTCTGCAACAACAGGTTCTTCAGTTGTCAGCACTTCTTCCTCCGTTTCAGGCTCTAATTCAACTTCTTCTTCATCCTCCACTGTGATCATTTCCTTTTGGAGGGCAAACTCACCATCTATATGCTCGATCTTCACTTCTTTTGGTTCTTCCGTTAGTTTCGCTTTAGCAGCATAAGACTGCTCTTTCTGTTCATTCGCTTTAAGAGAACTGCTCGTCACTGATTTGTTCTGCACATAGAAGAATGCTGAGACGGCAATGCCAAGGAAAAGGATGAATGTCCCGATCAGCAGCGTTTCCTTTTTCACTTCTTGGCGGCCTCCTCTTCATACAGTTCAATTGGTAATCCATCAGGATCCTGGAAGAAAGTAAATGCTTTTTCTGTGAAAGGATCAATCCGAACAGGTTCCGTCTTCACACCCATTGCTAGAAGTCGAGCTACTTCCTTTTCAACATCATCTACTGTAAAAGCAAGATGCCGAAGTCCAGATGCTTCCGGGTAACTAGGACGTGCCGGCGGATTTGGGAAGGAAAACAATTCAATTACATATGTATCCCCAAGGGCGAGATCCAACTTATAGGAATCCCGCTCCTCTCGGTATACTTCTCGTATAATTTGTAAACCTAATATCTCTGTATAAAATCGCTTGGATTCTGTATAATCCGAACAAATAATTGCAATATGATGCACAGCCTGCAGCACTATGCCGCCTCCTTCCCACATTTCCATTTCTTCCATTCTACTACAAATACTTCCTGTATTCAGCACCATTCTGCAAAATCGATTGCTTCTTTACAATATGTCGGAAAAATCGAGACCAGCCGCCAATTCCTTCGCCTGCTTGCGGTTTTTCACACCAAGCTTTTCATAGATTCTGTGGAAATATACTTTTACCGTACCTAGAGATAGTTCCAGATCATCCGCGATCTCATTATTCCGTTTGCCAAGCTGAAGATGATAGACAAGCTGCAGCTCTCGGGTTGTCAGCTTGTTCTGCAGTTTCTGCTCTGTTGTTCCCTCTGACCAGTACGCTAGGATCTGTTCAACGTACTTCTGATGTTTCTTCGGTACTTCTGATGTTTCCATCAGTTCATTCAAGATATCGCGTACTGCCTCACCGTTCTTCCAAAAGGTGCGCAAATATTTATGATCAGCGCTGAGGCGCAACGCATCTTTCATAGAGAGCAATGCTTGATCACGATCATTTGGATACAGAAGCACCGCTTGGATAACGTACAATTCGATTTCAGCACTTATACGATGGCCGAATTTCACAAGCGGCAGCAGCTTCTTAATATAATTCTGCGCCATTTCTACTTCACCCAGTGCAGCATAAGCCCAAACGAGGGTTATATATTCGAATAAACTTTTCTGCTGCATTGGCGGCTCCTGAAGAACGAACAAAGAAAGCCAATTTTGAATTCTCTTTGTATCTCCTTGATGAATCGCAATACGAGTTCTTGCTGCTTCGGCTTTCTTGAACCAATCTGCTGAAGTATTGCTCCTTGTCAACATATCCTTCAGCGCATGAAGTGTCGCTTTGGCTGTTTGAGCATCGCCCTGCTGCTCCATTTCATGCCGTGCCTTTAGAATGTATGCCGGTACAAGCAGACCAGGCAGACCAAACAAATCAGCAATAGTTAATGCTTGTTCCAGATGGTTTTTCACTTTGCTGGCCATGCCCCATTCATAGGCAAGCTCTGCCATGGTCAAATGATAATAACCGCTGAACATAGATTCACTTGTAACAGTATGAGCCAGAGCATCGTATACACGCTGAACCGCACGTAAATCACCGCCTCCGCCCATAGGAGATTGAAGGATAGTGGCATCATGACGGTTATAGTCAACTGAATGAGAAAAGTATCTGCTGGAATTTTCACTGTATATTAATGCCTTGCTTGCATGATCCAGCGTACTCTTAGCATCATCTTCTAACAGGGAAATAAAACTTTTCAATGTATACAAATCGGCAAAATGCCTTTTTTCTTCTTCTTCAGAAAACTTCAGCTCCCGGCGCAGCAGCTGCTCTTCCATCATATAGGCATGGCGCTGAGCAAGCTCCGGCTGAAAGCGAAGGCATTGCACCCAGCCATAAATGATACCTAGTTCCAACTGGTAAATAAACTTCCGCGGCAGTTTATCGATCCATTCCTGCAGCTGGTCAACACGTCCTTCATGCAGAAGTCGAGGAGCTTCCTTAACTAGAAGCTGTTTCACTCTACCTAAATCTCCGGCCTTCCAAGCATATTGGATAGCCATCAGCAGCATCTGCTCGTTTTCGTACCAAATGCTTGCACGGATATATAAGTCGTTGATATCTGTGCTATGCATATCGAGCATTTCTTTCAAGTATGTACGGAAGTGCTTATTATAAGTGAACCAGCCGGGCTCCTCTTGGTTCTCGATGAGCAATCCTTGGGTTTTTAGCCGTCTCATGATTACTCGGCCCCGTCTTGTGCCTACGATATAGTCACATAAGCGGACATGCATCGTATTCAATATAGAAGTGCTAAGCAAATAGTTCCGCTCATTCTCAGGAAGGCTTTGGACAATCTCCTGAATCAGCTGCTTTGCAACTACAATATTTGAAAATTGAAGTTCGGAATAGTCCTCCTGGAATTGCTCATACATGTGGATAAGCTGAAGACCAGCAGCCCACCCTTGCGTCTGCTGTACAATATTTTGAACAACAGTCTCCGTCGGTTCCTTATGCAGATGTTTTCGGATGTACGACTCCATCTCTTCTTCTGTGAAGATAAGATCCCGCTTTGTGATTTGTAATACTTGGCGCTGTCGCAGCAGTCGTTTCATTGAAAGACCTGGAAATACTTGTCCCGATACAATAATGTGGAAAGTGTTTGGCATCTCTTCCAATAATGATGTCAATTCATGGAGTTCATTGGAATTCGTCATCAAATGAAAATCATCGATAATCAATGCACCAGCCACAGAATGCTTACGCAAATAAGCACACCATGTCGCAATAAAATGGGTCGGCGAATAGGAGGCAGACTGGATAATATCCAATAGATTTTTCCGTTCCCCCTCTGGCAGACCCGGCATATGTAAAATCGCCTTCTTCCAGAAAGCGACACGCTGGATGTCCTCTTCTTCGAGGCTCATCCACCCTACTTCCAAATCAGTCTGCGCTGCCCATTCCTGGAGCATTGTCGTTTTGCCATAGCCAGATGGAGCTGTCAATGTCGTCAGCTTACACGTTTCGATCTTTGTCCAGACACTGTCCGGCTTGATCCGTTCTATTCTCATTTGACCGACCTTCAAAGTAGACCCAGCCATTTCATTCCGACTAGCTTCGTGTTCCCGCATCGCAATCAACCTTTTTCATCTTAGTTGTTTTTAGTATAGCAAAATTTGTAGGATTTTGGTGGTACAATCTAGCACTATTGTATCTATAATGACAAATCATAGTAGTTCAATGGATACACACCCACAATAAACCAAAAAGACACCCGCTGACGTGCAGCAAGGTGTCTTTCCATCATAGTTCCTGTCCGTTTGTCTCAATTACACGCTGATACCAACCAAAACTCTTCTTCTTCGTTCTTTCCAATGTGCCATTGCCTTCGTTATCACGGTCTACATACACAAAGCCATAGCGCTTCTTCAATTCCGCTGTAGAGGCGCTGACTAGGTCAATCGGTCCCCATGTTGTATAGCCGATCAAATCAACACCGTCAGCTACCGCTTCTCTCATTTGTTCAATATGAGCACGCAAGTAGTCGATACGATAATCATCCTGAATACTGCCGTCTTCTTCTACTTTATCTACAGCACCCAAACCGTTTTCAACGATGAACAAAGGCTTCTGGTAGCGATCATAAAGAATATTCAGCGTTGTACGCAATCCCTTCGGATCAATCTGCCAGCCCCATTCAGAAGACTCGAGATAAGGGTTTCTCACTCCCGTCATCAAGTTTCCTGCTGCTGCTTCTTTCAGCTTCTCTTCATCTGTTGTCGCAATGAAGCTCATATAATAGCTGAAGCCAATATAGTCAACAGTATGCTCACGCATGACTTCCTCATCGCCAGCAGCAATCTCAAACTCTATGTCATTTTCTTTGAAATAGCGTTTCATATAAGTAGGATAGTAGCCGCGTACTTGCACATCAGAGAATTGCAATGTTTTGCGATCCTGTTCCAAAGCTGCAAACACGTCATCCGGATTCGGAGTGAGCGGATACGTCGTCATAGACGCGATCATGCAGCCGATTTGTGCTTCCGGATTGATTTCATGAGATGCTTTTACTGCCAATGCGCTAGCAACGAATTGATGGTGAGCAGCCTGATACATAATGTTCAATTTGTTCTCGCCCTCTTCAAACACCAGACCGCCGCCAGTAAATGGTGCATGCAATACAACATTGATTTCGTTGAACGTCATCCAGTATTTCACTTTGCCGTTATAGCGCTCAAGCACAGTTCTGGCGAATTTCTCATAGAAGCCAATCACTTCACGATTACGCCAGCCACCGTATTTTTTCACTAGATTCAAAGGCATCTCATAGTGAGAAATAGTAACGACAGGCTCCATGCCTTGCTTTCGCATTTCCTCGAACAAATCGTCATAGAATTTCAAGCCTGCTTCATTCGGCTCTGCATCATCACCATTCGGGAAAATTCGTGTCCACGCGATGCTCGTACGGAAGCATTTAAAGCCAAGCTCATTGAACAATGCCAAATCTTCCTTGTAGCGATGATAGAAATCAATTCCATCATGATACAGATTCAATTTAGCCGGATCCTCAGATGTTGGATACATGATGCCGTCTGGCGAAACATCTGCCGTCGACAAGCCTTTGCCATCTTCTTGATACGCCCCTTCGAGCTGGTTAGCTGCAACAGCGCCGCCCCATAGGAATCCTTGTGGAAATTCTTTTTTCACTTCTGCCATGATTTAGTTCCTCCCTGTCTTTTCATGTTCCGTTAAATAATGATAAAGAGCTCCATATAAATTCGCATCACTTTGATAATGACAGCTAACGATTGTTGGGTCAGCTGCATGGAGTGGATTCGCTTGCTTTAACTCTTTTACAGTTTGCTGAATCCGTTCTGTCACGATTGGCTGCGCACTGATGCCGCCGCCAATAGCAAACACTTCTGGATCAAAGATATATTGGAGATTCAAAATTTGTATAGCAATGCTCAGGCAAAATTCATCAAAAAACTGATTCGCAGCAGCATCGCCAGCATTGATAAACTCGAATGCCTTCTTCCCATCTGTGACATCCGCAACTTCTTTTTCCTTGTTGATATGTTTTATCATGTTGACAGCGGAGCCCGTACCTCCGAAAAAGGTAGCTTTCTTTGTTTCTGCGTCAACTGCATCCATCACATAACTCAGTTCTCCGGCCAACAGATTTCGGCCATGGTGAACTTTCCCATCCATGAGGATACCGCCACCCACTCCGCTGCCAAGCACTAAGACGATAGCATCACGCTTGTCCTTAAGGCTGCCAAGCCAAAGCTCTGCGAGAGCTGCACAGCGGCCGTCGTTTTCAATCGCAACCGCCACCTCATAGCGCTCCTTGAGCTTTGCTTTCATATTCACACCATGCTGGAACGGGAAAGACCCGCCATTATAAATAACACCAGTGTCGGTGTCGACAGCTCCTGGCGTGCTGACTGCGATGCCACGTACATCCTCGCTGTACATGGCATCGATGCTAGCAAACAATACTTTATCGAAAGCTTCGATATTTACTCTGGAAGACGGTCGGCTGTCCTTCTTGATAATTTTGCCGCCTCTATCCATCAAAGCGGTCTTGACCAAGGTTCCGCCGATGTCGACTACAAGATACATGCTTGGCACCTCCTCCAGTTGTCCTATTACAAAACCCCTGCATGTTTATGATATAATGATAACGATTACATTTCTGGTATTAATTTCGTTTTTTTGGTAGTTACTTTCTATTTTCTGCAATGGAGGTTCTGTATGCCGAACGAATGGTCCACTGTCACACGATTGCTTCATCAGACTTTTTCTATACCTGTTACATATCAATCAGAAGCCGCACTCTCCCATGCTCCATATCTTATGGAGGAGGCTGCAGGGGTTTCTTTATACATACCATTTGAAGAGAATGGAGGTATGCTGCAGCTTGGTCCAGCTCCAGAAGCAAACCTATCAAAGGATAGATTAATCGATATCGGCTCACTCGCTTATTACATGCTGTACCAGCGGGAACTCGATGCGGCTGCACTGCAAAAAAACTCCTTTGCGCTGCCGATGATTCAGTCAGCTGAAAACAGACAGAATATCAGTTTCCACCATCACCCTTATTTGGAGGAAAAGCTTTTCGACTGTATTCGCGCAGGCAAGCCAGATCTCGTTAAAGAACAGCTGCAAAGTTTTCCGGACGAGCTAAGTGGGACATTGGCGAAACAGAATGCTTTGCGAAATCGGAAGAACCTGGCTATAACAGCAATCACATTAGCAACACGGGCCGCGATAGATGGAGGGCTGGCACCTGAGCTTGCCTTTACGATGAGCGATGTGTATATCCAGCAGATTGAAGAGAAGACAAATCTAGCTGCACTTATACGGCTTCAAACCGAAGCTTTATGCGCATTTGCTGAAAAAGTAAGCGAAATAAAAGCGGGAACTTATTCGCGTAAAATCGCCCATTGTGTCCATTATATTTACCAGCACCTTTACGAAGTTCTTACGCTGAAGCAGCTGGCCGATATGCTAAAAATGAATCCGACATACTTATCTGCTCGGTTCAAACAGGAAGTCGGCATGCCGATACGGGCCTATATCCAGCATTTGCGCATCGAGGAAGCTAAGCTCTTGCTGCGACTGACAGATCAATCACTGTTGCATATTTGTGCTTTGCTCCACTTCCACGACCAAAGCTATTTCACGAAAGTTTTCAAAAAACATACCGGACTCACACCCCGCCTATTCCGAGAGCAGGCATAGAAAAAGCCGACAGCAGAAGCTGTCGGCTTTAAATTAATTTGCTGGCTGATTCGATTTTTTCGCACGGATGACAGAAGGTCGTCCGATAGAATAATAATCGATATTCGCTGTTTCTACATAGCTGAGTGGGTAGCAGTTACGGCCATCGATAACGATTGGCTGTTTCATCTGCTGTTCAAAAACAGTTAGTGGAAGGTCCTTGAACTCATCCCACTCTGTCACGATGATCGCAACATCCGCATCCTGCAATGCTTCCTTTGTACTCGCTGCATAATGAACACTCTCTGGAAGCAAACGCTTCGCATTGTCCATGGCGATTGGATCAAATGCAGAGATATTCGCACCAAGATCAGTCAATTTCTGTGCAAGAACAATACTTGCTGATTCACGCATATCATCGGTATTCGGCTTGAACGCAAGACCAAGCATCGCAACTTTCTTGCCTTCCAATCCGCCGCGCAGAACCATTTGTGCGATATCAACAGGAATTTGCTGCTGCTTGTTGTTTACATTAATAACGGATTCCAACAAGTCAAATGTGTGATTCACGCCGCCAGCGATCTGTACAAGTGCTTTCGTATCTTTCGGGAAGCAAGAACCGCCATACCCGATACCGGCATTCAGGAATTTATCACCGATACGTTTGTCCATACCCATTCCTTTGGCTACATCCTCAATGTTGGCACCAAGCTTACCGCAAATCGTACCAATTTCATTGATGAAGCTGATTTTCGCTGCCAAGAAAGCGTTGGACGCATATTTAATCATTTCGGCACTCTCTATATCCGTGCGGAATACCGGTACGCCGAATGGCTTATTGATTTCTTCTATTAAAGTTGCTGCAGCTTCGGATTCTGATCCAATTACGATACGATCTCCATTATATGTATCGTATACAGCAGAACCTTCACGAAGGAATTCTGGATTGGATACAACCTCAATTTGCACGTCACGATCAAGCGCCTCTGTAATCCAATACTTCACGAGCTTGTTCGTACCAACAGGGACAGTACTCTTCGTTACGACAACCGCTCCATTATCAGATACATGAGCGGCAATATCTCTTGCCACCTGCTGAACAAAGTCAAGGTTAGCAGAACCATCTGCTCTCTCTGGAGTACCGACAGCAATATAGATCGCATCTGCATCCTGGAAGGCGATGCTGTGGTCAGTCGTGAAATGAAGATTGCCTCTTTCGATATTTTTGGTCATTAATTCTGCTAGACCTGGCTCATAAATTGGGGACAAACCCTGATTCATCTTGGCAACTTTCGTTTCATCGATATCCACGCATGTTACATCATGTCCGACGTCTGATAGTGCCACTCCTGTCACTAAGCCTACATATCCTGTTCCAACAATTGCAATTTTCTTCATTTTTACGATCCTTTCCTGTTTCAAGGTGTGACGATTACTTCTACTAAGCTATATCGACAGCCATTTTTTTCTAAAAGATAATGTTAATAGTTTACTATAAATTATCCAAATTGCGGTTAATATTTACGATATTTTTTCATGAATTTTACAATTTTCATCTAAATGTAAAGGGTGCATGAAGATGCACCCTCACTGGTTCTTACTTTTTTCTGCATTCCTGAATGAACGTACTATCCCGCAGCTTACGTTTCACTTCTTTTCCCCAATTCTTAACGGCATCCTCTGTGGTACTTTCAATTGCGGCTATTTCCTTCACTGCATAACCATGGATTATGTACCAGTACACCCATTTCCATTGCTTATCAGTCAGTGTATGTTTGACACGCTTCCAGAATTCTTGTTTTTCTATTAAGTCAATTTCTTGCTGGATTACTTCCTTTGTGTGGGCTTCATTGATGATGAGGTCTGTCTTTTCTTGTTCGCGGATGATTTTTCTGAGGTAGTCAATGAGTCGGTGACGGATCATGTGACTGGCGTAGGAATCGAAAGTGCCTTTTGATTCATCATATCCATTATAGGCAAAAAATAATGCCATCACGCCTTCTTGAAGAAACTCGTCATGGGTATCCCGGATACCTAATCGGTGGATATGGTAATGAATCATATTCTTGTACTGCTCGAGAATTGTATGAAAATCAATATTGCGGATGTCCGACATCGGTATCTTCTCCCTTAGATTTTTATGGGCAGAACAGCTTATCAACCTCTATCCTCCTTTACAAAAATTAGGACTTTTTGTTCACCCCTCGCTATTCTGTCTTATAATCGTATGTTTTGCAAGAAAAGGGTTAATTTACCAAATTCGACATCTTGAAGCAGAAAACGTCCATTTTAACAGATTTTACAGTTGCTTAACTGCAAGATCTGTCGTAATAGCTAGAATCAAAAAGAAAAACACGCATTTCCTATGAAGAAATGCGTGTTTCAGCTAGTGTATTAATAATTTGTAAAATAAAAAGATGGACTACCCTCCCATTGCTCTGAATAGGCTGTACAAGTCAGCTAAAAGGAGGCCAAGCATGGGTAATATACTCAATTATATATTATTAGGAGTAAGTCTCTCTGCACCAGTCGGTCCAGTCAACGCCGCTCAAATGGAAAAAGGAATCCGCGGCGGGTTCCTACAAAGTTTATCCGTCGGGGTCGGAGCCATGCTGGCGGATATCCTGTATATGCTGCTTGTGTATCTTGGATTTTATCATGTGATCATGATTCCGGTAGTTCAGTCTTTTCTTTACTTCTTCGGCAGCTTCGTTTTTCTTTATCTAGGCATAGAGAGTGTACTGAAGACACGAACATTGACTCGTGCCAGTATGACGACAGTTGCTCCGCTGCAGGGACTCCGTTACGGATTCTTCCTTGCACTCGTCAATCCGATCTCTATCATGTTCTGGGTAGGTGTTTACGGCTCCGTTCTCGCTAAAATCGTCGAGCAAGGCGAGGCAGACCATTTACTACTTTATACAATAAGCATCTTTGTTGGTGTGTTTCTTTGGGATAATGTGATTGCATTATTATCCAGCAGTCTGCGCCGATTCCTTAATGATCGACTGCTGCGGCTAATTACCCTTGTTTCTGGAATGTCACTGCTTGGCTTCGGTATCTATTTTGGATATTTAGGCATTTTGAGTGTGCTCTGATTTTTTGCGTTTGACCCAAATGCCGATAATCAGAATAAGTACAGCAAAGCCGGCACTTACATATAAGCCTGGACGTACTTCCGCCTCGGCTGCTGTTCCGCTGATACCTGCGAGCAGCAGGATACCACCAATGATTGTAACCAGCTTATTGCCCATTTTGAATTTCTCGTTTTTCCAAGCCGAAGCTAAAATGAACAGCCAATTGTACAGCAGCAGCAATCCTGCCGCCGTGGTGATGTACTCATAAATTTTCCCGGGCAATAATAAAGCTGTGATAATACTTGCAAGCAGACCTACTGCAGCCAGTAGCATACTAGCTAAAGGCAGGTCCTTGTACTTCAGCTTTTTAGCGAAAAGCTGCGGTGCATCTTTGTCTTTTGCTAGTGTGACGAGCAAGTTGGTTACCGCAAACAGTGCTGCACATAAAGTAGAGAAGCCTGCGATGATAACAGCTGCGTTGAACACATGCGGAAAGAAATCAAGCGGTGTTTTCGATAGTGCTGTAACAAATGGACTTTCATTCATTTTGAAATCGTGCGTTTTGACCATACTGATTGCTAACAGCAGTGAAACGACATAAAGTATCGCCAAACCAATCAGCATGACTGTCCCCGCCTTAGCAGCCTCTTCCTTCTTCTTCAACTGCATGGACATCAATCCGATAACTTCAATACCCCCAAAAGCGTAGAAAGCATAAATAAGTGAAGCCCATAATCCTTTGTATCCATCATGCAGGAAGGATTCCTCAAAAGGCTTATACGTCGATTCCGTAGAGATGACATTAAATAAGACAAGTGCTGCCAAAACAATAAACATTGTAATTGCAGCCGTCTTAACGACCGCAAATATATTCTCCATCTTATTGAACCCTTTTGCGCCTGCCAACACGACGATAATCGCCAATACTGCATAGATAGCAGAGAACACCCATAAAGGAACCTTCTCGAACCAGAACTGACTTAGGAGAGAAATTGCGGTCAGCTGACTGCCCATGATCAGGATATTCGAGCACCAATAGCTCCAACCGCAGCTGAAAGCAGCCCATCCACCGAATGCTTTGCCCGCATAATAACAAAACGACCCTTCCTGTGGATCATTTGCAGTCATCTTAGCCAGTGATAGAAATACAATCAGCGTACCAATCGCAGCCAAAACGAAAGAAATGACGATGGAAGATCCAGTCAAATGGATACCAATTACCGAACCAAGAAAATACCCCGTCCCAATCGTACAGCCGATCCCGACAAGCGACAGCTGCCACCACTTCATATTACCTGTATTCGATGTTTTGCCCTGCCCGTTATTACCTGGATGCTTTTTCAATGCCGTTCCCTCCTCGTCTCGTTAGTATGAGGAGTAACGATGGAATTATGTAAGACAAGCATGGTATGATGTTCTTATTGATTACGAAAAAGGAGCACTATAATGGATTCTAAACCATCTAAAGGTAAAAAGGCATTCTTCTACACTATGCTAATATTACTCGCTGTAATGATGATCTTAACGATTTATTTCGTGATTGACGGATATAGTCAATTGCTTTGATTTTAAAGAGCTTGTTCCCTTAAAGGAACAGCTTTTTTTATTTGCATTTCTTCCTTTAAATAACAATAATCACATGACTTCCTCAGACTTTTGTAAAGCTTTTGTAAATCCTTTCATAATTGCCTTTACATACCTTTAACAATTAGACATAATAGTCGTGTTTGTGACAGATTATTAACCTTAGGGGTGAAAAACTTGGATATAAATTTACAGGAAATAATCTTCTCTTTTATTGGAGGATTAGGTATCTTCCTTTTCGGTATCAAGTCGATGGGAGACGGACTCCAAAGATCGGCTGGAGATAAATTACGCGATATTCTGGATAAATTCACGACTAACCCGCTTATGGGGGTACTTGCCGGTATTCTCGTTACGGTCCTGATCCAAAGCAGTTCAGGTACAACCGTAATAACGGTCAGCTTGGTTAGTGCTGGTTTTATGACGCTGCGTCAGGCGATTGGCGTTATCATGGGTGCCAATATCGGTACAACTATTACTGCATTCATCATCGGTTTGGATGTTGGTGCGTATTCACTGCCAATCCTAGCCGCCGGAGCACTAATGCTATTCTTCTTTAAAAACAAAAAAATCAATAACATTGGTCAAATCTTCTTCGGTTTTGGTGCATTGTTCTATGGACTTGAACTGATGAGCGGAGCTATGAAGCCGCTTCGCAGCCTGGAATCTTTCCATGACCTAACTGTGCAGCTAAGCGACAACCCAATTTTGGCAGTCGTGGCTGGTACGCTATTCACGGTCGTTGTTCAAAGCTCTAGTGCAACAATCGGTATTCTGCAAGGTCTTTATACGGAAGGGCTTGTTGATTTGCAGGCAGCCTTGCCAATTTTGTTCGGAGATAATCTCGGAACGACGATTACGGCTGTGCTTGCTTCTATCGGTGCATCTATTGCAGCAAGAAGAGCAGCCGCAACACATGTATTATTTAACTTGATTGGTAGTGTGATCTTCTTGATCCTGCTTATCCCGTATACTGCACTTGTAAACTGGATGCAGTCAGCATGGGATCTGAACCCAAGTATGACCATTGCATTTGCACATGGAACGTTTAATATCACGAACACGTTGATTCAGATTCCATTTGTTGCTGTTCTCGCTTGGATTGTTACGAAATTGATTCCAGGTGACGATAAGGTGGTTGCTTACAATACAAAAGGACTGGACCCAGTCATGATCCAGCAATCACCTTCTGTGGCATTAGGCAATGCAAAGCAAGAAGTGGTACGTATGGGAGAAGTGGCTGTTCAAGGTTTGGAAGAAACAAATCAATTCTTGCAGACGAAACAAGTAAAGCACGCTAATAGTGCTTACCAAATAGAAGAAGCCATTAACAACTTCGATCGCAAAATCATGGACTATCTTGTCCAAATTTCTGCTGAGTCGCTTTCTGCTCAGGAATCAGAAGAGCACGGTGCATTGATCGATGCAGTAAGCGATATCGAACGAATTGGTGACCATTTCGAGAACATCATTGAGCTCGTTGAGTATCAGCAATCGAACAAAGTCAAAATCTCCAGCTCTGCAATGGAAGATCTGACTGAAATGTTCCTTCTCACTACCGACACAGTGAAGGATGCTATGCTTTCCTTGCAAAATAATGATAAAAATCAAGCTAAAATAGTTGTCGAACAAGAAAAGAAAATCGACATGCTCGAACGCAAGCTGCGTAAACAGCATATACAGCGTCTGACAGAAGGCTCCTGCAGCGGCCAATCTGGTATTGTCTTCATCGACATCATCAGCAACCTCGAACGTATCGGGGACCATGCAGTGAATATCGCAGAAGCTGTGCTTGGAGAATCGAAGCATATGCATACAGTGAACTAAAAAAAGAGCTCCTGTCCACATCGGACAGGAGCTCTTTTATTCTCTTCAAACTTCCAGAAGGGTTGCATCCTTTACAGAAAGATTTTCCCTTGGTGACTCACGAACCAACACTCTTTTAATATGTCCGTTCTCATCAAATATCGTTACTTTTCTTCTAGTGCCATCCTCAAAAAAGTCTACTTCCTGCTGTAACGAGGATCCGTCCGGATAATACACCAAGCGCTTTGCTTGTTTATTATTTTGAAATTGGACTGCTCGATGCGGTTTATCTTTTTTGTAAAATATCTTTCGGAAATAAGTTCCGTCTGGATTGTATTCTAGTTTGGTGTACAAACTGCCATCCAAATAAAAGTCTGTTTTATTTTCTAAATTACCATCTTCATCATACTTATAGGAAGACGCCATTCTTCCTGCTCGTTTGTATCCTTTTGCATACAGTACTTCCTGGAGCTTCCCATTTGCTGCAAAAACTCTTGCTGTATGAAGGAAAGCTTGCTGGAACTCATGTCTTGCTACTAATGCATTGTAATTGTAAAGCAAGATGGAGAAATCGTCTTTTCTGAATAAGATTTTTACTCTTTGCAGCTTATTGATGACGATTGAAACTTCGTTGGCTTTTTCTATATACTGGCTTCCTTCTCGCAGCAAACGATATCCTTGTGGATTCCAAACAACTGTTGCTGCAAATTTCCCTGTTTCATCCGGAGTATATATATAACTTTGCCCTTCTTTAACAATTACTTTTGCAATAATCCTGTTTCTGATATAAAACATGAAACCACGTTTTGCACCGTTAGGATAATAAATCTTACATATTCTCAATCCATTTTTATCATGGAATAACGCATCCACTGGCTTATGATCTGGTATTTCTGTCAACAGCAGTCTTCTGTCAGTCTCAAATCCTGAGGTAATATCCAGAACATTTTGCTGAAGCTTAAAGAGGTGAAGATTATCCTTCGCAATTAACCTTTGTTTCTCTATGTCATATGGAATACCGCTTACAATACCATCTAATTCAGCTAAAAAGTCCTTATAATATCCTTCATTATAATGATAATATCCTCGGCCATACACATGGTCATGCGTGGAATAATAGTCCATATGCTTGAGTTCGATAATATGAATCTCAGGATATTTTTTTTCAATGTATTCGTATAACGAGCTTAAAAATAAATTAGTCTGCACTGCTCTTTTAGCACTGTATTTCCGATGTCCTTCATCTGGAAATGTATAAGAAAGAGGGACAAGCTGTTCCCCATCAGATACCTTAAACTGAGCAAAGGCTTTATGCAGGATGACACGATCTAATGGATAATACTCCTGAAGACCCTCAATGAAGGCATCAATGTAACCGTATAGATCGTCAGCACTACCTGGTTCATTCAGAAAATCGACTCCGAAGCTTTCCAGGACCTTCTGTATCTCCGGTCGGCGTTCCACGTAGGACTCCCCGATTTTAAGAGTTGGCATCCGTTCATCGATTAAATCAAAAATGAAGTAATCTGCTCCCCCAATAATGAACTGTTTAGAGAAGCTATCATCCACTTGTTTCAGTACGAAATCGCTGACGCTTTCATTATTGGTTAACTGCAGCTTTATGTCTCTGATAATAGCAGCCTCATCAGCAAGAGCTGCGGGCGCAGTGGAAATGACTTTTAAAGGCTTTTGAAAAATATATTTACTTACTTTGTATGTTTTCTTGTCCTGATAATTGAAGGACTCTCTCGTTACGCAAGAACCTTTTATTTCTATATTCAGCATCAGCCAGTCCCCTCTCCTTATCAAGAATATTACGTATATAATTGTATGTTTCTTCGGTATTGTTTCCGTCGGTTCTCTCAACCATCAAACTGAACTTCGATTGGTAGGCAGCTTTTTGCTCCTGCTCATAATTGCTCTTAATAAAAGCATTCAATTGATTGAAATCGTAAATGATGTCGCCGAATGCATTTTCCTTCTGCAGGATGTTCCGGGCTCCATATTCCTTTTCTGCTTTTGCTTTATCCTCCCAATAGAAGATGACATTACTTCCTCCAGCAAATGCATAAAATGTAACAGAAGAATAATCAGAGATAAGCACTTTACTTTTAAGAAGGATATCTTTTATATCTCCAGCATATAGCTTGGATTTTATCTCTTCATACACATCCGGAAATTGATCGCGAAGTATCACTTTCGCCTTCGGGTGCAATACGACATTGATCTTTTTCCCTTGATAAAAAGGGTCATTGTTGATCATTCGGATGAATTGTATGTACCTGCCCACATACGAACCCTCTGTTTTACCGCCTGTCAGATCCCATGGTCTCCAAGTAAGCATAAAGGTTATTTCTTCTTTTCGAACCGACTCTTTGGATGCAACGTACAAATCCAGATTAGGAAGACCAGTAGGTATAATATCTTCCTGCTTATAATTTGCATACTTCAAAAAATTCCGACTTTCTCTCCTGGAGCTCGTCACGATATAATCCGGTGCAATCGGCACTCTTTTATTGAAGTAGCCTCTTTCAAATACATTCGTGGCAAGAGCTACACCATGCTGAAGGAATATTTTATTTTTATTATCCAGTATCTTCTTCTTGATTAATCGATCATTATCGTACAGTCGCCGCTGAATATGGGTAGCTAAGTCAGATGAAATCAATGCATTTGCTTTAAAGATGTTATAAAAGCTTCTCAGCGTATTTTTCTTAATGATATACCTGCCGCCAAACTGTTCAATTAATTCAGGGTATAAGTCCGATTGGGCGTCAATAATGAATCTTGCCATATTATCGTTTTCCTGCCTGGCATATTTAAAGATTTCATAAGCTGACTCGCTGGCTCCTTCACAAAACTTCTCAAAAAGGATAATTCGATTATTTTTCCGAGCAAATAATTTCACAATTACGTAAGCAATTGCCTCTTTCAAAACAATTGATTTATGCAGCTTATTCGAGTACACAATTACTAACTGCCCTGTTACAGATTTCCTGATAAATGCAGACAAGCTTTTGCTTATACGGTAATTGAACGTATTATAAAGATAATGCTTACGGCTGTACTTATCAAAACCATTCTTCTTGAACGGGTAGTAATAATTAGCCGTGTTGTTATGTATTCGAAGAAACATCGGTAGATTGATTGAGCTTGTTTCAACATATATTCTTTCCAAATCCTTAGTTGGTATGATGCAAAAGAATGTATGATATAAAAGCTTCAGCTTACTCGTATTGAACGTATTCTTCTCACGTATCCCCTTAGAAAACAAATACTTGATCGGGTACCTGTATTTCTTGTCGTAACCAAGTGCGATGTCATAATCCTGTATATTCGTATACCTAAACCGCAATACCCCGATGAATAAAATCATATTAAAAAGCGGGACGCTCCAGACACGCTGTGAAGGCGCTAATTCTGCTTTCTCAATTATTTGCTCTTCTGTAAGTCGTTTATGTTTCCGAGTCACAATAAAAGATAATCTCATCCGCTTATCCAAATAAAAAATAACTTGCTTCCCTTTGTGATAGACAATCTCTTTAATCGTAACGTCATGAGACGCGTCGTTCTCTTCCGAAATAATTTGGCCTGCTGCATCATATACATAATACTTCTTGTTGGAGCTTCTCTTTCTCGTAACCAATTGAGCTGAACCGTTGAAGTCCAGTAAACCATCCTTGAATACGAGAGAGCCATTCGATACTTCGCTGTAAACAGACAATCTATCGTCTCCTCTCATTACATTTACAAATAATTTACAAACAAAAAAGATAATTTACATTCGCTTAAAATTATAGGTTTATCCTTCTAAACACGAAAGATGACGAAAGTAATGATAATTTTTAGTCGAAATAGATAAAATCAGCAACTTTTCTCCCGTCTTTTTCCTTACTAGTTCCAATTAAATCATTCTTTGCCCTTCCATCTAGGACAAGAGATGTGCTGCCTCCTCCATCCAGCACATATGCAATCCGAATGTATTTGATTTTATTTTTGATAATATGATAAAAGTCCGTATACGTTATTCCGCTATTCTGTTCTGTCCTGCCATCGAATGTATAGATGTATGTATTGTTATAATAATCCTGCATAATGATTTGCCGAGGATTATCGATCCTAATGTTGGGAATAGAATAAGAGCGATAGTAGTTTTTCCACTCTCCTTCTACAACCAAAGGAAAGAAACCTTGCCACGTATTCACGATATTCTTCGCTTCCATTTCTTTATCCGCAAATCGTGACTGAAACGAATACAGCCGACCTGCATGATCACTGCCTAGCAGCCAGCTATTACCCAAATCACTATTCTCTCTTTGAAGCTCTCCATCTTTCATTTGGATACCATAAGCCTCACCCTTGTCGGGATTGAATACACTAGCATTAATCGCCACACTGGGGCCATGCCGCTCCGAAAAGGATAGTACTTCTTCTAACCCCTTGCCGAAGCCATCATTTGCGTACGCTTTTTTAACCGGTGACGTCTTACCAAGCTCATTTTGATAATAGATTTTCGTTACATAGTATAGTGAATCATTGTAGTCGTAGGAATTAAAAACCACCTTTGTTTTATCATAGGTGGAAGGGGAAAGATTTATGGGAAGGATGATGATTGTTAGCAATAGTGTTAAGCAAATCAAACCTATTTTTAATGGCTGCTTCATGCTGTGTGCTCCTTTTTAGTTGCCTCAGGTTAGTAGTAAAAACATAAGCAGTATCTAGGTTATCATTAATGTTTTAAGGTATAAATAGAGCGATAAGGCTAGATGATGAGAGGCAGGAGTAGTTAAAAACAGTTCTGATAGCACAGATAAGAGCACGGCTTTCTGATTAATGTATAACAAATATATGGATAATTATAAGGACAAAAGAAATAGCCTCCCAATATTTAGGAAGGCTATTTCTGGCTGTTACTATGAAATCATATCATGGACCTTATCTCGTTCCTCTTGAGAAACTTCATAATAATATACCTTATCAATCGTTGTACCTGTTCCTTGCATCTGATAGTTCTCAGAATTCTGGCGTACGTTTCGGTAATTCTTGAATAAGTCTGTCATCGTAGAGAAGTCCATATTCGTTTCGACATTATTTCCTAGTGCTCCGAGGATATCATCAATCTTGCTTACAGAGTTGATGCTGGCACCTTTATCGATTACAGCTTGGATTACCTGACGCTGACGGGCGTTTCGTCCAAAGTCACCATCAGGATCCAAGTGACGCATACGAACATAGCCCATCGCTTTCGGTCCATCCAGTTGGATTTCTCCTTGCGCGTAATGATAGCCCTTTTCGTAATACCCTTCATCGATCCAATCAAGCTGGTTATTCACAGTGATACCGCCAACGGCATCGACAAAGTCAGACAAGCCTTCCATGTTCATTTCAGCGAAATAGTCGATATCTGTATCAAGGAAGTTCTCTACCGTATCAATCGCCATATCAACCCCGCCAAAAGCGTATGCGTGGTTAATCTTGTCCGTTGTTCCATGACCGACGATTTCAGTACGTGAGTCACGTGGAATACTTATTAGTTTCATAGAATCATTCGATGGATCAAGAGACATAACCATTAATGCATCGGAACGGCCAGCATCGTCTTCGCGCTGATCCACACCAAGAAGCAAAACATTCAATTTCTCTTGATCTTTCACTTTTGTTATTGATTGTTTCTTATCAATTGAGTCGGAGTCTTTTTGCATCGTGTTGACTGTCGTCTTCGCTTTATTGGCAGCATAGATACCCGTTGCAGCTACTGCAATTATTAAAACCGCTATAATACTTAAGGTTACCTTCAGCCAAGTTCTTTTCTTCTTACGTTTTTCTTTCCTGCCCAAAACCATTTCCCCCTTATTCTGCTACCATTGGAAATTAAATTATATCATGAAAAACCTCTTCTTTTTCCGGATTATTGTAAAAAGAAGAGGTCTATATTACTGATTTAAGAAGGTTTGAGCTTCCTGAGCATTCTGTTCCAAGCCGCCCACATTGAATTCCAACACTGCTCCCACATCGTAGCGAGCATCATGATAGGTGTCGTCCACAGGAATACGCATCGTTTCCATATCCTCTGTTTTTCCTCTTAGGACATCTGTTCCCATCGATAACAACAAACCATTACGGACATTCGTAGTGACATACCCATTAGCAATACCAATCATCTTTGGCAGCTTAGCAACTGTCGTCACACTAGCAACTTCTTCCTTCAGCTTGCCAAGGACTTCCTGCTGGCGCTGCACTCGGCCATAATCACCATTCGCATCATGACGGAAACGGCTATAGGCCAGCAGTTCTTCACCATGCAGTTTCTGAGTACCTTCCGTTAATTGGACACCCAATGCTTTCTCGTCAGTTGTCATTTCCGGTGTTACTGTCACTTCAATTCCGTTCGGTGCTACGGCATCAACAAGCTTTTCAAAGCCCTTGAAATCAATTTCTGCGTAGTAATTAATATCAATATCGAAGTTTTCGGTAACTGTCTTACGTACTAATTCCGGTCCGCCAATTGAATAGGCCGCATTAATTTTGTTATACCCGTAGCCCGGAATGTTCACATACGTATCACGCATAATCGATATCAGCTTGGGCTGCTTCGAGTCCGAACTGTAATTGGCAATCATGATTGTATCAGCTCGTGCAGTGTCTCCCCCGCGGGAGTCACTGCCGAGTACAAGAACATTCACGTTATCAACATTCTCATCCGAACCATTGAATTCCACTTCATCACTTAAGTTGTTATCTGCGTTCGCAGCTCGCGAGGCAGAAATATATTCAAATGCAGCATAACCACCGATCGCCAGGAAAGCAATTAGGAATACCATCATAAACAGTCTGAATTTGCGCACTTTCTTTTTCTTACGCGTCTGACGTTGTAAAGTCAAAGTTAAACCGCCTTTCTGAAAATACCTACTAAAGATAATAGCATGAAAAGTATTAGTGGAATATAGTTTTTATAAGTTTTGCAAAAAATATCCACTTTAAAAAAACAGAATAAAATTACTTTTGTCTATTTTTGTCACTTTTGTCATATATAAAAGGTATTTATAGTAATATATACTTATGTTTCTTGTAACATATAACAATTAAAAGGAGCGATTGGAGTGGAGGAATTATTGCCTATAGAACCAGTTGTCCGGCAACATATTTTCATTGGCCGGAACAAAGAACTTGTTACATACCACAACTGGTTAGCGGAAGATCAGGCTGTCTCCACATTGTTCGTCGTATCGGGCATGGGTGGAATCGGAAAAAGTGCCCTCTTAGCAAAAATGAACCATGATACAAAAGAAAAAGGAATACATACCATTTTCCTAGACGGAAGTGTTTGTCCGCAGACTCCTTACGGTTTTATGGAGTATCTTCATATGCTGATACACCCTTATCAGCATGGTGCATCGATTGATATCCTTATTCATAATCCGCTTCAAAGGAAAATTATTTTATACTTGGATCATTTCGATGAAATAACAGTCTTACACAGTTGGTTTATCAACGCTTTTCTTCCTCACATGGCGTCTAAAGGAATTGGTATTGTCCTTGCAACGAGAAATCCAGTAGCTTCTCCGCATATGAGGACAGTTTCTTTACCGCTAACACATTTCATATACGTGGAAACACTAAACTATATTAACGCCGTTTCTAATTTACCGGCAAAACAGGCTCATCAATTAGCTTTTAAATCAGATGGATTTCCATTAGGACTTGCACTAGCTGTCGATATGTTAACAAAGAGCAGGAAAGCTGATTTGCGTATCGTAAGTCAAACTATCAGTGCAAAGTTTCTGAGAGAAGTGACCGCTGTTTCCTTGCATCCGTTATTAGAGGCGTTAATCGTGATGGAATATGCCAATCAGGAATTGCTGGCAGCTGTATTGCAACGCCCCATATGCTTAGATGAGTATCGTTCTTTGCAGAAGCTGTCCTTTATAGATTTGCATCCTTATGGGTTGAAGCTGCATGACATCGCAAAGAACTATTTAAAACAAGACTTCCAGATGCGAGAACCCAGCCGTTTAGCCAGCCTTCATCGTACTTGTATGCAAGTGCTTTATCAGCAATTAACTGATACCTCTTTAACGGATAGAGCCGTTATTACGTCTGCGTTACTCAAAATGAATAGAGATATATGGCCTAAAAATAATGCATATTTAAGTTTCGCCTCTCCTATTACCCAAGTGGAGACAGACCATATCGTAGAGAGTGACATACCGATTTTACATGAATTAATAGAAGATTGGTGTTCATATAGTCTAGATCCTGAACATAACCAGAATTATCATAAGTTCCTGGATGCACTAATTCAACTGGACCCTGATACCATTCTTTTATTACGTAATCAGCAACATCTACCAATAGGGATGTTCATCACTGTGCATTTTACAACAAAGACTGCACCACTTTTATTGCATCATTTCCGTGCTGATCTGGAAGCCTGCTTCACACCAGAAGGCTGCAGACAAGCAGCTTTGCAAGCAGATTCGTATGTTCCGATTCTTATAACAGCAACCGATCACCACCTCTCTTATACAAGACAGGAATTAACAGGCATGCTTATTATGGAACAGCTTGCGAAGCTGGAACCTGGCAAACGCGCAATTCTCGTTGCGACGAATGAGTCCTTAAATCAATTCCTGCGTACTATTGGCTTCCGCAGCCGTCCAGCAGGAGATACACGCTGTGACACTTCCTGGGCTAAGGCAGAAGTATTGGAATTGGACCTCAGAAAAGGGGCATTTGAAGACTGGATTTTCGATTTGGTGCCGTTTAAACAAAAGCAGATTCCTACTTTAACAATAGAAGAAACACGAAAAATACTGCATTCTATTAAATCAACAATTGAGCTGGAAGAATACACAGACTACTTTACTGATTGTGCCACTGGTCAAGCTGTCCAAATGAAAATTATGTCTTTATTAAAACAAACAAACCACCTCACTTCCGACCAGCGAGATGTTCTCTGGAACGGTTTTATCCGCTTTCCAGAGAACGCAGTACATGCTGCCGAAATGTGCAATATGAGCAGAGCTACGTTCTACCGGCATCAGAAAAAGGCTATTCAGCAGCTCACGCATATTTTATGTTCATAAAAATGCACCCCAAAAGTTAAGTGTTACTCTAACTTTTGGGGTGCATTTCATTCTCTGTGTGCCTTTTGCTTAAAATATCCGTTTCATTCCTCGTCGGCTGATTTTCACCGGTTCATCCCGAACGACCACCGCGCCTTCAACCATCTTCCAATTGTTTTGCATCAACATATACACTATCTCATTCCCGAACTGTTTGGCCACTTCCTGATACGCCTTCATCAAGCCAAACCCTCTTCCGGACTTATGATTATTCGAACCAATAAAATGTACCAGGTTAGCTCCGATTAGCTGCTGTGTGAATTTCCGTACTTTGCCCCCAAGATCACCATTCACACTTACAGATGCAATTTGAACTAAACAGCCATTCTTCACAAGATCATATAGAAAATCAGGATGCTGGGCAATATAAGGATTCTTCTCTGGATTGGCAATTACCGGATGGAAACCTGCAGCTTGCATCTCGCGAACTAACTGCTTTACATAACTAGGCAGCGGATTCTCTGGCAATTCCAGATAAATATAGCTCGTATTCACATTCACCGGCAACAGATCCAGGAAATCGCGTTCACCCAATAACTCACTCGATACAAATGCTTCCTGTCCCGGCAGCACCTGGAGTGGGATATTCTCTTCCCTAAGCGCGTCATTAAATTCATCAATCGCAGCGAATATTTTCTGTCTATGATTCAACGCATTATCCACTCTATCATGCGGAGTCGCTACAATTGTATCAATGCCCTCGAAAACAGCCTCCTCCGCCATTTTCAAGCTCTCCTCCAATGTACCAGGTCCACCATCCAAACCAGGCAGGATATGGCAATGTATGTCTATCACCCGAAATCCCCCATTTCAGTATTTCTAACTACTAAAATGGTAACATGAGACAAGAAAAATATTATCTCATGTTTGTCTCATATTAACACCACACCACGTTTTTTATCTTGATCTCGTTTCCCCTATTCTGATTATAGGTTTACTAAAAAGTTGAATAAGGAAATGCCTAAAAGATTTTTTGAGTGTACGTCATGAACCTCGGCGGAGTCAAATAATAAGATTTGTAATGTATAATAAATTTTCCAAATATTTATTGCTTCTCTTACTAGATTGAGTATTATATCTTTCTAGTAAACTTTTTTTTCATTATTTTATCTTCTCAAACAAATTTTACGAACCAACTTATTCATATATGGAGTAAAAATGTCCCCCTTTTTAACTTTATCAATTATTTTTAAGTAGAAGATCATTGATAGCATCACTCCTTTCAATAGAAAAAGCACCCCTGCTTGGGATGCTTAATACTACATATCTTCACTAAATCTATATGTTTCGATACCTTATTATACGATAGTATATTTACCTTAATTCCTTTTTACACCGAGAATCACATGTACATCCAAGTCTACGTAGTTGGTATTAATTTGTCCGGTTATATAAAATTGAATTTTAGATTAATTTTTTAGCATTCTCTTTGACTTTTTCCTCTAGTGTATTGTCATTGCATCTCTTATAAACGTTGTTATATCGGCGGCAACTAGAATAGATAGTAATACTCGATCAAATTTATTCCCTAAATCATCGCCCCTTGATATCTTTTGATGTGATTCCGCTTATAAAAAACATTAAAATAACAACAGAAAAACTAAACCAAACTTGTTCAAAGAAAGTATGAATAGCAAAAACTGATAAGGACCAGAAAGCTATCCGATTATTTTTGAACGTTGTCCTTAACAGAGCAATAAAGAATAATACATAGATACTAAAGCCTACATAACCGTAAGTATACAAAATCTGTAGATACGTATTATGTGGATGCCCTAATCTAGGCACTTGTGGTGGCAAGTAAGGACTGATTGTTGAAGCAAAATCTTGTGATCCAAAACCCGCTACAAAACTGCTAGTTACCGCCATTATAGTAGCTTTCCAAAAATAAACTCTCTCTGAGTTAGAATTGAAATCTGAATTGAATAAAGTCATAAATCTTTCAGTAATTGCTCCGAAATCACCTAATACAACGAAGATAAATAGTACTATTACAGCTATCCAAGCCAACAGCAAATACTTAACTTTAATTTGGAATTGAATTCTTAATTGAAGTAGAAGCACAATTGCGACTGATATCCAAGCTGCTCTTGTCTCGGTCAGAACTAATACACCGAAGAATAAACCTGTAAAAGCTAATTTTGTGATCATTTTAGTAGACTGATTTTTAAATAAGTCGAAAAGTAAATAAGTACCTACTAGGCCTATAAAACATCCTAATACTGTTGGAGAATAAAATGTCCCGAAGGGTCTGTAATCACCCTCAATAGTTGCATAGTTAAAGGTTGGATATACATATCCCAATGATTGAAGGAAATTAAAACCTACAAGTTTCTGGTAAATAGAAATTATTCCGACCACTATAAAAGCGCCATATAGATAATTCTTTGGTACAATTTTGTACTTTTTGGTTTTGGCTAACCTAAAAACAAGTACAGCTGATAGGACTTTCACTACTTCTTTAAAAACAAACATAAGCTCGCTTTGATTGATTACAGAACTAATTATTACCCAAACGAGAAATATGGATAAAAAAATCTCTATCTTACTCGGTTTAGCGGCTAAAAGACTTAATCTTACTGTTGCCAAAATGATTAAAGCAAACAAAATTATTGTCGAATCTATTGCAATCCCAAGCTCATAAGGAATAAAAGAAAACGGCATAAAAATCACAGTGATTCCAACAAGAATTTTAGGATAGATCCACAATAATGCAAGTACACCCATTCCTATTACAGCTAATGGAACTTGTATAGGGTAAAAAGGAACTACTACTGCTACAGCTAGGGAAAAGAGTATAACAAAAAAGATAAATATTCCGTTGTTTTTTAATGTCAAAAGAAGCACGCTCCACATTTTTTTATACATCTATTTTACTAAAATACGGACCGTTTTGGAACATGCATTTTCCATTAACTGTTTTTCCTGAGATTTATATCATAGTACAGATTTTATTATCTATTTTCATCAGTGGCTTTCCAGAGGCAAAATCATCAAAATTTCTTAGGAGAAGGTTTATAAAATAAATGTTTAAAAACCCAACTGGCCTGGATTCAAATTAGTTTCATTTAGCTATCTTAGTTTTAGTATATGGATGGTTCAGTGTCTGTAGTGCCTCTCTGAGATGCATTTTGAATGGCTAGTGTTGAGAGAATTCATTCGAACGACCCTCCTTTCCTTACTGCCATAGAACCGAAGTAATTATAAGTGTACAGTTAAAAAATAACACAGTTGAATTTAGAGGAAGCAAAGGAGCAAATAAAAAATAGACCATCATATACAAATAATCCTTTGTATTATGATAGTCTAACTAGCGTATACATTCTAAATATATACTTTGTATTAGTAGATATACATTATAGTCTGCAAAGATACAAAAGTTAATACCATGTAAAAACGAAAAGAAATTTAAAAGAAAATCAGAAAACAATATATGTCATATTTACATGTATTATACCTCAATACCCGTTTCTTTCCCATAAATCTGGATATCTTCCCACTCTGTTGCTAGTCTTACTACATCTTCTTCAATTAATTGACTACCAGTCTGGACTTCAATTATTTCTATTTCGGAAACAGCTTTTATTGAGTGCTTTGTAGCAAGCGGTATTTCAATAACGTCTCCAGATCTAACATGTTTAAAAATACCATCTAGAATTAAGATACCTTCACCTTTTACTATAGTCCATACTTCACTTCTATTATAGTGAACCTGGTAACTTAAATTTTTTCCAGCACCAATGCCAATTCTTTTAGTTAACACCTCATTTCCTTCTGGAAATTTAGTATGATCTAAAACTTTATAATGCCCCCATCTACGTTCTTCATACATTGGTCTGCCATCTATACCGCTTACGTAATCCTTTACCTTAGGACTATTGTCTTTGTCAGTAACCAAAATCCCATCTGGACTCGCGGCAACAATTACATCGTCTATTCCTAACAAAGTAATTGGTATATCTAATTCGTTAATAATATTGGAGTTTTTTACACCATCAGAAATAATACCTTTACCAGTAATATTACTGGCCATCTCTTCGGTTAGCGTATTCCATGTTCCTAAGTCCTTCCAATCACCGTCATAAGGAAGAACAGTTATTTTTTTCGTCTTTTCAACCATTTCATAATCAAAGCTATTCTTAGGTAACTCATCATAACGGGCTTTTAACTCTATATAATCAATTGGCAATCCTTTTTCAATGAGGGAATCAATAATAAATCTGAGCTTAAAAGCAAAAACGCCACAATTCCATAAAGCATTCTCTTTTATTAACTCCGATGCAATTTCTATTGAAGGCTTCTCTTTAAAATAATCTACATTTAAATATTCACCTAAATTTAAATCACCCTCAGGAACAATATAACCGTATTTAGTTGAAGGAAATGTTGGTTTAACACCAAGTAATGCTAGTTCTGAATTAGAACTAATTAGAACTTCTTCAAGTTTTGTTACTTGAGTAAAGAACTTATCCTCTACATAAGAATCAACTGGTAACATGCAAACTGTTTCATCTAAGCTTACATTCTTTATAGAGTAAAGAAATACTGAAGCTAGAGCTATAGCAGGGTAGGTATCTCTTCGCTCAGGTTCAACAACAATATTGATTCTCTCATTTATTTGACTATTAAGAATATCAACTTGAGCGTTACTCGTAGCTATTGTAGTATGATCAGTTAGATTATTCGCCGCTATCTGGGTCCAAACTCTTTGTACCATGGATTGTTTCACACCGTTTTTATCTTCTAATACTTTTAGAAACTGCTTCGATCTAGCATCATTTGATAATGGCCACAATCTCTTCCCAGAACCACCTGACAATAATACCAATTCCATTATTTACCTACCCTTTCGCGCCACCAGTTAAGTGTGGATAATAAGCCTTCTTCAATATTTGTTTGATGAAGATTCTCATACTGAATCATGCCGTTTAACTTTTTATTCTCGCCTTTGAATGACTTTATATCTAATGGCCTAAATTTACTTTTATCAATTTCTATCTCTATTGGTACCTTAGAATAACTAATCAACTTATCTAAAATATATTTTATTGATATTGCATTATTAGAAGCAACATTATATACACCATTGGGTAATTCGCTTTCGATAACTTTTACATATTTTTGTATAATATCATCTATATATTGAAAGTCTCTTTCAGCTTGAATATTACCAACCTTAATTATAGGCGGAATGTTGTTATTCTCTATTTGGCATATTTGATTACAAAAGTCACTAACAACATAGCCTAATCCTTGTCCTGGACCATAATGATTGAAAGATCTTAAATGTACAAAATTAAAATTGTTCTTTTCAGCTAGTTTTGCGCCAAGTAAGCCTACTGTATATTTGCTTATAGCATAAGGATTTTGTGGACTACAGGGAATATCCTCATTCAATGACTGATTATACTTAGCAGCTAAACCATATTCTTCACCACTTCCAACAGATACAAACTTGATGCCTGATGATACTTTAGAAGTGATCTCCATTAACTTTGTAGTTCCTAAGATATTTCTTGAAATAGTGTCACTAGGGGCGTTCCAAGAACTTGGAACGCTCCCTTGTGCAGCTAAATGAAATATGCAGTCTATAGATAAACTTTTTAAAGTGTTTTCGAAATTACTTAAATTTTCTAGATCAACAATTATTTCTTCAGTATCTGTATTAGACACGTCTCGTTTTGTTCTTACTCCTGCATACACTTTGTGTTCCTTTTTAATTAATTCTCTTGTTATATGCTGACCTACAAAACCGGTTGAGCCAGTCACAAGTATATTCATCTTTAGATACCAAACTCTTTTTTCACTCTATGCATATCAGCTTCAACCATCATTGTAATCAATTCATTTAATGAAGTTGAGGCATTCCAACCTAAAGCATTTTTTGCTTTTTCAGGATTACCAAGTAAAACATCTACTTCAGCAGGTCTATAAAACTTAGGATCTATAACAATGTGGTCTTCAGGATTCAAATTAACGTGGTTAAAGGCAATATTACACATATCTCTTACAGTCGTTGTTTCTCCCGTTGCAATAACGTAGTCATCTGCTTTCTCCTGTTGCAGCATCAACCACATTGCTTCTACATAGTCACCTGCAAAGCCCCAGTCCCTTTTAGCGTCAATATTCCCTAAGCGAAGTTCCTGTTGTTTACCTAGCTTAATTCTAGCCACAGCATCTGTAACTTTACGTGTAACAAACTCGATACCTCTTAGAGGAGATTCATGATTAAATAAGATACCGCTTGATGCATGTAAATCAAAACTTTCTCTGTAATTGACAGTAATCCAATGCCCATAAAGTTTTGCTACTCCATAAGGACTACGAGGATAGAAAGGTGTTTTTTCAGACTGCATCTCTTCTTGAATTAAACCAAACATTTCACTTGTTGAAGCCTGATAGAATTTAATACTAGGATCAAAAATCCTTATAGCTTCAAGCACGTTTACAACACCCGTGCCAGTAACGTTTGCTGTTAGAATGGGTTGTTCCCATGAAGTACCTACAAAACTCTGCGCTGCTAGATTATATACCTCTGTAGCTTTAGAGACTTTTAATGCCTTTAGTATAGAGGCCAAATCTGTTACATCTCCATCAATGAATTCAACATCGTCTTTTATGTTTAAGAATTCTAATCTCCAAGTAGAATCAGTACTTCTTCTCGGAAACAAACCGAAAACCTTATACCCTTTATTTAATAATAGTTGCGCTAAATACGAACCGTCTTGTCCAGTAATTCCTGTAATTAATGCTGATTTCATATTACATTCTCCTTTTCATTATAATTAATTTTTTCTTCAACGAATGCTTTAAATTCATTTGTAAATCTTTCTACAGAGAAACGCATTGCATTTTCTCTACAGTATTCAGGCTTATATGCTTCAATATTATTCTCAAAGTCTTTCACAGCTTTAATTAAGGAGTTAACATTCTGCTCTTTAAAGAAAAGACCACTAGGTTTCTCAGAATTACTATTTATAGTTTCTAAAGCCCCGCCTTTCCCATAAGCTATGACTGGAGTGCCACTAGCTTGAGCTTCTAAAGGAGCAATTCCAAAGTCTTCCTCCGCTGCAAAAATAAATGCCTTTGCTTTTTGAAGATATTCTTTTAAAGTTTTATTATCCTGATAACCCAATAAATGAATGTTATCTTTAGCAATCTTCTTTATTTTTTCATAGTCTGGTCCCTGTCCGATAACAATTAATTTCTTATTTGGCATTTCGTTAAAAGCTTGAACAATCAGATCCATTTTCTTGTAAGGTACCATTCTTGAAGCAGTAATGTAATAATCTTCCTTGGTTTCTCCAATACTAAAATCTTCTATATAAACAGGGGGATAAATCACAGTAGAATTCCTTCTGTAGATCTTAGATATACGATCTTGAATAAAGTTAGAAATAGCTATAAATTCATCTACTCCATTTGAAGTTCTAATATCCCATATCCTTATCCTATGTAAGAGATACCTAACTATAATACTTTTAATACCTCTATCCAAGCCTGTCTCTTTTAAATATTGATGCTGCAAATCCCAAGCATATCTTATAGGAGAGTAGCACATACATATGTGCTTTTGCTGAGGCCCTGTAATTATTCCTTTTGCCACTGCATGGGAACTCGAAATTATTAAATCATATTCAGAAAAATCAAACTGTTCAATTGCTAAGGGCATTAAAGGCAAATAAGATCTATATTTCTTCTTAGAAAATGGTAAATTCTGTATAAAAGTGGTATGGACCTTTTTATTTTTTATAAATGCTCTGTCCTCTAAGTAGTCAACAGTACTATATAAATCAGCATCTGGATATACATCTAGCATTTTTTCAAGTACTCTTTCAGCACCAGCATAAGTTACAAGCCAATCGTGTACGATAGCTACTTTCAAATTTATCACCTCCTTATAGTATCCATAATTACTAATTCAATCTGATTAATAGTATTTTCTAAACGAAAATTAGATTCAAATCTTAATTTGGCAGCTTGACTAACCTTCTTTAGACAAGTTCTCTCCTCTGATAAGGTTAATAGTTCATTGGTAAGGCTTAAATAATCACCAGGTTCATATAGAAAGCCTGTTTTTTTATCATCTATTATCTCTTTAGGACCGCCTATATTGGTAGCAATAATTGGTATACCGGCATCCATAGCTTCTATTATTATTCTGCCAAATGGTTCTGGCTTAATTGCTGCGTGAACTAAAAGATCAAAGTGATTAATTAGTTCTGGAATATCTTTTCGGTAACCAAGAAACTCTATGTCAGGGTGAGCTATACTTTTTATGTGATCTTTGTATGTTATTTCATCTTTAAAGAGAGCCTCTCCAACAACAAAGAACCGAAAATCTTTTCTAGTTTTTAATATTTCATTTGCTGCTTTAATAAGGGTCTCTTGACCTTTCCACTTAGCAATTTGCCCTATTATAGCTATGCGAAACAGATTATCTTCGCTTTTTGTTTCCGTTACGTTTCCCCTTGATTTGATACCATTAAATATAATAGTTTTGTTTTTTTTGAAGTAGAATTGATCTTTTACAGCTTTTGATATACAAATTACTCTATTAGGAAGTATAGAAAACAAATTTGTTATGTGACTCAGCAATTTATTATCAATAATATCTCTCACATGCCAAATAGATTTCGTATTCTGAAAGATAGTTGCAGCAGAACTAATCAAATGTGCCTTCATTGAATTTGAATATAGAATGTCTATATCTTCTTCTTTTATTACTTTCCTTACCAATCGGATAGTACCAAGAACATTTTTCATTTGACTAAATATCCCACTAACGTTGCTTGTTGTTCTGCTATAATTCAATAGATTATCATCCATTTTAATTTTTATAACTTTAATCTCATTAGTTTCAGCTGCCTCTGTTAACGGGCCACTCGTTGGGCAAAGTAAGATTGGTTCTATTTTATGTCTATCAATATTTGTTAGGATGTCTAGAAGACTTTTTTCTCCACCACTTAAAATCGATACATGATTAAAAAAAAGTACTCTAATTTTTTGTTTCATATAATTCCTCCGACACCACACTAAAATCAACTAATCGATTCTTCCACATCGAATGTTTTTTTACCCAATCCTGACCATTTCTACCCATTTCATTAGATCTTATCTCATCTTTAAGAAGAAAGTTCAACTTTTCCGATACATCCTCGACAGAATTAGGATCAACTAGAATTCCAGTTTTATTATGCAAAATAGCATCAGGTATACCACCACTATTTCCTCCTATAACAGGTAATCCATAGTAATTAGCTTCTAGAAATACAATTCCATACCCTTCAACATCTCCTTGATCATCTAACTGTCTACTAGCCATAACAAAAATATCTGCTTCTTTATATAACTTTACAAGCTCACTATCTTCTACTTCTCCAGTAAATATAACTTTGTTATTTAAATTTAATGATTCCACTAAACTTTTTAGTGTTTTTTCGTATGGACCAGTTCCGCATATCAAATACTTTAAATTGTGGTTATTAATAGTTTTTATAGCCTTTAATACAATGTCGTGTCCTTTTCTTTCATGTAGCCGAGCAACAGTTAAAATTATTTTATCTGTCTTTGCTATACCATATTTCTCTCGAACATCAACATCATCATCAGTTGTACTGGGAATTCTAAAACCTGGGCTAATAATTTTAATTTTTTTTTCATTTATATTTATCTTAATTATCTCTCTCTTAGTAAATTCACTAATGGTTATTACACGATCTGATTTCTGTAACACACTTTTCAAAAGAGAAAGTTTTATCTTTGATTTCTTTGATTCAAGAAGGTCCAATCCGTAAATATATGTGAAAATCTTAACCTTTTTATTTCTTAACAATAAAGATAATAATCCAACAGGTAATGCATTTCCAAAATGTATTTCTTCTATTGATTTCTTACGTAAGATAGTCAATATTTGAAAGTACATCTTTATTAAAGAGAATACTTTATTTATAATGTTTGATTGAGTACTTAGTTCAACTCTTTTAATATCAAAGCCTTGTTTATTATCGAATTCTATAATTTCAGTACTATCACCTTTATATGTTGTTAAAACGTCAGTAGAATTTGAGTCTAAATTTGATACAATCCCATAGATATAGTTTTGAATACCGCCCCTAGATGGTGGAAAGTCAATACTAACGAAGAGCCTCTTTCTTTTCATAGACATCTCCCTTTAGTAATTTTTTATATTCTTGAATATACTGTTCCGTAACAATGTCCCAACTATATTTATTAACACTTACTAATCCATTAGTGATCAAGCTATATCTGAGGCTTTTTTTAGTTATTAAAGATACAATATTTTTGCTTATCTCATCATCATCACTAATTATCCCGGAATTAGTTTTTTCTAAGATCTCTATTGCACCCGGGTTTTTAGTTGCAACAACTGCTGTCCCCGAACAAAGAGCTTCTATATATGGCACGCCAAATCCTTCGTAGCTACTAGGTAAACAAAAAATCCATGCTCTTTGATATAGTTCTATTAGCTTCTCTGTAGAAACTCTGCCAAAACTTATAATACCTTCTCCTTGAACATCCTTATCAGCCACTAACCACAATTTGGCATTTGGGATTTCTTTCTTTATGTCTTTAAAGTTACTTAGAAGTAATTCTCCTCGTTTTCTCCCACCGATTGTTCCAACGAATAATATGGTTGGGTTTTCTTCCTTTAATGATGTTTCTTTTCCATTTGAGAATCGATCTAGATCGACTCCACAAGGTATAGTTTTTTTTATAAACGGTAAGTCATTTATAGTATTATCAGATATAGCTACATTCTTATCGGATTTTCTACCGGAGATAAATTCAAGTGGATACAATGTAGCCTGTCGTAGAAAACGGCCGAAACTAGTACTATTTTTAGCCTCTTGCTTAGCAGATCCATAAAAGGTTCTTAGTATTGGTGCTTTTTGTTTTTTTAATAGATAATCATCACCGTGAGTGTGTAAAAGGTCATAATTATCAAAATCAATTTTTCTAACTTTGTAAGCAAATGAATATGTTCTTAACAATTTATTACTAGCTAATCTTCCCATTTTAATTTTTTCAACATCATAAAGAGCATCTTTAGGCTTCTCACACATAGAATAAATCTTTACCTTAATCCCTAATTTTGATAGGTGATTAGCTAAATAGTGAACTTGATACCCTACCCCTCCTTTTGCTTCACTAGGTAGATATCTAGAAATCATTCCTATATTCATTTTTAATCCCACCTTATCTATTTATAATGATTTTTTTTAAGTACAAAATATCACTTTTATTCATGTAAAATCTTGGCAATGGAGTTTTCAAAATAACCGGATAGCATATAACTACAGTCAAAAACTTTAAAATAGAAGACAATAAAGTCGCTATTCCTGCTCCTAACAATCCATACTTAGGTACCAATAACCAGAGGAGAAGAAGATTTATAATCATTGATAGAACTTGTAAGGTTGTAATAGCTCCTGGTTTATTTAAGGACATAAATGGTTGTGACAAAATTACTGCACATCCAGAGAACAAAACTTCAAAAATCAAAAATTTCAAAATTATATCTGCCTGTTTAAAAGAAGGACCATATAACAATTCAATTACGAATGGTGATAAGAAAAACAGAATAATATCAATAATTAATATTGCCACTAATGTTATTCTAGTGATTACTAATGTAGTATCAATCATTTGTTTTTTATCCATAGTAAGCATTCTAGGAAACAGTACTGTAACAATAGAATTATGGATTATTCCAATCATCTTAGATAAACTTAATGAAATTACATATAGACCTATGGCAGTTGAATTTAGAAAAGCTGCTATTAATACCTGATCTAATTTTCCAGAAAGATTAGTAACTAAGTCGATCCCATAAGATCTTATCCCATAACTCGTGACCCTCTTTGAAGAATCAACAAAGTTATTGAAACTAACTCTGTACTCTCTTAATATGTAAATAAATATTATTAAAAACATAGGTAGGCTTGGCAAAATATAAGATAAAGCAGCAGTTAGAGGGCTTATATTGTTTGAAAAATAGAGTATAAGTAGTGACATCAATATTATTATAGGTTCAATATATCTCCATCGATTGAATAATTTAAAATTATCCCTTGCTTTCAGTATTCCTGTTAATACAATCCCTATTAGATAAGTGATTGAAAAAATCATTAAATACTGTGCGCTAACGATAACTCTTCCCGCATACCCCTCGAACAGGAAGGGTATTATTAATATTCCAATCAGGGTAGCAACTACTCCTAAACCAAAAGCAAAAATAAGAGTAAAAGTTACTAAGCTCCTTGATAGATTAGGATTTTTTTTAATATTAAATGTGATAGAAGTCGGCAAACCTAATGTTAAGCAATATGCGAGCAATTGGGGTAACATTAAAAGAGCAGCTTGTTCACCCCTTCCAGTAGCTCCCATAGATCTAGCTGTAATTATTCCGGTAACAATATTAATTATCACTACGAAAATACTCACAATAAAAGTTTGAACTGTTACATTCTTTAGTATTGAAAGGAAATTTAATCTTAGTTTTAACAAAATATAACCAACCCCATATGAACACTACAATTTTATTCTAGTAAGCTCCTTTTGAACCAAATAATACCCGAATCGTTTTAATAATTAGCATAAGATCAAGTACAATACTTTTTTCATTAATATATTTAATATCTAACTTCACTTGTTCTTCAAAACCAATATTACTTCTGCCTTGGACCTGCCAATAACATGTCAGCCCCGGCGTTACTTTCAATCTTTCTTTTTCATAATTACTGTATAATTTCACTTCTCGAGGAAGAGCTGGCCTCGGACCTACAAGACTCATATTCCCTATTAATACATTCAATAGTTGTGGTAACTCATCTAAACTTGTTTTTCTAAGTATTTTACCTATTTTTGTTATACGTGGATCCTCTTTTATCTTAAATATAGGTCCACTTGCTTCATTATGCTCTAATAAATCCTCTAATAACTCTTCAGCATTTGATACCATTGATCTAAACTTATACATATTAAAAGTTTGACCGTTTTTCCCAACCCTTACTTGACTAAAAATAACAGTACCTTTTCTATCTTCAATCTTAATAAAAAGTGCAATTAGTAAAAATACAGGTAGGAGCAAAATAATACTCACTGCTGATACAAAAACATCTATAAATCTTTTAATTATAAGATATGTTTTATCTCCAGTAGTTACTACAGTATTTGTCTCAACAGCTTTATAGGTTTGCTGCTTTGATTCTGCCATTTGTTATCTTATCCCTCCACATTAAAAGATTCCTAAAAACTTCTTCCGTCCAATTCTTTCTGGTACATCTCCTACAATTGTTTCACCCGCAACTAACAAATCTGCATTTTCTTGATAACTATAGATTAAATCTAAGCCATACTTATCTTCAATTTCCTGTAGAGCATCTTGTATTACAAATCCTCTACTATGTACGTTATGTGCGTCAGAAGCTACAAAATGAGTAAGATTTGCTTGTATGATTTCATGGCTGAAATTCCGTATTTTCTTTCCAAACTTCCCTACTATACTTGCTGCAGTCACTTGAGTAAGTACTCCACTTTTTACAAGTTCATAAAGCTTGTCTGGCTTGGATAGCAATTCACTATTACGTTCAGGGTGCACAATTATTGGCGTGTAGCCTTCCACTTGAAGATCATACAAAAGTTTGTTTGTATACTTAGGAACAGTTAAGGTAGGTAATTCAACCAGTATATAAGAGGTATCTAGGTTTACCGGTAGAATTTCTTTGGTTGATAAACCCTCAGCAAGATCACCGTATATTCTGGTTTCTTGTCCTGGCAGGATATTAACTTCTATGTTTTCTTCCTCTAAGATTCTGTTTAACTCATCTACACGCGTAAGGATATCTTCTCGATAATTATCAAATTGATTATTGCGATGATGTGGGGTAGCGACAATGGTGTGTATACCTTGTGCCGCTGCTGCCTTTGCCATTTCTATACTGTCTTCCAGTGTTCTTGCTCCATCATCAACACCCGGCAGTATATGGCAATGAATATCTATCATACAATCTACACCCTTCATTTCCCCAAATTATTCAAAAAAACAATGACATTTTCCCTATATCTTGCGCCAAAATATATCCTCGTAGATCGAGGACATATTTTGGCATAGGTTAACTACCATAGTAGTAGTAAGTATTAGATTTCTTTTGCGCTACATCATTCAGCACAATTCCAAGCAGCTTAGCATGCGCCGGTTCTAGCAGCTCTTTTGCTTTTTGAATCGCATCATACTCAGTCTGTTCACTGCGCACCACGATTAGAGCTCCGTCACACGTATTAGCTAGGATCTGTGCATCCGTTACAGCCAATACTGGTGGAGTATCAAATATAATCATGTCATACGTTTCTTGTGCTTTTTGTATTAATTGCTTCATAGCGTTAGAACCTAATAGTTCAGAAGGGTTCGGCGGAATAGGACCGCATGTTAGGATGTCTAGATTCGGAACATCTGTTTCCTTGGTTGCTTCCTCTAATAGTTTTTCGCCTACTAGTACAGTACTAAGACCCGCACGATTATCTAGCTTGAATGTGTAATGTACAGTTGGCTTACGCAAATCGGCATCTATTAACAGTACCTTTTTACCTTGTTGCGCAAAGACGACAGCCAGGTTTGCTGTGGTAGATGATTTACCTTCCGATGGACCGGAGGAGGTTACAAGCAGCGACCGCATTGCTGTATCTACAGATGCAAATTCAATATTCGTTCGGATTGTACGATATTGCTCAGAAATCGGTGACTTCGGATTAAACTTTGTTATGAGAGATCGGACATTTGTCTTAAACTGTTTTTTTCTTTTGGCCACTGTACTCTCTCCTAACTTGTCTTCTATCTGTAGGTGCTGCATATTGCTTGTTGGTTTTCATGTCTTCCTCTGTCATATGGCTGATGATACCGATAACTGGGATGCCAATGCGTTTTTCGATATCGGCTTCTGTTTTAACAGTATTATCAAGATACTCTAATAGGAATGCGAGTCCGATTCCCACCATTGCACCCAGTACAAGGGCAATTGCAGTATTCAACAGTATGTTTGGACTAGCCGGTGATGGGTTTTCTACTGTTTCAGCTAAAGATAAAGGTTTAACGTTTTCTAAATTCATTAATTCAGGAATTTCTCTTTGGAAAACATCAACTGTAGTGTTGGCAAGCTCGGCAGCTTTTGCCTGGCTTGTATCAGTTGCTGTTACGGTGATGATTTGTGTATCAGCTTCGGAGGCAACTTCCAGCTTCTCTGCCAATTCACTGGAAGAGAGGGATAAGTTCATTTCCTTTGAGACCTCGTCCAGGATGACTGGACTTGTCATGACAATCTTATATGTATTGATCAAGCTGATATTAGATTGGATAGCGTTATTCAGAGTGGAAACATCCACGTTTTCTTCTTGGTTGACTACGACAGATGCACTAGCTTGGTAGGTCGGGGTAATCAAAAAGTAACTGACTAAAAAAGCGATTGCAGCGAAACTGACGATCAAAGATAAAATCATGAGTGTCCGTTTCTTCAATACTGCGAAAATTTCCTTTAAAGAGATTGTCTCTTCCATTCATGTCCCTCCGATGAGATGTACTAAAAAAAGATAAGTCCAAAGACAAAGAAAAATGCTAACTTTTAGAAATTTATATGTACTTTTTTATTATAAAGGCTTTGACCAGCCTTGCAATGACTGATTTTGTCGAAAATATGTAAGCGCTACAATTGTCACTTGCATCTTGTCGAAACATCGTTATAATATATAGTCCAATTTTCTTAGCCAGCAATTAAAAACATGAAAAGTATACCACAAATTTCCCAGATGCAACATAGAATTACCAAATTATATTAAAAAAACCGAACCCACTTGCGCAGGTTCGGTTTCTTCTGATTTATTTTCTTATTTATCTTCTGTTACAACACTGTTATTCAGATAATCCTGCAGCTGATCTTTTAAATCAGGGCGATCAAGTGCAAACTCGATTGTTGCCTTGATAAAGCCGAATTTATCTCCAACATCATAACGATCTCCAGTGAACTCACAAGCATAAACAGCTTGCTTCTTGTTCAATTCTTTAATCGCATCTGTCAACTGGATCTCTCCGCCGGCACCTGGAGGAAGAGTTTCCAGAATATCAAAGATTTCCGGAGTAAGTACATAGCGACCCATGATTGCATAGTTAGAAGGAGCTTCTTCCTTCTTAGGCTTTTCAACAAGGTCACTAACTTGCATCAAGTTAGGCTCGCTTGTAGAACCTTGAGGTGCAACTACACCATATTTAGATACTTCAGATTCAGGTACTTGCTGAACACCAACAACTGAACCACGATATTTCTCGAAAGCCTCTGTTAATTGTTTCAATGCCGGTGTACCGTCTGTTTTTACGATGTCATCACCAAGCAATACTGCGAATGGCTCGTTGCCAATGAATTTCTTCGCTGTGGAAATGGCGTGACCAAGACCTTTTGCTTCTTTCTGACGAATATAGTGGATATCAGCCAAGTTGGAGATGTCTTGGATTTCTTCAAGCATCTTCATCTTATCCTTCTTAATAAGCTGATCCTCTAGTTCGTAGGATTTGTCGAAGTGGTCTTCGATTGCTCGTTTTCCGCGTCCGCTGACAATGATGATATCCTCGATACCAGATTTTACTGCTTCTTCAACAATGTACTGGATTGTCGGTTTGTCGACGATTGGCAGCATTTCCTTCGGCTGTGCTTTTGTTGCTGGCAGGAAGCGTGTTCCTAGACCTGCTGCTGGGATGATGGCCTTTTTGATTTTCATACGTTCTGCACCTCTTTATGTAGTGTATGTAGATTGCGTATAGAGTGTTTCGTACAAATTATACTTCCCGATGTGCAGAAGATAAAACAACTTCGTTAACAGGCGTCATACAACTCATACAAAAGTCCCTATACCCTTACTGGATTTGTAAAAATAGTAACATATTAAGTTTGCTTACTCAATAACATGCATTCTACATTTCCCTACAATATACGAGTTTAATATTACAGTTACATTACAATGACGTAAATTCTGGTAATCTAGGTGCCAAATTATGCTATAGTATGATTAATTTCTATGGATTATGAAAATAAAGGAGAACGTTACTAGAATGAAAAAGACGATTGTTACCCTTGCTGCTACTGCGGTAATTGCTAGTTCATATGCCACAACTGTTGACGCTGCATCATACAAAGTTCAGAAGGGCGACTCGCTCTGGAAGATTGCTAGCAAACACGACACTTCTGTTTCCGAATTAAGAAAAATCAACAACTTGAAGAGTGACTTGATTTTCCCTAACCAAGTATTACAGACTTCTGGTTCATCCAGCTCTACGAATAAGCCTAATACTAATACATCTTCATCATCTTCTAGCAGTTCATCTACATATACTGTTAAATCCGGTGATACGTTGAGTGGTATTGCATCTAAACATAATATTTCTTTGAACAACTTGAAAAAATGGAATAATATCTCCGGATACTTGATTTATCCTGGTGATAAGCTGAAGGTTTCTGCAGGAGGTTCTTCTTCATCGAATAACTCTTCCTCCAATTCTGGAAGCTCATCCAACAATAGCAGCAGCTCTTCTTCCTCTTATAAAGTGAAGTCTGGTGACTCTCTATGGAAGATCGCTAACAACAACGGCGTTTCTGTTGCGAACCTGAAAAGCTGGAACAATCTATCTTCTGATGTTATCCGCGTTGGTCAAACATTGAAGATTAATGGTAAAGCAAGCAGCGGTTCATCTTCTTCTTCGAAGCCTGCGAATAACACACAAGTGGATTCTGCACAGACTTCTAAGAGTGTGGACAAGCTAATCAGCGTTGCTAAAACTCAGCTTGGCAAACCTTATGTATGGGGTGGCGCTACAACTGCTGGTTTCGACTGCAGCGGATTCATCTATTATGCTTTCAAGAACGCTGGATATGATATCTCCCGTACATCTGCGGAAGGTTACTTCAACCGTTCTTACTATGTAAGCTCACCGCAGCCTGGTGACTTGATCTTCTTCAAAGGTACGTACAAAGCTGGTATCTCTCATATGGGTATCTACCTTGGCGGCGGTCAGTTCATTCATGCGGATAACGATGGCGTACGTATCACAAGCACAAGTAATTCTTACTACGCTAAGCATTTCGATAGCTACAAACGTTTCTATTGATCATAAGAGCTTGGGACAGAAACATCTGTCTCAGGCTTTTTTCTTTTGTTTTCTGGCGATATGAGCTGGCGAAGGTCTGTCAACTGGCGAGCTACTTCAACCACCAGGAACAGCATAACGAAGACACCAATGAGATAGAAAACTATCTGGAACATGTCGTTCCCTCCTATATTTGTTACTTATTAGACGGATGGGAAGGAGGATTTGTTTCATATTATTTTATAGGTATACATATTTCACAATAATGCTCCTTCAGCATACTCGCAGTGAATCTTTCAAAGGTAGGTCTACTGTCCAATACATATCCTAGTTTTGATATCTCAAGGAATATGTATCCCCATGCTTGCTGCATTGCCTCTACAGTATGCGGCACTGTGAAACGGATATACTTACCTCCTGTTAACTCTCCTATAAGTACAACGTCATTCTGAAAATCTGCAGGTACGACAAGAGCTGCGTCATATCGACATTTCTGCGGATCTGTCGTTTCTACATTGTCTTGCGATATGCCAAGAATAATCGAGGTGTCATCCAGCAGTTTTTTTGCCTCTGCCCATTCCTTTAATTCTTGCATCGTTTGATAATTAGCAGCGCCATAGGGTCCTACTCTGCGAAAGTAAGCAATTGTGTAAGTTGGGATGGTTTCGATTTTTACATTCATTTTCATCCTTCTTTCCTTATTTGTTTTCCTTACATTTTGAATGTAATATGTTATAAAAATTTATTCAATTGAATTTCAAGAAAATATCATTAGACACAAAAAAAGCTTATTCCTATACTCGGAATAAGCTTTTTGTATGAATGATCCGGTACTTGGCTACTTCTACACGAGTACCTTCTGTTGTGGAAGACGTAATATCGAAGTTATCCATAAGCCGCTTCACTCCAGGCAGTCCACGTCCTAATCCCCCGCCTGTTGTATAGCCATCCAGCAATGCTTCCTGGAGGTTGGATATACCAGGGCCATTATCCATGGCGGTAATGTAGATACCGATTTTTCTTGTGTCTTGTTCGCTGCGGATACAGATTGTTCCGCTGCCTGCATACTTATATATGTTCCGGGCAAGCTCTGAGATGGCTGCAGTGATGCGGGCTTGTTCGACCGCACTGAACCCTAAGTCTGCTGCTAGCTTTCTGCCGCAGGATCTGCTTGTGACGATATCCTTCTCACTTTCTATCTTCATTTCAGTCACCTTCCCCTCATCAGGAGCTGACGCCGCGTGCTTAAATATACTGATAGACAGGTCCCCTTTTTGGCTGGGTCCATTAAAATAAGCCAAAGCAAAGACGATTTGTCCTTACTTTGGCTTTATCGCTAGTTCCATGCCCAGCTGATGCTAGCCAGTTCATTTAGTTATCGTTCGGATCGATAATGACAACGATCATGCTCTGATCCTTTTCAAATGACCAATCGACAAAAATCTCCTGTGCAGTGCCTTGCAGCAATTGACTTTCTTTATCAAATGCCTCTCGCAGCTCCTGCTTTTCAAGATTTCCTTTGGCTTTTCGCAGTACTTCTTCTTCACCGCTGCGGACGATCTCTTTTTCGATATTGACGAGTATGCCTTCGCGATAGATGACTAGTGTTCTATTATTAAGCTTAACAGATTTTACCTTGTCCGGCAACCTCTCTGTTTTCTTCGTAACAGCAGCAACCAGCTTGTTCACTTCCTGTAAGGAAGAATCATCAGCTTGATCCCTTAACTCCTCTTTGACAGCAACAATAACGCCGCCGTTCGTTTCCATATTCCAATCATAATAGAAATGCTTGAAATAATGACCTGTCTCATCCTTAATCTGTTCTTTCAGTTCAGGAAGGCACTTTTCCATTAAACTATCCCGCGTTGCATAAACCATGCCAAATTGATTATTCTCCAACAGCACTTTCTCAACAGGCGTGAGCAAGTCCCGTACATAGATACAGATGACATCATCTGTAAAGGAAACGAATACCGCTTCTGGTCCTTTTCCGAAATGCTTTCGTAAAAGCCTTGCAGTGAAGCCTGCCACTACATTTTGTTTGTCTTTGATTTCCATTCTCGTGTACCTTTTTCCTGGTTATTAATTTCTATTATATTTTACTGTATAGAAGCATTTTTGGGTATAAAAAAAAAGCCTGCACTAACGAATTTTGATTGTCATTGTGTAGGCTTCGTTGTTCTGTTCCATTGACATGGATAATTCTTCTCCTTCCAGGATTATGCGGGGCATATCGTCCAATGTCCGCTTCGCTTTTGGGTTTTCATAAATGAATGATTGTGGCATAAAGAACAGACTGTTTTTACCATCCGTTCCTTTCTCGAGTACGATGTCATGAAGATCAGGTATTTCGATCATATGATTAGCTATATATATTTTCGCCACGATCGGCTTATGGTTGAAAACGAAAAAGTATTTATCGTTGATGGACGAACCTTGTTTTGTTCGCTCGACAAAATCCTGCATACTTAACGTCAATGAAGGGCAAGTCATCTCTTACCACTCCTTTCCTGTCTAAGCAGATGCAAAGCTTTTTCTTAGGTGGCTTGCTACTTGTTATGTACCCTTCCAGCAATTAAAGTAAACGACTTATCCACAGGCTTTATGAAACTTTCGCACCATGACAAATATGCTTTATAACAGGGGGTATGATACACTAAATGCTGTGATTTTACTTTATTCGACAACTGGGGGCAGACTTATGTATCCTACGAACACGATACACGAAAAAGCGTCTTTATTCTTTCACATATTATGGCCTATCCTCATAACACAGATCAGCTACAATGCCATGACTGTTCTGGACACAATGATGTCTGGTCGAGCTGGTACAGATGATTTGGCTGGTGTTGCTGTGGGATCCAGTCTATGGATGCCTGTCTATACCGGATTGACTGGAATCATGCTTGCCATCACGCCGATGGTCGGGCAGCTGATCGGTAACAACCGCCGGAGCGATGTTGGACGGACGGTTATGCAAGGCTTTTATTTAGCTATCTTAATCTCCTTGGTTGTGCTTGCTATCGGAGCAGCTGCACTGCAGCCTGTCCTTGGCATTATGAATTTGAGTCCTGATGTACATACAGTCGCAACAGATTATCTGCACGGACTTTCAATCGGTATTATCCCATTGTTTGCAAGCGCCGTCCTGCGTAATTTCTTTGATGCTCAAGGCTACACAAGAGTATCTATGGTCATTTTGCTGATGGCTCTGCCAATCAATGCAGCGCTTAATTATCTGCTCATCTTCGGTAACTTTGGTTTTCCGGAGCTTGGCGGAGCTGGTGCCGGCTATGCGACCGCCTTTACATACTGGTTCATCTTCGGCGCTAGCGTGTTCCTTACATTCCAGCTGAAGGAAATGCGCACACACTACTTGTTCGTCCGCTGGTATAAGGTATCATTCCAGACTTGGAAGGAACAATTGAAAATCGGCGTGCCGATGGGACTCAGCACATTTTTCGAAGCTAGTATCTTTAGTGTGGTTACGCTCTTGATGGGTTCTCTTTTCGACACAACAGTCATTGCAGCTCACCAGACAGCATTAAACTTTACAACACTCATGTTCATGGTGCCGCTCAGCATCTCAATTGGTATGACGATTGTTGTATCTCATGAAGTTGGTGCCCGACGGATGAACCACGCGAAGCAATACGCCATCCTTGGTGTCAGCTCTGCTCTCGTAATTATTGGTATATTAAGCCTGCTGTTGTTTATTTTCCGAGAGCAGATCAGCTACTTCTACACATCTGATCGTGCTGTGGTACTGCTGGCGATGCAGTTCATGCTGTTTGCGATTATGTACCAATTTTCCGATGCAGCTCAAGCATCTCTGCAAGGTGTACTGCGAGGTTACAAGGATGTTACTATCCCGTTTATCATCGCCTTTATATCCTATTGGATTGTCGGTCTGCCAAGTGGTTACTTACTTTCTCGCTTCACCACATTGGAAGCCTTCGGATTCTGGGTTGGAATAACGCTCGGTCTGACCTGTGCCGCTATTGGTTTCTTCCTGCGACTGCGGTTCATTCAGCGCAAACAAGAGAAAGCTGCTGTATAAGCACCTCCATCCCTGGAGGTGCTTTTTTTTGTACAACTTTCCTAGTTTCCACGAACAGCGCTTCTATACCCTACTTAATGTCTAAAAATTCGACCTACTTTCCCAATAAAAATCTGTTATGAAACATGCTATGCTTGATACAGGCAAAATCTTACAGACTAGGGAGTGTAACTGATGCGTTCTGACGTCACATTCAACTCAGAAGAGCTAAGGGAACTGCTCAATTTGTGGTATATGAATATCAAATTGAAGAAAGTCCAAGCAGCGGAAAAGCTTAAAACGGAAGTATCCGAACAGCTCGCTAAAGGTGAAGCGAATGACGACGTCGTCAAGCTAGCACTTCTGATCCATAGCCGCCACCATATTCTTTGCAAGAATTATTCGGAAGCTGAAAAGCTGATCAGCCAAGTAGAAGGGTTTTCTCCTTATCTTAAGGAAGAGCATCTCTACTATCTGCACCTTTTCAAAGGCATGTACCTGTATTCAACAAAGGACTATTACAATGCCATTGAAGAATACGGTGAAGTCGAATCCTACCTCGGCTATATCCAGGACGAAATTGAAAAAGCGGAATTCTTTGACCTGTTTGCATCCGCGTTATACTACTTGGATTATACGAATCGTTCTGCTATCTATGCGGAGAAGGCTATTTATATTTATCAGTTGTATCCGGCGTATGAAAGAAAATTGACGAGAGCAAAAATTTTGATAGCGTTGAATTATATTGATATGGGTGAGTTTGATTTAGCTGAGGAGTATCTGCATTCTGCTCTTCAAGATAGAAACGCCATGAATGACGAAATGGTAAAAGTCAGTATCTATCACAATTTGGGTTTGTTGTATGAACGTAAACGTTTATACGGAGCCGCAACACGCTATTTAAAAAAAGTCTTACCTCATCAAGATTTTGAGAATTACCTTTCTACTCTTTATATGTTGACTAGTATTTCTTTTGATGAAGAGAAATTCGAAAATGCTATTAAATACTATCAATTAGGAATGGATTATATTGGTCAGGAGACTGATAGAGACTATTACTGGAAGTTCAAGATACTCTATTCTCGATATATCGATAAAGATGAGTATATTAATGTGCTAACAGACGCTGTCGATTACTTTAAAGGCAAGAAGAGATTTTTTGAAACACAAATCTGCGCAGACGAGCTTGCAACTTTCTATTCAAATGAAAGAGATTTTGAACGCGCCAACCATTTCTATCGCTTAGCCCTTGGAAATCACAATAATATAGTAATGTTTCATTCAAGGAGGTGATAACAATGACAAAGAAAAGAATCGTTGGATTTCTAGTACTTGCAACAATCCTTAGCAGTATTGCAGGCTATTCCTTTAGTGATAGTGCAATTGAAAAAGGACACCTACCTAACGCCATCAAGTACACGGACTTCTAATACTTAAAAAGCGAAAAGCCCGGCCTAAGCCGGGCTTTTCTTATTTACCGTATCTATAGCTTGGTGCTCCGACTACGTCAGTCTCGTATACAAAGATCCCGCCAGCAAGAGGCTCTTTCTCCAGATCCTCTTCTTTTAGGTTTTGTCTCGCTGTCGTGATGTACAATGTCTTCCGCTCCGGACCACCGAAAGTACAGCTGGTTACTTGGCTGACCGGCAAATGAACGTCCTCGAGCCGCTCACCTGTTTCAGGGTTCCAGCGGGACACCTTGGATCCGCCGTAATGTGCAATCCAAAGCTTGCCTTCTTCATCAATCGTCATGCCATCCGGTTTACCGTCCTTGAACGAAACAACGGTGCACGGATTGCTGATTTCGCCTTTCTTTCCATCATAATCAAAACACTGCACCTCACCAGTCGGCGTATCGATGTAGTAGAAATATTTATGATCCGGGCTCCAGGCTAGTCCATTGGAATTTCCGATACCGTCGATGATGCGGGTCAGTGTCTGATCTACTTCCATCCGGTAAAAGGCTCCTTTATAGCCGCTGCCTTTTTTAGGCATGGTTCCTGCCCACAGCCTGCCGTAAGGATCTGCTTTACCGTCATTAAAGCGGTTGGAAGGTCTATCAGTTTCCGGGCTGTGGAGCAGCACCTTCGCTTTCAATTCGCTATCCGTTTCATAAATGCCTTCCTCCATTGCCATAATAAGGCCGCCATCCTTTTTCAATACGACCGCGCCGACTTTCTGATCGACGGGAATCTCTCGATGTTCTTCCGTTTTCGTATCATAGACATGAATTGCCTGACCATTTATATCCACCCAATATAGCTCTTCTGTTTCTTCTCGCCAAAAAGGACCTTCGGCTAAGCTCTGCTTTGCATCTAAGAATAATTTCGCTTCTGCCATTTTCTCCACTCCCTTTATGTATGAATTACCTGCTATAGTAATAATACCACTATATGGATTACTTATTACCTGAATCCCTATCATCTAAGCATGAAAAGGAGGGAATACGATGATTAAAACAGATCGGCTGCTAATACGACCTTATACAACTGAGGATATGCATTTTTTGGAGAGCTTAGTCAGCGATCCGCGAGTGGTTCGCTTTATCGGAAACGGAAAACCGAGAACTAAGGAAGGAGCTCGCTTGTTTTTCAATTGGAATTTGTCTCATATGAAGGAAAATCTGCAATTTGGACTGCAGGTTTTAGTTGAGAAAGTAAGTGGTGAATCTATCGGGCATGCCGGGTTGGTTCCACAAGAGGTGGACGGAGTGATGGAACTTGAGGTGGGATACTGGATTGCGCCTGCCTTTTGGGGAAAGGGCTTTGCTACTGAGGCTGCTGCTGCATTCCGAGACGTTGCACTTGAACAATTGAACGAAGATAGAATCATCGCCTTGATCTATCCAGATAATAGTGCATCCTGTAGAGTAGCCGAGAAGCTAGGGATGCATGTTTGGAAAACGATTGAGCGCCATAACAAGCCTGTACTTGTTTATGCCAAAGAAAAAACCCCTCCTAATTAGGAGGGGAAGGAATTATGCATCATAACCATTCGGACGGTTCTGATGCCATCTCCATGCATCACCAATGATGTCTTTCATATCTGTGCGCGTTGGGTTCCAACCGAGTACTTCTTTCGCTTTTGAGGAGCTTGCGATAAGTACAGCTGGGTCACCAGCACGGCGAGGACCGACTTTAGCCGGGATTTCTTTGCCAGTTACGGAGCGAGCCACGTCGATCATCTCTTTAACAGAGAAGCCTTGACTGGAGCCGAGGTTGAAGACATCACTCTGGCCGCCTTTATCCAAGTACTCCAAAGCGAGCAAATGAGCATCAATCAAGTCAATAACATGGATATAGTCGCGGATACATGTTCCATCTTCTGTCGGATAGTCGTCACCGAAGATGCTGATATGCTCACGCTGTCCGAGTGCTGTCTGCAGGATGATTGGAATCAGATGACTTTCCGGGCGGTGATCTTCGCCAATCTGCCCTTCCGGATGGGCTCCACCAACATTAAAGTAACGTAATGAGACGAATTTAATACCATACGCTCCGTCACACCATTTCATCATTTTTTCCATCATCAGCTTGGACTCACCATATGGACTTTCCGGATTTGTATCCAGATCCTCTGTAAGCGGCACGACATTCGTATCGCCATATGTTGCTGCTGTAGAAGAGAAGACAATCTTCTTCACTTCATGCTTACGCATTGTTTCTAGCAATACTTGCATACCATACACATTGTTGCCAAAGTACTTCAATGGATCTTCAACTGATTCTCCAACAAGAGAGCTTGCCGCAAAATGGACGACTGCATCAACTTTTTCCTTTGTGAATACATCATCCAAAAATGCTCCATCACGAAGATCTCCTTCATAAAAGACCGCATCCTTGTTTACTGCTGCTAAATGGCCGGTAATCACATTATCAATGATGACTGCCTCGTGCCCTTTTTGCAAAAGCATGGACACCGCATGAGATCCAATATAGCCGGCACCGCCAGTAACTAGTACTTTCATAGATTGTCCCTCGATTCTCTTATATTATCAATCAAATTATATCACGCTTTCACTTACATAAATGGTTAAGTTTACATCTTATTCCATTCATGCAGGTCTAGACTGCGCACACCATTAACCAAGTATGGATCCTGCTCGGCCAATGCTCTCGCTTTCGCCTCTTCTTCTGTCTGATAGATGACTAGACCGCCTGTTCCATCAGCGAATGCTCCTCTAGCGAAAATGAATCCCTTTTCGTCCAAGTCAGCTAAAAAATCCAAATGTGCTTGGCGGTATTGCTGGTTTAATTCAGGTTTCTCCATTTTAAGAAATGCTGCAAAGTATTTCATGAGAATCTCTCCCTACTATCTTATTTTGCTGTTTTGGCAAGCATAAGTGCTCCGACAATTCCTGCATTGTCTTCAAGACCTGGCGGAACTAAATAATTTTCCGGCAGTGGGACATAACGCTGCAGAAGTGCTTCCAGTTCCTGCTGAATCATCTCATGAAGGCCTTGCTTCTTCATGACGCCTCCACCCATGACAATTTTCTCTGGGCTGAGCACCAATGTGTAGCTCATGATTGCCTGAGCCAAATAATAGGCTTCCATCTGCCATACCGCTTCTTGATGATACAGCTTCTGTGCTTTCTCTCCCCAGCGAGCTTCAATAGCAGGACCAGCTGCCAGCCCCTCCAAGCAGTCCTTATGATACGGACATTTCCCTGGATACGCATCATTTGTACTCCGACGGACAAGCAGGTGACCCATTTCGGGGTGGGAAAAGCCTTGCAGTGTTTCTCCATTCACAATGGCTCCAGCACCAATACCTGTTCCAACCGTAATATACAGGCAGCTGTTTGCATGTTTTGCTGCTCCGTGCATATACTCCCCTAAAGCAGCTGCGTTCACATCGGTATCCAGCTTGACCGGCACACCGAGCCTACTCTTAAGTTCCGACAGCAGCGGGTAGTCCTTCCACTGCAGCTTTGGTGTGTTGCCGATTGTGCCGTAATTTGGGCTGTCTTCTTTTACATCAACAGGTCCAAAGGCACCTACGCCTAGTGCTTCGATCTGTTTACCATGGAAGAAGTCAAACACCAGCTGCAGCGTTTCTTCCGGTTTCGTTGTCGGGAAAGATGCTCTTTCTTCTATATTTCCATGTTCGTCACCGACAGCACAAACAAATTTCGTACCGCCTGCTTCAATTGCTCCATATCGCATCACTATCACCTCATTTGTCTCTCTTATTCTACTATGGAATTTTTCTCCTTCCGCGTCAATAGTTACCCTAGGCTGTACAAATGCGGAAATTGTTATAAAATAGAAATATTGAATTGTATCTAATAATCTTAAAAACTTGATTAGTCTGTCAGAAATGGGGGGATGCATGATGACTGCTCTGCAAGCAGTAACTGCATTTGCGCATGAACACGATTTACGTAAAAGTTTTAATAAACTAGCCAGAAAAACTTTTGGCTTTGATTTTGAATTATTATATAAAAGCGGCTTGTGGAATGAACGTTATCACACGCATGCTTTCGCTGATAATACTCAAATTGTCGCGAACGTTTCTGTAAGCGCACTCACAGTACATATCAATCAGCAGAAGACAAAGGCGATTCAAATCGGAACCGTCATGACTGACCCGAGCTACCAGAACCAAGGACTTGCTACGCAGCTGCTGCGGCGTGTCATTCAACAATACGAAACGGACACCGACCTCATCTATCTGTTTTCCCGGCCAGGTGTGGAAAGTATCTACAAAAAACTTGGCTTCACTGCTGTACAGGAAAAACTATTTTCCATTCCGGTATCTTCTGAACCGCGCCCGGTTCCGGATTATCGAAAGCTCAAGCCTGCTGTTAATCCGCAGGACATGGTTGTGCTGCTTGACCGTTATGGCAAACGCCATCCGCAGTCTAGTATTCTCGATGTGTCAGACGGTCAGCATATTCTAGGCTTCCATACACTGTATGATCAAGAAATAGAGATTATTGAGCTATTAGAGCCAGCAGCTCTATTGCTTTATAAAAAGATTGGCCAGACTATGCATTTATATGAAGTGATCAGCCCAACACGGCTTGTCTGGAGGCAAATCGCAGATTACGTCGCTCAACCAGGTGTAACCGAAGTCATCTTCCATTTCACCCCAACATTTGCGGATTTGGAACCTCTCTCTCACACGCACACTGAAAGAGATACACTATTCGTAAACAAACCAGAGCTGCTGCCCGTAGATTTCCAGTTTCCCGAATTGTCTCATGCATAATATAATGAGATAAAGCTGTGATAGAAAGGAACGAAAAGCAATGCTAGATTTAGAAATGCTGAAAGACAAGGTTGAATTTTTCGAAGCGCATGACTTGTCCACATTAGAAAAGAAAATCAACGAACAAATCCAACACAACAAAGCAATTCTGCTTGAGCTGCACCACGTAGCGCATAACATGCATGTAGATGAGAACGGCCGACGCTTTTTTAGTGCTGTTGCGCATTTTAAGGCAAAGTAAATGCTTGCTTATTAGCACATCTTTAAGCGAAGGCAGAGACTCAATACCGACATCCTCTTAGATATAGTTTTACATAAAAATACCGTCCACACGGACGGTATTTTTGCGTTCCTAGAAGATGATACCTGTAATAACCGCAACCGCAATAACAGCAAACGCTGTCCCAGTTGCCCAGAGAATCGTGAAACGCTGGAATTCCCCGAAGTCCACCTTCGACATTCCGACAAGCAAGTATGTAGCCGGAACGAGCGGGCTAAGTAAATGGACAGGCTGTCCGAGCAAGGAGGCACGGGCAATTTCCGCTGCTGAGAAGCCATAGTTGGCAGCTGCTTCTGCCAAGATAGGAACAACACCGAAGTAATAGGCATCATTAGACATAAAGAATGTGAATGGAATGCTCGTAACTGCAACAATGATACTGAAAGCAGGACCCCATGAATCTGGAATAATGGAAATAAGGCTTGTTGCCATCGCATCCACCATTTCAGTACCAGATAGGATACCTGTGAAAATACCAGCTGCAAATACAAGCGATACGACAGCAAGTACGTTTCCAGCGTGATCAGCAATACGCTCTTTCTGTTGTTTCAAGTTCGGGTAGTTGATTGTGATTGCCACTGCAAATGCAAGCATGAACAATACTGGTAGCGGCATGACACCCTCAATCAGACCAAACATCAATAACGCCGTTAATGCGAAGTTGACCCATAATAGGTGTGGACGCTTCAGTGATGCATCAACTGTAGCAGCCTGCTGCTGAAGGATACGCTGCTCTGCATCATCGAATGTTACAACACCAAGACGTTTCTTTTCACGGCGTCCCAAGATGAAAGCAGTGAAGAAGATCCAGATTGCTCCGCCGACCATAGTTGGGATTAGCGGAACAAATACATCACCTACATCAACATTAAGGGCTGCAGCAGCACGTGCTGTCGGTCCGCCCCACGGTACCATGTTCGTCAAACTTACACACATGACGGCGATTGCCGGCAATATGAGTGGATTCATTTTCAGTCTCTGGTACAGTGGGAAGAACGCAGAGACAGTGATCATATAACTTGTTGTTCCATCCCCATCCAAGGACACAACAAGTGCAAGAGCAGCTGTACCCATAACAATCTTCGTCGGATCACCTTTAACCGCTTTCAAAATACGGCCGACGACTGGATCGAATAAACCTGCATCAATCATGATTCCGAAATATAGAATCGCAAATAATAGCATGATTCCAGTTGGTGCCAAGTCTGTGATACCTTGCAGTGACATTTCCCCTAAGTCACCGGCATGCCCGGTCAGTACTGCAAAAATAGCCGGAATGATCATCAGCGCAATGAGCGCAGACAGCTTTTTCGTCATAATCAAATACATGAATAGAAAGACCATCAAGAATCCCATTATTGCTAACATCCTAAATCCCCCTCATCGTCTCCTGAAACAATTCCCCCAAATCCTAAGCAGCGTTGCATAATATATTACAACTATTGTATGCGCTTCCAAATATAATTTCAACAGTTTTGTTACTTTTTTAAGTAAGAAAACTGATCATAGAATTAGAATGAGCTCTATAACAGCTTTTCCCCTTGAAAATCAGGTAGAATCACCTATATTTAGATCATTATAAACACGTTAAACACCCTCTACCGTATAACACAATTACCCTTTATAAGTTATACTATTTCACCGTCCCTAGTTTTCATTTTTAATAAACCTATTGCATTCTGTTACCCAAAACTTTTACCTTTCTCTATCATAAAATATACCTTACCCAAAAAGAATACCGGCCATATACACTACGATGGTAACAGTGATACTGCTCAAAACTGTCGTCACAAGAACAGTTTGCGCTGCCAAATCCGGGTTGTTATTATACTCCAAAGCGAATATTGAACTGTTCCTGGAAGTCGGAAATGAGCTGGCAATAAACAGTGACTGTGCGACAGTTCCGTCAAGACCAAGCAGGAAAATGATACCTAAGGCTGCAGCTGGCCCAATCAGAAGGCGGGAAAACGTACTCAAATAAAGCACAACGTGCGGGCGTTCCAGCTTAATCTGCGCTACTTGAGCCCCAAGCGTGATCAATGCCACAGCAAGGAAGGCATCGGCTATGGAGGTGATAGGATTCCAGAGAAATGTCGGAATGTCCACATGGAATGATGCGCATAACACACCGAGGATAATTGCATAAATCATTGGCAGCCGGAGAAGTTCCTTCAAGATAGCATTTCCTTGGCTTTTGACACTCACCATATTGTAAAGCCCGTATGTAAAGGTGAGTAGATTCTGATAGACCATGACAATCAGCTGAATGGATACCCCGAGCGGATTTGACTGGAAAACAAGCTGACTGACAGGAATTCCGTAATTCCCTGAGTTCATAAGCACCACGCTGTTCTTATAGGTCGCGGCCACTCCTCGATCCAGCTTGAACAGTCTGCTCGTAATTTCCGTAAAGCTGATGGAAAACGCAGTAAACAGCAGAAGGAATAAAATGATCTGACCGAACACAGAAAGCGGCATACTGCTTTGATACATATTGATAAAACCGTTCACAGGCAGGAAGCAATACGTCAGCAGCTTGGACAAGGTTCCCAGCTGTAATGAAAATTTTCGCTGCAGGATGACGCCGACAGCAAGAAGAATCAATAAAGGCGCAATAACTTCCAAGAAAATCAATGATAATACAGCCATGTGCTCCCTCCTTTTGTAAGCGAATACATGGGTATTATACCCCTACCTTTATCAAAACTCTATAGGAAGCAATTAAAAAAGCAGCCACTCTACGTGGCTGCTTCCACTATACTCTTTTGCGAAGCTTGTTTATCCCAAAGAAAATGACACCGGCAGCAACGAGTGCAACGCCTCCAAGCAGCCAATTAAACACATTCGTGCTCGTATTCGGTAATGGCTGTCCTTCTGCATCATCAGTATCTGATTTAGCTGAAGCAGTTGTCTGTACATTGTCCTGCTGATCCGATTCAGGCTCTGTCGTCGTATTTTCTGTCTCAGTCTCTGTTTGTTCTTCCACTTTCTCTGTATCTTGCTTTGGTTCTTCTGCGTTTGTTTCTTCCTCATCTACCGGTTCAGGTGTCACTTCGGCTGGAACTTCTGTTTCCGGCTCATTCGGTTCTGTTACCGGCTGCTCGGTCTCTTCTTCCTCTTCCGGGACTGGTTCTGGCTGTGTTTCGGCTTTCTCCCCAAGTGCGTAAGCAGCAATCGTACCTGACACTTCATGCGCCGCCAATAGCAGCGTTTGACCTGTCGGACTTTCGGATGCTGGAATGTACGTCAACCCTTCCGGCGCAACATCGCCGCTTGCACTATCCACAGCTGCTTCATCTCCTTGGAAGTTACGGCTGGAAAAATACGTCGAGAATGCTGGGCTGTTTGGATTCGTCACATCATAAGCCATAATACCGCCTGTCCGCTCCAAACCGATAAATGCATACGTCTTTCCGTCTACATCACCAGTAATAACAGCTTCCGGCTCAGGTCCTTTATCATCACTGCGATTATCAAGCTTATCTTCATCGTTTGTTGTATTGAAATAATCCGGAATTGCTTCGGCTGTTATTTTCTCAAAATCGGCGCCGCTATCGTATACCTGCTGTAAGGAATCCGCATCCCAAATCGAGAAGCTCCGCCCACCGAATCCATAGACAGCTTCATATTTGCCGTCAGCATTTTTCGGGGCCACAATACTTGTGTTCAAACGGCCTAGCTTTTCATCCTCAAACAAGCCATCCTGCACAAGCTGATCAAGCTGCTCCTGCGTATATCCTTCATACAAATCTGCATTAAGTGCGTATGCATCCTCCGCGGCTAAATCAGCCACCCGCATTTCCTCAGAGAAGCCTTCCCAGTCCTGGGCATCGCCTTCATTGGCTGTAATAAGATATGTCTTCCCTCCGGATTGGAATGCTGTCATCCCGTCCGGCATGTACATGCTGAGTACTGGCCAATTGCCGATCTGGATACCATCATCTTTATTGGATGGATCCAGCTCTATACCTTCCTGGGAGAAATCCTTATATCCTAAACTCTTCACTGTCGTGAAGCTGTTTGACTGCAAATCCAGCTTCGCAATAGCATTGCTTTCCTGTATAGCTACATATGCATAACGATTATCTTTATCTACAGTTATGTATTCCGGTTCCAGGTTTTCCGCGTAAGATGAATTTTCCGGATCCAGATTTACTTTACGTACATCAGAATCCACGATGTCATCGGTGAATACTGCTGTTTCAGCTGTCAGGTTATCCAAACCATTTGCTATATTAATGATACTGACAGAGCCCTCAGGATTAACTGTGTAATCATCAGAAGGTTCTCCTTCATTGGCAACAAGCACTTTCGAGCCATCATGTGTGAAAGTAATCATGTCCGGCAATGCCCCTACTTCAACACTAGCCAGTTTATTGCCATCCGTATCGAGCAGAACGACATGGCCTGGATCAGTCTTCACCGCACTTGGTACCGACACCGCAATATATTTACCTTCCGGATGAATGGCGACACTAGTTACATCGGAAGCACTTACTCCGAACGATTCCAGAGATACACGTTTCAAAAGCGGAATCTCTCCATTTCCATCCTTCAATCCATTCAAATCAAGAATATCTAAAGCTCTGGCTGCACCGTTCACTGAGAAGGCACGTTTTGTGTTAGCATCATATGCTACAATCTCTGTTCCGCCTTCACCGATTCCGCTGCCGCTGTTATAGCGGCCAATCTGTTCCACTTGAAGCGCTTGTGCTTGATCTCTGTTATATACCTTCAGTTCTTCTGCATGTCCAACAGCTGGCAATGCTAAACTAGCCGCCGCTAGCGACATGGCTGTCCATTTCTTCCAACTCTTCACCTTCGCCACCCCAACTCTATCATTAGAATATGTATGATAGTTATCATAGCTTACGGCCGTTAAGTTCCTGTTAAAAGTATATGAAGTTCTTGTATTGTTGCAGGAATTAAATTAGATGCAAATTCAATGCAGACTGTTCGCTTAAATTATCTAAATAACAGAAAATACATGAATAATAGACCTGAATAAAATACTCCGGAAATCAGACATGCATTCCATAAACCAACAAAAAAGTCATTCTCTTTAAGGATCATGGGTTCCGCCCTTTCTTTAGTGACAGTAAATTTACTTATACAACAACTTTATCGGATTAATTCTATTTCTCTAATTGGTGTTCTTATAGTAATACTAAATTGTTGTAAAGCAACTTAAACTACATCTACAGTTTGAAGACACGATACTGAATCTGGTAAATGAGATATGATATCTAACCTCTAAAAAATAAAACAAGAAGACCAGCTTCCTAATGCTAACGGCTGCTGGTCTTCTTTTTCATTTCAGTTTCTCCGGCAAACTATGGATGGAAGCAATCAGCGTATTCAACTTGTTTTCGATCCGGTGCATCAAATAGAAGGTGACAGCTGCCGGAAATCCAAATTCCTTTATGATCGCAAGCCATGGTTCCATCTGGTACGCCTCCTTTCTTATTAAAAAAGGAGTGCAGCTCGCAGCAGCTGCACTCCATCGGGATTAAAATACTTCCTGTACGGTACGATCGACGATACGGGCAGCTTTTTTCGAGACAAGCGGTCCTCCGCTCGATGAGATGACATTCTGCGCCAAGATTGCGTCCATTGCCTGGTCGATTGCTATCTCGTCGAATGGTTCGACAGGCTGCTCCAAGCTGATGGTCACAGTCTTGCCAGCTTCATTCAAAAACTGCATATCAAGCTTCTTCATGCTTTATTCCTCCTTTTTTGTCGAATTAAGATTCACGCAGGATTGAGTGGTCGTTCTTTTCCACTGCGTAGAGATTGCGCTGCTGCAATGGTACCAATGCATCGGCGAATGCCTGCAGCTCTTCCGGTGTCGCATCGAGTCTGATGTTGTTAAAAGATTTTGTTTTGTATTTGTCTTTTCCTGTGTCCGGATCCACGCCATCGTACAATACGATGCTAAGGCGTGTTTTGTTATGGGTTGCAATGACTGCCATGTTTCTCCCCTCCTTTCACAGCTATAATCGGAACCTGCCCTGAAAAAGTGTGGAAAAAGTTTAGAAAAATATTCATAAGCACGGCCTAAGCCCAATCACTAGCGGGAAAGGCATGTAATATAATAGTAATTTTACGTTGTTACTGTTTCATAGTACAATTAAGGTTAGCATGTTCTGCTAACAGGTAGACTTTACCAGCAAAATTAATGAATAAACATACAGATACATCAGTAAATAAAGGAGTTTAATCATGAGAAGAAGGTCACCTTACCAACCACAGCCTCCCAGGCGAATAGTGAAGAAAAAAGTAAATAAAAAACGAATTATAATGCTGCTCCTTATCCCCATTTTAATCCTTGGAGCAGGCGGAGCAGCATATGCTGCCCATTTATGGACCTCCGCCGCCAGTGCCATTGAAAATGCCCATGTCGCAGATACGCGTGACAAATCAGCGTTGAGAGAAGAAGCAGTTGACCCCGTTGAGGACAATGTTTCGATTCTATTTATGGGAGTGGACGACAGTGACACACGCGATGAAGGAAATTCCCGCTCCGATGCGATGATACTTGCTACTTTCAATAAGAAAGAACATAGCGTCGATCTTTTAAGCATCCCGCGTGACTCATACGTGTACGTACCGGAAGTCGATCGTCAGACAAAAATCACCCACGCACATGCTTATGGCGGTGCCCAGGCTAGCGTTGAGACGGTTGAAAACTTCCTTAACGTCCCTGTCGACTATTATGCAGAAATCAACTTCAATGCCTTCATGGACATTATTGATACACTTGGCGGTATTGATGTAGAAGTTCCTTACGAGCTGTATGAGCAGAACTCTAAGGATCAGAAAGATGCTATTCATTTGGAAGAAGGAATGCAGGAGCTTAATGGCGAAGAAGCACTAGCCCTTGCACGTACCCGACATTACGATAACGATATCGAACGCGGTAAACGCCAGCAGGAAATCATCAAGGCAATGATCACAAAAGCATCCTCTGCAGGATCAGTATTTAAATATGATGCATTAATTCAGGATGTAGGCGACAACCTAAGCACAAGTCTTACATTCGATCAGATTAAGAGCTTCATCTCCTATGGTACAAGCAATGACCTGAAGATTAACACATTGAACCTTGATGGCACCGGCGGTAAGCTATCTGACGGTATTTGGTATTACCAAGTTGATCCAACCTCTCTGGCAGATATCCAAAAGCAGCTTCGTGAGCATCTTGACCTGTCTCAGGAAGTAGATACAGATAGTGTGGAAACCGATGGCAGCGGTGTTTATGATGATGGTACAGGTACAACTGATAGTACTGGAACAACTGATTCCACTGGTACTACAAGCAGCGGAACAGGAGAAACTGGTACAACTGACAGCAGTACTGGAACTTCAGGAAGCACCGGGACAACTAATAGCACTACCGGAACTACTGGTTCAACTAGCAATAGCACTGGAACTAGCAACTCCACGACAGATGATAGCTCAGAAACAAGCGGCACTTCGAGCTATGATACAGGTAGCTCTAGTTCAGACAGTTCGACCAGCAATTCAACAAGTGGTACAACCTATGAAGATACAACAGGTACTTCAACAACCGAAAGCACTTCTGTCGGTTCAACAGGAAGTACCACAACACCATAAACGAAACAAGGCTGCCACCCTCTTCCGGGTGGCAGTTCCTTTTGTCACATCAGGCTTCGCTATTGTAAAGGCTATGTAAATTAAAATTGTTTTCTATTGATGTTGCTAGTATAATTTAAGAGGTCTGAACAAGAACAAAAGAACATCCTGGCAGGAAGGACTTTTTTATGAAATCAGCAATCACTGTTCTAAAAGAACAATTCAAGCATTTTAATCTCATTCGACGCATATCGCTTTATGAACTAAGGAATAACAATAATGCTAACTACCTTGGATTGGCGTGGGAAGTTATAAGTCCGCTTATACAAATTGCCATCTATTGGCTTGTGTTCGGTTATTTAATCAGTGGCGGTAAACCACGTGAGATTCCGAATCCCTCAGGAGGAGAAGATTTACAATTCTTCCCTTGGCTCGTTGCCGGTTTAATTATTTGGATGTTTTTCCAACCAGCAGCTACACAAGGTTCTAAATCTATCTATTCGAGACTACGGTTATTATCGAAGATGAACTTCCCAATGAGCGTGATACCAAATATCACGATATTCTCGAAGCTTTATCCTCATTTAATTCTTGTAGTGTTCACAATTATCCTTATGCAATTTACCGGATATCCGGTTAGTATCTATATAGTGCAACTTCCATACTTCATCATAGCGACAGTAGCATTTACTTATGCTTTTGTGCTGCTTATGACAACTCTAACGACGCTTATACGGGATATTCAGCTGCTTCTACAAGCCACCTTACGTATGGTGCTGTATTTGACACCTATCTTATGGATATCACAAGGTTTGCCGGATTTTCTAAAAGTTGTAATGAAGCTTAACCCGCTTTATTATCTTGTTGAAGGTTACCGTGCATCATTGATGGGGCAGAATGGCTGGTACTTCATTACATCATGGGAGTACACAATCTACTTCTGGGTAGTTACTGCAATCATCTTCATGATTGGTGCTGCCTTGCATATCCGTTTCAGAAGACACTTTATCGACTTTCTCTAATTAGAAAGGGATTTTTATGGATAAATCAATTATCGTTGAAAATGTAAGCAAAAAATATAAGTTATATAGCAAAAGCTCTGACCGTATAAAAGACATCATTTTCCCGAAGGAATATGGAGAAGACTTTTACGCATTGCGCAATGTCAGCTTTACAGCTGAAAAAGGTGATGTCGTCGGATTCATCGGTATCAACGGATCTGGTAAATCGACTTTGTCGAATATCATCGCTGGTATTGTTCCAGAGACGACAGGCTCTGTTACCCTGAATGGTGATGCAGCTCTGATTGCTGTTTCCGCTGGTTTGAAAGGCGATTTGACTGGCAGACAGAACATTGAACTAAAGTGTTTGATGCTTGGACTTAATAAGAAAGAAATTGCCGAGCTTGAACCGAAAATCATAGAATTTGCTGAGCTGGAGAAATTTATCGATCAGCCGGTGAAAAACTATTCAAGCGGGATGAAATCACGCCTAGGCTTCTCTATTTCTGTTAATATCGATCCTGAGATCCTGATTATCGATGAAGCTTTATCCGTAGGTGATAAAGCTTTCGCTGAGAAGAGTCTCGCCAAGATGCATGAATTCAAGGATAAAGGCAAGACAATGATTTTCGTCAGCCACTCGCTTGGACAGATGAAGCAGTTCTGCGATAAGATCCTTTGGCTGGAATTCGGACAAGTACGGGAATATGGCTCTATCGACGAAGTTATTCCGAGATATGACCAATTCCTGAACGAATACAAGAAGATGTCCAAGGAAGAAAAAGAAGCATATCGTCAGCGCGCCATCGCGGCTGCAGAAAATTAAAAAAGACAGAAGGGCTATTCGCCTTTCTGTCTTTTTATTTGCGTATTAGGACGCGGAACATAAATTCAAATGCTTTAAGTATCCGTTTCCAGCGAAAAGGCTGCTTTATCAAACGGTACAGCCATTCTAAATTCAGTTTTATCCAAGCTTGAGGTGCACGCTTCATTTCTCCGGCTAATATATCGAATACTCCGCCAACACCCATGAATACACCTTTGTCGAATAGATGTTTATGAGCAGCGATAAAGTTCTCTTGTCTCGGGAACCCCATTGCTACAAAGATAAGATCTGGTTTTGTTGCGGCTGCTTGCTCCGCCACCGCTGCTTCTGCATCAGCATTAAAATATCCATGGTGGCTTCCGGCAATACGGATACCAGGATATTGAGAACGTACACGATTTACCGCTCGCTCGTTCACTTCCTGTTTCGCTCCAAGGAAATAGCAGCTGAGGTTATGCTTCTCGGCATAGCTGAGCAGCTTGAACATCAGATCGAAGCCCGTCACACGTTCTTCAATTGGGTTACCTAGTATTTTAGAGGCGATGACGACTCCTGCGCCGTCCGGTATTATATAATCAGCACTTTTGACGCTTTGTTTATAAACACCATCTACTCTTGCCTGCATGACAATTTCCGGATTTGCCGTTACGATATACGTGCGTTCACCAGCGTTGATCCGTGGATAAAGATGCTGTTGCAATAGTTCTTTTTGTGTTAATTTATTAAAAGGAATATCCATTATTTCTACGATTTCTTGATTTGACACACTTGTAACAACCTTTCAAGATCAAACCATCAGGTAGGAATCTTTCGTATGATAGACTTTCCCATTATGCCACGAAAACAATAACTTTACAATTATTCACATAGAATTTACACAAATAGAAAACAGCCGGTAATATACCGGCTGTTTTCTTATTTACGGCCAAATCCGAAGAAAGAACGTTTCTTCTCTTGCGACTTATCGTTTTCTGAAGGGGTATAGGATTGTCCGAACATTTCTACCCAATCCTTTTTGAAGCTCTCTTCGCTGAATCGCTCAATCACTTCTGTCGCACGCTCTGCTAGTCTGTCTCGAAGATTGCTGTCATTCATGATAGCGACCACTTTATCAGCTAGTGCCTTCTGATCGCCTTTTTTGACGAGATACCCGTCAACGTCATCCCTGACGATATCCTTCGGTCCATACTTAATATCATAGGCAACCGCTGGAGTTCCTGCTGCAAGCGTCTCTGTAAGCACCATACCAAAGCCTTCAAAATCGGAAGTTAAGATCGTACAAGCAGCCGACTGATAGGATGCTGTCGGATCAGATGAGAAGCCTAGGAGTTTCACATTCTTCTCGAGACCAAGTCGTTTAATCTGAGCCTTCAGTTCATCCTCAAGCGGTCCAAACCCGTAAATATGATACTCAGCATCAGGTATTTTATCCACAACATGTTTGAAGGCTGCAATTCCTTCATCCAGACGCTTTTGCCCTTCAAAGCGAGCCAATGTAACAGCTACCTTCGGCTGATAGGCTTGCTGTGCAGTTGGTGTGTCTGGAGCTGCGTGCGGAATGACATGCAACTTCGTTGTTACCTGATAGCGGGAAGTAATATCCTTTTCTTGTTCATGCGTTAGGAAGACAACATGGTCGAAGCTATTGATACCTTCCACGAAATGATTCCAGGATTTTTTTGTCTTCGCACTTTCATCATAAGGTGACTCAAAGTGGTTATTGTGCGCAACAGCAACCTTTTCCACATCTGCTTTAACAAGCTGGACAGTTTCGTCTGTCTTTCTTGAATCAGACATGATGACAGGTGCTTCGTATTCAAGCACTGCTGTATCAATCCAAGCCGCATAGGCATGGTTGATGGAATCATATTCTACATCTTCTTCACCAAAGAGAATGGTTCTGCCTTCGCTGCCTGAAGGATTGACCCAAACCGTAATACGGCATGTACCATCTTCAAGCAAATAACGATGCAGTTTCGGCTTATTAGTAATATAATCCATGTGGCTTGTCCTGACCAAACGACCGTCTCGCAGATATTCTGCTCTGCTGAGACGTGTGCGGCTGTCATCCATATAGTCAATTAGCTTTAGCGAGCCGTCTCCATTGAAACGACGGTATTCTTTATAGACGCCGTCCTCGTAATAACGAAAAGCAGGCTGCTTGCTTTTCTTATCTTGAATTGCATGCAATCCCTCGATTTCAACTGATGCTTCCTTAGGATTATCAACCTTGCTGATATGCAGAAGGTCCGTATAATAGTTTCTCACTTCAACTCTTCTATCCAGCTGTCCTGTCTTATACAATTTTTCAATGATATTCTTATGGTCCTGCTGAAAAGCCAGTGTGAAGAAAACAACTTTCCCGTAATGGTCTGCGAGAATATTTGCCCGCTTCATCACTGCTTTTGTCAGGCCGCCTCGCTCCACATTCAGTGAATTGAACACGAATATTGGGGTCTTCATCATTTTATCCTCCTACTGGTATGCAATTTCGATAAAAACGCAGTACCAAACAGTCATTTACCATAATACAAAGCAATTACTTTTTCATAAAACCGAATAATGATTTTTTCTTCTTGTTTTGCTGGGACTGTGAATTGAACACTTCAATCCAAGACTGATTATAGTTTTCTTCACTAAAGCGTCCGGATATATCAATTGCCTTTTCGGCCATTTCTCGGCGCAGTTCGGTGTCCTCCATGACGGATAATATTCGATCAGCGAGCAGTTTTTGATTACCTGCTTCTACGATGAAGCCATCCACTCCATCTCGTATGATTTCCCTAGGTCCGTATTTCATATCATAGGTGATGGCTGGCGTACCCGCCGCCATACTTTCTGTCAGCACCATTCCAAAACCTTCGTATCTTGAGGTTAGGATGGAGCATGCCGCCGATTGGTAAGCTGCTGCTGGATCAGTGGTAAAGCCCATTAGCTTTACATTGTCCTGCAGGCCGAGTTCATTGATCAGTTTCTTCAGCTGTGCTTCCAATGGTCCGAAGCCGTAAATATGATAGCGTGCATCTGGCAGCTTATCAACGACATACCGGAATGCACGAATTCCTTCATCTACAGCTTTCTCTTCCGAATATCTCGACAAGGAAACTGCAAGATGAGGATCCACGCTCGCTACAGCCGCAGGGGCCGTTGGCGAAGCTGCATGCGGAATAACATGCAGCTTTTGTGAATCAACTTGATATCTCGAAATAATATCCTGCTTCTGGTGTTCCGTCAGAACTATTACCTTGTCATAATCATTGATTCCATCAAAGAAAGTATGCCAAGTGATTTTTGTTTCAGAGTCATCTTTATAAGGTGCTGCGATATGCGAACTATGCGCAACTCCCACCTTTTCGAAATTGCCTTTCACTCGAAGGACAGTTTCATCTGTCTTTCTGGAATCGGAAAGAAGAACAGGTGCTTCATACGTCTTGACCGCCTCTTCTATCCAATCTGCATAGGCATGTTCGATCTTTACGTATTCCTTATCCAGATCAAACCGGATAGTACGGCCTTCTGCATCTGGTTCATCCAGCCAAACAGCTAGCTTGCAAGAACCGTCTGCACCGAAGTATCTGTGCAGCTTTGCTTTATTATTTGTAATATCCATATGGCTCGCTCTGACTAGACGATTATTGCGCAAATATTCTTCTCGTCGCTGCCTTGTTCGGCTTTCATCCATATAATCAATCAGTTTCAATGAACCATCCTGCTCAAATCGGCGATATTGTTCATAGAAGCCATTATTATAGTAGCGATAAGCTGGCAATTTACTTTTTTTATCGGCAATATGGCTATAGCCAGGAAGCTCGACTGGTGCTTGCACCGGTTCCGTAACATGCTCCATTTCGAGCAGATCGGCGTAGAAATTCCTTACCTTGATACGCCTGTCCATTTGTCCGGATTCATATAGCTTTTCAATAATATTCTTATGGTCCTGCTGATAAGCAAGTGTAAAGAAGACAACCTCCGGACAATGATTGACCAAGAGGTTGGCACGTTTTAATACCGCTTTTGTTAAACCACCGCGTTTAACGTTCAATGAGTTAAACACGAAAATTGGTGTTTTCATTGCTGTGTCCTCCTAAGCGGAATTATTGTTCATTTAAGATAGCATAACTTAGCAGTTATTTAAAACGATAACCTAATCATGCTCTTAGCATCCGCTTGATTTTGTTGACGATACGCTGCTTTTTGCTAAGCTGTTTTGGTTTCTTTTTCGTCGTATCCTGCAGTTTAAAGGATAGGTTTCCGTGCTTTGTATTGTAGGTTGTAACATTAAGCAAATGATTCTTTTTCTTTGAAGATGTAAGCTTCGTTGTCGCATGATGAGGCATCTCGCCTAAGATTCGCCCAATAGCTGTGTAATTTTCGATTCTGCTCACAAGATGCAAATCTACGATATCCTTCTCTGCTTCAATCAATTCAATTACAGAAGCAGGGATGACAACATGGAATGTGGTAAGCATCTGTTCCTGCATTGCCTCAGGATTCACAGGTATTGGACTGTCAATATGATAGGCACCCTTTTGGACAGTAAGAGAAGTTACACGCTCACTATCCCTGTCGCTAAGCTTCAAATAAAGCTGTTCCTCAGAGGCGTCAACCAATGAATGATAGCTATAGCCTTCTAATAACAAACCTTCTGCTTTTTTCTGTATACGCGTTACTGCTGCAGCAAGCTTATTTGAACGATGGAAGGATAGTGATTCAGCTTTGGCCAATTCGTATGCTTTTTCAGCCTTCGGATAGATTAACCCATGGAACACTTGCATATTGCCAGGATGACGCTCTGCATACCAAAAGTTGATAAGATCGTCGAGCTCACCTTGCTCAATAATACGCAGCAGCAGCTTTTCTCTTGTATTGAAATTCGCATAAATCTCTAAGAAATTATGCTTTTGGAACAAAGCTTTCAAGGAATCGAAAATAAATTGTTTATCCTCCATTTGGAAGGAGCGAGTAATCGTCGTCCGAAGCTCGATGTTCAATACGCGAGTCAAGTATTGATAGTATGTACGCAGCTTCTTCTCTTTGGGCAGCTGCAGACTCTCGACCGCTGCAAGCGTTTCTTCGAATTGATGCATGTAAAGTCGGCCGGTAATTGGTTTTTTTGTGAGCTGCTCCCTGCCAACTGTGAGATTATTCGTCAAATAATAGCACGGGTAATCCTTCACAATAGAAATGGAATTGGAGTAAGCATAAGCCTGTATGATGAATGGCTGATCTTCTCCCAAGGAGTAATGCTCTGGGAACCGAATATTATGCTCACGAAGCATGCTAACCCGGAACAGCTTCTGTACACTGACTGTGTATAGCGCATTAGAGCCGTAGAAGCTGAAGTTATCAGGATTCCGTTTGAAAATAGCTTGTGGAACCCCTCTATTGATTCCGACATATTGCCCCACAACGATATCGCTGTCGTATTGAAGGATCTTCTCCTCCATTCGTTCTAGAGCTTCTTCGCCAAGATAATCATCACCATCAACGAAAAAGATGAAATCGCCTGTCGCAAGCTCAATTGCTTTATTTCGCGGACCACTAGGAGATCCACTGTTTTCTTGATGAACGACACGGACGAAGTTGTATGTATTGCTATATTCTTCTAAGATAGCTGGACTTTGATCGGTAGATCCGTCATTCACACAGATTATTTCCAGCTTGTCCTTATCAATTGTTTGATTAATTATGCTATCCAGGCAGTGCCTGATTGTACTTTCATCGTTATAAACAGGTATTGCAATAGTATATTTCATTTGTTCCTCCGATATTTACATTCTTTTTACACTAACTTTATTTTACAACTAATTCCTACAATATGTAACAAAAAATCACACCGCATCATATAAAACGCGGTGTGATCTGGTTATTGCAAATATGCTGAATGAATCCATACTTCTTTTCCAGCTAACATTCCTCGATACCATGTGTTATTGCCGACCTTCTCTGTCAAATTGACCTTGAATTCCTTGCTGGCATACGCCCCAAGATCATAGACAAAGTCTTTTGATCCGCCCCATGCTTTCGCATATGCACTGCCTGTTCCTTTGACGTGCAGTGTTTTGCTTTTCTTATCAACAGTAACATGGGAATATGTCTTTATCTGTCCTGATTCAACCCAGCCGATAGTACCGCTTGTACTGCTCGGTTTACTGCTGATCAAATAATATGTTTTCTTATTATATACTGCTTGCTTCTTAATATAATACACCTGATCTGTATAGCCATCAGCTGCATTTTTTGCATTCTTTGTTACGCCTGGAGCCGTAAGAATTACCGCTCCTCCACGCAGATGTCCAAGACGGCTTGTCTTGCTTTCTATTTTCGTGGAAACATATGCACTGTGAAGCCACATTTGCTTCCCGTCAAGCGTTCCACGATACCAAGTGTTGTTGCCGACTTTCTCGGTTAGATTGACATAGAAAGGTTTGCCGCTTGCAGCAGATAGATTGCTGCTAACAAGGTTTTTACTGCCGCCCCATGCTTTTGTATAAGATTTTCCGGAGCCTGTCACATAGAGCGTCTGAGCAGTCTTACTGACAGATGTGTGTGAACGGACTTGCAGCTGCTCCGCCTTTACCCAGCCAACTACATCTTTTGTTCGGCTTGGAGCATAGCTGATCAGATAGAACAGCTGTCCATCTCTCTCAATCTGTTTCTTAATGTAATAAACCTGGTCATAGTCGTTGCTTCCTGCATTGCGATATTTAGCTGATGTCTTGGCATCTTCATAAATTCTGGCACCGCTTCGCAGATGGCCTAGCTTACTTGTATTACTTTCTTGTCTTTTATCTGTAACAAAGCCGGAATGCACCCATACTTCCTTGCCATTCAAAGTACCGCGAATCCAAGTATTGTTACCGACTGTTTCAGAGAGATTGGAGGTGAAAACCTGTCCCTTCATGGAAGCTAAATTGTATACTTGGTTTTTAGAGCCGCCCCATGCTTTATCATAGGCTGTTCCCGTTCCTACAATCGTGTACATATATTTATCACGGTTGAGGCCTTTGTGATCATGTACTTTTACATCACTAGACTTCATCCATCCGATAGTTCCGGATGTAGCACTAGGTTTCGTGCTCAAGAGATAATAAATAGTTCCGTTAACATTCGCTTGTTTCTTAATGTAGTAAACTTGGTCAGTTTTACTGCTTCCAGCTTGTGAACTGCTGGATAGATTCGATAGGTTTGGATAGACTCTCGCACCTGTAGTCCGAATATGTCCAAGTTTGCTTGTACTGCTGTATTTAATCGCCTTCTGATTGTACTTCTCAGTAACCAACTTCACAAAGTCGTTCCAGTTATAACCATACTTCGCAAAGTAACCGTGAGGGTCAACGTGGTTTGTACCGCCCAAAAACCTGCTGACGGCATTATGTGACCACAATGTACCTCTCCCGTTTGATTCTGCACTTGTCACTCCAAGATCATATTTTGCCAGTACATAAGCAATATAATCAGCATAGTTGTTGATTGATTTCGCAAAATTTTCGAAGCTGTTTACTTCAACCAATTCAACATGTACAAAGCGTTGGTTCGCATAATAACCCGCACCCCAAGCACCTAAATCTGTCGGGTGGATTTCGATGATATTGTTATGATCGACAAATGCATGAACAAAGGCATTGTTATGGTTCGCTGTCATATAATTTATTTCAGATCGTATAGAGGAATTCGGATTGGCAGTTTCATGAGCTACCACTCCTTCGACGGCACCTCTTCCATAACGATAATTGAACTTAGCGAATTGGCTCTTATGCTCATACTTAATGGCAGCAGTGGATGGTGAATTCTTTTTAATCCAATCGTTTACATTCGGATAGCTTGCCCGGGCATAGAAACGTGGTTCGGAAGCAGTTTCTTCTTCTGTTTCATCAATACCATCACGCCAATCAATTGGAATGTACTGCAGCTCCTCTGCTGAAAGCTTACTGATATCTATTCCATAAACCATCGTACCTTCTTTGATCCCGAGTTCATTATACTTTGGTTGTTCTTCCTCTTGCTCTTTAGCAACAGATTCTTGAACTACTGTTTCAGCTTCCTCAACTGCAGGCGTGTCAATTTCTTCCTGTTGCACCTGCTTCTCTTCAGTTACCTTAGTATCAGTTGATGGCATTTCAGCCTCTTCTTGCACAACAGATTCCTCTTCTTGCTTTGATGATGAATCATTTTCTGTTTTCGACGTATCTGCTTCGGTCTGATCTTCTGTCACTGTATTGTCTGCTTCTGTTTCCTGAGAAACATCAGTACTATTTGAATCACTGCTGATTTCCTGTGTTACCTGATTATTATGCTCTTCCGCAAATACGCTTACTGGTATACTGCTGAAAGATAGCATTAAAACGACTATCAAGCTAATAACTTTTCTCATTTTTACCCTCTATCTTCTTATTTGAAAATGGTTATAGCTGCCGTTTTAAAACTTGCCTCCTTCTCGGCCTGAATGGATTAGGAAGTAAATGATGTAAAATAATTGCTAAAACCTTTCCTAACTAATATATCGACAAAAAATTTACAATTTGAAATCTAATTTACAAAAAAAGCACATTATCCGTATCGGATAATGTGCTTTTTTGAATTAACGATAGTTTGGTATATCAAGATACAAGGTATAAATACCCATATTCTGATATAAGTTGTACATTGTAGAGACTTGCTTGGATGCCCAGCCAATATCAGTCGCGTATTGCTTACCGAATGTACCGGATGCTGCCATCGCCTCAGGGTTCCATCTCATCTTATACAATGTGTTTTGACCTGAATTGATGTAACCATCACCTATGAACTGTGCTCCTCCAACAATGGCAAGATATGGAGAAGTCCAGCCCTCTTCATATGCCCGTTTTGCGCCACAATCTACTGGACATGCGTCAATAGCACCAATACCATACATGTTGTAAACTGTCGTGCCATTATACTTCACTCCTTGAGCCAGTGTGGAAGAACCATTACCTGTCTCAAGTGTAGCATGTGAAACCAAATACACATCATTGATTCCGTAAAGCTTCGCTGCGTCAATGAATGCTTGACCTTGTCCAGCTAGCGTTCCTTTACCAACAAGGTATTTATTTAGTGTCGCTGCGTCCGCATCACTAGCTCTCGTCAGATCCAGGAATTGGAATCGCTGTCTTTCATCGTTGATGAAGTTATTCGGGTCCAAATAGTACTGAATATCATCCGGACTTGCGTTCACCCACTGACGAGAGTTCGTGAACTCAATCTGATACCAGCTGCCTGTTTGTCCGACGATTGTAACCTTTGCACCCTTGCTTAGTGTTCCAACAACCCAGTAGCTTGTGCTAGGACCGCCGCGTACATTCAGAAGGTCAGCAGTCACTTGGTTATTACTATTGATATACTCTGCGGATACATATGTGTTGTATTCGCTATCTGTCTGAGCAGATGCGGTCTTCTGTATCGCTACCGCTTCTTGCAGTGTCAGATCGTATTGCGTTTGTTTATCGTAACTTTCGACTACGTATGCTTCATGCAGCCACATCGTCTTTCCATCCAATACACCGCGGTACCAGATGTTGTTTCCGACTTTTTCCGTCAAGTTGATTTTGAATTGAGTTCCTTCGTATTTAGACATACTGCTTGCAACTAGATCCTTCGATCCACCCCATGCTTTCGCGTAGGAACTGCCTTTACCATTCGAATAGAATGTTTTTGCAGTTTTGTCGATCGTCGTGTGTTCATGCGACGACATTTCAGTAGATTTCACCCAGCCAACAACACCAGTTGTGCTGCTTGGCTCTTTACTGATCTTATAATACGTTGTGCCATTCACTTCGACTTGTGCTTTGATATAGTAGACCGCATCCGTCAAGCCCGCATCGGCAGCATTTCGCCCTGATGTATCAGACCAATTATCGTACACTGTTGCATTTCCATTCAAGTGACCAAGACGGCTGATCTTCGTTTCACTCACTTGCTGAACGTATGCACTGTGGATGAAGACTTTTTTATCGCCAAGCGTTCCACGATACCACGTATTATTGCCGACTGTCTCAGTCAGATCAACACGAAAAACTTCATTCTTATAGTCTGATAGATTATAAACTAAATCCTTGGATCCTCCCCAAGCTTTGGCAAATGCCTGCCCGGAACCTTTCACAAGGAAGCCCTTCTTCTCTTTGCTGATCGTTGTATGATCATGCGTGGACAGCTGGGAGGCTTTCACCCAGCCAACAACACCATTAGTTGCGCTCGGTTCTCTGCTGATTAAGTAGTAAAGCTCACTTGCAACAGTTGCTTCTTTCTTAATGTAATAGACAGCGTCTGTATAACCGCCATCTACAGCTGAAAGTGTAGAAGCTGGATTTTTCAAATCAGGATAAATAACTGCATCTGCATGCAGATGACCAAGCTTACTGATACTTTGTTCAGTTATTTTAGGCTCATATGCTGATAGATAAGCAGAATGAATAAACACTTGCTTGCCATCCAGCATTCCACGATACCATGTATTGCTGCCGACAGTCTCAGTCAAGTTCACGTAGAAGGTTTTGCCTTCCATGTCGCTCAGAGTATAAACAAGATCCTTCGATCCACCCCATGCTTTCGCAAAAGCTTGTCCGGATCCTTTAACAGTGAAGGTCTTCTTGTTTTTATCAATTGTCGTATGAGCATGTGTAGACAATTGGGAGGCTTTCACCCAGCCAACAACACCATTAGTTGCGCTTGGTTCTTTGCTGATCAAATAATGCAGTTCACCGTTTATCTTCGCTTGCTTCTTGATATAGTATACGGCACTTGTATATCCGCCAGCCACAGCTTCAACTGCAGAAGATGGATCATTAATATCAGGATAAATAACTGCACTGCTCTTCAGGTGACCAAGCAAGCTCGTTTTCTGTTCCTCTTCGATCTTAACTGGCTCATATTTATCTACATATGCAGAATGAATATAGACAGTTTTACCAGCAAGAGTACCTTTATACCAGGTATTAGCGCCGATTTTTTCTTCAGCAGTCACTTTGAACTGTTTCCCCTTGTACTTGCTCAAGGTATAGACAAGATCCTTCGATCCACCCCAAGGCTTGCTGTAGGCGTTCCCAGATCCGCTAATGACAAATGTCTGCTGATTGCTGTTCACAACTGAATGCTCATGTGTACTCATTTCAGAAGATTTCACCCAGCCGATAACACCCGTCGTACTGCTTGCCTGTTTACTAATGAGATAATACGTTTCATTATTCCATTTTGCTTGTTTCTTGATGAAGTAAACAGTGTCTGTATAGCCGCCAGCGACGGCTCCTTTAGAAGTACTCATATCGTTCAGATCAGGATAAATGACAGCATTGGAACGCAAATGACCCATTAAATCAATTGCAGTCTCCACAGGAGTAGCTTTAGCAGCACGCATCACCTTCTGCTCGCTTTGTGAATCATCAGCTTCTTCGGCTTCAGTTTCGGAATCTTCCTCTACTGCCGGAGCATCAGCTTCTTCTTCCTGCTTCACTGTGTTGTCCTCAGTCTGCTGATTTTCACTATCTTTTTCGGTATCAGTTGAAACGTTTCCCTCGGTTTCTTGAGGTTCCTCAGCTGGGACGGCTTCTGGTTCTTCTGTCTCATCGACAGTTCCCGTTTGATCTTCAGGAGCAATAGTTTCCGGCTCCTCTGTCTGCGTCTCATCGACCTGATCGACAGCTTCTGTCTGCTGATCGAACTTAATTGTTTCCTCCGCAGATACATACTTGGCTGGAGACACTAAACTAAACAAAAGCAGAAAAATTAATGCATAAGTAAATTTCTTCATTTCACCCTCCAAAATATTCAGTTTTCAATGTGCAGACGCCATCGCATCGTTGTTTCTGTATCGATAAACTCATCGACCACTCCTTCGTTTTTACTAGGGATAGGTAACAATGGTATGTATTAGGCAACTAATTACCTATTTATCTATAATTCTACAAAATCAAACAAAGCTTTACAATCTATTATCAAATTTTCATTTAGTTTACAATTAAAATAGTACTATAGATTCAATTTTTACCATTTTATTGAAGTTGACTCTTTCTCAATTACTAATCGAAATAAATTAATAAAAAACCACCGTCAAATTGTGACGGTGGCTCACATTACTTAATCACTTGTTTTACAACACGTTCTGAAGCGTTCCCGTCTTCTAAGTAACAGAATCGGTTGTAGAAGGCTTCGAATCGTGCATCCGGCTGATAACCTTCCCTGTCGATCCTTTTCACTTCCTGGATAATTTGCTCTGTTTGTTTGAACAATGGACCCGGTGCAGTTTCTTCAAAATCAAAGTAGAATCCGCGGAGGTTATCTCGATAGTCATCCAAATCATATACGAAGAACATCATAGGACGTCGCAGGTTAGCGTAGTCAAAGAATACAGAAGAATAATCCGTAATTAACATATCTGCCATTAAGTAAAGTTCACGAATATCTTCATGTTTGGAAAAGTCATAGGCAAATCCTTCATAGCTGGAAAGATCCAAATTTTCGGCAACAAGATAATGCAGACGTAAAACAACGATGTATTCGTCACCCAGTTCCTGACGCATACGTTCTAAATCAAGCTCCAAATCGAACTTATACTTCCCTTTCTGATAGAACTGATTATCCCTCCAAGTCGGCGCATAAAGGATAATTTTCTTATCTTCAGAAAGTCCGCAGCTTTTTTTCAGAGCTTCTATATTCTCTGGCTTATTATGTGTATAAAGAAAATCGTTTCGCGGGTATCCTGTTTCAAGCATGTCCTTTTCAAAACCGAAGGCCCTTCCGAAAATTTCACTGGAATACGCATTTGGTGAAACAAGATAGTCCCATTTTGAAGCTTCGAATAAGAAATTACGCTTATACGCTTCTGTATTCGTGCCAGGCATATGCACCTCGTCCATATCTGCGGCAAGGCGTTTAAGCGGTGTTCCATGCCAGGTTTGCAAATAAATCGTATGATCGGGTTTTGGAATCCAAAGCGGCAGGCGGCTATTTGATACCCAATACCTTGCCCTTGTCATAAGGAATAGCCAGCGTATCGAGAATCTGCGCACATAAGGAACATCCTTCGTTTCAAAGTATGGGACTGCTCGACGATCCGAGCTCCAATACATTTTATACTCTGGATGGTGTTCCCGCATGTACTCATAAATTGCCCTTGGATTATCACTATATTGTTTGCCGAGAAAACTCTCAAAAACCATTAGTTTCTTATCAACTGGCAAGATAGCACCAAATAGCTTGAACACTTGCTGATAACTGTTCTTAAGGAATCTGCCTCTGCGAATGTTAACCCACTTACGTCTCGCTCGCGAAATACTTTCCCGAATAAAGAAATACTCAGCAGTCTGAACAGAAAGAAATTTCGACTTCTTCGTCAATTTCGCAGTCATCTTGAATTTCTTACCATTAACAGTTGTTTTTACAGATGCAGGCAAAGTCGAATCTTTTTTCAAATGGCGCATACGAATACTTCGGATTGTCTGAAGCTCACCATTATATGAGTAAGTTAGTTCGACATAGAATTTCAAAAACTTTTTATCGGACAAATCAATATGCGGTGTTATATCGAATACTCCTTCAAAACCAGAGTGACGGAGCAGTTCATTTCCTTCATATTTATCTGCTAAATCCTCTCGCTCTTTGAACTGAAGCGGGAAAGTGAGCTCTTCCTCTTCATTCAAATTGTTTGTTACCACAAGTTTCAGCTCTTCCAATTTGTAAGCATCGCTTTGGTATAGCGGAGCATAGTTAATTGAACCGGAAAAGTGCAATACTCCCGATTTGTTTAAATGAACCTCTTCCAAATTGGCAAAGAAAACATAATCATTTACTCGGTAAGAGATGTTCCCTTTTCCGGTGCGATACGGATAGAAAACCTTCTCCGTTCCTGGTATGAAATAGGAATGATATTGCAGATGCTCCGGCGGATTAGAAATCCGAGCCCGCTTCGTCTCCCCTTCATTTTCCCGTTCAACGTACAAATCCCACATAACTCCATCCTGGAGCATCTGAGAGTGTTCCGTCGGGTCCAGCGTTACTCTACAAATCGTATATTCATCCACGCTGTGGTCTTCTTCAAAAGTAAGATAAATGTCCTCGTTCGTATAACGATTCACCAATAAGAATCGATATGTTTCATAATCAGCGATGTAGGAGGCTTTGATCGGAATCTCCATATAGTAAATTCCTGCTTCAATCCGAACCGATATGGCTCTCCTATTTCGAAGGCTGATGTTTTCCATGCAGTACTTTCTCCTCTCAACTTGCAAATCCATTCCTTATTATAAATTTCATATGTAGGTAATTCAACAATGCATTTGTAAAGTTCTTTACATATACTTCGTATTTGATATGACTTTTCTGATCATGCTTAGCATGTTTCATACCTAGTCATTTATACATTTTTTAACCAAATGCAGGAAAATTAGGTAAATATGTATGCGTTTTCGACATTTCACGCATATATTTGCATTCTATTATAATAGCAGACTTGAAATTTAATTAAAATGTAAATATAATGTTAATCAGGTGTAAATATTATGAGGTATAATTTACACTGTGACAATGAAGATGCAGACAACTTTTATATATGAAAAACCAAACTACAAAAGGAAATGAGGCACAACAATGAAGAAAGTAATTACGTACGGTACATTTGATTTGTTGCACTGGGGCCATGTGAATTTACTTCGCCGCGCGAAAGAAATGGGCGATTATCTGATTGTGGCAATTTCTTCTGATGAATTCAACAAGCTGAAGGACAAGAAGTCTTATCACAGCTTTGAAAACCGCAAAATGATCCTTGAAGCGATTCGTTATGTGGATGAAGTAATCGCAGAAGAGAACTGGGATCAGAAAGTCCACGACGTTGTGGACCATAATGTTGATGTATTCGTCATGGGCAGTGACTGGGAAGGTAAATTCGACTTCTTGAAAGACCATTGTGAAGTTGTTTACTTGCCACGTACAGTTGGTATCTCTACTTCTAAGATCAAAGACGATCTTTTAGAAGTGGATAATGGTTAGAGAATTAGCTATTTCTCTCTATCTAGCGTTCTTCAAAACGCTATTCATATGTTTCAAGCTATTTCCCCAAAAGAACAAAACCACCTTGGTTTCCTCTTTTGGGGATAATGTTTTGTATACAGCTAAATCGCTTGAAAAATGGAACGCGGGAGAAATAGTCATATTAAAGACTTCTTCCTGCCGGGAAGAATTTACTGATCTTGATGCGGAGATTGTACCATTTTCCATGACAAATGTTAGTGCTTTTCTAAAAGGTATCTATCATCTGGCCACTTCGCGCGTCGTGATGGTAGATAATTATTTTGGCTTTCTTGCTGTAACGGATTTCAAACCGAACGTCACATGCATTCAGCTGTGGCATGCAGCAGGTGCGATGAAAAAATTCGGTTTGACAGATCCTTCTGTTCAAACAAGAAGTCCAAGGGCTCAGGAAAGATTTAAACAAGTATACAGCCGCTTCACATATGTAACCGTCGGTTCTGAAAAAATGGCATCTATCTTCCAGGAAAGCTTCGGACTTTCGAATGCGAATATACTGCGAACTGGTATGCCACGGACGGACTTCTTCTTTGACAATAGTCAAATCGAGCAAATCGAAAAAGAAATTACCGAGCAATATCCGATTATCAAGAAGCGTAAGGTCATCCTATATGCTCCAACTTACCGAGATGATGAGCTGGCCAAGCCTAAGATAGAACTTGATATCGAACGCTTATACCGTGAGCTGGGGCAGGAGTATGTATTATTCCTACGCCTCCACCCTGCTGTTACATGGGATCTAGCAAACTATTATCCAAATTTCGTAATCGATGTAACACACTACAAAAATATCAACCCGCTTTTACTAGTGACGGATATTTTGATTACCGATTATTCTTCGATACCATTTGAGTATTCTCTGCTTAATCGTCCGATTATCTTCTTTACGTATGATTTGGAGGATTATCAGAAAAAACGCGGTGTGTCAGACGAATATCTCGAGTCATTACCTGGACCAATGGTCAGAGATACAAAGTCACTCATCAAAGTAATTAAAAAGAGTGACTTCCAGCTGGAGAAGGTTCAGGCTTTCTCGAAGCAGTGGAACCAATATTCGAACGGACACGCTAGTGAGCAACTGGTACAAGTAATGTACACGTCCAATCCGGCCGTTGCTGCTACAGCCAATCCGTCTACACAAACTACACGCTGATGTTATCAGCGTGTTTTTTTTGTGTACAAAAAACCCTTCTCCACTGGAGAAGGGTTTCGTTTATTGCTGATGCTGTTTGCGTCGTTCTTCTTCTGTCACTTTCGGGAAACCTACCATATTGAGTAATGGACGATAGCGATCGCTAATCAATCCAGTAATTTCGACAATCAATTCAATTACTATTGCCAAGGCAATAATCAGGATGGCCGATCCCCACATGGTTGCTTCTGTATAAAGCACACCTGTAATGCTGAAGATTCCGCTGATTGCATAGATTACTATAACAGTCTGACGATGCGAGAATCCTAGATTTAGCAGACAGTGATGCAAATGCAGCTTATCTGGTGCTGACAAAGGCTTCTTCTGTACAATCCGGCGGATAATGGCAAATGTCGTATCCAAGATCGGTACGCCAAGAATGATGATTGGCACGATCAAGGAGAACAATGCGACGTTTTTGAACAAACCGCTTACGGATAGGACAGCAATCATATACCCGAGGAACAATGCTCCTGTATCTCCCATGAATATCTTAGCCGGGTGGAAGTTGAAAACTAGGAAGCCAAGTGTGCTGCCCAAAAGCAGGACACCCATCATTGCAGAAATTGGGTTACCCATGCTTATTGCTATCATAGCGATTGTGAATAACGCGATAGCTGAAACTCCTGCTGCCAATCCATCCAACCCATCAATCAAGTTGATGGCGTTCGTTATACCGACAATCCACAGAATCGTGATTGGAATTGCCCAAGCACCGAATTCGATACGGCCAGTGAATGGCAATGTTACAAAGTCGATCTGAATTCCGCCCAAGACCGTTACAGTTGCAGCTGCAATCTGTCCGATAAGCTTCACTCTTGCAGAAAGCATGAACTTATCGTCCAACATACCAATCAACGTGATCATTGTTGCACCAATCAGGATTGGTGCTGTGTTCGAATCATGTGGCATGAAAATTAGATAACCAATAATGAAACTGATGTAAATGGCCAATCCGCCCAGTCGCGGCATAATTTTCTGGTGTACTTTTCTAGCGTTTGGTTTATCCGTTGCTCCGATTGCGAATGCCAGCTTTTTCACCATAGGCGTCAGCGCGATCGAAAGAATGAAGCAAACTGCCAACGCTATGATTAAAGGCGTTATGTGTACCATTTGTATCCTCCTAAATAGCTTGCAAATCGTTCCAAATATGCTTTTATAGTCCAAGTATCATAATTTACTAGATTTCGACAGTATTCTGCGTAGGTTCTGTACTATTATAATGTTTCTGTTGACAAAACACAATTACACACAATGTAAAGTTTACATCAGAACCGGGTCAAGTGCCTTTACATTTCTTTTACATTTATCAAGCTTCTTTGATGAAGTTGCTTAGAATCGTGAACATTCGCTCTTTTCCGGATTGGAATGGCTCTGGCTGGAAGCTCTCTGTTTCCTGTATTATCTTGCCCAGGTCCTCCCCTTCTCCCCAACTAAGGATATGCTTTTGTTCCAAGAAGATGGACATTAGCTGCAGCTGATGATCATCGTTATGTTCTCCATACTTTTTCAGTCTGGCTGCTGCGATGACTTTTTTTCCTTTTTTCAAGGCGGAGATAACCGATCCGGTGCCTGCATGCGTGATAACAAGCCGGGCATCCTCCATCAGCTGATCCATGACCTCATAGTTAACGAATGGTTTAATCTTCAGTAGGTTACTGTCAAACTTCGTGTGTCCAGCTTGAACGACAACTTCCTCGGTGATAAATCCTTCTCGTTTCAGCCGTTCCACTTCTTCGAGCAGACGGGTGAATGGAAGCTCGTGGGTACCTAAGACGACCAGTATCAATAGATGGACCCCCCGTAGACCGCTTTCGGATAAATCTGTTTCATCGTTTCCCATTGAACAATGAATAAATCGGCAATCGGATAGATCAGCTTTCCAGAAATGGTCGGGGAAGTGGACTTCGCAAAGCTCTCAATGAAAATGACCCGCTTCCCGAACAGTTTAGCAATGTAGCACATCGGCACGGATGTATGTGCTCCTGTGGAAATGACGACATCCGGACGATGCTTCAAGAATAAGAAAATCGATTTTATGATGTTATAACTAAACTTGAATATATAGCGAAAAGGATAATTACGCGCTCCGTAAACAAGAAAGCTCATCGGGTGCTTGCCCTTCATTTGCTCCGTTATTTCGGATTTTTCTGTCACGATATGATAGTCATATTCTTTGAATAGCGGTTCCAGCTGCAAAAGCTGCGTTAAGTGTCCGCCAATGGAAGAGATCAGAAGCAACTTTTTCTTTTTATTTTTATTTTTCATCATCACAGAATCGCTCCATTTCAGTTAAGGTGAGATGCTATTGAAAGAACTTCTCCGGCTTCTGCTTGACCAATCCATACAGGAACCCGAGGAACAACGCCAGATAAAATCCAGATGCTGGTGACGATAAAATGTGGCCGGCAATGAATGCTGCACCAAGACCGATACAAGCTCCCACACCACTGAACAAAGCTGTTGCGCTTACTGTACGGAAGCGCTGCTTGAATATGAACACCAGAATACTGCCGATAACGAACAGCAGTGGCAGTACGAGGATCAATGTCCCGAGATATCCAAAGCCGAAGAACCAATCCAAGATATCCATCTCGATGATCCTCGGTTCATCCCCTGTGTAGTTCCCACCGATTCCCATACCGAATACTTTTTGGATGACTGGTGCCCGTTCAAAATAATAAAGTACAGTGCCAAAGAATTCTTCCCGCCCATTCAACGCCATGAGCTGCCAGGAACTCCACTGTCTGACGCTGCCAGGAGGTGGAACTTCCCCACCTTCTTCCTCCGGCAATAGCGGAGCTTCTGCTTGTTCCTGCTGCTGTGCTGCCTTTTCATTTGCCATATCTACCGACAAACCGAGGTTATTACCTATTGGCATTTCAGGCGATACGAAGACGGTCACTGCTAACAGAACTAGGACAATACCTGCTTGAATGAAGTTATTGCGTTTGATTATTGCTTGTATAAGGAGCAATAGGAAGGCCATCCCTAATACAAGCAGGGCTGCTCCAAATGCGACTTTCGTTCCGATTGTCAGCATCGCCCATATCATGACGGCTATAAGTGCTGTACAGATAATTTGCGCCAGAAGGCCCTTCTTTATGAACAGATAGTAGATGATTGCTCCACAGAAACCCATACCTAAAATGGCACTGATTTCATTACCGGAAAAGAACCAGCCAGAATGACCTTGCTTTTCCAAATAATCGTAGCTCCTCTTCCCTGTACCAGTGAGTTCCGCTACAAGCATCACGACACTGACAACACTTGTGTTAATAAATAGATATTTCGGTACAATCACTTTCCATTCCCTATTTTCTCCGATATGACGGAAAATCATCACATAAACGAGTAAGGCAGTGATGAAGAAGAATGTTTTCAAGATAAATGTCAATTCACCTGCCGCTGAAACAGGATCCTTCCAAATCATATTGACACCGAAGTTGATGGCAAAATAGACAGCCAGCACTAGCATGTAAATGAAAGTATTTCTGCTCCAGCGCCGATCTGGGTAGCTAAGCATGTACAACGCTCCAATCGGAATGACGAGCAGCCGAATTGGATTGGAAACCGGTATCGAGAAGTACGACAGCAGGTCTAGAAACGGCTGAGCCAAAATGAAGAAAATGAATAGCTTTTCGAATATATGATAATTGTCCTTGAGTTTCTGTGTCAGAGCTTGCAAATGATTGTCCTCCTTCGTGCCACTCTTGCCAATTACTTAGCAGCGGAGCCGCCTCTTCCCAATAGGATGTAGAATGATTTGATTTTCATCAGGAATACGCAGATCAGAAATACGATGACACCGGCTGCTGAACAGATAAGAATTGTCAGGATAGGCTGTACATCGCTCAATGTCCCCTTAATAAAGAGGACAGCGATTCCCATGATGAGTACACTGGCAGTTGTCTTGGCCACATCCGCCAGCATCCCTTTAATAGGTATTCCACCCGTGAGCTTCCTGAATATAAGGAAGCAGGCGACTGCATAGATTAAGCCTGTCACAGATGAAGAAAGCGGGATACCGATGAAACCGAAGCTTTCTGTAAATAAGTAGTTGAGCAAGAGCTTCAAACCGATAGATAGGAACCCTAGCCGCATCATGTAATGTCCCTTTTCCATCGTATAAAAACCATTGTTTACGATAATTACCAGACTGTAGAATAAGATGGTTCCGAAGTAATAGTAAGCTGCGATGCTCGTCTTTTCTGCATGCTGTGCAGTGAATTCTCCGTTTACAAAAAGCAGGGTGACGATCTCCGGCATTAGCAGCATCATACCTGTCAGAACTGGCAGCAAGATAAAATACATTATCTGAAGACCGCGTGTGATATTCTCCTTAAAGCCTTTTATATCATGTTTTGCATATGCGGCAGCAAGCATTGGGAATACGATTGTGCCAACAGTGACACCGATAATATTCTGCGGGAATTGCGTTAGGTTCTTTGCGATATTTAAATATGTAGCGAAGCTTCTGCCAAGCATATTGGCAAAGGATGTATCAATCAACAATGTAATTTGGCCGATCATCGCCGTAAGCGCCACCGGAATGAAAATATGGTAGAAGCGTTTGTTTTCTTCCCAATTTATTTTGTCTTTTAAGGTAAGCGTCCGCTTAGGCAGCAGGAGCAGAAGCTTAAAGAGCAAACTTAGGATTACGCCTGCCAAGTTACCGAATGCAAAAGCATAGGCTCCTATATCATCAGCGAAGAGCAAGGCACTTCCTATTGTTCCTAAGAGCACGATTGCTTGTGCCAATACCGATAAATAGTATTTATTCTCGGCATCGAAGTAAGCTTCCAGCACAGCATTAACGCCGACGAATAATAACGATGAAAGGAAAATGATCGTCATGATTGTTGCCATCTGCGCTGCATCACCTGTTAGATTCGGAAACAGAAGACGAATATATACCGGCGCGATAAAGATGAAAACAATCGAGATCAGCAAACTGAACAGCAGCGTCCCTTTCCATACGTCCTGCAGATGCGAAAGCCCTCTGCTCTTTTCTTTGTATTTGATATAACTTGGAACGAACGCACTCTTCATCCCTGTTGTCAGGAACAAGATAAACATATTCGGCAATGCAAATGCCGCGTAGTAAGCGTCCGATTCACTGCCGGCTCCGAAATAATTGGTTATCAGCATATCCCGGATCAACCCTGATACTTTCAGCACGAGGGTCACGAACAGCAGTAGCAGACTTGCAATGCGAAGTTTCGACTTCATAATAGAACCTCTCTTTATTTGCCCATGTAGCACAAAGCTCCTGGGATGCGTATTGCTGGCTAAATTATAAGACTGAATAGAAAGGCGTTTCAAGGCAATTTACAGTATCTTAACGTAGGTCACAGTAGTTAAGGTACCTTAAACCCTTCCAGTAACTGGGCTAGGAGATAACTTTACAAAATATTCGTATATTCATACTATTTACAATTACTTCACCATTAGTTAACAGTTGCACAATAATCCTTTGCTAGACTTGGTTCGACATATCCTAGAAAAGGAATGGAGTGTACGTATTGAAAATAGCTGTATTGATTCCATGCTACAACGAAGAACAAACAATCGGTGATGTTATCGATGCTTTCCGGAACCAGCTGCCAAATGCAGATATCTATGTGTTCGACAACAATTCAAAAGACAAGACGAGCGAGGTCGCCCGGAGACACGGCGCAATTGTTCGTCACGAATACCAGCAGGGTAAGGGACATGTCGTCCGTTCTATGTTCCGAAATATTGAAGCGGATTGTTATGTAATGGTCGATGGGGATAATACATATCCAGCTGAATTCGTCCATGACCTGATTGCACCGATACAGGAAGGCCGTGCTAATATGGTCATCGGTGACCGCCTGTCGAATGGCACATACCTAAAAGAGAATAAGCGCAAGTTCCATAACCTTGGGAATACGATGGTGAAGAACTGCATCAACTTCCTATATAAAAAGAAGCTTAGCGATATCATGACAGGCTACCGTGCCTTTGACCGTCTTTTTGTCAAGACAATGCCAATTATGAGTCCCGGATTCGAGATCGAGACCGAGATGTCTATCCATGCACTCGATAAGCGGCTTGCAATCGTCGAAGTACCTATTACTTATCGGGACCGTCCGGAAGGAAGCTATTCAAAATTGAATACGTTGGCTGACGGCCGCAAAGTGCTTTATAAGATTTTCACCCTATTCAAGGAATACAAACCGATGCTCTTTTTCACAGCGTGGTCCCTTCTGTTTCTTGTACTTGGATTAGCTGTCGGTATCCCGGTCATTGCTGAATATTTCGCGACCGAGTTCATTACACGTGTTCCTTCGGCCATTCTCGCTGTTGGATTAGTTGTCCTTTCGGTGCTAAGTTTCGCTTGCGGTGCGATATTGGATACTGTAGCTTCCAATCAGCGTAAACAATACGAATTGGAATTGAACCGGATCCAGGCAGATAACAAACCAAGACCTGTCCAAGGTATGACCAGAACTGGAGGCTCCATGTAATGACGCGCGTTCGAAACCTTTTGATCAGTGTGGCTGCAGGTCTTGCAGCCACTATTTCTGTATTGGCTATAATGCAGGCAAGGCAGGATACGTCGCTTTTGAAATATGCTGCTCTTTCTGTTATTAGTATTTGTTTCTTTTATGCTTTTCTCACTTTGCGTAAACAAATTCTCCAGTCTGTTCTGGAGAAACGCTACATAATGATAGGCATCATTTTGCTGTCCGTTTATACGCTGATCAGCTTAATTGACTGGCCGCTGTTCATCAATCGCCCTTGGTATGAGACAGTGCTTGTGGATCTTATTTCACTTGCTACGATCTTCTGCTTCTTTTCCTTCATTGCTTTTGTCCTGCTGCGTGGAGGTTATATATGGCAGAAAACGACGGTAAGCAGGTGGCAAATCCTGTGGTATATGCTACCGATGATATTCGTCTGGATGTTCTACTTACTCGCCTTCTTCCCGGGTAATATGAGTCCCGATTCCTTGAACCATTGGCGGCAAGTAGAGAACATGGAGTTCAATAACTGGCATCCATTTGCTTACACAATGGTTATCTTAGTATTAACAATGATCTGGGATTCCCCTGCTATCATTGTCATATTCCAGATTCTGCTCATGTCGTTCGTTTATTCCTATGGAATCTATTCCTTCCGTCAGTATGGACTTGGAAAGGGTATCGCTTGGATTGCGGTTCTTCTATGGGCAGTACTGCCGGTCAACGGCATTTTCTCCACCATTCTTTGGAAAGATGTTGTTTATAGCACCTTTATCGTCTTCTTGACACTCTTTGTCATGAAAACAGTGCTGCAAGAAGGGAAAAATCTTCGGACTTGGAGTGGCATTGCAACATTTACGATTGTGCTTCTAGGCATTGCATTCTTCCGTAATAATGGATTGCCAATTGCCATTTTAACGGCCATTGGCATGCTCATAGCGTATCGACGAAACCGGAAGCAGCTGCTGACACCGCTTGTGTTGGTTTCCGCGCTTTATATTGTCGTCACCGGACCAGTATTTACGGCTTACAACATCCAATCTGCCAATCCGAATGAGTCGATGAGTATTCCGACGCAGCAAATTGCTGCAGTCGTGTCCCAGGATGGAGAGCTGACAGAAGAGCAGCTTGCTTATTTGGATACTATATTGCCGATTGATGACTGGGATGCGTATAATCCATATCTAACAGATCGAATAAAGTTCCATGATAATTTTAAGGATGATGTTATTGTGGCAGATATGGGTAAGTACATTTCGGTCTGGTTCGAGATTGTAAGGCAAAATCCTGCTATCGTCATAGAGGCTTATTTGAAACAAACTTCACTTATATGGCAAATTAACAAGCCTATTGATGGCTATACAAACCCTTATACAATCGATGTTGATCCAAACAGTATGGGCTTGGAAACAAAGCCGGTGAGTCAGACTTTGTATGATGTTATAGAATATGGACTGGAAACATCCCGCTACCATACGGAAGAGCTCTTCTGGCGACCAGTTGTGTTCAGCATTCTCATCGTCCTGTTCAGCTTGATAGCTTCCCGTAAACTCGGGGCGATTGCCTGGCTGCCAATTTTACCTGTCCTGCTCAATACAGGGACGATGTTTGTCGGGCTGCCGGCTCAAGATTATCGCTACCAAGTCAGCAACTGCATGGTGAGTATTTTCTTCCTTCTCTTTGCTTGTTTGTATAAGAAGGGAAAGGAGCCAAGCCATGGAGAACGCACAACCCCAACACAACAGTCGTAGCAAACAAAAGCTCGGTATTGCTTTAATCTTATTGTCAGCAGTATGCACAAGTGTCGGTCAGTTGTTATGGAAAATTGCGGACGGGGAAATCAATTTTCCCCTCCTGATCGGCTGTGCCTGTTATGGAGCAGGAGCAGTTACCATGATGATTGCATTCCGTTTCGGCAAGCTTAGTGTGCTGCATCCAATGCTGAGCCTTGGTTATGTTTTTGCATTAGTAATGGGTTCTATCTTCTTGGATGAGCATATCTCTGCCATGCATATTATCGGGACTGCGCTGATTATCGTTGGGGCAATCCTGATTGGGGGTGGGGAGAATTAGTTGGATCTTGTTAGTTTCTTGTACGATGCTTGGAGCTGGCGGTGGATTTTTCTTCAAGCGAGCCAGTGATCCATCAACACACACCTATCGTACGCTTCTAATCGGTCTCACTTGTTATGGGTCCGCTGCATTGATCAACATTTATGTGCTAACATTGCTGCCTTATTCTGTCGTCTTCCCACTGACCGCTATTACCTATGTATGGACACTATTGCTGTCGTATTACTTCTTAAAAGAACATATCCGCCTGCGGCAAATATTCGGTGTCGGCCTGCTTGTCGCCGGCGCTGCCTGTCTTGTTCTATGAAAAAACGACTCCCATTTTATTTCTGGGAGTCGTTTTCCTTTTGTACAGTTGTATTGACTAGTCTATGTGGGCGTACCCGAACTAATTCTGTAAATTGTTCCGAAAGATGCAAGGTGGAAAATTTGAAATTAGAGTCTGCCCAGCGCATGATAAAGCCGACAGTAGCAGCCATTTGAAAGTGAATCATCAGGTCATAATCAACCGGAATCCTTGGAGTTTCTGTTTCCATGTAGAAATCACCTGATAAGCATTCGACGAATACTTTCAGCATCTTGTCAGCTATGTCAGGATAAAGAATTCGAAGTGCCTGTAATACACGTCTTTCCTCATAGATATGCGTGAATATGCGCATCGTAGACGGAGCCTGTTCCTGTAAATCGACATAAGCACTTTCCTTATAAGGTTCTAACAATGCAATGGAAATGCCATCTAGGAAATCAGTAAGGATACTTTCCTTCAAGCTCTCTTTATCTGCAAAATGCTTATAGAAGGTACCCCGATTATAATCGGCTTGATCGGCTATTTGCTGAACGCTGATCCGCTTATCTTCTTCCTCCAGAATCAAATCGATATAAGCTTGTTTAAGAGCCTTCACACTTCTTTTACTACGTCGGTCCGTTCTTAATTTCATCAACAAAACCGCCTTTTTTGTTCATTAATATTATCTATCTTACATTTTTTCAAGCTGTTTGTTGAATAGGCTACAATACCTAGATTATTGAGCATTGTTACCTAATTGTCAATGCGCTAAGATTACTATGACATAATTTTCTCTAAATCTTCAGCTACTATCTTCTACATACAACAAGGGGGCTCGCACAGTGAAGGAATTCCAAGGACAGGTCGTTTTGATAACTGGTGCTGCCGGCGGAATCGGGTCAGCTGCAGCCAAAGCTTTTGCAGAAGCAGGAGCTAAACTTGCGTTGATCGACCTTTCAGAAAAGGCATTGAAAAGGGCCTCGGCAACTATTGATACAGAAAAGATTTTGCTTCCTGCAGACGTTACGAAAGAAGCAGAGGTAGAACAATTTGTTGAAAAGACACTGCATCGTTTTGGAAGAATCGATGTGTTCATTAATCAGGCAGGGTTGAGTGGTGATTTTGTTCCGATTACAGAACAGACTGCTGCGAGCTTGGAGGAAGTACTTCAAGTGAATGTAGTCGGCGCTTTCCTCGGCTTAAAACACGTTTTACGTGCCATGATCAAACAAAAAAGCGGCGTGGTCGTGAATACTGCATGCAGCGGCAGCCTACTGGGCGGGCCCGGTATGAGCACGTATGTCGCCTCCAAGCACGCCATGCTTGGACTCAATAAGACAGCAGCATTGGAAGTCGCAGACTATGGTATAAGGGTGAATGCAATTTGCCCTTCAGCTTTAGATACCGAATGGATGGAAGCTATCGAAACAAAAGCAGCTAAAGGGAATGAGAACACAGCTCGCCGAGGCTTTGAAGCGAGTTCACCTTTGAATCGGTATGGAGAAGTCGAAGAGGTAACTGGATTGATGCTATTCCTTGCTTCTAATCGCTCCAGCTTCATCAACGGCTCTTATTACCGTGTCGATGGAGGACAAGGCACAACTTCTGTGTAAAAAAAGAAAGACGAGCGACAGTTCCTGTCCGCTGCGTCTTTTTTAATTGGAATTAAGTTCTTCTTTTAGTTTGTCAAAGAGGATGCGGGCACCTTCCGGACTTAAATACAGGTTGTCTGCATATTGCTTGTTTTCCGGCGTGATTTCTCCCGTTATGGCACAAGTAAAACCAGGCTGATACTTTCGGAAGATGATCTTGTCACCTTCGACAAAAATTTCCACAGGATCTTTTTCTTCTATGCCGAACTCTCTTCTAATTTCTTTCGGCACGACGACACGTCCAAGATGATCGACCCGTCTTGTAATCCCGGTACTCTTCATGTAAACGCCTCCTTTACTGTGATGTTAACACTATACTATATATTTCTAATTTTTGAAAATATTATTGTCGTAAAAAAGAGCACAAACACTAATTATGTTTGCGCCCCCTTGTGCTACTGGAGTATTCCTTCCAATTCCTTGCGTGTCCGATCCGTGATAGCTGCATCTGAACCGAGATAGAAGATTTCCGGCTGATCTGTAATCTTATTCAGGAAAGCTCGTGTTGGCTTCGTGACAGCATCCGGTCTCGTAAGAACGATCGGTGCATCATACTTAGCTGCAAGAGGTGCACCCGACAGACTATCTACAGTCGTTTGACCGTTTGCAAAGAATACTTGATCCGGATTAGTTCCATAATACTTCGTGATAACAGCAGCATTCGTTGAATAGCGATCAGCTCCGTAAACGCGCTCCACAGAGGCGCCGAGCTGCTTGACTGCATCCGCTACGCGTTTAGACACAACTGTCTCACTGCCAATAATCGTTACTTTCTTGATACTATTGCGCTTAATATAGTTCTTTACTTCATCATGCAGTTCCCCTGTTCTTGTCAGCAAGATAGGGATACCCTCAATGCCCGCATGAGGTCCGATCGTCAACGCATCCGGTGATGTCTCATCTCCGACTGCCAAGAAGATCTCAGATGGCTTACTCGTAACAGCCGCTACTTCTTCTGCTACTTTTACGGCTGTCGCATAACGAGTAGATCCGGCTACCCGTTCAATTGTGCTATTAGGGAACTTCTTACGTAAATCGTTCTCAACATTTTTTGAAATAGCTGGTTCCGCTCCTACAATATAAATGATGGACGGATTTAGTCGGTCAATTTCCGTAACTGTCACCTGCTCCAACTTATTCTGATCAGTTAGCAAAAGCGGAGAATCCATTTGAGCCGCCAGGACACTTCCTGTGAAAGCATCGATTGGCAAGTCACTTCTTCCAAGCACGACTGCTTCAGGAGATTTCAGATGCCAACCGTAGTTAGAGATACTCGCACTAGTGGCATTACGGCGGGAACCTTCAAGATTGTGCACGACAACAGGCGCTTTGCTCAAATAACCGCTGGCTACATAACCAGTCTTGCCGCTGCTAGTACGCACTGGGTACCAAACATAATGATTCACATTGGAATTATTTGCAGTGTAGCCGCCAGTGATTGTCAGCTTCTCTCCTCTTGGCAAGGAACCGACAGAAGATCCATTCGGGCTATTGCGCAGCGTTAGCTTGTCAGCTGTAACGTAGACTGTGCTGCCATTCCCATAATTCTGTGTGCTCTCATGCAGTGGTCCTGGTGTGGAAATCTGATTTGTCTTGAATGAGAAGTACGAACCAAGTTTTCCGCTAATTCTGCCAGGTGTTAAAAGATGAGTCGGGAAAGGCGTCGTCGTTATTAACGACTGATTCTCCATCTCCTTATACACAAGCTCTTGGTAAGCAGTTTGCGGATTAGCTATTGGATCATTCCGTTCCAATCGGCCATTATATGCCAGAATGGCAAAGTACCAGTTTTCTAATTTATCAGGATTTCCATCGTTGACCTTCGGAATCAAATTATATGCTAAAGAGGATTCAGCTTTTGAGTTGGCTTCATTCCATTTGTCTTTCAAAATTTGCATCCCGCGGTCAATGTTATAGTCAATATCATGCATCAGGCGCTCGATTTCCTCTGTATCATTGCGGTTATAATCGGAAACCTGCATAATCCCAATACCAATACAGTCATAGCCGATTACGACATTGGATCCATCCGCAATGCTGCAGGAAGCCTGATAAGAAGGTGTGGTTCCCGTCCAATACTGTTTCCAGCCACTTTCACGGAATGCAATAGATTTAACGATTTCCGCTGGCACATCGTATTTAACTGCAGCAGCTGTCAGCTTACGGCTGATTGTGTCATAGCTTGGATTTGAATAGCCTGCTGCACTAGCACGGAACATGCGTGCTTGTACAGCACTTGCTGTCGGTTCTGTCCGCTTATCCTCTATCATCACTTGCTGCTGATCTACTGTAAATGCTTCGATGTATACTTCTTTAGGTTCTGCAAGTGGTACATCTTGTTCGATTTTCGGGTAGCTGACTTCAAGCTGTGCCCCTTCCTCATCTACAGTGAGTCTTGCTCCTTCATATAAATCGGATTGATAAATGCGTTCCAGTTTCTCACTTGTGACATGCAAAATGTCGAATTGCAGAGCTTGGGCAGTTCCATGAGTGCGATACTCTACAATTAAATAAGATGCATTGTCCATTTTCGTTTCCTGAACAGAAGCAATATCTGCATCTGGGATCGTGGATTCATAAAGCGTCCCAGAATCTCCTGTAATACGAATCTCCCCATTTTTATTATTCGTCACTTCGACTGTTTTACCATCTGACAATTGGACTGTTGCAGCACCCTGTGAAAAAATATGACTGTTCGATTCCGCATAGACACCACCCGGCTGGATGACTGCTAAACATGCAAGAAAAAGACCAGCAAAAAAGACAAGTGTATACGTCGCTCTGCTTCTTTCCACCTGTTACCCTCTTTCTTTTACTAGATTTACAATACAATATACTTATGTCGAATTTTGTATTGCCTCTTTTAAACTATAAAAAGGGTAGGTGGATTTTACTAGACAATCGGAAGAAATTTAACATTGCGAAACTCGATTTTACAATTCCTTAATAAAAAAAGTCCAACCGCGGTTGGACTTCATACAGAGAATATTTCCGATAGACGTGGCTTAATTGCTTCCACTTCATAAGCTGCTGCTGTCTGTTTTGCCTCTTCTTTCATCGACAGCTTCGCTGCTTCTGGCAGCTCCATATAAGTATTAATGCATCCAGCCAGCTCCTCAGCTGATCCCGGTTCAAAAAGAAAGCCATTCCTGCTGTGTTTCATGTAGTCTAACAGTCCTGCCATCCGGCTGCCGATAACAGGTGTTCCGCATGCCATAGCTTCTAGACCTACAAGCCCAAGGCTTTCTCCTTCTCGCATAGTTGGAAAACAGAACACAGTCATACTATTGTATACGCTGTTCAGCTTTTGCTGGGACAGAAGCGGGAAATGCACGAGATCTTCCCGTAAGCCATAATCGTCTACCAATTTATCGAAGCTTTCTTTCTCCAATCCATCACCAATGAACAATAGCTTATGGTTTTCCAATTTGCCTTGTTCCTTCAACAGCTTTGCAGCCTTCAGATAGACACCCCAGCCTTTTCCTCTATCAATTCGTCCCACAAATCCAATATAGCTATATGCTGCTTTAATCTCCAGCTCCTGGCAAGCTAGCTTTGTTTCCTTCTCATAAAAGGTATGTTTGTTGATACCGCCAGAAGGAAATATTTCGATCCGATTCGTCAAACCGTATTTCTGCTGCACAAGCTGCTTATAATAAGCGCTTGGTGTAATAACAGTATCAGATACTTCTAACAACCGCTTCACATAGGGCTGGTATTTCTGCCGTTTCTGAAACTCTGGCACAACATCACTGCCGTGCACATTTGTGTAAACAACCATATTCTTATTCAATTTCTTGGCAATCAGCACCGGAATTGAATTATGCGTTGCATAATGCACATAGGTAACATCGTATTTGCGGAATACTGATTTTCCGATTACTTTGATAAAGTGACTAGCATAGGCAATCAGCTTCCCGATGGAGCTCGATTGTTTTGTGACGACAGTACGGTCGAATGTTACTCCCGACTGTGCAAGAATCTTCTCCGTATTTTCGACAAACACCCCATAATTGGGATGCTGCTTGCTTGGATACATATTTGCGATCAAGTGAACTTTCATAAAATGTGCCCCTTACGTACTTAATTGTAAACAAATTGTACGCTTATTCGACAGTGCTTGCAGTAAGATCGTCTACTTCTTTAGAAACAATTTACAATCAATGATCCAGCAGACCGAGCAGGAACTCATAGCTTGTGAAGGAATCATTCCAAGTCGACCAATTCATTTGCTGGGCTTTCCATGGCGTAACGAAAGGTTCATTTTGGTAATAATCACCTTGATTTGCCGGAAGGAATGCTCCTGCTTCCAGACCAGATGTAATCGCTGCCTGTTTATCGTTCTGCGCCCCGATCCCCACTTTGGTAGTGAACAGTTGACCATTTGCCATTTTCCAAACTTGATCGTCTTCCACCTGCGCTGGTTTCACTGTAGGAGCTTGACTGGCATAGGCAAGTAAAATATCAGTATCTAAATGATAGCCAGCTAAAAGCTTATTGGCTTGTTCATCTTCTGCAAGATAAGATGCTTCAAACTTATACATACTTTCCTTACCATCGGTAGCAGCTGGTTGTTCAGCCAACTCCGTGATTTCCCCTTCCAAAGCAGGTCCATCATCAAGCTTGGCTTCAATCGTCATAGCATTCTGCACCTGTTTCCGCTCTGCTTCGGTCAGTTCTCCGGTAATGACGAGATCACTGCTCTGTAAAGTAATAACAGGCTTATTCCCAGATTCATCGATGGATTTAACAGTTCCTGCAGATGGACTCGTGACAGTCACAAATTCACCTGTCTCCTCCAAACCTGCCAGCTGCTCTTCTGCTGCAGTCAGCTCCGCATTCTTCTCAGCAAGCTCTTTTTCCAGACTGATGCGGTATTGTTCCTGCAATTGGGTAGTCTGTTCTTCCGTTGCCTGCTGCAGCGCTTCACTAGCTGCATCCGTATCTTCTTCGTTCTCAGATTCGTCTATCGTTTCTGGATCATTCACATCTTCTGAAAATGCGGCAGCCGCAAAATCAGACTCACCTGCTTCTGAAATTGCCTGCTCGACTGCCATCACCTTTTCATCCAGCGAGGTAATGCTAGCAGTTAGTTCACGATATGTTTTTGCATAATCAGCTACTCGGTAACTGAAAAGGTCAGCGCCCTCTTCTACTGTATCACCAGGCTCTACAAGCATTTCCGACACAGCTCCTGATTCTGAATCAAAATAGACTGGCTCTTCCTTTGCAGAGGTAAGTACACCCGGAACAGTTAACGTCTCTTTTACATCCTGCGCTGTTACTTGCTCCCACTTATGTATATAATTTGTCCTGCCTACCCGGCCATCATCATCCAAAAACAGGATGGCAATGTTGACCAGTACAAGGACGATTCCTAATGCTAGTATTAGCTTTTTCATCATCCTTCAAGCCCTCCTATGCGAAGATGAATGCAACAATCTTATTCCCAATTCCGCCAAGCAGTGTCAGCATTAGCATGTAGCAAAGATAGATCATGCCGACAACAGCCCATACATGCCATCGTTTTGCAGGGAACAGCAAAAGCAGGCATCTGGTTTGGAAATACAGGATGAGCAGTTGGAACAATGATACTGCACCAAACAAGCTGATGACCCAGGGTCTGTCTGTAAACAGATCGGCCATGACTCCAAGTGAAAACGGCGATCGATCCCATTCCAAGCCTGCTGCTAGTAATAGAAGCAGCCAGGATAGAGCTTCCAGTAGAAATACAACCCCAACACTTAACTGGATCACAACTAGTTTCTGATAAGGAATTTCATAAAACAGATAAAATACGAGAGACACAACAAAGATTACGAGAAGTCCGAGTCCGAGTCCCCAGACGAGTCGTCCGATGATGAACGAAAACTTCGCGGATTCGTAATCCGAACCTATGTACACTGCATTCAATTGATTCAGCGTCTCTGTCCCGGCACCAACCCATCCTAGTGCAGCAAAGACGAGACAGAAAGCGAGCAGGATCAGGACAGTCCATAACCAATGGCCACGCAGCTGTTCCGCTTCCCGCAGTTTGAATAATGTCTCCTTCGGGTTAGTCAAGAGACGGAAAGGATTCGTATGATATGTCATGTTCTGCCATCCTTTTTCTATGTATATAGTAAAAGATTACCGTAATTTTTCAAAATTTGCACATATATTTACAATAAAAAAATAGACTGGCAAAATGCCAGTCATTTGATAAGACTGTTGCTTGGACGAAGAGCAGTGCGCTGCTTCGCTCTTCTTGGTACTACTGGGTTGCTGAGTTTGTCTTTTAAATATTGTAATCCCACATATGATAGCAGAGATAACATATATAGAATAGGCGCATAAAGAATACCCCAGGCAAACGTATGAGTCACAGCTGATTGATCTAGTGCCTGATCTAAAATGCTGCGCCATAGAGTATGAACCAAGTAGATACCGACTACATTCTTGGCAATGATGCTTACATAACGATGCTTTCCAATGTTACGTGCTTTCAAGGTGAACAGAAGAAGGAATATCGTCAAAGGAATAGTACTGATGAGATACTCTCCTTGCGGCAAATCCAGCCCGTAATAAAGGGTAGAACGCTCTATCAGCTGCAGGGCAAAGCCAGCAGCAACTAGTATACCGATCGTCCTTACTCGAATTGATTGCGCTGCATGGACAATTTGTTTTTCATATAAACCAAAACAAGCTCCTAATGCTGTATAGAATAAACCGAAGTAAATTCCGTTTCTTGTTGTCTCCTCCATTGTGACATGGAAAAGTTCTCCATAAGATTGACCCAGAAGACCAATCAGATTAAGCACAAGACCTACTAGCAATGTAAGCTTCATTAGACGTAATCTGTAAGCAGCATAAATGATGATGATTGAAAAAATCAAAGCGAACATAAACCAAAGCTGAAATTGCGTATAAGATATCCCATCCAATAATGTGCGCCATTGGAAGGTATCCTGAAAGTATGCCGTCAGCTCAGCTTTTTGCTCACTCATGGTTCCGTTTGAAGTAGAAAGCATTTTTATAAAATCATATACCCAATAAAAAGCAAACCAAGCTGCAAGCAAACTGATCAGCTTTCCAGTATAGCGTTTGAAGTATGCGAATGTATCATCTGTTCGCTGCAGCTTCATGGCGAATAGATAGCCAGATGCTGCAAAGAAAAATGGTACTGAGAAGCGCGCGATTGTATCGATGATGAATGCCCAAGTTTCCCCATTTCCGAATGGGACAGCGGTGTCTCGGAATGTGTGTGTATGAATACAAACAACACCGAAGATCGCAAGGCATTTGAAGAAATCAATGGAGTAATTTCTCGTCATGTGCATCTACCTGCTTTCTTTGTACTAAGAGATTCTATCCGTCTTTTTCTCTTTATATACCCTATGATCAGGGTGCCGCAATACTTTTAACAGAACTGTAATGACAACACAATCTGTGCGCAATATGATTACAAACTCTATCCATTTAGCCCTAATTTTTCCCACAAAAAAAAAGCACTTACCTTGGGTAAGTGCTTAGATAGTTTGGCTGAATGCCTGCACAAGCAAATCTAACTTCTTGGCATTACTTGGACGCTCGTAGCTATGGTTTTGGAAATGCTCATCAAATGCAGCAGCCAGTGCGTCACAACGGCTGTCCCGCAAGATCGATTGGTAAAATTCGAAAAGGTGACGGTATTGTTCGATATAACGCGTCATCTTCTTATCGAATCCGATTAGGTGATTGGCCGACGGCAAACCGAGAAATGCGATTCTAGCCGGATCATATATCGGATAATGCACATTCAGTAGATGCAGCATATGTGTAACGAGGGGAAATTGCATCGAAGGGTTGCCCCGGCGGTTTCTCACTTCATATAATGCTGCTGTCAAACCGACAATTTTCAGCTTGTCCGGCTGACGTGCGGCTTCCTGAAACAGACGGAAGTAGGTATGTTCGAATGCCTCTGTCAGATTGGGATTGACCAAACCTATGTAGTGCTTCAATACATATCGAAATACTGGATTGTGATCAGGTCGTCTCGCTTCTTGGCGCAAAAATGCATCGAGGGCGATATCCTCCCGTCTGATTGATGTTAAAAGCTGGTCTTTATGAAGCAGCAGCTGCTCCAGAAGATCAGCTCCGGTGTATGTGTCGCGCATAAGACAGGTTTCCTCCTCCACTCCAAAGCTGGTAATTATAGTTTACATGATAACATAACAGCTTCGGCAGAAGAAGTGATTGATAGTTTCAGGATAAGCTTAATCCCATGAAGAAATGTTCATTATTGAGTAAGGCGATGACAGTACCTGTCCTTTTATACTGCTGGTCGAAGGAACGTTCAGACGTTTCCACAAACAGTGCAGTACCATTATAAAAGCTGACTTGAGTGCGACTTTTCTTTTCTTTATAGGATTGAATATGATAGAAAGACAGCCAGACGCAATTGGTGTTCGTAGGTGAGGAAGTTGGGAGCATAAAAACGCCATGAGCCGGATGCACTGGAATAGGCACCTTCTTGTCCGTCCGCAGAAGTCTGCCAATTGCATGTACCCTGCCCTCATAGGAGGATCCGTACTGCATACAGCTATGGTCAATGATCGAAAGAGGTGATTGTTCCACTAATATTTCTTTATCGGCTTCAAGAACACGGGATTGATACACTGGGTCGTGCAAACGAAACACAGCAATAGTATTGCGGGTAATGATGTACTGTTCCCTTTTTTCTATTTGCATAATTTCCCCCTCCAATATTGACTGATACAAGACTATATTACTATAAATAGCCACTCCAATATGTAAAGGAGATGTAAAAAATAGTAAAAAAGGACGAAGCATACGCTTCGCCCTCTTATTTAATTGCAAAAGTGATTTCCGCTTCGCAAGCAAGCTCTCCATCAACAGTTGCCGTTGCTTTGCCTTTACCGATTGGTCCCTTCAAACGGACAATCTCTACTTCCAGCTTCAATGTATCACCTGGTTTAACCTGTCGTTTGAAGCGGCATTTATCAACACCGGCAAGGAAGCCAATTTTCCCTTTGTTTTCTTCCTTCATCAGCATCGCAAATGCACCTGTCTGTGCAAGAGCTTCAAGGATCAAGACACCTGGCATTACCGGATAATCTGGGAAATGTCCTTGGAAGAATGGTTCATTGATTGTTACATTCTTCTTTCCGACAGCGCGTTTGCCTTCTTCGATTTCAGTTATTTGATCCACAAGCAAGAAAGGATAGCGATGCGGGATTATTTCTTGGATTTTTTGAACATCATACATAATATGGTGAGCCTCCTGAATGGTTGTCTTTCCTAACGTATTATACCAAAAATGAGGCTTGCATGTTTAACGCGTTCTGCGTTAAGGGTATTGTTCCATAAAATTGCTGGGAGGGAAGCCAATTGCTTAATCTTTTATTATGGATCGGCATCATCGTAGTCGCATTCTGGCTCATTGGTGTCATTTTCAATATTCTCGGAGGGGTCATTCACATTTTCCTTATCATTGCTGTGATCATGTTCGTTATTTATGCAATTAGAAAGAGCAGGGGCAGGAAATAGAAAAAGCTGGTTCCGGAATCCGGAGCCAGCTTTTTCTATGACTTTTGGTTTACCAAGTCATAAATATGTGTCCATGTATCTCGTTTGAGGACGTCCAGTGCATTGCCATCTCCAAGTACACCATACCCGAAGAGCAAACCTAGCAACAGGAAGATGATCAGGATAATCGGCACTACAAGCAGACGGAGCCATATTGGAAATAATCTTCTCCGCTGTTTTTTCGGCGCTTTTTCTCCTTCTGCCTGCTTCTGTTTATCATGTTGTTCTTTTGTTTGGAGTTTGGATGCATTACTCGACATAGCGTTCTGGCTCCTTATTCTTATCTAATCTGGTTAATGAGTCCGCTCATCTGATCACTCATGGAAATCGAGCGTGCATTGAACTGATAAGCGCGCTGTGTATTCACCATTGCAGTCATTTGTTCACTAAGATCAACGTTCGAGCCTTCCAGGCTGCCTGCCTGCAGTTCAACGTCTCCTGCACCTAGCACTTGGGCAAGAGCGGGATCAGCCAATTCAAAGGCAGTATCACCTGTACGTGTCAGAACGCGTGGATTATCAATAGCTGTGATCTGAAGGTTGGCTTCAACAGCATTTTCTCCATTACGTTCAACAACAATTTCTCCGCGGTCATTGATTGTAATACTATCAAAATCCGACTGTAATGCAATAGGTCCATCGACACCGTTCACCAAATCTCCATCTGCGGTTGTCAATGCAACTGTCCCATCCTGCTGCGGCTGGAGATAGAAATTGCCAGAACGTGTATAGCGCTGCTGTCCATCATCGCCTGTAATCGTAAAGTATTGGTTGTCGTTCACAAGTGCTGCATCAAGATTTCGGTCTGTCGTCTGGATCGTTCCCATCGTCATGAGCGGATTCGTACTGCTCATGTATGCTCCTGATCCGATCCGGATACCGTCACTCGTGCTACGGCTTGTTGTATTCGCCTCATCATTCGGCGGGTTGTTCATCTGCTGATAAAGCAAGGAAGAGAAATTAGAGGTCTGCGCTTTATAGCCTGATGTATTTGTATTCGCCATATTATTTGCGATTAAATCCAATCGCTGCTGCAGCTGCCCCATTGTTACGGCAGCCTGTGTCATCATCCTGCTCATTTTGCTCCTCCTTTACAGCTTCCCGACTTCATTGACTGCTTTTCCAAGGCTATCATCATATGCTGTCAATACTTTTTGGTTCGTTTCGAACGTCCGGTATGCCTGCATCATGTCTGCCATTGTCTGCTGCAAGTCGACATTCGAGCCTTCTACTGCTCCCTGGACGATATTGTACGTCACGCCAGCCGTCGCTCGGGCATCTGCTGTCTGGGCTTCCTCACTAGCGGTATAAACGTTTTCACCCTGCTTGTCCAGCAAATTTGCATCCTGGACATATGTCAGTCCAAGCTGGATGTTTCTGCCGTCGTTAAATTGCATCGTACCGTCTGCTGACATTGTATACGTCTGATTGTTCGTCTGAACTGGATTGCCTGTCGTATCAAGCACATAGCTGCCTTGGTCGTTCGTCAGAAAGCCTTCTTCATCGACGGTAAAATTACCGTTTCGAGTATATGCTTCGCCATCTGCTGTCTGCAGATTGAAAAATACAGAACCATTTTCATCCGGATACATACCGTCCACCAAAGCCGTATCGGTACTGATGCCTGTTTCACGCAAATCTCCTTGAACAAAGTTCGGAATCGTCTCCTGCACATATACGCCGGAATTGATACTGCCGATTTCCTTGGAAGTCGTAACATAACGGGAGTTATCCGCCGATGTCTGCTTGCTTTCCATCGATTTCAGAAGCATTTCCGGAAAAGCCCGCAGCTGCCCTTGATCTGCTTTGTATCCATTCGTATTCGCATTAGCTAAGTTATTAGACAGCACTTCTTGTCTGCGCTGCTGGGCGAGCATACCGGATGCAGCTGTATATAATCCTTTTAGCAATGTTCGGTCCTCCTAAGGCAGTTAGATGCCAATGTTTTTGGTTTCTATCTATTATATCGGCAGAATCCTAAACGAATTGAACCTCTTCCGTATACATAAGATACAGAAGAGGTCAAATTATCATACTACTTTTCGTTTTTCCAGTTTATCGATGTTTTCAAGCATGATGCCAGTACCTTTTGCTACACAACCCATCGGATCTTCTGCAATGAATACAGGAACCTTCAATTGTTCAGCAAGCAGCTGGTCAATACCGTGCAGCAGTGCTCCGCCGCCAGTAAGGATGATACCGCGGTCAATGATATCTGCAGACAGCTCAGGAGGTGTCTGTTCCAGTACCGTACGCGCCGCTTGTACAATCAAGGCAACCGACTCACGCAGTGCTTCTTCTATTTCTTCCGAATAAACAGTAATCGTACGCGGAAGACCGCTTACCATATCCCGGCCGCGGATATCAATTGATTCTTGACGTGCGCCTTCGAACACTGTTGCGATTTCGATTTTGATATTCTCGGCTGTGCGTTCACCGATCAATAGCTTATATTTACGTTTGATATACTGCAGGATTTCTGCATCGAACTTATCTCCAGCCATCCGAATGGACTGTGCTGTCACGATGTCACCCATGGAAAGAACAGCAACATCTGTTGTGCCGCCGCCGATATCGACAACCATGTTACCGCTAGGCTGGAAAATTTCCATTCCTGCACCAATAGCAGCAATTTTTGGTTCTTCCTCCAAATATACTTTCTTACCGCCGGATTTTTCCGCCGCTTCCCTGATTGCTTTTTGCTCTACTTTTGTAATGTTCGTTGGGCAGCAAATCAGCATGCGCGGTTTGGATAGAAAACCTTTTACATTGATCTTGTTGATGAAATAGCGGAGCATCGCTTCTGTTACATCAAAGTCAGCGATTACGCCGTCCTTCAACGGACGAATCGCCTCAATATTTCCAGGTGTTCTACCTACCATGCGTCGTGCTTCTTCCCCAACTTCTAGTACATTTCCTGTAATTCTGTCCATCGCGACAACGGATGGTTCATTCAGAACGATTCCTTTTCCTTTTACATGTATTAGTACGTTTGCCGTACCGAGGTCAATTCCTATATCTCGTGCCAATATCCTCAGATCCTCCCTGTAAAGATAGAAACTTGTGTCGCATCCGTTCGAGAACATAATGCTACTTATCTTATAGTGTAGCACAAAACATGGAGAATAGTAGCAAATTATGAAAGAAAATAAGGATAAAAGTAGGAATATTGGAAAGGGATTGGATGTACCTTTACAGGATGAAAGTTGGGTTTTAGGCAGGAGCGTCCGTGTTTGTTTCCAGCTTATACTTGAGTTTAGTTGCTTCCCCGCCCCTCAGATGGCGGATAGCTTTGTGGTAATCAAGAATCTCCTTCACTTCATTGGCCAAATCCGGATTGATTTCCGGCAGTCTTTCTGTCAGATCTTTATGCACGGTACTCTTGGATACACCGAATTCTTTTGCAATCACGCGAACTGTCTTCTTCGTCTCCACAATGTGCTTACCTATGCGCACCGTGCGCTCCTTGATATAATCATGCACAGCCCATGCCTCCTTAAGTTGACGGTTCTTGATGTTCATGAGACAAGATGAGAAGCGATGAAGTAATTCGGGTATGTATTTTTCTTGTGCAAGTCATAGATGATTGGGCATCTGCGGCGTTAAGCGCTTCACACTCGTTCCCTTCAAACACTTGCTTGGGTTTGTAACATCTTATTAGTTGCAGGGCCGTTTTATTCCATAAAAAAGACCCTCTCAGCTGGTGGAGGGTCTGCGGTTATCTATTTTTTGAATGGCATACATAGGTAAACGGGAAAAATAGAAGTCTTTATGTCTGCGGATGAATAGGTGATAGGATGATACTAGATAATCCTTATTCTGGTGGATGATTCCATAGAAGTATTTATAAAATGCTGTTTGTTTTTCAGGTTCCCACTTAGGATAGCGCTTTCTTGCACTTTCTACCTCGCCAAGCTGAAACTCGATATAGGCAAGAGCAAGGGGATCATCTGTAAGATACGTATGCAGAATACCGAAGTGGGCAGCTACAATTGGCAGAACTTGCCTGTCGAGCAATTGTGCAAGGCAAGTGATGTTATACTGTTTTGACATCTTGCTTCCTTCAGCAAGATGAGAAAAGCTTGCAATCTTATCATCGAAAAGGTAAGTCAAACCCATCTTATAATGCTGTACAGAACGCTGGGCTGGCAGATATGTATGTTGGAGAATGTTTCTGCTATGTTTTCTGGCAATGATTAATTCGTTCCGTTTCCAGTGATACTGGAACAGCAGCTTGTCCATCCGGACATTCATCATGATACGCAGGAAATAGTCTTTGATAAGTAAAATCGTTTCCTGTAATTCATCCAAATAGTTGCCGATAGCATGATAATCATGGCATTGAAAATGCTGGTAGATCCTGCCGAACAGAACCAAGGCCTTCGCCTCCGGAAAATCTGCTTGATGGCGGCTGATCTGCCTTTCAAACTCGTCACCTGGCAGCTTGTACGCCTGGTATTGGATTATTAATTCATATAAATAAGCATACGATCTATTTCGCTGGTGCAATGATTGCTTATTCTTCTGGATCAGCTGCCGAAGCTCTTCTTCGTAGTAATTCATCCCAAGGAAATCCATCCCTGCCAGCTGAACATCGGCAGAAGCGGAATGGACACAGAAACTTGCTGCCAGGTCTACAACCTGCTTTACACCGTGACTTTTCTCCACTAGCTGAGTGAATGACCAAAGATCTGTCATCCGGCCTGATGCTACTGAGAGCTTGCCCAAGTCAGTCGCTTCCTTACGCAAACTTGATTGATTCAACGTTCCTTTCTCCTCTCACATTTCCCAATCTTACCTCCATATAATCACTTGACTTCGACTTTCATTTTGTGTTTTGCACCATTTCATTATTCCATCTTTTCAGATAATTTCAAGCGGTTTCAAGGCTGATTCGTTCGACAAATTATTAGGTTTCTTGGTTTTATTGATGGACGGCTTTATGCCTAAAGAAAAAGCACCCCGGGCTTGGGGTGCTTCTAAGAATCAAGTCTGAGCTGAAGAGGAGGAAGATGTTGCTTCGTCCTCAGGCTGCTCATCTTGTTCTGGAGATTTTTCTTCATCAGATCTGTCTGGTGTTTCTTCTTTATCACCTGATTCGTCTGTTGGAGTTGCTTCAGCATCAGCATTTTCTTCCGCTGGAGCTTCTGTCTCCGTTTGTTCGTTCTGCCCAGCTGTGTCAGCTGTTTCTTCCTGTACTGCTTCTGTTTCCTTTTTAGCTTCCTGCAATTTGCTTACAGGCTGATTGAAAAAGCTTTCCGGGTTTACAGGTGTATCGCCATTAAGCACTTCGAAGTGCAAATGGGTTGCTTTATCTTTTGCAAATAGGCTTTGTCCTGCTGTTGCAAGCACATCACCTTGCTTCACTTCTTGGCCTGCTTCTACTTTCACATCTTCCAGACTAGCATAATATGTTGCTACTCCATTTTTATGCTCGATCTGAACAACGTTACCGTGCAGGGCATCTTCCTTCACTTCTGTCACTGTACCGCTCAATGCGGCTAGGACGTCGAAGGCTTCGCCATCAGCTGCAGCGTAATCCACTCCGGTGCTTTGATAGTATTTGTTGTCGTAGAGTACGAGTGCATTCTCTTGGGCTTCGCTGTCTGCTTTGTGATCATAGAATTTCGTTACGACTGTCGCCTCTGCATCTTCTGCTACAGGAGCTTTTACTACTTCATCTTGTTCTGCTACAGGAGTTGCTTCTTCATTTCCATTGAAATTCAGGGAGTCGAAGATGCCTTTGTCATCCTCTGCTTGTTCCGGATCATTCGTACCGCTTTGGTACCACAATACGGCTGTCAGAAGCAGAGCAGAAATACCAAGATACAATGCTGGGAAAAACCATTTTTTACGGAAAAGACGTTTCCACTTAGATTTTGAAACGCTATTTTTTTCCTTCATAGATCATCACCTCTGCAACCATTGTCGTCACAAAGATAGATTCCTATACATGCGTTTCAGAAAATTTTTCCAAACCTACTTAGACACCAGCTTGGCACCTTCTGCCGGCAGTTTATTAATCTCTGTATCCTTGTAATAGTACGTCAGGATATCCTTGTACGATTTCCCTTCTGCTGCCATGCCATTCGCACCATATTGACTCATCCCAACGCCATGACCATATCCCTTAGTTTGGAAGATCAGATGATTATCTTTCATCGATAACGTGAAATCTGTCGATTTGAGTCCGAGTTTTTCACGGATTTCCCTGCCTTTAAACTGCTTGCCGCCAATTTCTACTTCGGATACGCGCTGACTGCTATTACGTTTCAACTCACCTGGCGGTTTATTCGGATCAATATCGACACCGAGCAGCTTTTCTGCTTCTTCGATTTCAATCACTTTCTGATCCTCAAATTTGGGTGATTGCTTATCCCATGGACTTTCAACTGATTTCAAATATGGCAGTGGATTTTCCCAATAGTCCTCCGCATTTTCCGTGTATCCATTGCTTGTGGAGAAAAAAGAAGGCGTAATCGGTTCGCCGTCATACATGATAATCTCTCCGCTTGTTCCTTCCACAGCCTCTGTCAGCTTCGTCATTTTTTCCTCATATTCCTTGCCCCATGCCTGGCGGAGCTCCTCTTCGTTCTTATATACTTGGTCGCTGGTAGAATCCGATACCTCAATTGCTTCCGGTTTCTCTGCTTGGTGATCTTCCATATAACGCACTACATATGTCCGTGCTGCGACAGCTTGCGCTTTGAGTGCCTCCAGTTCGAAGTCGGCGGGCATCTCAGACGCGACCACTCGTGTCACATACGTTTCAAGCGGAACCGTTTCAACTGTATTGCTTGCTGTACGACTCACTTCCACTGCTACGCTGGCTGTTTCCTTGATCTCTTTTTCTTGTTCCATTGCCGTTGCCGTCCTCTCCATTCCACCGGGGTCTATAAATGGTACTACAATCAATGTCGGGAGTGCCACGATGACGGTGAATAAACAGACAATCAAGATACTGATGATGACGTGGGACTTGAGGCGTCGCCGTTTTGTGCTTGGCTTTTTGTTTTGCATAGAGGGCCTCCTTATCTGCCTGCTGGTCTACTCTTTACTCTATGTATCTTCTATGGATTGCTAGAACATCTCCCCATAAAAAAATAGAGTACCCCGCGGGCACTCTATCAGTTCCAATATCTTCTGATGGCACAAAGCTCTGTTTCATACACTGTGCCAGCCAAATGCAGTATTTCAATTTGTTTTCCTGTTTTCGGGGCATGCAGCATCTGTCCTTCTCCATAATAGAAGCCAACATGATGGACACGTCCCTTGCCATTCTCATAGGCGAAGAACAGCAAATCCCCCGGTTTTACTTGATCCAAACTTATGCCTTTCCCTTCCACGGCCTGTGCACTGGCATCCCTTGGAATGACGTAGCCGCCTGCGAGATGCATATTGTGAGCAAATCCGGAGCAATCGTAACCCCAGCTGCTCATACCGCCCCATAAATAGTCCAGCCCGATGAATTGTTCTGCGAACATGATTAGTGCTTCACCGTCTTCCTCACGCTGGGTCCAGAGGCTGCCTTCGGACTTAGAGATTCTCCCTCGACCATGCGGTGTCAAGACAGTAAAGGCAGTTCCTGAATCTTCAACGAAAGGCAGCTTTGTCAAAAAACTGAGCTCAACCACCTCGCCTGTATCTTCAACTAGAAGAGTTGCCTGCTTTGCTCGTACTTCAATTATGTAATCTGACTTCGGCAGCGGATCCGCAAGCTGACGAGCAGGAATCCAGCCAGGATATCCTACTTCCTCTTTTGGTGTTGGCTGAGAAGGTATCACTACTTTGACCCAGTCATCCCTTCTATCCACTTCCCATACTGTCGTACCGAATAGCACTTGAGACTGAAGCAGATTGTTTTCATGGAGCTCCAATCGATCGTTATGGGAAAGCTCATGCACCCAGCGAGATGGATCTGATGGATTAGCCACAATCGGTATATCCACTTGTCTGGAAGAGTGGGGATTTGTCCACAGATTAGCAACGGAAACAGCGATCACTCTTTCTTTCATATTACCATCTCCCCTTGAGTATCCACTGCAAGTATACCGAGTCCTGGTGATGCATTAAGCAGAAGTTTGCTTCCTTCATAGCGGACACCACCTGTGACAATATCCTCCCGGAGCATGAGCGGCGCATCAAAATCGACCCGCGTAATATGCAGTTGACTGGCAGCCAGATGCGCTGCAGCACTGATGCCGATGCGGGATTCAATCATACAGCCGACCATACACTCTACACTATAGGCCTTAGCGATACGAGCGATATCCAGTGCTGGCTGGATACCGCCTGCTTTCATCAATTTAATGTTGAGCAAGTCTACCGCCTGCATTTCCAATAGTGTACGGGCATCCTGCGGTGAAAATAAGCTTTCATCTGCCATGATTGGTGTCTCGACATTTGCTGTTACATACTGTAATCCCTTCAGATCTGCAGCTGCTACGGGCTGTTCCACGAGTTCGATATTGAGTCCCATTTCCTCCATCCTGGTGATAGCACGGACCGCCGTCTTCCTATCCCACCCCTGGTTTGCATCAAGACGAAGTATGGTGCTGCTGCCAACTGCCTCCCTAACTGCTTGAAGCCGTTTTATGTCTGTTTCGATATCGTCCTTGCCGACTTTTATTTTTAAGGTGCTGAAACCATCCTTTGCATAGCCTAATGCGTCTGATGCCATTTCCGAAGGTGTATTGACACTGACAGTGTAGTCCGTTTCCAATGTATCCTTAGCACCGCCAAGCAGCTGATATAGCGGCATACCAGCATACTGTGCAATACAGTCATGCAATGCCATATCAACTGCCGCTTTGGCGCTTGTGTTGCCAACAAGACAGTGCTGCAGTTTGTGGAACAATGCATCTCTTTCAAGTAGTGACATGCCGACAATGGCTGGTTTGATGACAGCTTCAACGGTATAACGAATACTTGCCAGGCTGTCTCCGGTAATCACATGCGTCGGCGGGGCTTCACCCCAGCCAATTAAACCGTCATCTGTTGTCACTTTTACAACGATAGCCTCTGCTACTGTCACCGTTCGCAGAGCCGTCTTGAAGGCTTTTTTCAAAGGAACGGCTGATTGGTATACATCTATTCGAGCAACCTTCATGCTCTTACTCCAGCACTCACATGCAAGGTTTTCGTTTTTGTATCCATCGTTGCTTCTGTCCCGAGCGGCACCGTTATATTCGGATTGCAATGTCCGATCCGAAATCCTTTGAGGACTGGTTTTTCCAAGTCAGTCAGGTAATCAACAAGGACTTGATCAAAGGAAAGTGACGTTTCCGGATCCTTCGCGTCACAATCAGTGAAATCTCCGATAAGGATGCCTTCCGCCTGCTCCAGCTTTCCTGCATGCTTCAGTTGGTTCAGCATACTGTCAATTTTATATGGTGGTTCTGCAACATCTTCTAACAATAGAAGCTTGCCTTTTGTATCAATTTCATCTGGTGTACCAAGCGTGCTCGTCAGCAAAGATAGGTTGCCTCCTACTAATGCTCCTGTAGCCTTGCCATGCACGATTGCCTCTAGCGGAGATATAGCCGTTGTATAGATAACATCCTGCGGAATGAAAAACTGCTGCAGCAAATCATAACTCAGTTTGGCAAAATCAGATTCTCCCATGTCAGAAGCCACCATAGGACCATGAAAAGTAATCAGCCCCGTCCGCTGCCGTATCGCCGTATGTAAATACGTTATATCACTGTATCCAAGCAGCACTTTCGGCTTTTGTTTGATCACTTCATAATCGAGTAATTCGACTATTCGTCCAGAACCATAGCCTCCTCTGCTACATATGATTCCTTTTACTTCGTTATCTTTGAACATGTCGTTCAAGTCAGCAGCTCGATCAGTGTCCTTACCAGCAAGATAGCCATATTTATCAAACACATGCTTTCCTAGTTTCACGCGGAGACCTAATGATTCCACAATCTTGATCCCCCGCTCGAGTTCCTCCCGTTTAATCGGTCCTGCTGGAGAAACAATCCCGATTGTATCTCCTTTTTTCCATACAGATGCTTTCACAAATATCTCCTCCTGCTCCTAGTCTATATGTATGGTATGACAGACAGAAAAGAAGTGGCTCTCACCACTTCTCCTCCTCTGCTTTATTCAATATCCGCCCATTTCAGCTCTAAGTAGCCGACTGGGTGCATGATGACATTCTTCACATTCGTCTTTTGCAAGTACACATGCTGATAGAAGTGAAGCGGTGCGATCGGCATTTCATCCATCAAGATTTTCTCTGCTTCCATCAGCATCTCGTAACGCGTCGCCTCATCGCTTTGTGTTTTCGAGTCTGCAATCAGCTGATCGTATTCTTCATTGGACCAACCTGTACGGTTAGAAGAGGATTCAGTTGTAAAGCTCTCCAGGAAGTTAACCGGATCGCCATAATCCGCTAAGAAGGACCCGCGGAACAATTGGTAGACGAGCTTTGTTTGCTCTTCGCTGAATACACTGGACTCGACTGTCTGCAGTGTTACATCCACTCCTAGGTTTTCGGAAAGCATATTCTGCACGCCTTCTGCTAAGCGTTCATTTTCCGTATTTGTACCGTAAGTCAATGTCACAGCAGGCAGTTCATCCCAGCCTTCTTCCTGCATGCCTTCTTCGAGCAGTTTCTTCGCTTCGGCTGGATCATCTTGAATAAGATCGCCATTCTCTTCACGGAAATCGCCGCCATCCGGTGTTTCGAAGCCATATGGTACGAAGCCGCGAGCAGGCTGTTCGCCAATACCACGGACAAACTCGACGATATCATCACGATTCATTGCCATCGCAAATGCTTTACGGATCTTTTCATTCGTAAATGGTTCTTTCTGTACATTGAAGCGGAGGAATTGATCACCAGCCTGTACCTCGGTTACCAGTTCATCACTTTCCATCAGTTCCTTCGCATTATCTGCTGGGATGGAGGATCTGTCTAAGTCACCGCTCTGATACATTTGATACTCTGTATTCCTATCGGCAACCATTGCCCAGTTCACTTGATCAAGCTTCACAGTGTCAACGTCCCAATATTCCGGGTTCTTGACCATAATTAGTTCTTTATCATGCGACCAGCTGTCGATTTTGAATGGACCGTTGCTCACATACGTGTCTGCTTCTGCGAACCATTCTGGATTTTCTTCTGCGACTTTTTCATTGACCGGGAAGAAAGCAGGGTTAGTCAATAGGTTCAGGAAGTATCCTGTTGGTGCTGTAAGTGTCACCTTGAACGTCTTTTCGTCGACTGCTTCAATAGCAACATCGTCCGCACTGCCTTCTCCGCTGTTATACGCTTCGGCTCCTTCAATCACATATGCTAGGAATGCCGGCTGATAAGCCTGTTCCGGATCAAGCATATGCTTCCATGCGTAGACAAAATCATTGGCTGTAACGTCATCACCATTGGACCACTTGGCATCATCTCGAAGATGGAACGTATACTCCTTGCCGTCCCCGCTGACATCCCAACTCTCTGCAATCGCTGCTTGTGGCTGGTGACTTTCATCAAGACGAGTCAGTCCTTCCATCAAGTTGTTGACCATAACCCAAGATACACTGTCAAAGCCTTCTGGCGGATCAAGGGATGTAGGCTCCTGTCCGTTATTAAGACGCAGGACTTTTTTGTCCTCCCCTTCCTCACCCCCGCCGCTTCCGCCGGCGCTGTTATTTGCAGTACATGCAGAAAGTAAAAGGACTAATGCAGCAAGACAAGCAATCATAGATAATTTCCAGTTTCTTTTCATCTCTTTTCCCCCTTTAAAATTTGATCAGACTGGCTGCCGTTTGGCACGTGCATCCTGCAGCCAGCATTCCACCTGATGTGAATCGGAAAGATAACTGGTGGCAGGATGTATATTTGCGCATACCTGCATCGCATGTGCACAGCGGGCAGTAAACGGACAGCCTTGCGGTGGTGCAAACAAATCCGGCGGTGTCCCTTCGATTGGCTGCAGAATATCTTCTTTCATATCGAGCCGCGGCACGGATTGCAGCAATCCGATCGTGTACGGATGCTGCGGACGATAAAAGATATCATCCTTATCGCCGGTTTCAATAATTTTTCCTCCATACATAACTGCGACACGATCCGCTACGCGGGCAACGACTCCAAGATCATGTGTGACAAGAATGATGGACACACCTGTTTTTTCTTGAATCTCTTTAAACAGCTCCATAATTTGCGCCTGGATGGTCACATCAAGTGCCGTCGTCGGTTCATCAGCTATGAGCAAATCCGGTTCACAGATCAGCGCCATGGCAATGACTATACGCTGCCGCATACCGCCGCTGAATTGATGCGGATACTGCTTCAACCGGCTCTCCGGATTGGTTATACCGACAAGACGAAGCATTTCGATGGCCTTCTCCTTCGCTTTGCCAATGCTCACTGATGAGTGCTGCTTCAGCCCTTCTGTCAGTTGATCACCGACAGTCAAGGTCGGATTGAGCGCAGTCATTGGATCCTGGAAGATCATTGAAATGTCGACACCACGGATAGCGCGCATTTCCTTTTTAGATGTTTGTACAAGATCCTTGCCTTTGAAACGAATAGAACCTCGGACGATCTTACCTGACGGAGATGGGATAAGCTGCATGATACTGTTGCTCGTTACGCTTTTTCCGCTCCCCGATTCCCCAACAATCGCAAGTGTCTCTCCTTTGTTTAAATAAAGATTCACACCCCTGACAGCCTGGACAGTTCCGCCATATGTCGAGAAATGCACATGTAAGTCATCAATTTCAAGTATCTTTTCCATTCTGTCACCTCCTCAGCTTCGGATCGAATGCATCCCGTAAGCCATCACCCAGTACATTGAAGGCGAACATTGTTAAGCTAATGAACAATGCCGGGAAGAACAACAGCCACCAATCTCCAGAGAGAATTGCAGACAGACCATCATTAGCCATAGATCCCCAGCTCGCATTTGGTGCCTGTATACCAAGACCTAGAAAGCTAAGGAAAGCCTCTGCGAAGATTGCCGATGGTACAGTCAGCGTGATTTGCACGATAATCGGACCCATCGTATTCGGCAGTAAGTTCTTGCGGATGATTCGACCGGTACTCGCTCCTAATGTTTTGGATGCAAGTACATATTCATGGTTGCGCAGCTGCATCACCTGACCGCGGACAATTCTGGCCATCCCGATCCAGCCAGTGATGGTAAGGGCTACAATTATCGTGAACAGACTAGGTCCCATCACAACAAGCAGCAGAATAACTACTAGCAGATGCGGCAGCCCGTAAAGCACCTCGATGATACGCATCATAACACTGTCAGTACGTCCGCCCTTGTAGCCTGCGACACCGCCATAGATAATTCCGATAAAGAAATCGATCAAGGCAGCAGCTACTCCGACAAACAGCGAAACACGTGCTCCGTGCCAAAGGCGGGTGAATACATCACGTCCCAGATTATCGGTGCCGAACCAGTGTGCTGCAGATGGTGCCAGATTCTGATTCCGTAGTGCGCCTTCTGAAATGGAATACGGCGAGAATATTGGAGCAAAGACGGCTGCTAGGATTAGAACGATTAAGAAGAATAATCCTGTTATGGCTAACCGGTTTTGCTTTAAACGCAGCCAGGCATCTTTGTAAAAAGACAAACTCGGACGGGCTACTTCTTCCGCTTTGTTCAGATCCTTCTCTATCGGCTGGAACCAATCATCCGGTATTTGCTGTCCATTCGTATCAATTGGTCTATTATGATATTCCATATCAGCTGCCTCCTTTTTTGTGCAGCTTGATTCTTGGATCTAAGATGCTGTAAACGATATCGACTAGGAAAAGCATGAAAATGAGAAAGGCACTATAGAAAACGGTCGTTCCCATAATGACCGGATAATCACGGTTATTGATACTTTCAACAAAATACTTTCCCATACCAGGTATGGCAAAAATACGTTCAATGACGAATGTACCTGTTAAAATGGCAGCAACCAATGTTCCGAGAATGGTCACTACCGGCATCAGCGCATTTCGCAAAGCATGCTTGATGACGATTTTGGCTGGAGACAGGCCTTTTGCCCGTGCGGTCTTAATATAATCCTGTGTCAGAACCTCGAGCATGCTGGATCTTGTTAAACGGGCAATGATCGCTGTAGGACCTGTCGCCAATGCAATAATCGGCATGATCATATGCATCGGTGAAGACCAAGTTGCTGCTGGCAGCAGCTGCAGATTCACAGCCAGCTGCTGAATTAGCAATGTTGCCAGAATGAAGTTCGGTATGGAGATACCTAATACGGCCAATGTCATCGCTATATAATCTATAATGCCGTTATGTTTCAAGGCAGCTAGGACACCTAATGTAATACCGGAAATAAGTGCGATTGTAATTGTCCACATGCCGAGCTCCGCTGATATCGGAAACCCGCGGCCTAGTAAATCATTCACTGTTTCAGTCGGCTGCTTGATGGACGGACCGAAATCAAAGGTTGCCAAGGATTTGAGCCAAATACCATATTGAACAATCATTGGCTCATCTAAATGATAATGTGCATTCAAGTTTTCCTGAACAGCTTCACTCGTGCTCCGGTCCTGTGTTGTGAACGGATTCCCTGGAATGCTGTGCATCAGGATAAATGTCAGTGTCGCGATAACGAATATGGTTGCTATCATAATTACAAAACGGCGAATCAGATATATCGCCATAAGCTGTCACTCCTAACTGAAGGTCGTATGCATTGCCAGCTCTGTCATGACGAGCATGGCACGATACGCTTCGATGATGTCTTTGGCAGGAAAAGCGACTATGGTTGTACCCGGCTCCATATAGGTGCCTGGCATCAAATGGGCCCATTCCGCTTGACCATAGTTGGTGAATTCGATTCGCAGGACAATTTTATCCGGTGGGACGAGCGGTTCCGCTTTCGGCACTTTCTTCATCGCTTCTTCCACCTTTTCACGGAGAAGCTTATCTGCTTTCTTTGGTGTCAGCGTCAAGATAGCAGAACGGGATATTGTCTGTTTGACAGGTGCTGTTACTACTCCTGGGATAAGCCGCTCCGCTTCCAAACATGCTTGATCATCACCTGCGACCAGGAGGACCGGCACACCATAATGACCAGCAACATACGCATTGAAACCCAGTTCTCCAATTGGCTCATCATTCAGGAAAAAGTTACGAACCCCATGAATCATGCTATGGGACATGACGCCGAACTGCCCTGATCGTGCATGATATCCAGAAAACATTGCTCCAGAAAAGCTTGCATCCAGACTTTGCATCATTGAAAGCGGTTTCACTTCACCAGATATCAAATAAGCCTCTTCATGTAATTCCTCTACCAATAGGTTATTCATTTTAGAATGGCTGTCGTTGACAAGAACATATTCTGCACCTGCATCAATCGCTGCACCAATGATGCTATTCGTTTCTGCTGTCATAATCCGCCTTGCCCGTTCATAATTATGTTTTGAGCTGTCCACATATGTATAGTCCGGTAAACCGACGATTCCTTCCATGTCTACCGATAGGTATAATTTCATCCTACCCCTCTCTTCCGAACTTTCTATATTAGTTGAATTTTCTAAATAATTATAGCATAGCCCTATACGCTTAGGAAGAAGAATTACCAATTTGTAGGGAAGGTTTTCTTACAAAGACATAAAAAAATAAGCCCCTTCTCACAAAGGGACTTATCCTTGATAGCCTTAATATGTTGATGTTTCTTCCATTGTAGCAGCTGCTTCTTCGAACACTTCATCATTAACGCGTTCGATGTCTGCACCTAGTTCTGCTAATTTACCATGGAAATTCACATAGCCGCGATCCAAATGCTTAAGCTCAGTGACACGCGTATAACCATCTGCAATTAATCCTGCCAGAATTAGAGCTGCTCCAGCACGCAAATCTGTTGCGGCTACTTCAGCGCCTTGCATGTTTGTTGGACCTTCCATGATGACACTGCGACCTTCGATTTTAATTTTTGCATTCATGCGGCGGAATTCCTCCACATGCATGAAGCGATTTTCAAATACTGTTTCTGTAATTATGCTAGTGCCTTCTGCACATAGCATCAAAGCCATCATCTGTGACTGCATATCTGTCGGGAATCCTGGGTGTGGCAGCGTCTTAACATCTGTCGCTGTCAATTTGTCAGGACCGATAACGCGAATGCCATTTGCTTCTTCCTTGATGATGACACCCATTTCTTCCATTTTGGCAGCTGCTGCACGGACATGCTCCATTTCGATGCCTTCAATCAGTACATCACCTTTCGTGATTGCGGCTGCAACCATGAATGTACCAGCTTCGATACGGTCTGCAATCATAACATGCTCAGCGCCTGATAGTTCTTCGACACCTTCAATGCGGATTGTTTCTGTACCAGCGCCAACGATTTTCGCACCCATCGCATTCAGATAGTTTGCTAGATCAACAATCTCTGGCTCTTTCGCACAGTTTTCAAGAATAGTTGTTCCTTCAGCTAGTGCGGCTGCTGTGATGATGTTCTCTGTTGCACCTACACTAGGTACATCCAGATATATTTTAGCGCCTTGCAGGCGTCCTTCAGTACGTAATTCTACAAAGCCGTTGCCGACCTGTACACTTGCTCCCATCGCTTCGAACCCTTTCAGGTGCTGATCGATTGGTCGGGAACCGATTGCACAGCCACCCGGCAGTGCCACTTTCGCATGACCAAAACGTGCCAACAATGGACCTAAAACTAATACAGATGCACGCATCTTCCGAACATACTCGAAAGGCGCTTCTGTCGTCATCTGTTTTGTGGCATCGACAGTGATTGTTCCATTGCTGAATACCACCTCAGCACCCATGCTGCGTAACACTTCATTGATGGTAAATACATCGGCTAAAGCCGGGACATTATGAATGACACTTTTTCCTTTACTTGCAACTATACTTGCTGCGATGACAGGCAGTACGGCATTTTTCGCACCTTCGACCTTGACAGATCCTTTAAGCTGCCTTCCACCACGGACGATGATTTTTTCCAAGTTACATTCTCCTCCGCGTCCAATTTCACTATATTAATATTCAGTCGTTATGATAGGCGTTCCTACAGTTACGGTTGATTGCCCATTCCCATCATGCAGCGCAAGCTGGATATTCATGTTGTCTGCTAAGGAACGGCTGGCTTTCAATTGTGTTGTATATCCTGTTGTCGTAGTGTAAACGTTATCTTGCATATTCGTTAGTGGTTGAACATCTAATTTTTTCATGACATTCTGAAACAAAATACCACCGCTTATTTTATCACCGAAACCCGCTTTGAGACAAGCGAATTTTGACGCATTATATGTGAAAAATTGCGATTGAGCAGCAGATGTCAAGTCTTGGACAGATTGTTGTACCTTTTCTGTCCATTTTGACCCAGAAACAGTATAGATGAGTTCCGCCTGGTATTCCTTATCTGTAGGTACTACCAACAATATACGTTCGGCAATGGCATTTTGTTTATGGGGGGTATGTACCATAAATTTTGTAGCATTTTCCGTTTTTTCTTCTACAATAGTCCCCACGTTATTCAAATCCATCAACTTTCCCTCGATATCGTCCCGGGAAATTGTCTCCCGTATTGTGATTTCAAAGGACATAAGCTCGGCCCCTTCACTTTCCAATACATCATACATACGGTTTACATCTTTTGATACGTCAGCTTTTGCTGCCCCATAAGACTCTATACTATTACCTAATAGCATAATGATAACTACGATTAATCCTAGATAATGTTTCATTTTCTTTATCCCCTGTCCGACCATTTTAGAAACAGTATGAACAGAGATGAAAAAGCTTATACATTTATGCTAGATTACTAGAGTAGATACTGGAGCTGTTTGGTCCAGCTTACTAGTTGAAGGAATACGTTACTTACCGTAGTTCCAATAACTATCGTGAGGAAAATAAGCAGCATCCGGGCCTCGAATACTTTCCCTTTCTTTATTAATGCATCTACATTGACCCCCATCAATATACGCCAAGTAATTGCCATAAAAGCAATGTGGGAAACTATGCCCAGCATCGCATCCTGCCCTATTACCGAAAACATGATATACACTCCTTAACGGATACACAGGCAAATGCGCGCTCTTTAGCCACATAATACCTTGTTATCCTAATTTCCGTACTATTAAACGCGTTTCCTTCAAATTATAACGGCATTTGCTAATCGCCGCCATTATTATTGCCCAGGAAATGAAATAATAAAAAAACAGCATTCCTTGTCGGAATGCTGTTTTAATTAGCGGGCGTGAGACGCGACATCAAGTCGGTTGATTGCCCGGTTAAGCGCTTGTTCAGCGCGGATTTGGTCTAAGTTAGCCTGCTTATCCTGCAGACGTTTCTCAGCGCGCTGCTTCGCCTGTTCTGCACGGTCCACATCAATGTCACTTGCTCTTTCGGCTGATTGAGCCAGAATTGTGACCCTGTCCGGACGGACTTCAAGGAAACCGCCACTTACAGAAACATAATCTGTGCGACCTTGGATCTGTAGACGAACCGAGCTAACCTTCAATGGCGCTACCAGCGGAATGTGACCTGGAAGAATACCAAGTTCACCATTTTCCGCTGTACAGCTAACCATTTCATAGTCTTCTTCCAGAACAGGGCCATCAGGAGTAACAATGCTTGTTGTTACGGTACTCATCAGGAGCCCCTCCTATCCTACTATTACATGATTGCTGCTTATTGGTTAACGCCAGCTTTTTCAAGCACTTCTTCAATACGTCCCACAAGGCGGAAGCTATCTTCCGGAATGTGATCGTATTTACCTTCAAGGATTCCTTTGAAGCCTGCAACTGTTTCTTTAACAGGTACATAAGAACCTTTTTGGCCTGTGAACTGCTCAGCAACGTGGAAGTTCTGAGAAAGGAAGAACTGTACGCGGCGCGCACGTGAAACGACAAGTTTGTCCTCTTCACTAAGCTCATCCATACCTAGAATTGCAATGATATCCTGCAATTCACGGTAACGCTGCAATGTTTGCTGCACTTGACGTGCTACATTGTAATGTTCTTCTCCGACTACGTTAGCATCCAATGCTCTAGAAGTAGAAGCAAGTGGATCTACGGCAGGGTAGATACCTTGCTCGGAAAGTTTACGGTCAAGGTTCGTTGTTGCATCCAAGTGAGCGAAAGTTGTAGCCGGAGCCGGATCTGTATAGTCATCGGCTGGTACATATACTGCTTGGATGGAAGTAACGGAACCTACATTTGTAGATGTGATACGCTCTTGCAGCTGACCCATTTCAGTAGCAAGTGTCGGCTGGTAACCTACTGCAGATGGCATACGGCCAAGCAATGCGGATACCTCAGAACCTGCTTGAGTGAAACGGAAGATGTTATCGATGAACAGAAGTACGTCCTGACCTTCATTGTCACGGAAGTGCTCTGCCATTGTCAAACCAGTCAGTGCAACACGCATACGTGCTCCAGGCGGTTCGTTCATCTGACCGAAGACCATTGCAGTCTTCGCGATAACGCCGGAATCCTTCATTTCGAAGTACAAGTCGTTACCTTCACGAGTACGTTCACCAACACCAGCGAATACGGAAATACCGCCGTGTTCTTGTGCGATGTTGTTGATCAATTCCTGGATAAGTACAGTTTTACCTACTCCTGCACCTCCGAAGAGACCGATCTTACCACCTTTGATATATGGAGCAAGCAAGTCGACAACCTTGATACCCGTTTCCAGAATCTCTGTTTCAGTTGCAAGATTTTCGAATGCTGGTGCTTCACGGTGAATAGGATCTTTTTTGATTTCGCCTTGGATAGGCTCATCTAAATCGATAGTTTCACCTAATACGTTGAAAATACGTCCTAAAGTAGCTTCCCCTACAGGTACGCTGATTGCAGCTCCTGTATCCACTACTTCTTTCCCGCGCTGTACTCCTTCTGTCGAAGACATCGCGATTGTACGAACACTATCGTCACCAAGGTGAAGTGCTACTTCTAATGTCAAAGAAGAAGTTTCGCTCACTTGGACAACTAGTGCATTATAGATGGCAGGCAGGTGGCCGTTCGGGAAACGTACGTCCACGACCGGACCCATAACCTGCGTAATGATACCATTGCTCATCTGGAACCCTCCTATCTGTATTCTTAGGATTGCTGCGCAGCCGCTCCGCTGACAATCTCACTGATTTCTTGTGTAATAGCTGCTTGACGTGCCCGGTTATAAGTAAGTGTCAAATCATCAATCCGCTCGTTCGCGTTGTCTGTTGCACTTCTCATAGCTGTCATACGTGCTGCGTGCTCACTCGCTTTCGCATCAAGCAACGCACCGTAAATCAAGCTTTCGGCATATTGAGGCAGCAATACTTTCAAAATTTCTTCTGCATCTGGTTCGAACTCGTACATGCTCTGTACGGAACGTCCTTTCTCCGAAGAAAGATCTGTTAATGGCAGAAGCTTCTGGGAAGTTACTTCCTGGGAAATTGCACTATTGAAATGGTTGTAGAACAATACCAATTCATCAATTTCCTCTTCCAGGAACATCTCCACTGCTTCAGATGCGATCTGCTTGATATCCGAAAAGTCCGGCTGATCAGGCAGTCCGATGATTTCTTTGGCGATTGGCAGATTGTTCTTCTTGAAGAAGTCCCTACCGAAACGTCCAGCAGCAATGACCGTATATTCATCTGCATCAGTGTGCTGATGCTGGATAGTACGGTACACTTCACGGATTACGTTGTTGTTGTAACCACCAGCCAATCCACGGTCAGCCGTGATGACAAGATAACCTGTCTTCTTGACTGCCCGGGTCTGCAGCATAGGATGTGTCGCGTCACCTGACGCTGCAATTTGCACCACAACCTCCTGCATTTTCTCGCTATATGGTACGAAAGCTTTTGCATTCTGCTCTGCCCGCGTCAGTTTAGACGCAGAAACCATCTGCATCGCTTTCGTAATTTGTTTCGTCTTTTTGGTAGAGTTGATTTTACTCTGAATATCTCTTAAAGATGCCAAGGCGCATGCAGCCTCCCTTCCGTAAGGAATACGTGCAGCATTCCGAAATTTATAGAAACGTTAGTTTACGACGAATGTCTTCTTGAATGCTTCGATTGCATTGTTAAGCTGGTCAGAATCAGCTGGGTTACCAGTCTCACGGATGCCTTTAAGCAAGTCCGCTTGATTCGCAGCAAACCAAGTGTGGAATTCATTCTCGAAACGAACAATTTGCTCAACCGGAATATCATCCAAGTAGCCATTTACAAGCGCATAGATAATTGTTACTTGCTTCTCAACGGAAAGCGGCTGATGCAAGCCTTGCTTCAGAACTTCTACTGTACGTGCTCCACGGTTTAGACGAGACTGAGTCGCCGCATCCAAGTCAGAACCGAACTGCGCGAATGATTCAAGCTCACGGAATGCAGCCAAATCAAGACGCAATGTTCCGGCAACCTTCTTCATCGCTTTGATCTGTGCAGATCCACCTACACGGGATACAGACAAACCTGGGTTGATCGCTGGTCGTACACCGGAGAAGAACAAATCGGACTGCAAGAAGATCTGACCATCCGTGATAGAGATAACGTTTGTCGGGATATAAGCGGAGATATCGCCAGCTTGTGTTTCTACGAACGGCAATGCTGTGATAGAACCGCCGCCTTTAGCATCACTTAGCTTCGCTGCACGCTCCAATAGACGGGAGTGCAAGTAGAAAACATCCCCTGGGAATGCTTCACGACCTGGAGGACGTTTAAGAAGCAAGGAAAGTTCACGGTATGCTGCTGCTTGTTTGGAAAGATCATCGTATACGATCAAAACGTGCTTGCCGTTATACATGAACTCTTCACCCATAGCTACACCTGCATATGGTGCTAGGTAAAGCAATGGTGCAGGATCAGAAGCACCTGCTGCTACTACGATTGTGTAATCAAGTGCACCATGCTTACGAAGTGTTTCTACTGTACCGCGTACAGTGGATTCCTTCTGGCCGATTGCAACATAGATACAAATCATATCTTGGTCATGCTGGTTAAGAATTGCATCGATTGCAACGGATGTCTTACCAGTCTGACGGTCACCGATGATCAACTCACGCTGACCGCGGCCTACAGGTACTAGTGCATCGATTGCTTTGATACCAGTCTGAAGCGGCTCATGAACGGATTTACGATCCATTACGCCTGGTGCTGGAGATTCGATTGGACGAGTGTTGCTAGCTTCGATTGGACCTTTACCATCGATCGGCTGCCCAAGTGGGTTAACAACACGGCCGACAAGCTCTTGGCCAACAGGAACTTGCATGATACGTCCTGTACGACGAACTTCATCACCTTCACGAATGCCTTTGTATTCGCCTAGAATAACGACACCAACATTTGATTCTTCCAAGTTCTGTGCAAGTCCCATGACACCGTTAGAGAACTCGATCAATTCTCCGGACATTACATTGTCCAAGCCATGGACACGTGCGATACCGTCACCAACTTGAATCACAGTACCAACATCACTTACTTCTATTTCAGCGTCATAACTCTCGATTTGCTGTTTAATCAACGCGCTGATTTCTTCAGCTCTCATGCTCATGCGGTCTCACCTCTATCCTTATTTGCTCACATTTACTAAATTACGTTCGATACGAGTCAGCTTGTTTTTGATTGAGCTGTCGTAGATTGTATTGCCAATCCGTACTTTCAAACCGCCTAGCAGTGTCGGATCAACCTTGTTATCAATGGAAACAGTTTGTTTGCCTAGCCTTTTCGCAAATGTCTCTGCCACTGTCTGACGCTCTGCATCGGAAAGCTCACGGACAGAATAAACTGTCGCTTGTGCAGTTCCTTGCTTTTCGTCAAACATCGTTTGGAAAGCATCCGCTACTTGCGGGATACTGCTGATACGCCCAGCATCCAAAAGCAGTTTTAACGTATTGCGAACTTCGATGCTTCCTGCAGCAAAGCTAGTTTCGATAAGTGCTTTCTTTTTATCCAAGCCAATCTTAGGCTCTGAGAGGAACCGGAGGAAAGCAGCATCGTTTTGTGCCACTTGCTTCGCTGTGTGCAATTCCGCTCGCACGGTTTCGACGATGTCGCGATTCTCTGCTACTTCGAACAGCGCTTCTGCGTATCGTTTTACAATGGTCACATCACGCATAGCTTATCGCTCCAATTCTTTCACATAGTCACTAATAAGCTTGTCCTGATCGTCGGAAGTAATTTCTTTCTCGATGATTTTGCTTGCGATCTGTACGGAAAGGGATGCCACTTGTGCTTGCAATGCCTGCATTGCTTTTTCCTTTTCGTTGGCGATATCTTCGACCGCTGCGTCTTTCAGGCGCTCAGCTTCACGGCGCGCAATAGCAATGATCTGCTCTTCCTGCTGCTGTCCCGCTTTTCTTGCGTCTTCTATGATAGATTGTGCTTCTGCACGTGTTTGTTTCAATTCCTCTGCTGCAGTTTTTGCTGCTGCTTCGGCTTCTTTGCGGCTAGCTTCTGCCGTGTCAATCTCATTTGAGATATATTCCTGGCGGTCCTGCATGACTTTCAATAATGGTTTCCATGCGAACTTCTTAAGAAGCGCCAGCAGGATGATAAAGCTGATAAGTTGAATCAACATGCTACCGATAGGTAATCCACCTACTGCAGCACCAATCGTAAGTGTTTGCAACTGTGCCACTCCTTTCGAGCTAAACTATTCTTTTCCCATTCATATCTGGGGCTTTACAAAAAGAATGGCGAAGATTCAAGATATAGAATTTCGCCATTCATTCAAATTATAGAGTACTTGCGATAGGTGAATTACATTACCATGAACGCGATAACTAGGGCGAAGATAGGAATAACCTCTACTAGTGCGACACCAATGTACATTGTAGTTTGAAGTTTTCCAGCAAGTTCAGGCTGTCTAGCGATCCCTTCTACTGTGCGGCTAACGATTAGACCGTTACCAATACCTGCGCCTAGTGCGGCTAAACCAATTGCAATTGCAGCTGCTAATGAACTCATGTTTAAATTTCCTCCTTGTATTTAAAAACTAAATTTAATGTGCTTTTGAAACTTTGTGCGACATGTAAACCATTGTCAGCACTAGGAATATATAAGACTGGATTGTCCCGATGAAAAGACTGAAGCCCTGCCATGCGATCATTGGCACGAATGCCAGTATTGTCGTAAATGGCGGGTTAACGCCAGCCAGAGACTCCCCAATCAAGGATAACAATACTTCCCCTGCGAAAATGTTACCGAAAAGACGTAATCCAAGTGTCAGTGTATTCGCAGCTTCCTCAATAAGGTTCAATGGAAGCAGGAATGGCACCGGACGAATGTAGCCCTTGAGATATTCTTTTCCGCCAAGAATCTTGACACCATAGAAGTTGGTGAGCAAGATGACCATCACTGATAATGTTAGTGTGGTTGCTGCATCGGATGTCGGTGATTTCCACCAAAGATTATGGTCTTCACCCACGACAACCATGATGATGACACCAAGCATGTTACTCACAAAGATGTACATGAAGAGCGTCAGACCGAGCGGCAGGAATTGTTTGCCTGTTTTCCAGTCCATTGCGTCGCCAATCACTTTCTTTACGAAGTCAACTAGCATCTCCATCACGTTCTGGAAAGCACGAGGTCTGCGCTGCAGGTTCCTGCTGCCCATTACACAAAGGATAAAGACGATAACAGAGGAGATGATGGTCATCAGAGATGTCGACAAGTTGAAGTCGAGCCATTCGATACCGAATGCATTATTCCACATTGGTGATCCGTGATTCAATTAATTTCACCTCTTTCATTACTAGTCTTTTAAACTCGTGAAGAAACTATCTATAAAGATAATGATGTAGCCAGCAGCTAAACCAATAACTACTGCAATAAGATGGAAATAAGCGTCAAAACGAAGTGCGAGCATCACAGCTAGCACAGACGCTGCCATGCGGGAAAAGGTGCCTAAGGCTGGTATTCTGCCATGTGTAGCGACAGATTCAGTGAACTGTCTGATCTTCCGTTGAAGAAGCCACACGGAGAAGAAGCTGACTGAGGCTCCAAGAAACAAGCCGAGGAAAATGCGCTGGTACGGAGTGAACCCCGCCCCAAGCATCAAAAGTGCCAGTAAATATAGCATCCATTTGAGTTGTCGTGCATGGATCATCTTATTGACTTGCTGCATCTTCATTACTCCCATGCGTGTAAGACGTACATTTACTGCTTATACTTATGTATGGAAAGCGGTAAATACGGAAAGATGGATCAACCTGCAAACCACATAAAGTACATATAATTGCTTGTCCACTATTGTTCTTTCGTTGCGCTGGTGTTTTACATGATCTGTAGGGACGCTGCGCGCAAACCACGCCTCACTTATGATACAAGCTGCCCACCTCACGCAATTTATAGAATACAATAGGCCTCTTCGCGGTGTCAATACAAGATTGTGAAATAAATTACAAAGTTAATAATTACCTTCCACAACAACATTGGATGCGCTTCCACGAAAGCAATTAAGCAAAGGACTATCCGTTATTAAACGCATAGGCCTCCGCTTACTATTATATAGGATAATCAGCTGTTCATATATGACAATTCTGTGACATATAATTCACTTACCTGTACTATTTCACGAGCATCTGGTCTGACAAATAGAGTGGCAGCTCTGTACTCACATACTTTCCATCATTCATACGGAGTTGAATCAAAGCGAGATAGACTCCCGGTTTTCCAGCTTCCCTCTTGCTCATGCTGCCCTCCAGCAGCCCTGCATCCACTTGTTTTTTGGTTAGGAGCTGTCTGTTATAAATAAGTGTGTCTGGGTCATACAAGTCGATTCTAAGTTCAGCTACACCTTCAGGCAAATAGATTTGATAGTGGTAGGCACCTTTTCTGTTAAGCGGTTTCCATTCCATTTCGAGTCCCATTGCCTTCGGATAATCTGCGTTCTTTAAGAGGAACAAGTAAGGAAGATGTACTTTTTGTTGGCCAAATCGGGCCGAGAGATACCCTTGGTGTACACCAGCTTCCTGTATATCAGGATTGACAGAGATACTGATATTTAACCGTTCCGTTTCATGCGGAGAAAGTTCCACTGCCATTGGCACCTTCCAGCGTATACCGCTCACTGCTTTCGGCTGATCGAATTGCAGCTTTTGCCTGACGTTACTTACATTGTGGACAGTAAGTACATATTCTGCATCTTGCTTTGAATCGATCTTGCCAAACCGCAGCAGCGGGTTTTCAATAATGACGGGTGTGGAGATTGCTTTGGACGGCTGCATTTTCCCCATACCTTGCTCAATTGGATCATAAGGCTGATCGTTGGGCTTCTGGAGCAGCTGTGCCGTTGTAAGCAGTGCACCAATCTGCTGCTCATCAGTCCATTCTGGATGAGCTTCTTTAACAAGTGCCAGCGCTCCTGCCACATATGGTGCCGCCATACTTGTGCCCTGAAGAGCCTGATAGCCGGATTGGGGTACGGTACTCCATACAGGTGCGCCAGGTGCCGCTATCTCTGGTTTGATGGCCCAGTTTCTCGTGACCGGGCCTCTCGAACTGAAAGCTGCCATCCTATTTTGAAGCTCGACTTGTTTAGCCGACAGTTGAGCGGTCTTCTCATTTTTAAGCAGCCATAGCCCAACCTGCCTTGTAACGGCTGCAACCGGGATAGAAACTGGCTTCCCGCCATCCTGGATGGAGGCTTCCAAAGGGCCGCTCCCATCGTTGTAAATGAGTACAGCAGCAGCATTCGCTCGCTCCGCTATTCTAGCTTTCTCAGCAAATGGTATTTTTCCTCTTTTGAAGAGGACGATCTTGCCTGTTGCATCCGGAAGCTGCTTTTCTCCGGTACCGCCATCCATAATCGGCAATGATCGACGCTGCTTCCACTCAACCGCTCCTTGAAGCGGCAGAATCGGAATCATTTTTTTATAAAAACGCTCATATAGTACTGCTGTTTTTTGCGGCGTAGTAACAGCTCCGACAGACAAGGCTTTCGTTGCAGTAGCAGGGGAACCGACTGTCCAGTTGGCCGGGCCTTCATTTCCGTTCGCTGTCACCACACTCACGCCCATCTCCACTGCTTTATTAACTGCTAGACTTGTCGGCCAATCCGGCCCGTTCACAGAGCTTCCTAAAGACAAATTGATAATATCCATTTTATCTTCAACCGCTTTTTCAATAGCCGCAATTACTTGAACGGATGTTCCTGTGCCTCCTGGTCCCAGTGCCCGATAGCTAAAGATTTCAGCATCCGGAGCTATACCTTTCATTTTGCCATTGGCACCGATAATACCAGCAACATGCGTCCCATGAATTGTCGCTTCTCCCTCTTCTGGTGTTGTCTCCATCGGATCGTCATCCCAGTCGACAACATCAAACCCACCTTTGTAATTCTTTTTCAAATCAGGATGGGTGTAATCAATCCCAGTATCGATGACACCGACTTTAACCCCTTTCCCGGTAACACCCGCTGCACTTGTCCCGAGGAACTCCTGCGTCACAAATGGCACTTCCGTTCTTTTTGTTTCTGCTTTATAGGTATGTACCTGATGGATATTCAGCAGATGGCTGTGCTGAGACAGTTCATCCAGCTGCGCGTCCGTTGCGCGCAGCGCCAGTCCTTGGAACAAGGTGTCGAATTCATCCACGATCTCAATGAACGGATAATGCATCTCCAAATACTCCCGATAGGCAGATACGTCGCCCTCCAGTTCTATAATAACCGTCCTCTGCTCGGCTGCTTTTACCGGCTGAAAACCGATTATGATAAATACACTTATAAACAGTAAACTAAATCGCTTCACAGCCTCTCCCCCTTGTGCCATTAGGATGCACGAGTGAAGATTCCCTATACAAAAAAACCAGCTGCCCTATTTGGGGTCAGCTGGTTGGAAAGGTACAGACGGCTGTGATTGTAAACCGAAATAATATTGAAGATAATCGGCAATACGAATCGAAGCTTGTCCATCTCCATAAGGATTGGACGCTTGTGACATTTCTTTATGTGCTTGTTCATCACGAAGAAGCTTGTCTGCCATATCAAAAATAGTTTTTTCATCTGTACCGGCAAGTTTCAGTGTGCCGGCTTGAATTCCTTCCGGTCGTTCTGTCGTATCGCGCAGTACGAGCACAGGTACTCCGAGTGACGGCGCCTCTTCCTGGACACCGCCGGAATCTGTCAGAATCAAGTATGCCTGGGAAGCAAAGTTATGGAAATCAATCAGCCCTAGCGGCTCGATCAATTGAATTCTATCATGGTTCCCGAGGATACGATTCGCTATGTCACGCACTGCTGGATTCAAGTGCACCGGATAGACGATCAGTGTGTCCGGATGTGCATCTGCAATTCTTCTGATGGCAGTAAACATATGCTCCATGTTCTCACCAAGATTCTCCCGACGATGAGCAGTGACAAGCACTAAACGTCTGCCGGCAGCTTGTTCCAGAATGGGATGCTGATAATTCGGGTCGACAGTAGTCTGCAAGGCATCGATCGCTGTATTACCTGTTACGGCAATCGTTTCTACATTCTTATTTTCATCAAGTAGATTCTGCCGAGCTTGGACAGTAGGTGAGAAATGAAGGTCCGCTATTACTCCAGTCAGCTGACGATTAAGTTCTTCCGGAAACGGTGAATACTTGTTCCACGTGCGTAATCCAGCTTCCACATGTCCGACAGGGATCTGGTTATAGTAAGCCGCCAGTGATGCTGCAAAGCTAGTTGTCGTGTCCCCATGTACAAGCACAATATCTGGCTTTATCTCCTGATACAGCTCGTCCAGCCCTTCCATCACCTTTGTGGTGATATGTGCCAGGCTTTGCCGTGCTTTCATGATATTCAAGTCATAATCAGGTTTGATATCAAATATGCTAAGTACTTGATCTAGCATTTCCCGCTGCTGTGCAGTTACCGCAACAATCGTTTCGAACTTCTCTGAACGCTTTTTCAATTCAAGCACAAGAGGCGCCATCTTGACTGCTTCAGGACGTGTCCCAAAGACAAGCATGACTCTTTTTTTACTTAGTGCCATACAAACGATCCCCAGCATCGCCAAGACCTGGTACGATATAACCGTGATCATCAAGTTTTTCATCCATTGCAGCTAGATAAATATCTACATCCGGATGTTCTTCCTTGATCACTTCCACGCCTTCAGGAGCAGCGATTAAGCACATTAGACGGATCTGTTTCGCGCCGCGCTTTTTCAGAGAGTGGATAGCATCATTGGCAGATCCACCTGTTGCAAGCATCGGATCGATAACAATCAATTCACGTTCTTCAATATCAGATGGGAGTTTGATATAGTACTCCACTGGCTGCATTGTTTCCGGATCTCGGTACATGCCGATATGTCCGACACGCGCAGCAGGAATCAGGCGCAGGATACCTTCTGTCATACCAAGACCTGCACGCAATATCGGCACAAGTCCGATTTTTTTACCAGCAAGTACCTTCGTTTTCGCTTCTACGACAGGTGTCTGAATCGTTGTCTCTTCCATCGGCAGATCACGTGTGATCTCAAACGCCATAAGCGCCGCAACCTCATCCACCAACTCACGGAACTCCTTCGTACCTGTATTCTTATCACGTATGTACGTAAGCTTATGCTGAATTAACGGATGATCCAAAACAAAAACATTACCCATTTCCGAACACTCCCTCTAAAAATATTCAAATCTTTAATAGTATACAGAAGATATAGGCAAAAGAAAAGGGACAATACGAAAAGCGTAAGTGACCGGTAAGAAACGGAGCTAGACACCAACGAAAAGCGGAAAAGACCACTTGAGGCTGGTACAAACCGAGTCCTAGAGGCGGACGGAGTCGCTCCGGCAGAATACTCCGCTTTCCTGCTGGCGGCTGGTGAGCCTCCTCGTGCTTTGCACTCCGGGGTCTCACCTAGGCCTTCATCCCGCGGGAGTCTCCGTATTCTGCCTGCGCATATCGAGTGTATTTTCCGTATAATAGAAACCTGCTTCAACATATCTATTACGCTCATCCCTAATCGATTAATGATTTCCCCTAAAGTTCGTAATTCCAATAAGCTAAAATTCTTTTTATTTAGCCTCTTTCTGAATCAATTCAAAATAGAAAGAAGATTAATTATCGAATTTTCATAATTCAGACATAGTTCATGTTATATTGGGAGTGCGCATTCGCTTCCAGTTAAATGGAATTCGCGAACTAATTTGAAGAGATCGTTACATTGTTCAAGTAAATTTAAGGAGGGTCTATCGCTATATGAGTGCAATGATTGTAGTTCCATTGTTCTTTATTGCCGTATATCTTTTAATCAGCTTTTTCAGAAGTAAGGAATCTAAAAGTGCTAAAGGTGCAATGGTACAATATAAAGCAATGAGTTACTCAGCAGTTGTTTTCCCTATCGGATGGGTAATTATTGAAGTATATCGGCGTCTCATTCAACCCGTTCCTCTAGAAACGTATCGTGATTTCATGACGATGCTATTGCCAATCATAATAATAGTTTATGGTTTTTCCATATTTCTATTGAAACGAAGTTTAAATGAGTCGTAAGTAATAAAACACAGATTTTCTCCAACCATATCCCAACAAGGTACAATTCACAAAAAAAGACAGCCGCTCACGCGACTGTCTTTCTTCTTTTACTTATAAAGCGGGAAACGATCAGCCAACGCTTTGACGCGGCCTTTCACTTCTTCCAATTTCTCTGTATCATCATGGTGCTTCAACGTTGTAGCGATGATGCCTGCAAGCTCGTCCATTTCCTCAAGCTTAAAGCCGCGAGTCGTGACTGCTGCTGTACCGATCCGCACACCACTTGTGATGAATGGACCTTCTTTATCGAATGGGATCGTATTTTTGTTGGTTGTCACACCGACTTCATCCAATGCATGCTCCGCATCTTTACCAGTAAGACCTAGCTTGCTTACATCAAGAAGAAGCAGGTGGTTGTCTGTACCGCCAGATACAAGACGGACACCTTCTTTTGTCAAACCTTCCGCAAGGCGCTGTGCATTATCAACAATCTGCTGTGCATAAGCTTTGAAATCATTATCCAGGATTTCTTTGAAACTCACTGCTTTCGCCGCGATGACGTGCATCAGTGGTCCACCTTGCATTGCTGGGAAGACAGCTTTATCGATCTGTTTCGCATATTTCTCTTTTGTTAGGATCATACCACCACGTGGTCCGCGCAATGTTTTATGCGTTGTTGTTGTCACAACATCTGCATAAGGAACTGGTGATTGATGTACGCCTGTTGCAACAAGACCTGCAATATGCGCCATATCGACCATAAGATAAGCTCCGACTTCATCAGCGATTTCGCGGAATTTCGCAAAATCGATTTCACGTGGATAAGCACTTGCACCAGCCACAATCATCTTAGGCTTTACTTCAAGCGCTTTTGTACGTACGACGTCATAGTCGAGCTGCTCTGTTTCCTGATCCACACCATATTCCGTGAAGTTATACAGCTTACCGCTGAAGTTCACTGGACTGCCGTGGGTCAAATGTCCGCCATGACTGAGGTTCATACCAAGAACTGTATCGCCTGGCTCCAAAAATGCGAAATAAACAGCCATGTTTGCCTGTGCACCGGAGTGCGGCTGTACATTGGCATGCTCTGCACCGAAGATTTCCTTTGCTCGGTTAATTGCGAGATTTTCTGCTACATCAACATATTCACAACCGCCATAGTATCTGCGGCCTGGATAGCCCTCCGCATATTTGTTTGTGAGTACGGAGCCTTGCGCTTCCATGACAGACTGTGATACGAAGTTCTCAGATGCAATCAGCTCAATCTTGTCGTGCTGGCGCCCTCTTTCGTCTTCGATAGCTTGGAATAGTTCTGGATCATTCGCTTGAATATGTTTCATCGAAACATGCCTCCTCGTGTATTGTTGATGTATGTCGTAGCCGGTGTTCAGTCAGGGTACACAGCTCTTACGCCGCCGATCAGTTTAGGTCTTGTATAAGCAGTATTAATCCGGGCACCGCCGATATACCGCTGCTTGAGACGGAATGGTACTGCAACAGGCTTCAGGTGCATCCCTATCATCGTCTCCCCGATATCTATTCCGGCATCCGCCCGAATATCTTCGACCAACACAGGATCCTCAAACTGCTCATAAGCGCAAGCAGCCATAGAACCGCCGGCTCTTGCAACAGGTTTCGCGGAAACTTCGGTTAAACCGTATTGCCGACTGATATGCTTCTCTACTACAATAGCACGATTTAAGTGTTCACAGCACTGAAATACGAGATTTATGCCAGTTTCTTTTTTCAGCCATTCCAGCTGCTGGTAAAGCAGTTTTGCAATTTCCATATTCCCCGCACTGCCAATCCGCTCACCAGCTACTTCGCTCGTCGAACATCCGATCAAAAATAAGTCTCCCTTATGCATATACCCACAGGAAGCGAGCTCCCTTACAACAGTCTGAATATGATCTGCGATTGCTTTCATGTACACCCTTCTCTTTTACTTGTTTTCGTAGTCCGAGATCTTGTTCACGCGATTCTGGTGACGTCCTGCTGTAAATTCAGTACCGAGCCATGTTTGAACGATTTCGCGTGCAAGCCCTGGCCCGATAACACGTTCCCCCATCGCCAGCATGTTGCTGTCATTATGTTCCCGAGTTGCTTTTGCACTGAATACATCGTGTACGAGTGCTGCACGGATACCAGGTACTTTGTTTGCCGAAATACTCATACCGATACCAGTACCGCAAATAAGAATTCCGCGATCAAATTCGCCGTTCGCAACTCTTTCTGCTGCTGGAATTCCGTAATCCGGATAATCTACAGAACCCTCACAATCACAGCCTGTATCCACAAATTCAATATTCAGCTCCGTCAGAAGATCTGCAATTTCCTTACGAAGATTTACTCCACCGTGGTCTGATGTTAGAATTACTTTCATTTTCTTCATCCTTCCTTCCGAATTCCGCGTGATGCACGGATGCTTGTTGTGTAAATTCGAACTGTTTCATTTGGTCTCTGAGCCTGCCTGCTTGTTCTTCGAGTGAAGCTGATAATTGCTCCAAGTTATGCATGACAGATGCTTGCTCCTGAACGGAGGCACTTACTTCCTGTGCTCCAGCTGATGCCTGCTCAGCAAGCGTTGCTACACCTTTAGACTGATCTGTAACGGAAGCAATTTCCTCCCGCTGCTGCAGGGTTAGCTTGCCAATTTCCTGAATCGACGTAACAACATGTGTAATGGCCGCTGTCATTTCTTCCATGACTACACTGCTTTCGGAGCCTTTTTCTGCCTCACTCCGTGCTAGCGCCAATTGTTCATCAATTTCCGTAACAACTTGTCCAATATTCTGTTGAATCTCTTTGATGTTGACAGAGATATCCTGTGCTGCCTGTCTGCTTTCATCGGCCAGTTTCCGCACTTCTTCGGCCACTACCGCAAAGCCCCGTCCCTGCTCGCCTGCTCGCGCCGCCTCAATCGAAGCATTTAGTGCAAGCAGATTTGTCTGTTCCGCTATATCACTGACAAAACGGATAATCTGTTCGATTTCTGAAGCGTTCTTTTCGAGCTGCTTCACATTGTCGATTGAATGCTCCTGTTTTTCTGCGATCATTTGAATTCCCTGTACCAAGTCCATTACAACTGTCTGTGAACTGTGCAATTTTCCAACCATTCCATGAGATAGTTCCTGTGACTGATCAGCTTTGGTCCGTACATCCTCAGACAAGGCTGTTGCGTTGTCGAGTGACTGCACAATGCTGCCGACCGCGCCTGATGTGGATTGGGCTCCTTCAGCCATCGTCTGCATAATTCCATCAATCTCAATGACTTTTTCAGATGCAGTCATTGTTTCAGACTGGATCTGTTTAGCGTATTGATCATTCGCCTTCGCATTGGCATCAATGTCTGAGATCATTGATTTCAGGTTATGCAGCATCTTTTGAAAAGCACGTGTCAGAGCACCAATCTCATCATTCGAAGGAACAACTTCCCATTCTTCCTCCAAGCTGCCATCAGCAGCTTTGGTTGCAACCTTTTCCAGATCCTTTAATGGCTTCGTAATAAAGCGGGCTGCGGAAAAGGCTAGTATTCCGGTCCACAAGACACCGAGAAATAGGGTAAGAAGAACGAGTACTGGTGCGGCAACATCCCAATGCTGCTGAACAAAGGGATGCACAATATAAATGAACAATGCACTCACACTATAGGTAACTAATGCGAGAACTGTGGCGAAAATCGCCAGTTTGAAACGCAGACTGAAGCTTTTCATGACATAATCCACCATCCATGCTGATATTTTGGTATGAGAGTCTTTTTACCTACTTCTCATTGTGAATCTTTTCTGCCAATTTATCAACATAGAATTCCAATTCCTTCAGCGTCGTCCGGTACACCTCAACAGAACGCCCGAAAGGATCCATTATGTCTGCTGCAGGCATACTTGCCTCGAGCTCCTGAATGTGTGCGATTTCGTGCTGGTGAGCATGCATGAATTCCCTCTGGAGTGTATTAGAATCTCCAGAAAAGCTACTGGCGAATCGAACACGCTTCGTTTCCAGATCAGCATAAGCTTCCTGCAGTGATTTCCAAGCAGCAGCTGCCTCCTGTGAAGCGTATTCCGGCAGTGTATGCAGCTTTTCAGCCGCATGCGGATACTGCTCCAGCAATAATTGTTTATGCTGCTCTGTCATCGTCAGGATCAAATCCGCCCATTCCACACGTTCTCTCGTAACAGGCTTGGATTGATGAGCGAAAAGTACCCCAGCCTCCTCCATGACCATTACCGCCTGATGAGAGGCGGGTGACCCATCATGAGCGAATATACCAGCAGACTGTACCTCCACCTGCGGCAGTCGTTTGCGCACAAGTGCTTCTGCCATCGGACTTCTGCACGTATTGCCAGTACAAACAATTAATAGTTTCATCCAAATTTCTCCTTGCTTCTAAAATGGTGCTACTAGTAGTATACAACAGGTGAGACATTCTTACATCGTCAGAGAAACGGAACCTTTTATGTACCTTTTGTGGAGGTGAGTAAACATGTTTGGAAAGATAGGTATGATGATAGGTATCTTGTTATTTTATTTTTTGAGCGCAATACTGTGTCTATTTCGGGGTAATATTTATCTCTTCCTCTATTCTACAATCTTCATTCCATATTTTGTATTGCTGCCTATTACGTGCCTTGGTGTATGGGCATCTATAAAGTCTTCCCTAAAACAACAGTGGAAACAGTTAATCATATGTGCAGCGGTGACACTTGGTGCGATAATAAGCTTTTGTTTTACATCTACTGATATCCTGGATATCAGACATTATACAAATGACACATTTGAAGAAACGCGAGGAAAAATCGCTTATGTGACCGATGGAGAAGACTACGGCAGAATCGGTCAAACAATTGCTGTAGTGACCAATGATGGCATGGAAGAATATGAATCGTTCCAGTATAGATATGATGCGGATATAGCTGAACAAACTGTGCAAATCACCTATCTGCCTAAAACTGGCTATATCTTATCACTTATCATACTAGAATAGAAAAAGGGAACGTCTTCAGGGACGTTCCCTTCTGCTCATATTCTTCCTATCGCTGCTTTTTCCAGCCGATTCATAATCGCTGCGCCTACTCCATGCTTCTCAAAGCTTTCACAAAGGATGACCGATACATCTGATTTCTTGAAATGTCTGAGCGCATCATACAGATGCTCTGCTACTGTGGAGAGATCTTTTCTTGAGCCGCAGATTTGGATCCGTTCACTCTGCAGCATTTGCGCAAGCTCCTCTGTTGCAATAATACCAACCTTCTCACCCGCTTCAGCTAGCTTGTCCGCATGCTGCTGCATCTCTTCGTCCACCAAATATAGCGGAGCTTCCGGTGCATAATGCGTATATTTCATACCTGGTGCCTTCGGTTTCTCTTTTTCCCCACCAGCAAGTCCAGGGTCCACCATCACTGTTCCGATGACCTCTTGAATTGCTTCAGCTGTCACACCGCCCGGCCGAAGTATGACTGGCACTGCTTCCGTACAGTCAACCACTGTGGACTCCAGGCCGATTCCAGTCGGACCACCATCCATAATTCCAGCAATTCGCCCATCCAAATCATGGACAACATGCTCTGCTTTTGTTGGGCTGGGTCTGCCTGATATATTTGCACTCGGTGCAGCAATCGGTAAAGCTACTTCTTGCAAAAGGCGTAGTCCTACCGGGTGACTCGGTATCCGGATACCAATTGAATCTAGTCCGGCACTGACATTCGGAGCAACCGCTCCTTTACTTTTCAAAATAATCGTTATTGGCCCAGGACTGAATGCCTCTAGAAGTTTATAAGCAACTTCAGGGACGTCCTCGACAAGGTCTTTCAACTGGTCCTTGTCCGCCACATGGACGATGAGCGGATTATCAGAAGGACGACCTTTAGCTTCAAATATTTTCCGGACAGCTTGTTCATTTGTTGCATCAGCGCCAAGACCATAAACTGTCTCGGTAGGAAAAGCAACGGCTTCTCCTTTACTAAGAAGAGACGCTGCCTCCTCCATCGCTTTTTTATCGAAGGACTGCTGTGACACAGTCCAATGCTTCGTTTCCATCATGGATCAGATGCTCCTTTTGCTAAATATCACTAAGAGCTATGATACCATATGGACTGCCAAACCCCAATGTCAGAGCGTCTTCTCCCAAAAGCCTTGCTTCGCTTCGAATCCATACAGAGTCATGAGCTGATCAAGCGTTTCATGGTGGCTGATGAGTCGCAGACTGCTTGCTTCACGCCTCCTCGCTTCGATGCTGGCAAGCTCCATACAAGTTAAGATGATTGTTCCGTTGGCTGGGGGCTTTACGTACATAGAATGTACGCGAAGAGACTGTTCATACTGTTCCAAACAGAAAAAAGCCCGCCATCCTTCTTCCGCCTCTATGATATATCCTTCTTCATATAATTTCTGCTGCTCCATCTTCCAACGAGGCAGGCTATTGCCGAAAAACTCATCCAGCTCAGACAGCTCACATGCTTGAGCAGGTATTAACCGCATAAAAAGTCCTCCCGTCTATTACTAGTTAATAGATTATATGAATGGGAGGGACATAATATGATTTTAGCTAAACCATTCTAATAGAAAGAATTTCACTTTGGGCTTTTCTTCTTCTAATGGAGCTTCCACTGCTACATCCACCGGTTCTGCATCTGCGTTCACTTCCGCTTCTGCTACACTTGTGCCGCTGGAGAAATCCAGAAAGCAAAGCGGCGGGAAGAGCACACACCACCAGTTTTCTCCTTCACCTTCTCCGAGTGTGATCAAGACAGCCTCATACTGCCCTGCCGGATAAAGATAAGATCCATAAAGCTTTGCTGGAAACGAAATTTCATCACTGTATTCTACATTGAACCCCTGGCTTTTTCCTTGCTCATTCAGCACGCGTGCAACTGTCTTCTTTATCTCAGGAAGCTGTTCTTCAATTAGGTCCCGAGCCTCTTCAATATCCGTCATATCCTTCACCCAGCTATTGATCTGGGCATTCACTTCATCACGAATCAGACGCTTCAGCTGCTGATCCGCATCGGTATTACTATTAGCCAGAATACGGAGGCGGATTGCTTCATCCGGAATTTCTTTCACTGCTTGTGAACTATTGCTCACCTGAGCCTCTGTGCCACTTCCCGGATATAAAATATATAAAAATAATAGAACGATTGCAGTTAGGGAAAATAATAGCTTTTTCATATTTGGTACCTCATTTCTTGTGTGTGATGGTACCAGTATGAACAAGCTGGGAGGAATTAAACCTATGAATCTAGTTTTTCAACAAAAAAAGGACTGTGCCTGCAGCACAGTCCTTCTATTTTTGTATCCAAGCAAACACCATACGGTCTTTACCATTTATATCCTGTCTTACTTCTACTTCTGCCGATGGGAACTTCTCCACTATCATATCGCGGACTGCTGTTCCTTGCTGCCAGCCGATTTCAAAGGCAGCAATGGCCGGGAAAGCGAGCACATTCGATAATCCACTGATGATTTCCTTATAAGCTGCGAGTCCGTTATCGTCAGCGAACAGAGCAAGACTTGGATCAAAGTTTTTCACGGTGTCGGTCATGTGCTCTTTATCCACCTCATCTATATATGGGGGATTGGAAACAAGCACATTCACTCGTTTTTCAAGCTGCCGGAGCGGTTCCAGGTAACTGCCTTGCTTTAAGCTGATAGAAGCACCTAATGTGCGGCTGTTGCTTTTGGCAATGAGCAAAGCTCGCTCGGATATATCTGTTGCGATCACTTCAGCTGCAGGAAAAGCAAGCTTCAAAGATGTAGCGATTATCCCGCTGCCTGTACCGATATCAGCAATCGCCAAATCCTGTCCTGCCAGCCTCTTTTGGATCATGTTTTCTACACCAAGTACAAGTTCTTCTGTTTCTGGTCTCGGAATAAGCACATCTCGATTCACATAATAGCGTCTGCCGAGGAATTCTTCTTCTCCTGTCAAATGCTGGAGCGGAATGCCTGTTTCTGCATGCTCTTCTATGTCTTTTCTGAAGGTCGCATAAAGCACAGGATCCATCGCTTCCCTCATATTCATCAGAAGCTCCGTCTTACTGATGCCAAGATGGAACAGCAGCAAAAGCTCTGCCACTCTTTCTTCACGCTGATGCGTTTGCAAAAAAGCCGTGGCCTCCTGCAGTGCCTCCAATATAGTCGGCTGCTGTTTATTCTCCGATTTGCTCAAGTTTCTTCGCCTGCTCTTCCATGATCAGTGCATCGACCACTTCATGGAGCTTTCCTTCCAGAATCTGATCCAGCTTCTGGATTGTAAGTCCGATTCGGTGATCTGTTACGCGGTTTTGCGGGAAGTTGTATGTTCGGATACGTTCAGAACGGTCTCCTGAACCGACAGCAGATTTCCGTGCATCATCGTATTCAGCTTGCGCTTCCTGCTGGAACTTATCATAAATACGAGCACGCAAGATTTTCATCGCTTTCTCTTTGTTCTTGATCTGGGATTTTTCATCCTGCATCGACACAACGATCCCCGTCGGCATATGCGTCAATCGAACCGCAGACATCGTCGTGTTTACACTTTGTCCACCTGGTCCACTCGATGTGAATGTATCCGTTCGAATATCTTTGTCTTGAATGTCTACTTCCACTTCTTCCGCTTCCGGCATAACCACTACAGTCGCTGTCGATGTATGGATACGTCCGCCTGATTCTGTTTCAGGTACACGCTGCACACGGTGAGCACCATTTTCATACTTCAGATTGGAATAGGCATTGGCTCCATTGATCATGAAAATGATCTCCTTGTAGCCGCCAACGCCAGTCGAATTTGCTTCCATCAGTTCTGTCTTCCAGCCTTGCGCTTCCGCGTATCTGCTGTACATACGATACAAATCACCTGCAAATAAAGCTGCTTCATCTCCGCCAGCTGCTCCGCGAATTTCCATGATAACGTTTTTATCATCGTTCGGATCCTTCGGCAGCATCAGAATACGCATCTGCTCTTCCAATTCCAGAAGCCGCGGTGACAATTCTGAAATCTCCGCTTTGGCCATTTCGATGATTTCAGGATCTTTTTCCTCGGCAAGCATTGTCTTAGCGTCTTCTACTTGTGTACTGATATCTTTGTATTCGCGATAAGCTTGTACGACATCAGTCAGTCCTGCTTGTTCTTTGGAAAACTCTCGTAATTTATTCGTATCACTGATCACATCTGGATCACTTAAAAGTTCATTTAGCTTCTCATAACGGTCTTCTAGTGCTTGTAAACGATCTAGCATAGCGACACCTCTTTCCTTGCTTTATTATAGCTTCTGCCGACAAACCTAGCAATTCATGTTAAGTCTTTGGCGAATCTGTTCTGCTGCGCTCTTTTGCACCTCTATAACCCTGTCACAAAACTGGTCGAATTCCGGGTCTAAGCGCTGCCAATCCGGGTGACGCTCGAAATTTTCAATTGCTTCCCTGACTCCTTGGTCAAAGCGTTTTGTCGCCGTGAATGACGGCACGAGCCGTTTTATTTTACTTGTATCGAAGACAGCACATTCCGCCTTATCTCCAAGCAGTGATCCTTGCAGATCCGGTCTGCACATGACGAGGAAATCTGTCGACACATGCACTTTATCTACGCGCTTTCCTAAAGCGTCTCCGATTATGTCATAGATGCTATTCCATGTCAGGACTTCATCAGAAGTGATATGCACTGTCTCTCCAATTGCTGCTGGATTTCCCATCAAACCAACAAATCCTTTGGCAAAATCCGTATTGTGAGTCAAGGTCCAAAGCGAAGTTCCATCACCATGAATGAGAACTGGTTTACCTTGCTTGATCCTCTCCACAATTTGCCAGCTGCCACCTGCGCCATAGAAAGCCACAGGAATCTTTTTATTGCCATATGTATGGCTTGGACGGACAATTGTTATTGGCAGCCCAGTATCTCGATACGAATTTTGCAGCACTTCTTCTGCTTCTATCTTATGCCGGGAATATTCCCAGTAGGGGTTCACGAGCGGCGTGCTCTCCGTTGTCTTATAGTGACGAGGCGGTTTCTGGTATGCAGAAGCGGAGCTGACAAAGATGAATTGTTTTGTCTTATCTGCAAATAAACGGATATCACGTTCGATATCTGATGCTGTAAAAGAAATGAAATCTGCAACAACATCAAACTGCATACCTTGGAGTTTCGCTGCAACTGCTGCTTCATCTGTAATATCGGCTATGATACTTTGACAGCCTTCTGGTACTGGTTTAGATCCGCGATTAAGCAAAAACAGCTCCCATCCTTGTTGTACAGCCAATTCGGTTACTGCTGAGCTAATAGTTCCGGTACCTCCGATAAATAACGCTTTCATCTCTGCCAGTCCCTTCTTTCATTTGTGTAGTTTTATTTCTTTTAAAGAGGCGGATTGGTGTGGCATTTGCGGCATACAGGATAATAGGAGTCATTGCCGCCAATCTGGATCTGATCTCCTGTATACACTGGCTTGCCATCGTCGACCCGCAGGTTCATTGTTGCTTTGCGTGCACAGAACCAGCAGATAGTTTTCATCTCTTCGATTTTATCCGCATAAATGAGCATATAACGGCTTCCTTCGAACAGTTCATTTTGGAAATCATTTTTCAATCCAAAGCCCATGACAGGAATGTCAAATGTATCAACAATTGCCGCCAGTTGGAGCACATGTTCTTTACTTAAGAACTGTACTTCATCAATTAGCACACAATGCGGTGTCGGTTCATGAGATTTGACGATCTCCATGAGATTCGTTTCTTCGAAAATCGGAATGGCTTTTCGTCGTAATCCAATTCTGCTGGAAACATAGCCGACTTCATCTCTTGTATCGATGCCGGAAGTGAAGATAAGAACCGATTTATTTTGTTCCTCGTAATTATTGGCCACTTTCAGTATTTCAATCGACTTTCCACTGTTCATTGCGCCATATTTGAAAAATAATTGTGCCATGTCATTTCTCCTTGTCAAATAAAAAAGATAGTGCCACAGTACACTATCTTTATCCATACTATATCTATCCCACTTATGTATATCTGGATAATCAGTGTACATGTAATGGTAAGCTTTAAAAGGGGTTAGAAGCAGAAAAAACAGGCAAAGGGTGTTTGCCTGTTTTCTTCTTCATATCTTAAGCTATTAGCTCAAGTTGTATTTCTTCTTGAAACGATCTACGCGGCCGCCAGCTTTGTCAGCTTTTTGCTTACCAGTGTAGAACGGGTGAGAAGCTGAGCTGATTTCCACACGAATCAAAGGGTAAGTGTTGCCATCTTCCCATTCGATTGTTTCGTCAGAACTCTGAGTAGAACCAGTCAAGAATTTGTAGTCAGAACTAGTATCTAGAAATACAACTTTGTTATATTTCGGATGGATTTGTTCTTTCATGCGTTAGCACTCCTTTTTGCCCTGAATCCCTTGGAAACAGAGTTTATTGTGAGAGACCGATAACTGTCGTGAAAGCTCACATAACGTGATTATAACAGTCTGTCTAGCCCATTGCAAGAGGAAATCCATGTAATCAGACGCGCTTATTCGTGCCTTTTCGTTTCATATCCTCTTCCATATTCACAAGGAATTCCTCGTTGTTTTTAGATGCTTTCAAGCGGCGCAGGAAGCGCTCAGCAAAGTCATGAGAATCCTGCATTGTCTTGCGGATCGCCCACATTTTATCCAATTGACCTTTCGGGACAAGCAATTCTTCTTTCCTTGTGCCGGAGCGAACCATATCGATTGCGGGGAAGATACGTCTTTCTGCAAGGGAACGATCCAAATGAAGCTCCATATTACCTGTTCCTTTGAACTCTTCATAGATGACATCATCCATGCGTGAGCCTGTTTCGACAAGCGCAGTAGCAAGGATTGTGAAACTGCCGCCTTCCTCGATGTTACGAGCAGCACCGAAGAATCGTTTCGGACGGTGGAAAGCCGCTGGGTCAATACCACCGGAAAGTGTACGTCCGCTTGGCGGAATAACCAGGTTATAAGCTCTTGCAAGACGTGTGATGCTGTCCATCAGCACAATAACATCCTTTTTGTGCTCAACCAAGCGCATTGCGCGTTCCAGTACTAATTCAGAAACCTTGATATGGTTTTCTGGTACTTCATCGAAAGTCGAGCTGACAACATCAACATCCGGATGAACGGAACGTTCGATATCCGTCACTTCCTCCGGGCGTTCATCTACTAGCAGTATAATCAGCTTGGCATCCGGATGATTTGCTGTGATGCTGTTGGCAATCTGTTTCAGCAGCATCGTTTTCCCGGCTTTCGGAGGGGCTACGATCAAACCGCGCTGTCCAAATCCAACAGGCGTCAACAAATCGATGATGCGTGTAGACACTTTGCGAGTCTCGGTTTCCAGTTTCATCTGCTTATCCGGATACAAAGCTGTCAGGGCAGGAAAATGCACACGTTCCTTCGCCACTTCCGGATCTTCATTGTTCACTGCATCCACATGCAGGAGACCGTAGTAACGTTCGTTCTCTTTCGGCGGACGAACCTTACCGGAAACCTTATCACCATTACGTAAATCGAAGCGTCTAATCTGCGAAGCACTGATATAAATATCTTCTGCACTCGGTGCATAATTGATAGGCCGTAGGAATCCGAAACCCTCGGATGGAATGATTTCCAGGATACCGTCCATGAAAAGGAAACCATCCTTTTCAGCTTGCGCTTTCAAAATGGCAAAGATTAATTCGCGTTTCGTTAGTTTCGCATAATAGGAAACGCGGTATTCGCGAGCCATCGCGTAAAGTTCTTTCAATGTCAATGTTTCTAGATGAGAAATAGATAGTTCAGCCACAAAATCACCACACCTATTGTATTTAAGGACTCGTCCTTATCTGTTTGGCTGTTTAATTGATATTTCCTTCATTGGTGCTTCAAACTGGTGGAATCTAGTTCATGCTACTGGTCGTCAATCTTGACCGAAGAGGTTGCAAGGGATTCTGTAAGTCCATGCATAGCACTTGGAAGAAAAGGAAGGATGGTAGTGTATAACTAGAATAGAAGATTATAACTATCATTTTTTACCACAATACAGCTTTTTTAAACTTGCTGCGTTTTTTAGCATAACTAATCATACATTTTCGTACTTGAATATTCAACTGTATTTTTTAAGTGGAACGAAGGAATTTTTATATATAAAAAGACTGGCTAACGCCAGTCTCTGCATCATGAAGGTTTGATGACAAGATTCGATTTCTTTTGCAGGCCATGCCAGCACAGATGAAGAATATCTAGATGTTTTAAAGATACCGACTTCGAGATGGATCGAATTTCCTGCACCCCGTCAAGAGTTCTGAAACTGCTCGACTTCCTGCTCACTCATCTCTTCACGCCAAATGTTAGCACCAAGTGCGAGCAGCTTTTCCGTGATACGCTCATACCCACGATCAATATGCTCCACGCCGGTGATTTCTGTCACACCATCCGCCATTAGTGCAGCGATGATAAGTGCTGCACCTGCCCGAAGATCGCTTGCTTTTACCTTGGCTCCTTCGAGCTTGACAGCACCAGTAACGATGGAGGCTCCACCCTCTACCTTTACTTGAGCGTTCATCCGGCGCAGTTCATCAATGTGCTTAAAACGAGCCTGATAGATGGTGTCCGTTATAACACCAGTACCATTTGCTTTAGTCAAGAGAGCAGTAAAAGGCTGCTGCAGATCAGTCGGGAAGCCAGGATAGACTAGTGTCTTTACATCCACACTATTCAGTCTTGCTCCAGGCCTTACTGTCAGCTGTTCCTCTCCTTCCACGATCTCTACACCCATCTCCCGGAGCTTTGCAAGCAACGACTCCAGATGCTGTGGAATGACATTATCGATAACTACTTCTTCCCCTTGGGAAGCAGCCAGGATTGTATACGTACCAGCCTCAATTCGATCGGGGATGATTGTATGACGGCACCCATGAAGATGATCAACCCCTTCGATACGAATCACATCGGTTCCAGCACCTTTGATCTTTGCACCCATACTCGTTAAAAGCGTTGCTACATCAATGATTTCTGGTTCCTTTGCTGCGTTCTCAATTATTGTCTTCCCTTTGGCTCGCACCGCAGCAAGCATGATATTAATCGTCGCTCCAACACTTGGAACATCCAAGTAAATTCGCGCTCCACGCAGCTCATCCGCTCGCAGATAGATGGCACCTTGCTCATTCGTCACTTTTGCACCTAACGCTTCGAAGCCCTTGATATGCTGATCAATAGGTCGAGGGCCAAGATAACAGCCGCCAGGTAAGCCAATGACTGCCTGCTTGAACCGTCCGAGCATCGCCCCCATGAAATAATAGGAAGCCCGGAGTTTCTTTACTTTTCCGTTCGGAAGAGGCATGGACGTCATTGCGGAAGGATCAATTGTAATCGTCTGATCGGATTTAGATACTTTGCCGCCAATTTCTTCAAGCAAATCACTCAGCGTCTCAACATCTGATATCTCGGGCAGCCCTTCTATCGTTACGGAAGATTCAGCCAGTATAGCAGCTGGCAACAGTGCTACTGCGCTATTTTTCGCTCCGCTGATCTTCACTTTTCCTTTAAGAAGGTTTCCGCCCTCTACTAATATTTTCTGCATAAGGAACTCCTCACATTTAGGATAACAGCAACGTTAGTTTCCTCTATTTTACCATAATTATACTATATACGACTGTTCCAGTCTGCAAGAAATCGTTGGATTCCAGCATCTGTCAACGGATGCTCCACAAGTTTCCGCAGGACATCAAAAGGAACGGTCGCGATATGCGCTCCCTGCTGGGCAGCTTCTGTTATATGAAGCGGATGCCTGATGGAAGCAGCGATGATTTTCGTCTGGATCTTGTGTCGATCGAAAATCTCCGCAATATTACCAATCAGGTCCATTCCACTATGTCCGATATCATCCAGTCTTCCGATAAATGGCGAGACATATGTAGCTCCGGCACGCGCCGCAAGCAATGCTTGGTTCACGTTAAATATAAGCGTTACATTTGTCTTGATATTTAACTCAGATAAAACTTTAACCGCCTTCAGCCCTTCCAGAGTCATAGGAACCTTCACGGTAATATTCGAAGCAATCTTAGCAAGTTCCTTGCCTTCTTCCACCATTTCATCTGCTTGATGTGAAACAACCTCTGCACTGACAGAGCCAGATACTTCTTCGGCTATTTCCCGGAGCCTATCGTGAAACGATACGCCCTCCTTGGCCACCAGTGTCGGATTCGTTGTCACTCCAGACAGCACACCAAGTGCATTGGATAGCTTAATTTCTTCCAAGTTCACAGTATCCACAAAGAACTTCATTTGTTCCACTCCTTAAGTAATTCCGAAGTAGTTTATGCAGGGCTCCCTTATATGGTAAAGGATTGAGTGAGTTTACGGTAAATTTCTTCGGTTTTGGTTTTGTATGCAGGAGATACATTCTCCTGTAAACGAAATAATGTCACTATACAGGTTAAGTTACCGATTTTCTCATTCCTAAACCTTATTAGTTGATGGTCATCCCGCTGAAGAGCCTAAGAAGTATGGTGATAGTATTTTGTCTGTATGTTATGCTGCTTTTTGGTTTTCG
>NZ_LR700943.1:217900-263800 GCF_902497585.1 Terribacillus sp. AE2B 122 | reverse complement strand
GCGAAAGCCAGAAACTGTGCCGGAAGTGATAAATCCCTGCGAAAGGAAAGACCGCCTTCCTCCGGGCTTTCTCTCTTCCTTCTCCGTTCCTAAACGGCTTTTTCTGCTTTTCGGTCTTAATAAAAAAAGAAAACTGTCCGTGGGGATCAGTTTTCTTTTTATGGTTTTACTTACGCTTTGCCTGAGGAGCCGAATTCGCGCATTTTGCCGATTACTGTTTCTTTAATCGCTTCGCGAGCTGGTCCTAGGTATTTACGTGGATCGTATTCATTTGGTTTTTCTGCCAATACTTCGCGGACGCGTTTAGCAGAAGAAATTTGGTTTTCTGTGTTCACATTGATTTTAGAAGTACCAAGCGTGATTGCTTTTTGGATATCTTTTGTCGGGATACCAGTACCGCCGTGCAATACCAATGGAAGGCTTGTTGTGTTGAAGATCTCTTCCATACGGTCGAAACCAAGGTTTGGTTCGCCTTTATAAGGGCCGTGTACAGAACCAAGCGCTGGTGCGAAGCAGTCAACGCCTGTTTCTTCCACTAGCTGTTTACATTCAGAAGGAATCGCATACGCTGCGTCTGCATCGTCTACGATAAGATCGTCTTCTTGTCCACCAATTCGGCCGAGTTCTGCTTCAACAGATACGCCGTGGAAGTGTGCAAGTTCTACTACCTTCTTCGTAAGTGCGATGTTTTCTTCCAATGGATGGTGGGAGCCATCGATCATTACGGAAGTGAAACCAGCATGGATCGCTTTCGCACATGTTTCGAAACTGGAACCGTGGTCAAGGTGAATTGCTACTGGGACAGTGATGTTATAGTCTTCCAAAAGACCTTTAACCATCAATACAACTGTCTTGAAGCCACCCATATATTTCGCTGCCCCTTCGGATACACCAAGGATGACAGGAGAGCTTTCTTCCTGTGCTGCTTGCAGGATTGCTTGTGTGAATTCAAGGTTGTTGATGTTAAACTGTCCTACAGCATAGTGATTATCTTTTGCTACATCTAGCATTTCTTTCATTGATACTAAAGGCATAACAAAAATCCTCCTTCAAATTTGCACGACGGTCGGCAACTATCTATGTGAAGTCGTGTATTTATCGCTTCCATACATAAGAATACCAACTCACCCGTCATGGTGCAACATTTCCTGCACTTTTTATACTTGATTCGACCCCTGTTTTACTGCTTGATTCACCAGTTTTCGCACATTTAGTATGTCAAAAGGCTTAGCAAGCACACAAATTAGAAAGTCATAATTCTGCAAGAAAGTTTCTGCTTCCTCCGCCAATCCACTCATCATGATTGTCGGGATAGACAAACCCTGTTCCTTCAGCCTATCTAGTACCGCTGGTCCATCGAGCACCGGCAGCTTATAATCGATTAGCAGTAAATCCGGCTTCTGTCTTTTTATCTGATCAAGAGCTTTTGCTCCTGTGCCGACGGAAATCACTTCATGTCCTTCTTCCCGGATGACTTCCTCCAGCAAAATTCTGATACCTGGCTGGTCATCCACGATCAACACGTGCTTACTCATCCGCATATCCCCCTAGAAAACGAAGCAAGCAACAGCTTGCTTCGACATAATGTTCACTGCTGTGACCCAATTACACCTTTTTCTAGTAAAAAGCTCCAAATTCCTGCTTCTCCACTCAAAATATTGTATACGGTCGTACAATCAGTTTTCTTTATGCTGTAAAGATGCTCCGACAAAACCATGGAACAAGGCGTGCGGGCGGTTTGGACGGCTCTTGAACTCCGGATGGTATTGAGAAGCAACGAACCAAGGATGATCCTTGATTTCGACAGTTTCAATCAGGCGACCATCAGGGCTTGTACCAGAGAAGACAAGGCCTTTTTCTTCCATCTGGGCACGGTATTGATTATTGAACTCGAAACGGTGGCGGTGACGCTCATAGATAACATCTTCATTAGCATAAGCTTCTTTTGTTTTCGTACCATCCTGCAGACGGCATGGATATACGCCTAAACGCAATGTACCGCCAAGATCGGAAATATCCTTCTGTTCAGGCAGCAAGTCGATAACTGGATGTGGAGTAAGCGGATCGATCTCACTGGAATGTGCACCTTCAAGATGCAACACATTACGTGCGAATTCGACAGTTGCCAGCTGCATACCTAGGCAGATACCCAGGAATGGAATTTTTCTTGTACGGGCATAGTGAATTGCTTCAATTTTACCTTGGATACCGCGATCACCGAATCCTCCCGGTACAAGGATACCATCTGCATTGCCAAGTAATTCCTCTGCATTATCAGTTGTTACATCCTCAGAATTGATCCATTTCACTTCGATATCTGTGTCATAAGGGTAGCCTGCATGCTTCAGAGATTCCACAACGGAAATGTACGCATCCTGCAGTTCCACATATTTTCCTACTAATGCGATCCGAACAGTTTTCTTAAGATTTGTTACATGCGCTGCCATCGCGGACCATTCTGTCATATCAGCTGGCGGACATTCCAATTTGAAATGATCGCAAACAAACTGATCCAAGTTTTGGCGCTGTAAAGCTAGCGGTACATCGTAAAGTGTATCGGCATCAATACATTCAACAACTGCATTGACTTCCAAATCGCAAGATGATGCAATTTTTTCTTTCATATCCTGACTGATAGGCATTTCAGAGCGAAGAACAATTGCATCTGGCTGGATACCAAGTGAGCGAAGTTCTTTTACGCTATGCTGTGTAGGTTTTGTTTTTAATTCTCCTGCTGCCTTGATGAAAGGTACAAGTGTACAATGCAGATACATCACATTGTCACGTCCGATATCGGATTTGATTTGACGAATCGCTTCCAAGAACGGCAAGGATTCGATATCCCCTACAGTTCCGCCGATTTCCGTGATGACAACATCTGCGTTCGTTTGTTTGCCGGCACGGAATACTTTGTCTTTGATTTCATTTGTGATGTGCGGGATAACTTGGACAGTCCCTCCAAGATAATCTCCGCGGCGTTCTTTTTTCAATACAGTAGAATAAATCTTACCTGTTGTTACGTTGGAATATTTATTCAAATCGATGTCGATGAAACGTTCATAGTGACCAAGGTCCAAATCCGTTTCTGCGCCATCTTCTGTAACGAAGACTTCTCCGTGCTGATATGGACTCATTGTTCCTGGGTCCACATTGATATATGGATCAAATTTCTGAATCGTCACCTGCAAGCCTCTATTTTTCAACAAACGGCCTAGTGACGCCGCTGTGATGCCTTTCCCTAGAGAAGATACAACTCCTCCTGTAACAAAGATATACTTTGTCAATGTAATCCCTCATTTCTAGCATTTATTTATAGAATACCCATGTCCTTAAAAAAGTTTGATAAAAAATAAAAAGCGTCCCCTTTGTTAAGGGAACGCGTCTTCGGACAATTAAAGAGCCCACATAAAATAATACTGATTCTACAGTGTAAAGTCAATAACATTCAGCGATTATAATTCGCTTAGCGGTCTTCCTCATCGTCATCTTCTTCACCAGTTATATGCATGTCTTCTCCGACGATTTCACGAGTATCTTCGTCTGTGTCCTCACTTTGATAATCACCTTCGTAATCATCTTCCGCGGCGTCATCGTCAGCTAGATCGTCATCTTCCTCTTCATCGCCGAAATCTTCGTCAAAGCCTTCTTCGTCCAGTGTGAAGTCTTCTTCAAGATCGTCAAGATCCTCATCTTCCTCCGCCACACGTTTCTTCCTTTTCTTCGTAGGTTCAACTGTAACATCTTCGTCAAATTGATCCACTGTATACCAGCTTTTCAATCCCCAAAGATTGGATCCTGCTGTCATGAAACGACCATCTACGTTCAAGTCCGTATAGAACTGAAGCAAGTATTCTTCACGTAGATTGGAGCTCAATTTTTTGATGTCAGCTACTTTATTGAATAACTCTTTATAATCGGTTGCTTTGTTTTCTTCCTCAAGAATCAGATTCGTCAATTCCACGAGGGAAAAGTCAGCAAGCTCTTCTTTGCTGTATTCTTTCAAACCCACTGTCACAGCACTCCCTTTATCCATAAGTTGGTTATGTTCACGTCTACCGTTTTAGAACCATACCTTACATTATATTGCCAGGCCTATCAAAATGCAATATTTCTTCAGATCAGCGGCGTTTTTTACCTTGTTTGACTTGCTTTGATAGCTGTTTGAACTGTTTTTTCTGTTCCAGCTGTGCTTTGGCAGATGTCTTATTATCAAGATACTGAAGCTCCCGCTGCAGCTTAAAATAGCTGCGGAGCCGCTCTTCCTCCAGCTCACCGGTCTGCACCGCCTCTTGCACTCGGCATCCAGGTTCATTGTTGTGTGTGCAATCACGGAAACGGCATGTTTCTCCCAATTGTTCAATATCGGTAAAAGCTGCTGACACACCAGTGTGCTGCGGATCCCATAGCTGCAGTTCACGCATGCCAGGGGTATCGATAATCATGCCGCCGCCTGGCAGCTGTACGAGCTCACGATGCGTTGTCGTATGCTTGCCTTTGCCATCATCTTCACGAATCCCCCCTGCCAGTTGTACATCTTTTCCATACAGCATGTTGACAAGGGTGGATTTACCTGCACCTGAAGAACCTAAGAAGGCCGCGGTTATACCGGGAGCTAGCTGCTTGCTGATCGCGTCAATTCCTCTTCTGTCAACTGCGCTCGTAACATGGATAGGCACACCTGGAGCTATTGCTTCCACTTCACTATATTTCTCCTCCAAGTTCCTACACAGGTCCCCTTTGCTTAAAACGATGACCGGTGATGCACCACTGTCATAAGCTGCCAATAAATAGCGTTCCAGTCTGCGAAGATTATAATCCTGATTTAACGCCATAACCAAATACACGTAATCGACATTCACTGCGACAATCTGTTCCTTTGTCACCGCTCCTGCCTCTTTGCGGGAAAACTTACTTTTCCGTGGCAGTAAAGCGTGTATTGTCGCTTTCCCTTCTTCATGCCGGGCATCGACTAACACCCAATCCCCGACAGCTGGAAAATCCCCAGTTTGCCGAAACTTCCCTGATGCTGTCGCAAGCATTTCTCCTCGGTCATCCAGCACTCTGTACATATGTTTATGCTCCAGCACGATACGAGCAGGCGTCAAAGCCTTATCATATATTTGCTTTACTGCTTCCAATTCGTCATTCCATCCTAATAAATTCAATGCTTCGTTCATGTTTTCCTCCTAGTGGTTGCTTTTTTAGCCATAATAAAAAGGACTGTTTGCACAGCCCTCCCACTAGAAGTTTAAATAGCAGAAATAATCTGCTACTCCAGACGAGCAGAAGGGATGTGCATAGTGACGGACGGCTTTTTCATCAACGTGTTTGTCAACATAATCATCATCCCTTTCTGCGTCCGGCTTTACCGTTCGCTCTGATTTGTTTATATGATACATGATATTGGCTATATTTGTAAAGCCTATTATTACTTGAGGAAAGGAGGTCAGTATATGTATATCTTTTTCCTCCTGCTGGCTCTCCTGTTCCTCATAATAGTACTTGTATGGGTGGACTTGTCGCTTGGCAGGAAGTACAGCAAAAGAAATGCAGTCAATCAGCTGGTCGGTCATAAGCATGCCTTTGTTTCCAAGTTCGATGACGGAGTCAACTTCTATGACGCGTTGATCCGTGACATAAAAGCTGCACAGATGTCAGTGGATATCCAGTTCTTTCTTGTAAAATGGGACGAACCTACACAGCAGTTGACAGAATTACTGCAAAAACGAGCACTGGAAGGAATCAAAATCCGCTTCCTGCTGGACAGAATCGGCGGCTACCGCTTACCCCGAAAAGAACGAAAGCGTCTGCGCCAATCGGGTGTTATGCTCCGATTTGCTAATATTCCACGTTTTCCTTATTTCCTGTATAACCTGAACTTCCGTAACCACCGGAAAGTGACCATCATTGATCAGCGCAGTGTCTATATCGGAGGATTCAATATTGGAAAAGAATACTTGAGTAAGGAGCCACGTTTTGGTTTCTGGCGTGATTGCGTCGTCAAGCTAGAAGGTGAGGCAGTATACACATTTGTACACTTATTTGCCTCTGACTGGGGAGATCCATTTCACGTATTACCGAAACAATCTCCTGCACTTGATGGAGCGCAGATAGAGGTTGTTATTACAGAGTCAGCTGGCTACGAAGATTGGCTGCTGCACCAAATACATCATGCGAGGGAATACCTTTATATCGGCACGCCTTACTGTGCTCCGACCAGACGTGTCGAGGCTGCCCTCAAACGAGCTTCAGAACGAGGTGTCGATGTCAGGCTGATGCTTCCTTCCAAAGTGGACCATTATGTTGTCAATCAAGTGTCTTTCCACTTTGCCCGACGTCTGCTGCAGCACGGCGTACGAATCAACTTGTATCAGAATGGATTTTATCATGCCAAAATCCTTCTTAGTGACGGATTATGGTGTGCTGTCGGTTCTGCCAATCTGGATGGACGGAGTCTGCTAATTAATAAGGAGCTTACTGTGACTATCAGGGAGAACGACCTCTTTTATGCCCAGCTGCTTGCTCTTTGGAAAAAAGATGAACAATCAAGCATTGCAGCTTCAGTTAAGACTATACAAAAACGCCCATGGATTGCTAAGGTGACCGGTATCCTCTTTAGGCCATTGCGTAATTACCTATAGAAAAAGCCCGCCAGCATTTCTGCTGACGGGCTTTTGTATTTTTACATTTTTTCTGGTGCTTCCACACTGATGAGACGCAGTGCATTTTTAATTGTGATACGAACAGACTTCATCAACGCGATCCGCGCTTTGGTTAGCTCTTCGTTATCTGGATTCAATACTTTCTCCGCATTATAGAAGCTGTGGAGTGCAGAAGCCAGGTCAAAGCTATATTGCGTGATGCGGTGCGGCATGCGTTTTTCAGCCGCGTCTGCGACTACTTGCGGGAATTCTCCAAGACGTTTTAAAAGATCCAATTCTTTCTCTGCAGTCAGAAGACTCGCATCATATGAACCTTCTGTCTGGAATCCTTTTTCAGCAGCCTGCGCGAGCATCGTGCTGATCCGGGCATATGCGTACTGCACATAGAAAACAGGGTTTTCGTTTGATTGTGATTTTGCCAAATCCATGTCGAAGTCAAGATGAGAGTCACTGGAACGCATAACGAAGAAGTAACGCATCGCATCGATGCCGACCTCTTCCATTAATTCACGCAGTGTAACTGCTTTTCCAGTACGTTTACTCATTTTCACCTTTTCGCCATTTTCGAACAGGTTGACCATCTGGATGATCGTAACTTCCAGTGTATCGGCGTCATAGCCTAGTGCTTGAATAGCAGCACGCATACGCGGGATATATCCATGGTGATCGGCTCCCCATACGTTGATTAGCTTGGAGAATCCACGATCCAGTTTTGTTTTATGATAGGCGATATCCGGAGTCAGATACGTATAGCTGCCATCTTGTTTAATAAGTACACGGTCTTTATCATCACCGAACTCTGTTGAACGGAACCAAACTGCTCCATCTTCTTCAAAGACATAGTCAGTTTTACGAAGTGTCGCCAATGCCGTATCGATCTTTCCGTCTTGATACAAAGAAGTTTCTGAATACCACACGTCAAATGGAACACGGAAATCAGCAAGATCCTTCTCCAGCTTTTTGAGTTCATACGTCAATCCATATTGACGGAAGAAAGCAAGGCGTTCCTCTTCTGGCTTCGCTGCATAGCTGTCCCCATACTCTTCGGCAAGCTGTTTCCCGATACCAATGATGTCCTTACCATGATAGCCATCCTCCGGCATCTCGGCATCTTGTCCAAGCGCTTGCAGATAACGCGCCTGCACACTGCGGGCAAGGTTGTCGATCTGGTTACCAGCATCATTGATATAATATTCGCGTCCAACCTCATAGCCTGCTGCATCGAGGATGTTGCAAAGAGAATCCCCTACTGCTGCACCGCGGGCATGTCCAAGGTGCAAGTCACCGGTCGGGTTCGCCGAAACGAATTCAACTTGAACTTTCTCTCCTTTACCTGCGTCCGTGCGGCCAAAATTATCGCCTGCTTCTAAAATAGTGGATACTAGTTCACCAAGATAGCTGTTACGCATGAAAAAGTTGATGAATCCTGGTCCGGCAATTTCAATCTTTTCTACAGGTGCTTGATTATAATCAAAGTTATTCTGCAAGTCCTCTGCAATTGCACGAGGTGCTTTTTTTGCAACACGAGCAAGCTGCATCGCAATATTCGTTGCATAATCGCCATGCGCTTTATCTTTCGGCTGCTCTAAAATGATAGCCGGAATTGTTTCTTTATCAGCTAAGCCAGCCTTTAAAACAGCATCCTGGATCGCCGTTTTTAATTTTTGTTCTGTTTGTTGTACGATATTCATCCGTTACTCTCCTCCTGCACACGCAACGTCAGTGCATGTCTTCTAGACTGCGCCTGATTTAAAGTTACTGTATAGCTTATCGTAAGTTCCGCCGGGCTGCCAGTTGCCAGTGGCGAGAACGTCATCGCGTGTGTGCTTGTTTCCATATGCATTGTACCATAAGGATGGCGGTATACGTTCTCTGTCGGCTGATTCTTTATGAAAACTTGCTTCATTTCAAATCCGCCTGAGCGTTTGATACTCACCTTATCAGCCGTGATGGTAATCAACGTCTTCGTTTCTCCGACTTCTTCGGATTCCTCGGTGAAATGGACGACTGTCAATCCCCCATTTGCGGAATAGGTACCGGCTGCCCGTAAAGTTGTGTATTCGGTGTCGTCTTCCTCCGTTATTGCCGTATTCATCTCGATCCATACCGGAATTTTTGTCTGGCGCATGCAGCTTTCCCCTTTCAGTAAGAAAAACGCTCCCCACGGAAGCGTCTCTCCATTTTTATTTCAATAAGTCCTGTACGAATTTCGGCAGGACAAAAGCAGCTTTGTGCAGCTCGGGTGTATAGTATTTTGTTTCGATTGGCTGGAACTGTTCTTCCTTCACTTCTGTCGGATGATGCACCTTGCTGCCCAACGTGAACGTCCATAGACCACTCGGATAAGTAGGGATATTCGCCGTGTATAGCTCTGTTACCGGGAAGATCTCCTTCACATCTTTGTACACTTGTGAAATCAAGTCAGCTTTGAACCACGGATTGTCTGTCTGCGCAACGAACAAGCCATCCTCTTTGAGCGCTTTTGCAATCCCAGCATAGAAGCCTTTCGTGAATAAGTTAACTGCTGGTCCTACTGGTTCTGTCGAATCAACCATAATGACGTCATAAGCGTTCTCACTTTCAGCTATATGCATGAAACCGTCACCGACGCGCACATCTGCACGAGGATCATCCATTTTACCTGCGATGGAAGGCAAGAACTTCTTGGAATACTCGATAACTTTGCCGTCGATATCAACAAGCGTCGCTTTTTTCACTTTGTCATGCTTGAGTACTTCACGGATAACACCGCCGTCTCCTCCGCCTACAATCAGCACGTTCTCAGGATTCGGGTGCGTGAACAATGGCACATGTGCTACCATCTCGTGATAGACGAACTCATCACGCTCTGTCGTCATAACCATGCCGTCCAATGTCAGCATATTACCCCATTCTTCGGTCTCGAGTATGTCCAATTTCTGAAAATCAGTCTGCTCACTATGAAGGGAACGCTTCACTTTTGCTGTGATACCAAAGCTATCTGTCTGCTTTTCTGTATACCAAAGTTCCATTAGCTGTCAAAACTCCTCTATGTGTAGAATCCTATATCATCTCGCAACTAGTGTTGGTCATTTTTATAGCTTTAAACAATCAAATTATAGAGAAAATCCGAAAAAAAGCAACCCTTTCCGATGTTTATTATCCTACTATAAGCCGATACTGTTTTTGACACCATGAAGGAAGCAGGCGATAGATTTGATTCGGATTCCGATAGCCAGTTGGCAGAAGTGGCTCCGGCCAAAAAGGCTGGCAGCCGTCATTCTCGGAGGCGTGATTACTGCCATCGGCGGACTGCTCCTCATCTGTTATCTGATGGGGCCTCCTCCGATGACAAATAAATGGAGTACGACATTTTATGCGAATGACAGCACAATCCTCGGTGAACAGTACGGCAACACACAAAAACGCTGGATAGCCTTGGATGAAGTCTCTCCTCACTTGATCCATGCAACTATTCTGGCAGAGGACAAGAACTTCTACAAGCATCATGGTTTTGCCTGGAAACGTATATTCGCTGCCGCCCTGCAGGACATCAAGGCTGGTGCCAAGGTTGAAGGAGCCAGCACCATTACCCAGCAATATGCCAAGAATCTTTACTTAACGAATGATAAGACGTGGGCACGAAAATTCAAGGAAGCAATATACAGTATCCGCTTAGAGATGTTTTATTCGAAGGATGAAATATTGGAAGGATATCTTAATACGATTTATTACGGGCATGGGATGTACGGTATCCAGGCAGCGAGCGATTATTATATGGATAAAGATCCTGGCAGTTTAACAGCTGCTGAAGCGGCACTGCTTGCCGGTATACCAAAAGGGCCCTCCTACTACTCCCCTTTTCAAAATAAAGAGCTTGCCGATGAAAGGCAGGAATATATTTACGGACTGCTGCAGAATGAAGGTTACATCACTGAACCCGAATCGCTTCCAGCTGTGTCGCTCTCAACAGAGCAGGAACGGGAAACAGTCAGACGTGCCGGTTACTTCCAGGATTATATTACAGACGAACTAGCCGATGTTCTGGAGATGGACGAGGATCAAGCTGCAACAGCTGGGTACCACGTCTATACAACGATGGATTCTGATCAGCAGCTTAAATTAGAAACACAAATAGCAGATACGATTCCGGCTGATACAGAGCTGCAGACAGGAGCAATTGCTATAGATCCAGATACTGGTGCAATCACAGCTATGGTCGGCGGAACTGATTACAAAGCGAGTACGTATAACAGAGCTACTACTTCTAAACGTATGCCAGGCTCCGCATTTAAGCCTTTTGTTTATTACACAGCCCTGAAAAACGGTTTTACACCGATGACACAGTTAAGAAGCGAAGAGACGACCTTTGAACTGCCGGATGGCGGAGAATATGCACCTGGTAATTTTCATGGCTATTATGCAAATGATGAAATCACAATGGTAGAAGCTATCGCGATGTCGGATAATATTTATGCAGTGAAAACGAATTTAATGGTTGGTGCAGAAAAGATTGCTGCAGATGCCAAGAAGCTCGGTATCACAAGTGAATTACAAGCAGTTCCATCCCTCGCTCTTGGAACTTCGCCGGTGTCTGTCGAAGAGATGGGTGTTGCCTACAGCCGGATAGCGAATGGCGGTAAACAGGTTGAAAGCTATACAATTGAAAAAATCGTCGATCGAAACGGTAAAACTATCTATACTCATAAACCGCAGAAAATCAAAAGCAAGCTGGATAAAAAAAGATTGTTCGTACTCACCGATTTGATGACAGGTATGTTCGATGACTCGCTTAGCAGCTATATGCGTGTCACAGGTGCCTCAATCAAGGATCAGCTAAGCCGGCCATATGCAGGAAAATCCGGTACAACAACGACTGATAGCTGGATGGTTGGTTTCAGTCCTGACTTGGTGACTGCCGTCTGGACTGGCTATGATAATAACCGCTCCATGGAGAAAGTAAAGGAGCTTGCATACAGCAAAGAGATTTGGGCCGGATTTATGGAAGCGGCGCATCAGGGCGAACCAATCAAAGCATTCCGGCCTCCTGCCGGCGTTCGAGGTATGTTTGTGGATCCTGATTCCGGCTTTCTTTCCACGTCATATTGCGAAAAGCGCCGATTCACTTATTTTGTACGAGGTACAGAACCTAAGCTATACTGCCGACCTGATTTAGATGAGTTCCCACTCCAGTCCGATCAGGAAGAACCGATGAATAGACGCAAACGCTGGTTTGATTGGCTGTTTTAATAAAAAAGCCGCTATCCCTTTTTGGGAAAGCGGCTTTTGATTTATTGCAATTGATTTTCTAAATCCTTTGGCGACCTGCTCCAGAATTCCGGCTTATATTCCTTAAGGAAATCCAGCAGCAATTCCTTCGATAGTTCATCCATATGATCGAGCACATACTTGCCTTTCATAGACTGCTCCATATGTTTCACATGCTCAGGCATCGACTTGTAGGCAATACGATTCGGCCGATCAACAAGAATTTCGCTGGCAGCAGCTCCAAAGTAATAAGGGCCATCGCCGCCATTTTGCACTGTCACCCAGACAATCCAATATAGCTTTCCATCTTGTACCTTTTCCTTCTCATGCTGAAAACGCACACGTCTTTCCACTTGACTGCGAGCATGCATCGCCGCCATATCAACATACGCCGTTTTCTCATTCGGATCAACGATGACAGGACTCATATTCTCGAGACTGATCGAACCTACGCCGTATCCGCCGTGACCATCTGTTGAATCATCCTTCATGATCGTGAAAGCATTATTTTTCTTCTTTTCCACGTATACCGCTCCCTCGACTTTTGCTTCTATAGTAGCATGTGTCGGATTATTACTTCAATTCAATTGTTTTATCATGGAAACGGAAAGCACCAGATGATGCAGTCAGACCAGCAGCTGCTTGCTTGTCTGACTCTTTTACTTTCAGCCTGCTATGCTTTGTCCCCTTAATACCCAGTCTGCTGTGTTCTACTTCCTTTAATCCCTCGACTATCATCTGCACACAGAATATGAGGAATAGAAATGCGGCAATGACAACTGCACTGTAATAACCTTCTGGCTGCATGAGCATGTACCGAAGAAATGGTATCTGAGACGACCATTCTGTTGTGGCTGGGTAAACTAAGTCTCCTTTAACAACTGTCCCTCCAAAATATACTGCGAAAATCCCTAGATGAATAAATAAAACAAGCACTTGGGCTGTTTGCTGTCCGAATAGAATGAAACATCTCATGCGTATCTGCGGCCATACATGTTTTCGTATGAGATGCAGTTTGCTTCCTCCAAGTACAGTCCCACTCGTAACAAAAGCAGTGGAAAGTGCTTGGTCAATTTCTTTGCTTAAAAGCGAAGTTGTAAGCGGGAGTACAAGTAAAAGCAAAATCAGCATCTGCCAAAAGATCTTTTCCATTATATTAAGATCATAATAAACACTTGGCCCAATAATTGGATTTAATAGGAAAAGAGCCAATAATGATTGCGGGATATAATGCAGAATGTCCGTGAACTTGTCCAAACTTTCCCTAACTTTCATTGGAACTAAGAGTACATAGGGGATAGCTAGTAGAAGTCCACCACCAATCCGAAAAGCCGCGAGAAGGATAGCAAAACCAATTGTGAATTTTGCACCTGTTATGAGCACATCATCTAAATGTTTTCCGCTCCTGTCAGTTCCGAGCCAGTAATCATCATCAGGTGGAAATGGTGCCCTATCCACCATTTTGCCATCCTCGTATCGATACTCTGACACTTGAATTGACGGATTAGCCCATACAGTATAAAGACAGCTCGAAAGGAACAAAAGCAGAATTAAAGCCGAACCAGTCATGAATTTCCAGTTACGGTATACTGGAGAATATTTGATATTTCCCTTGAGAAAAAGTGTACTCCCTTTCTGCCTTTTTCCGATTAAAGGTACCTTTCTCCAGACCGGCTGTTCCTGTTTGACTACACTTTTTCTCACAAGAACTCTGTCAGCAACTCCGTAAATAATATAAAAAGGAATAAAGAAAAACACCAATATAAAGAATATCTCGATGGCATTTGGTGCGTTCATTAACAGTAAGTCTTTCAATATACTAGTAATACCGTATAAATTCATAATATATTCAATGGCTGGAATAGTAGACATAGTTGCCCATGTAATTACCTTCGTATGCAGAAAAGCAGTAGGTAAAATGTTTCGCAGCATATGTACAAAAAGAATATAACTTTTGCTTAACCCTTTGCTTTGTGCCAGGACGACATAGTCTTTTGATCGTTCTTCCTCCAGCATGGACAAGACAATTCGGTAAAAGGAAAAGAACGGTAAAATAGCGATAATAAGAATTGGAAGAATATAAATCTCATCGTTACCAACTGAACTAAATTGCAGCAGGAGAAAGCCGAATTGTTTGTACAGGAAAACAACAAGCAGCTGGATTCCAAAAGCTATAAGTACATCAGGGATTGATTCCGCGATGTTGCCTAATCGTTTCATCGGCTCCACTACCTTTTTAGGCAGCAAAAAAGAAAACACTGCAAAAAGCATACCACCACCAAACCCTGTCACTAGGGCAAGAACCAAAATAGTCATAGAATAAGATATAGCATCACCAAAGAAATAGGTTATTGAATAGGTCCTATTAAATGGTGTTGTGTACACCCACTGAGTTGGATCCATTACTTGTTCGACTAAATGAATGACATTTTGCCAATACCCGAAAAAACCTGCGGAAAAGACAGATGGAATACAGCTTACTAGTAATATAGCTACCAGGCCTAATCCTAGATAACCAAAGAAAGAAACAATGCGCATACATGACCCACTTTCAACATATGTTTCCTTCTATTATATTACAATATTCTGTAAATTTACCAGAAAATTGAGAATCAATAATTATTAAATCCAGTCAAATACAAAACTATTAACACCCTACAGCCGATTAGGGAGCATTTTATCCGGGAAGAGTACCAACATCAAATGTCGAAAGGAATATTTCATGTATTTTGGCTCAGTTTGATTTTCGCAGCAGGATTCGCTCTTATCCATTACTTCTCTAAGTACATGAGTTTTCTGAGGGAGACACACCGGAGTAAATTTCTATCTGTTTCTGCAGGAATAGCTGTTGCCTACGTGTTCGTCCATCTTCTCCCTGAGTTAAATACTTATCAGGAACAACTGGAAACAAAACTTGGAGATAGTATTTGGCGCTATGCAGAACATCATATTTATATTGTTGCTCTAATTGATTGGAAAGAATGGTGACAGTATCAAAACGGACAGACAAACTCAAAAATCCTGAAGTTGCAGGTTCCGGTATTTTCTGGCTGCATATCAGCTCTTCTTTCTATATAACGCTATTATAGGCTACCTGCTCGTACGGGAAGAGTATGAATCTCCCTCGGAATGCTGTTTTACTTTCTCGCTTTAGGTGTCCACTTCATTACCAATGACCGGAGTCTTCGGAGTGACCACAAACATGTCTATGATAAGTACGGAAGATTACTTCTTACAGCTGCCATTCTATTTGGCTGGATCATTGGCGGATTTAACCGAATTGAACGAAGTAGCAATCTCGATACTCAATGCCTTTATTGCAGGCGGTATTGTATTGAATGTGCTGAAGGAAGAGCTTCCTGAAGAAAAGGAAAGCAGTATCGGAAGCTTTCTGCTTGGCGCAGTCGGCTATACCATATTGTTATTACTGGTGTAAGTAAAAGAGCGAAGGATCACAGAGATCCTTCGCTCTTTATTATACTTGCTGCTTTTTTAAAGAACTGATGAATTCCCAAGCTTGGGTCATCTCTTCATCGGTATAATTTTGTTTCTTCTTTACTGTCCGTACTTTATCTTCTACTTCTTCTTGCGGCAGTTCTTCAAAATACAACATCGTGGAAACCAGTTCCAGGAAACGAGAGCTTTTTTCTTTCAGCAGGCGGATAGCTTCCTGGTAATCCGGGAATTGATTATTATAATGTGTTAGGAACTGTTGGCCTTCCTCCGTAATTGTATAACGGTATTGGAAATAGCTGCTTTTATCCTCTTTTGTCTCTTTGATCAAACCGAGGTTGCTCAGTTCATCCACACGCAGGGATAATTCCTCCGAATAGGGACCGAATAGATGGAATTCATATTTTTCACCGAACGGAATACCATTTTTCTTCAGTATGTAAATCATCTTTTGCAGTTTCTTTCTTCCTACCACTTCTTCCACGGAAGAAAAGAATTGCAGGAGATTTGCGTGGTTGGCTAGCATAGCTGCTCCTCCTTATTGGAATAATATCTCATAAATCCGTTGCTTCTGTTGACTGTCATCCGGCAGGGCTTCCAGAATGTCCTGGGGGAAATACAACTTATGGTCTGTTCGTTTTTTACCCGAAATCGCTTCGACAATATCCGATTGGCGGGATAATTCCTTCAGTTTTCCATTTGGCAATTGTAAATGGATCGGCAAACGCTCTTCTTCCTCGCCGGGACGATAGAAGTCATAAGGCAAATCAGATGAAGAATCATCAATCAGATAATATTCCGGATCGATTCCGACTTCACTGAAGAGCCTGGACAGTTCGACCATCTCTTTTACATGCAGAAGCGGATTGAACTCGATATACTTAAACAGTCTTCGATTCAGGAATCTTTCACACAAGTCCCTTAGTATATCATCATCTTCTTCAAGCCAAGCCTGGAAATAGAAGGATGTTACATTTTCATCAAGCCGTATATAATCTTCCAAGGCTACCTTTTCATCAAACAAGGAGATAAAGTGCTCCGGCCGTAACTTGAATGTATAATCGCTTTTATAAAGTGCTTTTGCACGATGCAGGATTTTCGTCAGAATTACTTCCGCACTGCGTGTTACCGGGTGGAAATATACTTGCCAGTACATTTGGTAGCGGCTCATGATATAATCCTCGACTGCATGCATGCCGGATTCTTTAATAACGACCTGATCCTCACGCGGCCGCATTACCCGAAGTATACGTTCCATATCAAAATGGCCATAGCTTACACCTGTGAAATAGGCATCACGCTGCAAATAGTCCATTCTGTCTGCGTCGATTTGGCTTGAGATGATACTGACGATCAATTTGTCGCCATATGTCTTATTGATAACCTCAGCTACTTTCTTCGGGAAACTTGCACTCACTTTCCGCAGCACATGATTAACTCCGGTATTCCCTAGAATAATTTTGCGGGTGAATTCCTCATGATCCAAACCGAAAACCTTTTCGAAACTATGGGAATACGGTCCATGACCAAGATCGTGGAGCAAAGCAGCGCAGAGCAGAAGCAGCCGCTGTTCCTTTTTCCAGTTCTTGCGGTTCTCGAAGTTGTTCACGATCCGTCTGACAATCTCATAAACCCCTAAGGAATGATTGAACCGGCTGTGTTCGGCTCCATGAAACGTCATATAAGAGGTTCCCAGCTGCTTGATCCTGCGAAGCCGCTGGAATTCAGGCGTTGCTATCAGATCCCATATCACCCTGTCACGGACATGTACATAGCGATGCACAGGATCTTTGAAAACTTTTTCTTCATCTAGTTTTTCGTCTCGATACGCCATTTCCTCTGCCTCACTTTATGTCATTCTGTCTCGTAATTTTTTTGTCCAATAGAATTAGTTTATAAAATATCGGGTCCCCCGTAAACAACTAAAAGTAATTTTTACACGTTTCTTGTCTACCCTATTTTTTGCTATACTATGTATTGGCGTTTTAATGCCATTCAGCTGAAAAGGAGCGCGTTCTACGTGTTACATACATTATTAAAAGCACCTGAATTCCGCATTATCGATCATTCCGGTGAAGACGGCCCGGAACAGGCGATGGCTTCCTTCGCAATAGATGATGCCTTAGCCATTTCCGTCGGAGAAAATCTGGCTCCGCCAACTGCAAGACTTTGGGTTCATGACCTCACGATTATGCTCGGCATACCTGATTCCCGTCTTCCTTTTATAAAAGAAGGAATATCCTATTTGCAGGAAAAAGGCTACAAAGCTGTCGTACGAAACTCTGGCGGACTAGCTGTGCTGCTGGATAAAGGAGTTGTCAATCTATCCTTCATCTTCCCGGATGCCAAGCACATCGGAATCCATGACGGTTATCAAGCGATGGTTTCTTTTATCCAATATATCTTCCAGGATATCACAAATAAAATTGAAGCTTTTGAGGTAGTCGGTTCTTATTGTCCAGGAACCTACGACTTGAGCATAGACGGCCGGAAATTTGCAGGCATCTCCCAGCGCAGGGTAAAAGACGGTTCTGCTGTTCAAATTTACTTGTGTGTAGATGGAAGCGGCGCGTCACGAGCGGAAATTGTTCAAGGATTTTATAAAAGAGCTAAAAAAGATGCAGAAACTCGCTTCATCTTCCCTGATGTTGTACCGGAAACGATGGCATCACTGGCAGAATTGCTCCAGGTTCCCCTTACTAGCGAACAAGTTTGTAAGCGGATTGTTGATGGACTAGCCTCTATCACAGTTATAGCTCCTTCCTCTGAAATGACAGTTCGAGAAGTCCAACTGCAGCAGGAACGGATGAAGCTGATGCGCAGCCGTAATGAGAATCTACAATAAAAAAACCGCTGACCATTATCGGTTCAGCGGTTTTCTTCTTTTTCCAAGAAGGTTAATGCCTGTTTCACTGATGAATAAAACGTGATGTTTTGATCACTGAAATCTGCCTGGCGCACACTTTCCATGGCCATCTTTGGATGGAAGCCAGTGACTATGAGACGAGTACCCATCATATCCAACAGCTGATGCAAGCGCAGTACACCATTATGAACACCGCTATGAAAGCGGCTGATTCCTTGCAAATCAAGAAGGAAATTCCTCTCTCCTGACTTCTGAACATGTTCCCCTACTCGCTCCAATATTTGATTCAGTCTGCGATCATCGACGTCACCAATTAATGGTAAAATCGATGTCGTATCCGTAATTGGAACGATCGGCGTGGATAAGCGGGTTACTTCCTCTAAGTAATGGGAAACAAGCTCTTCATTCCGCTTCCTCTGTGTCACATCTTTTTGGACACCGACAAAGAAAGCCTTTTGCTCACTTTCCAAAAATATTGGATAAATCTCCAGCTCGTTCCAGAACATTTCGCCGTTTTTGCGGTAGTTCTTCAACTCTACCACGACAGTCTTTTCATCACGTATTGCATCCCGTACAGCTGCAACATCTTCTTTTCTCGTATCTTCACCTTGAAGAAAACGGCAATTATGGCCGAGAATTTCTTCTGAAGGATAACCAGTAAGTTCTTCGAAACCTTTGTTTGTATATATAATCGGATTATCAGGAAGTGAGGGGTCTGTGATTACCACTCCAGCTCCTACGTAATCGATGGCGTGCTTCACAAACTGATCTGTTACTTCGGATGAATAGCGGATATCATTGCCCAACAAATACTCACTCCTTTTGCATCTTAGACAAGGCTATTTTACTATAGTTGAACTGGAAAAACAAAACATACAAAAAAAGACGCCTTTCTTTAAGAAAGGCGTCTCTCCTATGCTTATTCTACGGACTGAGCAGCGGTGATAAGTGTAAGCTTGTACACATCATCTGCATTACAGCCGCGGGAAAGATCGTTCACTGGTGCGTTCAGACCTTGCAGGATCGGACCTACAGCATCAAAGTTACCAAGACGCTGGGCAATTTTGTACCCAATGTTACCTGCTTCAAGGCTAGGGAATACGAATACATTCGCATCACCTTTCAATACAGCATCCGGTGCTTTTTTCGCAGCAACAGATGGTACGAAGGCTGCATCGAATTGGAATTCGCCATCTACAACAAGGTTAGGATTTTTCTCTTTCGCAATCGCTAGCGCATCCGATACTTTTTCAGTTTCCGGAGATTTAGCAGATCCTTTAGTCGAGAAGCTTAGCAATGCTACTTTTGGATCGATACCAAACATAGCCGCTGTTTCAGCACTTGCTACAGCAATTTCCGCAAGATCCTGGCTGTCAGGTGCGATGTTGATAGCACAGTCACCGAAAACATAGCGCTCATCTTCTCTTACCATTACGAATGCACCGGAAGTCTTCTTAATCCCAGGTTTCGTTTTAATGATTTGAAGTGCTGGACGTACTGTATCAGCAGTAGAGTGTGCTGCTCCGCTCACAAGCCCGTCAGCTTCGCCTGTATAAACAAGCATTGTACCGAAGTAATTTTCATCTTTTAGTAATTTCTTTGCATCTTCTTCTGTCGCTTTGCCTTTGCGGCGTTCCACGAACGCTGCAACTAGCTCATCGAATTTCTCATAAGTATCTGGGTCAAGAATTGCTGCACCGCGCAAGTCGATAGACAATTCTTTTGCCTTTTGTTCCACTTGCTCTTTATTGCCGATCAAAATCGGTGCAATAATCCCCTCTTCGGCAAGCTTTGCTGCTGCTTCCAAAATACGTTCATCCAAGCCTTCCGGCAAGACGATCTTTTTATTTTGGCCTGTTACTTTTTCCCGCAATGTTTGAAATAAATCACTCATCCTAAAACCCTCCTAGAATATGTCTGCATTTCTATAGTAAATCTTTTTGTTTTACTTTTAAAGTCATATCAGCTGCTACTGATTTTTTTAATTAAAATAACCGACCTTTTAGATGTTCCCATTTCTGTCAAAGTATACACACGAAGCATGCTGATCAGTTGATATAATAGAAGTGGGAACTAGAAAGCAACGACAAGCATGGTGTGAAGTCGTTTGTGTTACACTATACAAAGAATGTGAACGAAAAAGGAGTGTTTAGGCATGGCAGAAGCAGTAGAAACCATGGACGGCTGGTATTGCCTGCATGATTTCCGTGTAATGGATTGGACAAGCTGGAAACTGGCTTCCGAGGATGTGCGTCAAGCAGCAATCGAGGAATATCAGAACTGGCTTTCAAATATGGAACAAGTTGAGGAAGCGAATAATGGCAGTCAGCTTGTCTATAAGATTATCGGTCATAAAGCTGACCTGATGTTTATGATTATGCGTCCGACAATGGATGAATTGCAGGAGATCGAAACAGCTTTCGATAAAATGCAGATCGCATCTTTCATGACGAAAAGCTTCTCTTACTTATCTGTTGTTGAGCTCTCCAAATATATGAGCAAACCTGGTGTTGATATCGAACAAAAACCAGAAGTACAAGCACGTCTGAAACCAATTCTACCTCGTTGGGATTATATGTGCTTCTATCCGATGGACAAACGCCGTATGAATGAAGACAACTGGTATTCACTTGAAAAAGATGCTCGCTCGAAACTTATGTATGAGCACAGCAAAACCGGCCGTAAATATGCTGGTCAAATCAAACAGATTATCACAGGATCGTTCGGTTTCGATGACTGGGAGTGGGGCGTTACATTATTCGCACACGATCCGCTGCCGATCAAGAAACTAGTATATGAGATGCGTTTCGATGAAGTTAGCGCACGATACGGCGAATTCGGTGATTTCTATTTCGGAAATAAGTTAGATAAAGAAGCAGTATCTACCTACTTCCATATTTAACGAAAGCTGGACCAATTTGGTCCGGCTTTTTTTATTCCCTTGTTCTACTCTCCTTCCAGGCTTCATATCATGTCAAAGAACAGGCATGAGTTCCTTGGACATGAGGTAAGGCGATAATCGGTTGTGAAGGCGCAGCGTGTCTTGTATTCATGGTAGTCGCACGATCGATCTCAATTCCCGCCTTCACAGTTTCAGCCAGCCCGATTGTCTTCTGAAAGGATATAGGAAAGGGGAATGAAAATGAGTAAGAATCCGAATCAAGAAAATCAGTCTCCAGGCACCCCGCAGTATCAGGAACAGAGCCAGGCCTATACTTACCCGCAAGTCCCGAATTATAGCTACCCAACTCGTCAGCAAAACCAGCCTTTTTTCCCGCAGCAGCAGCAACAACAGCAACAGCAAGTTCCGTCACAAGTTCAAGGCGGAGGGCCAGCAGGACCAGGACTGCCAGTTGAGCAATCTTATATCGAAAACATTCTGCGTCTGAATCGAAACAAGCTGGCCACCGTGTATATGACCTTCGAAAACAATGACCGCTGGAACGCAAAAATCTTCAAAGGCGTGATCGAGGCTGCCGGCCGTGACCATCTTATCTTACGTGATCCAGAGAACAACCGCCGTTACTTATTATTGATGGTATATCTCGATTATGTAACATTCGATGAACCGCTTAATTATAGTTACCCTTTTGGAAATCCAGGCGGCACTGCAACTTATCCACCACGATAAAAAAACCTCTGCTTCGGCAGAGGTTTTTTTCTTATAGATATTTGATTGCGGAATAGCCGAGCAGCACCCATCCGATCAGGAATGCCACTCCGCCTACTGGCGTAATGATAGCAAAGATCGTGATCCCGCTGACAGCATATATGTAAAGTGTTCCTGAAAATAGCAGGATGCCCGCGATAAAGAAACCGCCAGCAGTCGTCAAACTGCCTGCTTGAATCTTCTGGAGCAATAATGCTACCCCGATAATGACCACTGTATGGAACATTTGATATTGAACTGCTTTCTCCCACGTGGCAATTGCCTTCTCAGACAATCTCCCTTCTAATCCGTGCGCTCCGAATGCTCCAAGTGCTACAGTAATGAAACCACTTATGGCTCCGATTATGAGTAATGCTTTCATTTTTCTGCTCCTTTATATCAAAAATCGAACAATGACTTGCCGTTCGATTCGTCATCATCTTCTTCAAATGCTTTTTTGGGCGGCTGCTGGTCCGGCCATTCCCCTGTCATTGCTGCCCATTCTGCTGCAGAGGGGCTTACTGCTGCTTCTGACGGTTTAGACACCTGCGTTTTGACTGGACGCTCTGAACGCTCACCTTGCAAGAACAAGTCACACATCGAACGGACCGCCCGAACGTGCTCCCGCTGCTTTTGGACATCATCAAGGTCTAATGCCCGTTCTAGCTCCTCTTTCATATGCCGAAGCACTGCTTCTTCACTTAACAACTCGAACACCTCCATCGTTTTGCTACTACCTGCATTATAACAGATATAAAAGATAAAAATTAACCCCGCAAACAAGAACATATGTTCCTTTCTGTCAGAAACAAGTATACTGTACATAACATATACATATATAGGAGGACGAGAAATGAAGACAGATGATCTAGAAGAACTGATGACCTCTAACAGAATTACAGGATTCAGTATGGCTTATATGGAAGACGGTCATTCTTTGCAATCCTTTTGTATGGGGTATGCAGATCAAGTCATAAGGAGCCCGATTGACACTTCCACCGCCTTCCATGCCTGCTCTGTCAGTAAATTCGTTACAGCTTTGCTCAGCCTAATACTTTTTTCAAAGGACAATCTCTCATTAGACACCAATGTCAATGACCTGCTCCGCAAGTGGAAGTTGGACGATAGAATCTATAACGCACCTAGTCTGCGGCAGTTGCTTCAGCATCAAGGCGGCATCATTGATCCGGAGCACAGTTTCCCTACTCTACCTCACAATTCAGCTTCATTCAGCACCGCCAAGATTTTGGAAGGCACAACAATTGCATGTTCAAAGCGTATCGTGACAGAATACGAACCTGGCACAGTATTCTCCTATAGTGATGCAGGTTATATGATTGTACAGCTTGCATTGGAGGATGCGTATCAGCAGCCTTTCCATGTACTTATGAAAAAGCATGTCTTCGAACCCTTAGGCATGATGGACAGTTCCTATCACGAAACTCTGCGTCGACCGTTTTCGTATGGACATCAGAATCTGAACCCAATTCCTAATCTATACCCTTACTACCCATATGATGCTGCATGTGGATTGTGGACAACACCGATAGACTTAATGAAGCTTGTTGACGCATTCCACCGGGCCTTACAGGGATTTCCCTCCACTATTATTGACAATAAAGTCGCAACGGAAATGCTTCAGCCTAATGCAACGATTCCGCACGTCGGGTCCGGGGTCTTTTTGGATACTACAATGGGAGTTGCAGAATACTCTGCGCTCGGCTGGGGAGAAGGCTTCCAGTGCTTGCTGGCAGGAAAACCGGAAACTGGAGACGCACTTGTGTGCATGATCAATACGAATCCCGGCAAACATCAGATGGAAGGCTTTCTAGGCGACATATATAAACGTTCCTCCTTAGCCAGCATATAAAAAGACCCGCCACATGGCGGGTCTTCTGTTATTGCGCTTGCTTCAGTATATCTAATTGTTCGGCGACATATTGTTCATGCATCCATTTCAGGAAATCATATTCTGTGGCTGTGGAAGGGCGTTTCATTTCCTGTTCCACTTGGTCGACTAAAGATAAAAAGCTAATCATTGCTAATTACCTCCTCTGGTTATACCTCTACCATCATTCTAATCGAGAAATGTATGCATGACAACAAATTTTCAAAATATTCACGACAAATTAATAGTTCTTACTTAAATCTATTAATCTTCGTTATTCTGCAGACGCAGCTCCAAATGACTGATCCGCTGCTTCAGAGAATCAACATCTGCTTTCGTAGCAAGTCCTAGATCATTGACTTTCTTCTGCATGTGCTCTTGATTCTTCTCGTTCCACTCATTGGATTTCGCTTCTCCTTTATCTACAAAACGCTGAATCAAATCCTTCGCTTGCTGTGGCGTAATCTCTCCCTTTGCCACTAACTCTTTCAATTTTGCATCCAGCTTTTCCTTCCCAGCCAAAGCAGCACCAACACCTAAAAGAAATCCTTTGCGTAACAAATCTGCCATTATCATAACCTCCTAGTTTTATTTATGGATCTAAGCAGCAGAACATGCTTGATGAAGAGAATTAACCATAGTCCAAAGAATAGGAATGTCAGGATAAACCCGACGAGGACAAGCCATAATGTATGCTGAATGATTCCTTGGATGCCCGTGTATGCCGAACCTGCTGTCAAGACGAGTAACAGAACCGTGTAAAAGAAGTAGAAATGGTGCAGCAGCTGGTTCTTTTGTTTATCCCTTTCCCAGCCGCGCTGCTTCTCCCCGTCAGTGAGCCAGTCAACGAGTGCTCTGGGCATCGACAGGAATGGACGAAGTGAATTGGTGATGATACCAGTATAGATGGAACTATGTTTTTTCGATCCTCTCATCCAGCGCAGGATGACAGGTTTTCCCCATTCTACTAGATCTGCTTGCGGGTAAATGACAGCTACCAGGCCAATAGCCAAGAAAACTGCCCGCCCGAGGAAGGCAAAATCTGCCGGGAGTTGTATCGGCTGTTCCTTTACAATCACCTGCAGCTCCTCCATCAGCTTCAAGAAGGATTCCGTGTCTCCTACATCAAGCTGACCTCCTTTGTACAAATCCACTGTTTTCCGAAGAATCCGTTTCACTTTTTCCGAATCTGCGGATGGAAGCAAAAACTCCATTTTGTAGAGAGCTTGGATGACAGTCTCATAATCATCAAGCACAATTCCCTGGATTGCCTCCCGTAAGTATTCGGTATCTGCTGCTCTGATTTCACCAACCATACCAAAATCGAGCAGTACGATTTTCCCATCAGGCTGGACCATGATATTGCCTGCATGAGGATCGGCATGGAACATACCGCTGTTTAGAAACTGATCAGAAAAAAATTGGAAAAGTGCTTTAGCTACTTGCTCACGGGGAATCTTTTGGGCATCCAGATAATCTGTATCCGTCACTTTCCGCCCCTCAACCCAGTCCATTACAAGCACTCTGCCCGTGCAGAGTTCCGGATAATAATCTGGCACTTTGATGTCCGGATTTCCTTTGTACCGTTTCTTGAAATAATCCGCATGCTCCAGTTCTTTCTGGAAATCTAATTCCCGGCTGATGATTGTTACTACTTCCGCGTACAGAGCCTTCATATCCGATTTCTTTCCGATACTCGTAAATTTGCGGAGCAGGAAAAAAATGATTCGTAGTGCTTTAAAATCCATATGGAATATCTGTCTGACATTATGCCGCTGGACCTTAACCGCAATCTTACGACCGTTTTGCAAGTATGCTTCGTACACTTCACCGATAGAAGCAGAAGCAACAGCTTTAGGGTTTAAGTGCACAATCTCCGTCTCATAACGGCTGCCAAGCTCTTCCTTTAATATTGCTTCCGAATGTGTAAATGATGTCGGCTTTACCCTGTCGACGAGGCCTTCCATCTCCCGAATGAATATCTTTGGCAGCAAGTCAGCACGCGAACTGAGAAACTGACCTAATTTAATCAATAATCCGCCCTTTTTCTCCGCAGTTTTCCGATACTCCCGTGCCTGCTTTGTCAGTAATGCTTCCCATTCCTGTTTATCCTGTTCGTCCCACACGCGGCTATGCAGCAAATAAAACCAGTAGATCTGCAACATAAATCGGATGACCATCCAAACGATAGCCATAATACGACGGGTGGATTTGACACGCATTTGCACACCTCATTTTCAGACAATTGCCTTCTTTCTTGCTATTTTCTATTATAGCTAGTACTTCTCTTGCTTGTCTATTAACCTGCGGCTGTGTCGAAAAACGTAAAAATATCAGTTTTATAAATATTTTTTAATAAAACAGTTTATTTTTCTTCGGAAAACGCTTACAATATTGATATATAAGACTGATGGTAAAATCAAAAACCCTTAACGGAGGTATAGTATGTCTAGCATATCTAAAAATGCTGTTCTGCCTGAAAAACGTTCCGTCGAAAATAACAAGTCAAATAAACAATTTTTGTACCCATCTTACCTGCTTGAAAACCAGCTGATGGATGCTGTATCCGATGGTGATTTGAATGGGGCATTATCTATAATTGAAAGCCTTTCTACTTCTGAACGCCCGAAGTATGCCTTCCAACCGCTACGGTCAGCAAAAAACCAATTGATCAGTATCTGCACGCTGTACACGCGCGCTATCTTGAGAGGCGGCGCTTCTCAAGAAGTAGCATCAAGCCTCAATATGACTTATATGCTTGAAATCGAGAACTGCCAGACAGAGCAGGAACTTTCCGAATTGGAATATGATATGCTTGTTCGTTTTATCGAAGGCTTGAATAAGAGCAGAGCCACACAATACTCCAACATCATCAATGAAGCTATCGGCTATATCCAATCACATATTTTGGAGGATCTGAGCTTGCAGGCAATCAGCTCTCACTGTAATGTGAATCCAAGCTACCTTTCCCATTTGTTCAAAAAAGAAGTTGGTGTTTCCACAGTCCAATTCATCAATCAAAAGAAGATTGAGGAAGCTAAATACTTCCTGCTTCATACAAACCAATCAATTGCTGACTTGGCTAAGAAGTTCAACTTCTGCAACCAAAGCTATTTCACAGCTCAATTTAAATTCTATACATCCATGACACCAAAACAATTCCGCGACTCACGCGCAATTTAAAAAATACCGCACAGGTTCACACCTGTGCGGTATTTTTTATGGGCTTTTAAGCTCGATCAATGGTTTCCATATCCGCAGCATCCAGCGCTGGGAAAGCAGCATTACTATGCTTAACGTGACAATCAGGAGACCTAATACATCCAGGCTATTACTTACCTCAAATAAATCATCCACCCTAATCCACTGGATGAAAAATCCGTGCAGAAGATAGACATACAATGTCCGTTGTCCATATTTTGTAAACGGCATCTTTTTATTTGGAATAAGCGCCAGTACACTAATCATCATAACTCCTGAGAACAGATAAACTAGTAACCGAATCAGTCCTCCTGCTTCCCCGGCTCCTAAAACTGCATAAGATTTCGATCCGAGCAGCCAGTCAGTCGGGATGTCAGGATAAATATAGAATAAAGCACCTGCTGCAATTAGCAGCAGACCGCCTCCTATCCTTATCGGCATTTGCCGAAGTACAGCAAGCTGCTCCTTGGTCACCCAATAACCGATTAAGAAAAACGGAAAGAAAACAAACGTCCTGGAAAGACTTAATGCCCCTCCAATTTCATTAAAGTATCCAACTAACAAACCGATGAATACAGCTAGCAGAATACCGAGGCTAGGACGTACTCTTTTAAATAGAATCAGCAGTATATGCCAGCAGAACAAGCTAAGCAAAAACCACAGTGCCCATTGCGGCACAAGAATGGATTCCATCCAGCCATCTTTTCCGATCATAAAGTAGTAAATCGTGTAGATGACTTGAAAAAACAGAAACGGTAAAAGCAGCTTTTTCGCTAGCTTTTCAACAGCAGCCTTATTCCCAGCTCCCCTGGCAAAGAAACCAGCTAAAAAGATGAAAACGGGCATATGAAAGGTATATATCCATGTATAGCTCATCTGCAGGAACAACATGTCCTGATACGGCTGAATTAAATGTCCAAATACGACAAAGGCAATCATAAGCAATCTTGCATTATCAAAATACGCATCGCGTTCCATACTATCGCTTCCTTCTTCAGGATGTATTCTTCCATAGTAAGGAGCATGGAGCAGAAACGCTATAGCATATGCCCTTTCTTCATTGACTTGTTAGCAAGCTGTCAAGGCGCTGTCATAAACGACATGCATGTGTAAAATGACCGGAAGAATTATCCAGCTTCCGGTTTCTTTTTAGGTCGGCTTGCCGTTTTCTTCCTGGTTGTCTTCTTAGCTGCCGGCTTGTCCTTTTTCGCTTTATCGAGTGATGCCTGCAATGCGTCCATCAAATTCGTTACATTGTTCGGCTGTTTCTTAGCTGTCGGGATATGGACTTGTTCATGATCACGCTTAGCCTGAATCAAATCGAGCAAGGCTTCGCGATAATCATCATTGTATTTCTCCGGATCAAAGGTAGCTGTCAGCTGTTCAATAAGCAGCTTGGCTGTCTTGAGCTCTTTATCGACAATAGCATCTTCAGCAGGGATGTTTGGCACATCAGCGACGTTGCGAACCTCATCGGGATAATGGATGGTCTCTACAACTAGTACATTCTTATACACCCTGATGACAGCTAGCTGCTGCTTCGAACGGATGACCATAGAGGCAACGCCAATCTTCCCTGTATCCTCAAGTGATTTCCGCAATAAACTGTATGCTTTTGTTCCGCCTTCATTTGGAGACAAATAGTAACAGCGTTCAAAGTAGATAGGATCGATTTCCTCCAAGCTGACAAAATCGACGATCTCCACTGCTTTGTCTTCCTGCTCTTTCTGCAAAGCCTGTAACTCATCCTCATCCAGAACCACGAATTTATTTTTCGTGTATTCATAGGCTTTGACGATATCCTCCGTCTGTAATTCCTTCTCACAATGAGGACAAACTTTTTCATACTTGACCGGTGTGTTGCACTCTTTATGCAGCTGCCGCAGCTTCACATCTTTATTCTCTGTAGCAGCATGCATCTTTACGGGAATATTCACAAGCCCGAAGCTGATTGTACCCTTCCACATCGTATGCATGAACTGTTCACTCCTTTTTAGCTTAGTTTGTACGTCTGTTCCATGTTTAATTCCGGTGTATTTCCTCAAACTAAAGAAAAGGAGCGAGATACGATGCAAGTAATGAAACCGATCTATAGGGATACCTGTCCCTCCGGGGAAGGATGGATATATGAGGTGAAATATGACGGGTTTAGAGCCATTTTGACAGTTACGACTGACAATGTAACGCTGACAAGCAAGAATGGAATCGACTTATCCGAGCAATTTCCGGAGATCATCACGTATGCTGAGCAGCAGAAGCAGTTAGCTGATAAGCACATTCCTTTCTCGATTGATGGTGAACTAATCGTGCCGAAAAATGCACGAAGCGGAGATTTTGGCTTACTCCAAACACGTGGCCGATTAAAATCAGCTGATCGAATCAAGCAGGTTGCTTCTAATCGACCTGCTGTGCTGATGGCTTTTGATCTGCTGGTTGATGGCGGGAAAAGTCAGGGAAGACGGCGGCTGTCCTCCCGGAAACAAGCATTGCTGGAGCTAATCGATCTATTCGATGATCAAAAAGGAGCTATCCAATACGTGAGTTATTCCTTAGACTCAACTGTACTGATGGATTCTGTCATTTTGCATCAAGGTGAGGGTATCATAGCCAAACGCTCAGCCAGTACATATAAGACCGGTAAACAGCATCATGATTGGTATAAGATAAAGAATTGGCGTACAATCACCGCAGTCTTAACTGCTTATGATAAGGAAAATGATTATTTTCATGCGCAGCTGGCAGATGAAACAGGTCATTTTGTGCCGATTGGAAAATGTAAGCATGGGTTGGAAGAAACAGAGCGAAGCACACTTACTGCTTTTTTTAAGGAAAATGGAAAAACAGAACATAATCTCCTTCTACTCCCTCCAGCTGTTTGTGCCAAAATAAATTGTCTCGGGCAGGCGGACGAGGAATTACGTGAGCCTAGATTCCATAGTTTAGCCCCCACAGTGACAGCCGATTGCACAGAGCAACAAGCAGCTATAGATCTTGCCCAGTTTCCGCAATCAGTCGAGCTGAGCAAGCTGGACAAGCTATATTGGGAAGAAGCACATATTGATAAGCTGCGTTATCTGCTTTATATTCGGACGGTAGCTCCATTCATGCTGCCTCATATGATAAAACGGGAGATGACGATTATCCGCTGCCCTGACGGAATTGAAGCGGACTTTTTCTATCAGAAGCACAGACCGGATTATGCACCCGATTTTATACCTGATACGAAATCCTTGCAGTGCCCAGATTTGCAGACTTTGATTTGGTTCGCTAATCATGGGAGTATCGAATTTCATGCACCATTTCACCATATCGGAAATGATTTCCCGCGGGAAATCGCGATTGATCTTGATCCGCCAACGGAAAATGCACTTTCTCTGGCCATCAAGGCTGCTAATTTGCTAAAAGAATGGCTGGATCAAATGCAGCTCTCTGCATTTATCAAGACTTCCGGCAGCAAAGGTTTGCAGCTGTACATCCCGTTACCAGAAAACCAGCTAACCTATGAACAAGCAGGCACCTTCACGGAAGCTTTGGCAAGATTGCTCGTCCAGCAGCATCCAGATTTATTCACAATCGAAAGAATGAAAAAAAATCGGCAGGAGCGTTTGTATATCGATTACGTCCAGTTCGGGATGGGAAAAACACTGCCAGTTCCATACACAGCGCGAAAACGCAGCAGCGGCACCGTCAGTACTCCATTGTTTTGGGAGGAAGTTAGACAGGGTCTCTCACTTGAAGACTTCACCATTTTCACTGTGCCAGAGCGTATACGCCAAAAAGGCTGCCCCTTCACTTCCTATGAGGAAGCGAGGAACAGCCAAAGGCTGGATTCTATTATCCAATTAGTATGATCATTTGAATTCGAACGCCCATGCTCCTTGGCGGAAGACTGCGACTGTAGTGCCGTCTTCCTTCACGCCATCGATATCAAGATCGGCAGATCCAATCATAAAATCTTCATGCATGATACTATCATTCACGCCTGCTGCTTCGAGTTCTGCAGCTGTCATATCATTGCCGCCTGCAATACAAGTAGGATATGCCTTTCCTAATGCAAGGTGACAGGAAGCATTTTCATCAAACAATGTATTATAGAAAATCAACCCGGATTGTGAAACTGGAGACTTATGCGGAACAAGTGCTACCTCGCCAAGTCGTTTCGCACCAGCATCAGCTTCCAGAAGGTTTTTCAACGCTTCTTGGCCTTTTTCCGCCTTATAGTCTACCACTTCACCTTCCTTGAAAGTCAGTTGGAAATCCTCAATCAGCTGGCCATTGAAATTGTATGGCAATGTACTGGATACAGTACCATTCACACCATTCTTGTGCGGCATTGTGAATACCTCTTCAGTCGGGATATTGGCGTTGAAATCGACCCCTGCATCTGTCGGACCAGAACCACCGCTCCAAATATGCCCTTTCGGAAGCTCGATTGACAAATCCGTGCCCTTCGCTTTATAAATCAATTTTGTGAACTGCTGCTTATTCATATAATCTGCAGCTAGGTGCAGCTGTTTATTATGCGCCTTCCATGCAGCATTGGGATCCTCATTTCCCGTCACACGGCTGATGCGCAGGATTTCTTCCATCATTGCTTCCTGTGCTTCCTCGACCGATTTTTCAGGGAACACTTTCTTGGACCATGCTACAGTCGGATAAGCAACAATCGACCATTGCATTTTGTCTTTCATCATATAATCACGATATGGTGTTAATCCTTTTCCAGCAGCTTTCATATAAGCTGCAACTTTGGATCCATCTACTTTCTCCAAAAGATCCGGATTCTCTCCAAGGATATTTAGAACTGCGTAATTATCCTTGACCATTTCGTTACGAGCATGGAATTTCCAAGCAGGTACATTTTCTAAAGCTTCAATTGGAGCATGTGTATAACGCTGAACAACCAGCTCATCATCTAACCATTCTGTATGTACATCTTTAGCACCTGCTTTGTACGCCTCTTCCGCTACCATTCGTGTGAAACGTACCGATTCAATCGGTGCAACAAGCAGTAATCCTTGTCCTTTTTGAAGATTAACACCGGTCTGGATAGCCAATTTGGCAAATTGGCGCAGCTGTTCTTCGAATTTTTTCATTTGATTACCCCTCCATTAAAACAAATATACCCACCTATTATAACGTAAAATTAGAATATTCACGAAACATAAGCGAAGCTGAGACATAACTGAATGCTATGGCATAAAAACCAATAATGTTACTGAGCACCAATCAAAAAAACCGAACTTACGCAAGATTCACGTAAAGTTCGGGTTTTGATATAGCTGAAATAATTTTTATCCCAGCCTCTATTCGTTTGTCAAAGCTTGCTCCAACGTTTCGATATTTTTATTCATCAGGCTGAAGTAATCCTCGTCTGCATCAATTTCATCCTCGGTCACCGTCTCTAGGTTATGGATTCTGAGTACGTCAGCTCCGATTTCATCTTGAACAATGGTTGCAACCTTCGGCGAGATATTTTGTTCGAACAACACATAGTTCAGTTTGTTATCTTCTGCAGTATGGATAATTTCCTCCAGTTCTTTCTGTGAAGGTTCATTTGTCGGCGATAGACCGGTTATGGCAATTTGTTCGATCCCATAACGATCCTCCCAGTATCCATATGCTGCATGGGAAACGATGATCTTCTTGTTATCCTTACCTTCTACAGCCTGCTGGAATTTCTGATCAAGCTCATCTAATTCTTCTGCTACAACTGTATAGTTGTCTTCATATGTCGACTTATTATCTGGATCAAGCTCAACTAGCGTATTTTTCATATTCTCTGCCATCTGCTTTGCACGCTCTGGATCTAGCCAGTAATGTGGATCGATGCTGCCATGATCGTGCTCTTCTTCTGAAGCCTCTTCTTCTTCATGATCATGCTCTTCTTCAGTAGCTTCATGGCTATGATCATGTTCTTCCTCAGTAGCTTCATGACTATGATCATGTTCTTCATCGAAAGGAAGCAAGTTGATACCATCTGCTAATTGCGCAATCTTAACATCTTCGTCTCCTACCGCATCAGCAATCGTTTTGGCATATGTTTCTAACTCATCGCTCGAATAGAGAAATGCATCTGATTTAGCAATATCCACCATCTGATTCGACGTTGGTTCGAAGTTATGTGCGTCACTTCCTGGCGGCAGCACAGACTCCACTTCTACTTGGTCACCACCGATTCGCTCAGCAAAATACTGTATCGGATAAATTGTTGTATATATCTTCATTTTCCCGTCTTCACTGCTATTCTGACTGCCGCCATCAGAACAAGCTGCAAGCAGAACTAAAAGTAAGGCTGTGCTGATTAAAAATAATGATTTCTTCAAAATGATTTCCTCCCGTTACATCGTATAAGCTCTAATCGAGATTATATCGTAACCATTACTATTTGTAAACAGTAATAATTACGTTTCGACCACAAAAAAATACTGCCTATCAATTATTGACAGGCAGGGCAAATGCCATACACTTCGAAATTATGGTTTTCTATTGTATAGCCACCCGGTAGCACCGTTTTCACATCTGCTATCGGACAGACATCAATTGCTTTCGTAATGCCACATTGTTTGCAGATAAAATGATGATGATGGCCTTCTATATTGCAGTGAAAACGAAAATGTTTATCTCCGTCAATTGCAGTCATCTCCAGGATACCAAGTTCGGCCATTGTATAAAGATTACGATACACAGTATCATAGCTGGCACTTGGAAAATCCTCACGAAATTCTTTCCAAAGATCGGTCACCGCGGAATACTGGGATCGTTTCTGAAAAATATCCAGCAGTTTTTCGCGCTGCTTTGTCTGTTTAAAGCCATTTTCTTTCAGAATATGCATCGCACGTTCACTATTCATACACTTTCCGTCCTTTATCTTGCAAGATTATTAAGAGTTTTTCTCGATATTCAAGTCTGCCTCTAAGCTGACCTCCACATTACCTTTAATTGCTCTTGTGATCATACAGCTTTCTTCCGCTTTTACGGCTAGCTTCTCCAGCATCTGGAATTGCTTCTCAGTCGCTTCTTCTTTCAAGTATACTGTCGGCCGATGGATAATTTGCTTGTAAGTAATAACTCCATTCGTTTCATCGACGATACCTTCTGATTCCAATTTCATAGACGCTAATGGCAAATGCGCGCGTTCGATCATTGCCGCTAGCGTGATGATGTAGCAAGTAGCTGCTGCACCGAGCAGCATCTCATCCGGATTCGTACCAATGCCAGGACCACCCATTTCTGGCGGAATGCTGATTTCCGTCTTTAGGTTTCCTGTTTCAATCGAACCAGAGCTGTTTCTGCCTCCCGGCCAGGCTGCTGCTAAATGAAAGTGATGTTCTGACATGGTACTCGTCCCCTTCTTCTATCTGTATACTACCTTCTATTTTAACGCTTATGAGCTAGAAAAACAAAATGTCTGTTCAAAAAAAGACCTTCTACCATTTAGTAGAAGGTCTTCCTTTTTATTCAGTTCCTTCAGCAGAATCCTCTTTCTTATGCTCCACTTTGTTCTTGCCGGATACAATCCAGCCGATAACTGCGATTGCTACTAATATACCGTAGAATGTAATTTTCCACGCTGTAGAGTGTGCGAAATCATGCGGCAGTACGCCTAGTGCATCGTGGGAAAGCGTACTAACGACAAGCTTAATCCCAACCCATCCAACGATAATGAAAGCTGCTACTTCTAAAGCAGGTCTTGTATGGAGAAGATCTACAAATACATTCGCCGCAAAACGCATGATGATGATACCGATCATACCACCTGCTAGGACGACAGCGAATTGTCCAGTATCCAAGCTTCCTACATTACCTATTCCGGTTGGCGGAAGTGCGACAGCTAGTGCTACTGCTGCAAGAATAGAGTCGACAGCAAAAGCAAGGTCAGCAAGTTCGACTTTTAAAACAGTCATCCAGAAGCCACTTTCTTTTTTCGGCTTCTTATTTGCCACGTCATTATTCTTGGCACTGAATTTGTCGTACAGATTTTTTATGGATATAAACAATAGGTACGCCGCACCTATAGCCTGTACTTGCCATACATCAACAAGGAAGGAAATGACGAATAGAGAGGCGAAGCGAAGAACAAATGCTCCGACCAGTCCATAGAAAAGTGCTTTTTTACGTTGTTCTTCAGGCAAATGCCTTACCATGATTGCGAGAACTAGTGCGTTATCCGCGGCAAGAATACCTTCCAGCCCGACAAGGACGATTAGAACCCAGCCATACTCAAAAAGTAATTGTGCATCCATGTAGTTACGCTCCTTTAAGTGTAGTATGCGATTATTTTTGCAATCATACCCCAGCTTAGTAAAGGCGTAACACTTTTTATTAAAAAAAGCGAGACCTTTACCAAGAAGGTAAAGGTCTCGCTAACAACGTCTGAGTTGCCAATAAAGCCGGAGATTTCTCTCGGAATGACGACTTTACTGTACAGCTACTCCCCTTTAAAAGCATATTGCGCTTATCACACATTCAGTCTATTGGAATATCAGAAGAATGTCAACAAATTATTGCAGGTAGTTACCAAGATCTGCTTTCAGCTTTTCTAACAGCTCTAAACTGCTTTCGCGGCTTGCACTGTTAACGCCATAATAACTCTTGATTTTCGGTTCAGTTCCAGATGGACGCAAGCACACCCAGCTATCCTTCTCGAGGAAGAGCTTGATTACATTTTCCTTTGGAAGCGTCAGCTGCTCTTCTGTATCAGAATCAAGATTGTGCCGTGTCTGAGTGGAATAATCCTCCACTGCAAGTACCTTCAGACCGCCAAGCTCTTGTGGTGTATCTGCACGTACAGCGTCCATCATAGCGGCAATCTTCGCAGCGCCATCCTTACCTTTTAGCGTAATGGAATGAAGATCCTCCAAGAAGAAGCCATGCTTCTCATATAATACATGCAATGCTTCAAGCAATGTCTTGCCTTGTGCGCGCCAATGGGCAGCCATTTCGCAAGCAATCATAGCAGCCTGAACTGCATCTTTATCGCGAACAAAGTCACCAATCAAATAGCCATAGCTCTCTTCATAGCCAAACAAAAATTTCTCGTCTGTTTTTTCGAATTGCTTGATCTTTTCTCCGATATACTTGAAACCAGTAAGCGTATCAATTGTATCGACGCCATATGAAGCTGCTACTGCACGGCCCATTTCCGTCGTTACGATTGTTTTGACAAGTTTTCCGTTGCGCAGATCATCTTCTGAAGCATTCGCCAGCACATAATCCAGCATCAAAGTACCAAGCTGGTTCCCTGTCAGCACTTGATATGCACCTTTTCCGTCCTGTACTGCAACTCCTAGGCGGTCTGCATCCGGATCAGTTCCAATCAGTACATCCGCTCCAATTTCCTGCCCTTGCTCCATTGCAAGAGTAAAGGCTTGATGCTCTTCAGGATTCGGAGATTCAACTGTAGAGAACTCCGGATCAGGCTGCGCCTGCTCTTTGACCACATGTACGTTTTGGAAACCAAGCTGATCCAAGCCGCGCAAAACAAGATCATGAGATGTTCCGTGCAGCGGAGTGAATACGATTTGAAGCTTGTCCAATTGCTCTTTCGCGGAATCAGACATATTCGAGATCGTTTTCAGTTGCTGCAGGTAGGCATTGTCCACATCTTCTCCTATAACATGCAGCAAACCATTTGTACGAATAGTTTCCAGTTCTTCAACTTCTACAGCCAGTTCGTTTTCCACTTTCGCAATTTCAGCAATGATTGCTTCTGCCTGTTCAGGAGGAATTTGGCCACCATCTTCGTTATAAACCTTAAATCCGTTGTATTCAGGTGGGTTATGACTTGCTGTGATCATGATACCAGCAGCAGCTTTCAGATGCCGTACGGCAAATGATAGTAACGGAGTCGGTCGCAGGGACTCGAATACGTGCGCACGAATACCATGTGCTCCAAGAACACGTGCCGTTTCATCCGCGAACTCTGGAGACATGTAACGGGAATCATAAGCAACCGCCACGCCACGATCCTTGTAATCAGAAATGTTATTTTCCATATATACTGCTAATCCTTCTACAGCTTTGCGAACAGTATAGATGTTCATACGGTTCGTACCCGCACCAAGCACACCGCGCATACCGCCTGTACCAAATGTTAATTCTTTATAGAAAGCATCTTCCAAAGCTGCTTCATCATCAGCTAGCTTCGTCAGTTCCTCTTTATATTTCGGATCAAGTGTTTTAAATGTACTCCATTTTTTATATGTATCTTGCCATACCATGTGCTTTCCTCCTGAAAAATAAGTATAGTGACATCCTACCACATTATAAGTGGAAATGGCGCGAAATCCCATCCTGCTGGAAATTTAACAAATACTTGTGGAATGGGTTACGCCATAGCCTGGCTATGCTATGCTAGGCTATATCAATAATTGGAAAGGATACTGATCTAAGTTGACTCAGAAAAAATGGTTCCAAGGCCTTGTGGCCGCTGTTCTGACTTTCACACTTATACTGTTGATTGCGAAAGTCGATTTCATCTTCCAGCCTCTGGCTACATACATAGGAGCGATTGCATTCCCGATGATTGCGGCCGGCCTTCTATTCTACATCACTAAACCGCTCGTGCGGCTTCTGGAGAAGATCCGCTTCCCAAAATGGGTAGCCATCCTAACGATATTCCTGCTCCTGATTGGTCTTGTATATCTCGTCTACAAGTTCGCTGCACCAATCGTACAAAACCAATATCAGGCATTGGTAAATAACATCCCGGGCATCACGAATCAACTAACGTCGATTGTGGACTACTGGGAAGAGAATCACTCTGCATTGCCAGATCAAGTGGAGGAATCCATCCAAAATTTCGCAACAAACTTACAATCCAGCCTGCAGGATATTCCAGGTTATCTGATCGGATTCATCTCCAGCCTGGTCAACTTCCTGTTCACATTGGTTTTGATACCCTTTTTCTTATTCTTTATGCTTAAAGACGGGGAAAAATTGATTCCATTTATAACAAAATTTTTCGATAAGAGAAAAGGGGAAAGTGTGAAAAAGCTGATGGAGGATTTGAACCATACGTTAGCATCCTTCATCCAAGGCCAGTTTATCGTAGCGATGTGTGTCGGCACAATGCTATTTATCGGATATGCGATTATCGATCTCAAGTATGCCTTTACTCTCGCAATTATCGGGCTGGTCTTTAACGTTATTCCGTTTCTCGGACCATACCTAGCTGCTGTACCTGCTATTCTGGTTGCTTTATTCCAGGAGCCAAAACTAGCTATCTTAGCTGCAGTCGTCATGCTTATCGCACAGCAGATTGAAGGAAACCTGATTTCTCCAAATGTCATGGGAAAAGCACTGAGTATACATCCACTGACGGTTATTACGCTTATATTGGCAGCCGGAAACATCGCCGGTTTCCTCGGTCTTCTGTTCGTCATCCCATTCTATGCGGTGTGCAAAACTATCATCTCCCACTTCTACCATGAATGGGTCGATTATAGGATGAAGAAAAAATCTGCTGCTGGGATTCAGGCAGAATAGGAGGTCACAATATGGTAAACAATCAGCCTCCCTTATGGACAAAAGCCTTCATTTTCTTATTGCTGGGCAATTTGTTCACTTTTATGAGCTTCCAGATGCTGCTGCCGAATCTGCCGCCGTATATCGCCTCCATTGGCGGCAGCAGCTTGCAGGTTGGATTGGTAACAACAGCATTCTCGATTGCCGCTATTTTAATCAGGCCATTCATTGGTCATTTCCTGCTGACGAAGAAAAGGAAAACGCCGATACTGATCGGTTCTTTCCTTTTGCTCGTCTGTGCAATTCTTTATCCCTTCACTCAAATCGTTACGCTTCTATTAATTTTCCGCTTTCTGCATGGGGCTGCTTGGGGATGGAGCACCACTACAAACGGAACAGCAGCAGTTGATCTTGTACCGAGAAGGCGTGTCGGAGAAGGCATGGGATATTTCGGTCTCTCTATTACAATCGGTATGATCATTGCACCAAGTGTCGGCATCTTCCTCTATCAGACCTATAATTTTCGGACGCTCATATTTGTATCTATCATACTTGGCATGATTGCTTTTCTATTCCTGGCACTAACACGTTATGCTGAACCTGAAGCATTGGCACGAAACCAGGCCCAACCGCCAAAATTTTCATTTTTCAAGTCATTAATCGAAAAGAAAAGCGCCTATCCTGTATTCATTACATTCCTTACGTCATTCGGGTACGGTTCCATCGTTACTTATCTTGTTCTTTTTGGACAGGAACAGCAGCTTACCGGTACATTCCTCTTCTATTTGGCCAACGCTTTATGCGCAACAGTTTCCAGACCATTTACAGGTCGATTGTTCGATTCCAAAGGTCCATGGATTCTAATCATGGGTTGTTCCGTTATTGCTTTTCTTGCCATGTGGATACTCAGTGTAGCATCAGCTAATTGGTACTTCATCGTCTCCGGTGCCTTGTTCGGGCTCGGTTATGGGTCTATGATCCCCGCTTTGCAAGCGTGGACAATTTCTAAGACAGATGTCGAGAGAAGCGGCATAGCCAATGGGATGTACTATTCATCTATCGATTTTGGCATCGGCTTGAGTGCTGTTATCCTTGGCCTTCTGCATCAATTCGTTTCGACATCTACCCTGTTCCAAATGTCGAGTTTCTTGTTTTTGCTCGTATTTTTGTTCACGTTGACCGATTTTGTTATCAAGCGCCGAAAAGATCGGCAGCCTGCACTTAATGTAAATAAATTATAAAGAATACAACAAAAATGAGATAAATCGGCAAACGCGGGTAAATAGGTACTATCGTCCTTTTTTCTGCATACTTTGGAGCTTTCATTTGTATTTATTTATAAAAGCATGTAGTATAGGGATAATATTTTCAACATTGTATTTATTTCGAATAGCGATGTTGATGCTGTGTCTCTTCCATAACCTGTTTCAGAGCGGCAGCGGTTTGCAAGGGATTTCCCCGGGAACCGGGAATTCAGGCTTGCAAGATAACTGATTCCGCCTGAATGGGCTATTGAAGACTGATTTAGGGTATTCCATACTTAAAAGGAGGATCTACTTATGCAGACTACAAATGTTTTGGAGCTGAAAAAACAGTACGAACAAACACATTTCGAGCTGTTGAAATTGTTGAACGAACAGGCAAGCCTTAAGCAGCAGCTGAAGGATCTTCCTGAAAGTGAACGCAGCCAGTCTGAAAAACTTCTTCTGGCAGAACTGAAAGCACAGAATGAAGCTGGTGTGCTTGGAGAATCCACAATGGACTCTATCTTCAAGGCTGTTATGCAAGCTAAGACGAAAGAAGAAGAAGCTGCAAGCAAGCGCCCAATGCTTGTGTCCCGTGCTTATAAAAACGAAGATACAGTTATCGACTTGAAGGGTGAAAAAGTCGGTACTGGCAAAGCAAGCTTCGTCTTTGGACCATGTTCTGTGGAAAGCTATGACCAAGTGGCTGCGGTAGCGGAATCCTTAAAAGACAAAGGACTTAAATTACTTCGCGGCGGTGCCTTCAAACCCCGTTCTTCACCATATGACTTCCAAGGCTTAGGTGTAGAAGGCTTGGAAATTCTGAAGCGTGCAGCGGATGAATATGATTTGGCTGTTATCAGTGAAATCGTAACTCCGCATGACATCGAGAAAGCACTTGATTTTGTCGACGTGATCCAAATCGGCGCACGTAACGCACAAAACTTCGAGTTACTAAAAGAAGCAGGACGCACAAACAAACCTATTCTGCTTAAGCGTGCACTGTCTGGTACAATTTCAGAATTCATTGCAGCGGCTGAATATATCCACTCCGAAGGTAATGGTCAAATCATACTTTGTGAACGCGGTATCCGCACATATGAAACAGCAACTCGGAACACACTGGATATTTCGGCTGTACCGATTCTGAAACAGGAAACGCATCTTCCTGTCATGGTTGACGTAACACACTCTACTGGCCGAAAAGATATTATGCTTCCATGTGCAAAAGCTGCATTGGCTGTCGGTGCAGATGGAGTAATGGCTGAGGTTCATCCGAATCCTGCTGTTGCATTGTCTGATGCAGGTCAGCAAATGGATATTCCGGCATTCGATAAATTCTATAGTGAACTTGCTGCTTTCCAAGCCAAGATCTAAAACCAAAAGGACCGTCACTTTTTGTGACGGTCCTTTTTTATTGAAAGTCGATTGCGCAGCTTTCGGCCACATGACGATAGCCGATTTTCTGATATAGCTTGTTGGGACCAGGATTATCCGCGTTTGTGAACAGGCAGCAGAACTTTCCTTCATGAAGAAATTTCTCTGAAAGTGCTGCTACTAATCCTTGAGCATACCCTTTTCGCTGCTGTTCTTCCGGGGTAAAAACTGCGTTAATGACAATACCATTCCGGCTTTCTCTCGAGCACCCCGCCATACTTACGATATCTCCGTCCACCATCCAAAGATACATCCGCTCTTGCGCAATCATCCTGCCGATAACCGTGCCCGCTCGATCCTCTGTCATATGTTCTCCAGTAACTTCTCCGAATCGTACGAGCCAGTCACGCAACAGCGAAAAATCATCGTTATTGGCTGCACGCATCTCCCCTCTGTCAGCACCTGTATCTTTGACTGTATCGAGCTGATAAATGAACTGATTCATATGGACCTCAATTTGCTTTCCGTAAAGCTTCTGCCAAGCACGCGCAAACTGATTGGCCTGTTGCACAGGTCCGATGACACCTGGAAGATCGGGCGTCAATGTTTGTACGAGCTGAGCCAGCTCGGCAGCTTCTTCATCAGTCCATACTGTTTCATGAGAAAGAATGATTCGATTCCCTTTGGTATGCAAGAAGACTGTGCGAATGCTGTCATGATCCTCTCCATAACCAAAAACCGATCCCATATCATCTCCCCCAGCCATTCTGCCAAGCAAACCCAAAAGTAAGTTATTCTCTGCTTCATGCTTCAATAGAACTGATTCAGCTTTTACAAGCAACCTATTCACATCCTGCTCCAGAATAAAATGCATTCTTTCCCCTCCCGCTTGACGTTTAGACTTCTTCTTTTCTATTCTAAGTGTAGAGGTGATGATATGAATAAACAAGAGCTGGAAACCAAACTAGCTGAATTGAAAATGACGTATGCAAGTGTGCAGGCAGACGCTGATAAACTGGCATCAAGCGGTGCAGGCGCAGCCCACATGGAAAAACAGCTTGAGGCGATGGAAATCGAGATAAAATCGCTTCGCCAGCAACTCCGGACACTGGAATAATTCCCAAGTTCCCGGATATACTACAATACATGCACTGTATTTGGATTACACATAGAAAAAGCGTATAATGGATATAATGAAAACGCATTTTTTGCGTTTATTTTTTTAAGGGAGAGAATTTATACATGAATAGTCCGGATGATCCTGGGAGTCCAGTTTTACTCCAACTCGTATTGATTGGTATTTTAACAGTACTAAATGCTTTTTTTGCTGCAGCGGAAATTGCATTGGTCTCACTGAATAAGAACCGCATTTCACAGCAAGCAGATGAAGGCGATAAGAAAGCAGCCTTGCTGCAAAAGCTTATTGCTGATCCGAGTAAGTTTATCGCTACGATCCAAGTAGGTATTACGCTGGCAGGATTCTTCTCAAGTGCCTCAGCTGCTACCGGACTTGCAAATCGATTCGCTGGTGTATTGGGAGATATCCCTTACGCACAGCAAATTAGCGTTGTGGTCATCACTATCTTGCTGTCTTATGTAACACTTGTGTTCGGTGAATTGTTCCCAAAAAGGGTTGCCCTTCAAAACGCGGAGAAGATTGCCAGATTCTCTGTCACACCGATACTATTTATCAGTAAAATCGCAATGCCATTCGTTAAATTCCTTTCCTTCTCCACGAATGTACTTGTAAAAATCACTCGTGTAGGAAGTGATGCAGAAGCTGAGAAGGTCTCCAGGGAGGAGATCAAGCTTCTCGCTCAGACTGGACAACAGGAAGGTATCTTGAATGCGGATGAGTTCGGCATGATCAAAGGGGTTTTTGACCTTGATGATAAGATAGCGCGCGAAATCATGACACCGCGGACAGATACATTCACACTGAGCATTGATACCCCGGCAGAAGAGCTCGCAGATATTCTGCTGGAACAGAAGTACTCCAGAATTCCAGTCTACCAGACAGACAGCGATACAATCGTTGGTATATTGAACATGAAGGATTATTTCAAAGCAGTACGGGAGTATGGATTCGATGGAGTCCGACTCGAAGCGATTTTACGCGAAGCACATTTTGTACCTGAGACAAAATACATTGATGATCTTCTAAAAGAATTGCAGCAGACACATAATCATCTTGCTATCCTGATCGATGAGTATGGCGGCTTCTCTGGTATCGTAACAATGGAAGACATGATTGAGGAAATTGTCGGAGATATAGATGATGAATACGATGAGATAGAAGGAGAACTTACCCGTATCGATGACAATACGTATATGGCGAGCGGTTCCCTGCAGATCGATGAATTCAATGATTTCTTTGACACAGATATCGATGTTCCGAACTTCGATACGATTGCCGGCTTCATTCTAAGCCGCATTGGAACGATTCCAGATGAAGATGCCGATACAGTTGTGGAATATGAAAACATGCTCTTCACTGTAGAATCTGTACGGGATAATCGACTGGAAAAAATCAAAATTGAATTGAAACGCCCTCATAGTGAGGCAACTGTTTAAAATAAGAAACTGCCTGTTCCAATACAGGCAGTTTCTTATTTTTCCGACTAAAAAGCGATGAAGCACCTAATCATGTTATGCTGTACATAATGAGAAATAAGAAAGGATTTTGAACGTGGAAGCTACAGCGCAGCAAATATTGAAGGATTATTACGGCTATGACACTTTCCGAAGAGGGCAAGCCGAAGTAATTGAGCATGTGATGAAAAATGAAAATACGTTAGCCATCATGCCGACTGGCGGAGGAAAATCAATCTGCTATCAAGTGCCAGCATTAATGCGCCAAGGAACTGCACTGATCATCTCTCCGCTTATTTCCTTGATGAAGGATCAGGTCGATGCGCTGACGGCGATGGATATACCTGCTGCTTATATAAACAGCACACTGGAAGCTGCCGAAATGGAATGGACGATGCAGCAAGCCGCACAAGGTGCCTTCACCTTCCTTTACGTGGCACCAGAACGACTGGAAAATGCTCGTTTTCTGCAAATGGTTCGCCGTATTTCAATAAGCTTGATAGCTTTTGATGAGGCTCACTGTATTTCCCAATGGGGTCATGATTTTCGTCCAAGCTATCGATCTGCTACCAGCATACTTGATAAACTGACAGAGACACCTCCTGTAATGGCTTTAACCGCTACTGCAACGCCACAAGTAGCAGACGATATACAGAGACTATTGGATATCCAAGAAGACTTCACGACTCGCACAGGCTTTGCTCGTGATAATCTACGCTTTCAAGTAGTGAAAGGAGCAGATAAAGAGCGCTACATCCTGGATTTCATTCAAAAGCGCAAGCAGGATACTGGTATCATCTATGCACCAACTCGGAAGCTAGTCGATCAGCTTTCCTTGTTCCTGGATCGACAAGGAATCAAAACAGCCAAATACCACGCTGGTATGAGCGAGGCAGATCGTCAGGCAGCACAATCTTCCTTCATCCAAGATGAAGTCAGTGTTATGATCGCAACGAATGCTTTTGGAATGGGAATCGACAAAAGTAACGTGCGTTATGTACTGCACTATGCCTTGCCTATGAATATGGAAGCCTATTATCAGGAAGCGGGACGTGCAGGTCGTGACGGAGAACCGAGTGACTGTGTTTTGCTCTTCTCAGGACAGGACGTACATTTACTGAAGTTCCTAATTGAAAATTCATCTTCCGATACACAAGCGGAATATCAGAAGCTGCAGCAAATGATGAATTACTGCCATACGCAGAGCTGCTTGCAGACGTATATGCTTCACTATTTTCAAGATCCTCATATACCGGAGGATTGCGGCAGATGCAGCAACTGTCTGAATGAATTCGAAAAAACAGATATGACGCGAGAAGCGCAAATGGTACTTTCCTGTGTCAAACGAATGGATGAGCGCTTCGGTGCCGTATTGGTTGCAAAGGTACTTAAAGGATCCAAGGACAAACGAATCAAGCAATTCGGACTCGAGAATCTTTCCACGTACGGCATCATGAGAAACCGAACAGAAAAAGATATAACACAATTCATCCATTATCTTTCAGCCGAAATGATCCTTGCACCAACCGATGATAAATATCCTGTTCTGACACTTACAGATGAAGCTGTCCAAATTCTCAAAGGCGAAAAGAAAGTAATGATGCAGATTGCTAAAGCGACTGAGACAGCCGAAGCAGACTATGATGAAGCATTATTCCAAGAATTACGGGAATTACGCAAGGAGATTGCTCAGGCAGAAGGGCTTCCTCCTTATGTCATCTTTTCGGATGCAACACTGAAGGAGCTATGCCGATACGTTCCGCATAGTCAAAGTGAGATGCTTGGAATTAAAGGTATCGGAGAAAGGCGGATGGATCAGTATGGAGAGCAGTTCCTTGAAGTGCTAAAACAGCATGAACTGACAGCAACGGTTCCTAACCGTGATCAAAAGCCATTACTAGAGGAGAAGCAAGATACTCCAAGTCATCTAATTAGCTTTGAAGCGTTTGAGAAAGGCAGTTCCATGGAAGAAATAGCGAAAGAGCGGGGCTTGACTCCGATGACTGTCAGCAATCATCTGTTCAAAGCCTATGCTGATGGAGAACCGCTCGATCTTCAGCAATTTTTCACAGCAGAGCAGGAGACAGCCGTTCTGGATGTACTGAAGCAGCATGATGAACTTCCAAAGCTTCGGGAAATCAAAGAAAAAATGGATGTAGCGTGCGACTATCATGCTATCCGTGCTGTACTCGTGCACCAAGGTATTTTAGAACAATAAAAAAAGAGGCTGGGACAAAAGTGTTTCAGCCATT
>NZ_LR700943.1:143538-217714 GCF_902497585.1 Terribacillus sp. AE2B 122 | reverse complement strand
GGCGCTCAAGAATAACATTCGGTTTTAAGTAATGGGAATTTAGTTATGTCCCAGCCTCTTTTTATTTAGTCGAACTTAATTGCCCAGCTACCGTCACGAAAAACGGGCTCGGATGAGTCATCTGCAAAAATACCATCAATGGATAGATCTGCTGATCCGATCATGAAATCAGTATGTGTCAGACTGTCGTTAACTCCATGCTTATCAAGCTCTTCCGCATTCATGGAAGCTCCGCCTTCCAGTGTAGTCGGATAAGCTTTTCCTAAAGCAACGTGACAGGAAGCATTTTCATCATACAGTGTATTGTAGAAGATGAGACCAGACTGAGAAATTGGAGATTCATGCGGTACCAATGCAACTTCTCCAAGACGCAAAGCTCCCTCATCTGTTTCCAGCAAATGCTTCAATGTCTCCTGTCCTACCTCGGCTTTATAATCAACAACCTTTCCTTCCTTGAAGGTAAGTGTGAAGTTATCGATCGTATTTCCATCATAAATTAATGGTTTTTTACTTGTAACAGTTCCATCAACGTCGTATTTATGCGGCATCGTGAACACTTCCTCAGTCGGCATATTCGGATTGAATTCAGTGCCGCTTTCGGTAGTAGAAGAACCACCTTTCCAAATATGACCTTCTGGTAAGCCAATCTTCAAATCGGTCCCTTCAGATTTAAAGTGAAGCTTTTTGTACCGTTTACCATTCAGAACGTCGCGGGCATTATGCAGCGTAGCATTATGCTCTTTCCACGCTTGAATCGGATCGTCCTGATCAACACGGACAATTTTGAAGATAGAGTCCCAAAGTAGCTTCGTTGCTTCCTCGGCTGATTTCCCTGGGAAGATCTTCTGTGCCCAGGCGTCTGTCGGAATAGTTATAATCGTCCACGGAACGATATCGTTCATTGTATAATGGCGAAGATGCTGCAATGCTTGCGCAGTAGCTTTCGTTGCTTGCGCTACTTTGTTTCCATCCACATCTTTGAGAAGATCAGGGTCAGTGGAGCGGATCTGCAGAAGTGCTGCACCCTTTTTCATATAATAAGCACGCTGCTCTACAAGCCAATCAGGGATATCTGTGAGCACTTCCTCGGATTGATGCGTATATTTCAAAAGCATGAGTGTATCATCTGACCAATTGATATGTACCTCACTTGCGCCCAGTTCATAAGCACGCTTCGCAATCAAACGGACAAATTCCACACCATCAATCGGCGCCATGATAAGTAGTGGCTGATCCTTTTGAATATTTACACCTGTACGTAAGGCGATCTCTGCATATTTTTCTAATAATTTCTTATCCGGCATTGGAATCAATCCTTCCCGTCCTTGAATTCAGACTATTCTTCCATTCTAGTAAAGTATGCGCAAATTGGCACGAAATATGCCTCAGATGTTGTCTAGCTTCAAAGACCAGAAACTGGGCATAAGCGATGAATCCCTGCGTGAGGTTAAAGCGTCCACTCTTGGCTTTCTCACTTACCGCTTCGTTTCTAACCGGTTTCTTACACTTTTCTATTGTTGTCTAGCTGCGGTGACCAGAAACTGCGCTGTAAGTAATAAATCCCTGCGTGGGTTAAAGCGCCCACTCCGGGCTTTCTCACTTACCGCTCCGTTTCTAGACGGTCACCTCCGCTTTTCTATTTCTTCTACTAGCAAGGACAAGTCTTCCCAACGCTCCATCTTCTGTTCCAGTTGCTGTTCCAGCTCCTGCTGTTCGGTAAACAGTTCCTGGACACGCTCACTGTTACTGCCTGCCTCTGTTATCCCTTCGGCACATGCTTCCAGTCGCTCTTCCAGATCAGCAATTTCATCTTCTATTGAATTCCATTCCTGCTGTTCTTTGTAGGATAGCTTCTGTTTTTTCTTTTCTTTTCGCTCTTGAATTGGCTCTGGCTTTGTCTGCTGTAGTTTCGGTTGTTCCTGAACTTTTTCCCGGTACTCGCTATAGTTGCCATAGAACGTTGAGACCGCTCCTCCACCTTCGAAAAGGATTAGCTGGTCCACTACGCGGTCAAGGAAATACCGGTCATGGGAAACCGTTATAACGACACCCGGATAGCTATCTAGATAATCTTCAAGAATGCCTAATGTTTCCGTGTCCAAGTCATTGGTCGGTTCATCAAGAAATAAGACATTCGGCTCCTGCATCAGGACACGCAGCAAATACAGTCTTTTTCTCTCTCCGCCAGACAAACGATGGATATACGTATATTGATGATTCCGCGGGAATAGGAATTGCTCCAGCATCTGTTCTGCAGTAATGATGTTTCCATCAGCGGTATGGATGACCTCTGCTACTTCCTTAATATAATCAATGATGCGCAGCTGCTGGTCCATATCCTGCTGCAGCTGTGTATAATACCCCAGCTTAACAGTCTCTCCAGTCTCCACTTCCCCTGCTGTCGGCTGTACTCTGCCGGCAAGTGTATTCAAAAGAGATGTCTTCCCGCTTCCATTCGGACCGATAATACCGATACGATCACCTGGTTTGAAGAGGAAATCGAAGTGACTGAATAAGGGTTTATCATCGAATTGAACCGTTACGTCTCTTGCCTCCAGCACCTTCTTACCTAAACGGGCGGCTCCAACCTGGAGATCCAACTCGTTATCCTGTGTCTGGAATTTGGTTTCTTTCATCTGTTCTACCCGCTGGATCCGTGCTTTTTGTTTGGTTGTCCGAGCTTTCGCTCCGCGGTGCAGCCACGCAAGTTCCCGGCGCAATGTATTTTGATGCTTCTCCTGATCCAGAAGCGTCTGAGCTTTCCGCTCTGCTTTTTTCGTCAAATATGTTTCATAGTTTCCTTCATATCGATAAAGACTGCCCATCTCCAATTCAAAGATGTGGCTCGTTATCCGGTTCAGAAAATACCGATCATGTGTGACGAGCATGATAGCTCCAGGATAGCTAGGTAAATAGCCTTCAAGCCATTCAATTGTCTCATTATCCAGATGGTTTGTCGGCTCATCCAGCAGCAACAAATCAGCAGGCTGAATAAGTGCCTTCGCCAGCGCTACCCTCTTTCGCTGACCGCCTGATAGAGTATCGACAGAAGCCGTATAATAGTCGACCCCAAGCTTCGTCAGTATTGTTTTCGCTTGAGTACTTGCATCCCATGCATCTTCTGCATCCATTTTAGCTTGAAGGGTAAACAGCCGATTTTGAGTCTTAGCATTATCCGGCTCCTGCTCCAAGCTTGAGAGAGCTTCCTCATATGCACGAATTGTCTGCAGAATTGGACTTGTCCCGCTAAAAACCTCCTCCAGCACGGTTTTACCTGGAGTTAGTTCAGGCTCCTGAGCCAAATAAGCCAGCTGAAATGTTTTGCTGTGGTCGATGTTTCCGCTATCTGAACTTTCGATACCAGCCAGGACCTTCAGCAATGTCGACTTACCAGTTCCATTGACACCTACCAAACCGATTCTATCTCGGCTTTCAATATGGAATTCAATTTCCTGAAACAGCTGTTTATCTCCATATGTTTTTGTAAGATTCTCTACACTAAAAATTCGCATGTGCTCCTCCTTCCCGGACAAGGAAAAAGCCGCCCGTACAGGCGGCTTTTTCCTTATCCATCCCTGCTTATTGCTGTGGCATGGTCTTTCTGGCACCATGATTGACAGGGCCTACGTATTGATTAAGCTGGAATCCTCCGCGAATCGCTTCTGTAATGAATGTCTTCGCTTCATAAATTGCTTCTTTCACACTGCTGCCGTTGGCCAACAGTGCACAAATAGCTGCAGAACTTGTACAGCCAGCACCGTGCGTATAAGTCGTATCGACATTCTCACTTTCAAGAATTTCGAAGCTTTCTCCGTCATAAAGCACGTCAATCGCTTTATCTATTTCAAGCTTGCTGCCGCCTTTTACAAGGACATATTTTGCACCAAGCGCATGAATTTTCTGCGCAGCTTCTTTCATTTCTTCCACAGAATGAATCAATGGCATTTGGGCCAGTTTAGCAGCTTCGAACAAGTTCGGTGTGATGACAGTCGCAAGCGGGACCAGTTTCTCCCGTAGACTAACTGTGTTTTCCGGCTGCAACTCTTCATCCGCACCTTTACATACCATAACCGGGTCAATGACTACATTCGGGATGTTGTTTTCTTTGATCATATTTGCAGCCAATTCGATGATTTCTGGAGAACCTAGCATTCCTGTTTTCACCGCATCAACACCAGCTCCTACTACAATCGTGTTCAGCTGTTCTTTCACTGTATTCACATCAACTGGGAATACATTATGATGCCAGTTATTATAAGGATCCATTGCTACGATAGTCGTCACAGCAGACATTCCGTATACGCCAAATTCCTGCATCGTCTTCAGATCCGCCTGGATACCAGCTCCGCCAGAGGAATCTGAGCCTGCAATTGTTAATGCTTTTTTCATGTCCGTTACCCCTTTTGCACACATGCTGTCATTTTTTATCACTGGTTGTATTATACTCCTTTTCCTCCATGTCTATCAACCAGCCAGCATAACTGCAAATTAGAAGAGTTAACTTTGGCTGAATTCTGCTTTATATAAGGTTTTTCGTCAATATCCCCTCCTTTTACTGGAAAACTATGTTGGATATGTAATACAATGAATCTAGTTGTTTTTACCTATTTTTTTAGGAGGTGTTCCCTGTTGGAAGAGTATGGATTGGAAGAATCATATTTAAATAGGAGTTCTGCGCTCCACCGTCGGCATTATGGCCAGTATTTCACTCCCGATAATATTGCAGACATAATGAAACAATGGGTGCTGCATAATCTCCAAGGCACTCGGCTGCTTGACCCTGCTGTCGGTCTGGGGAAGCTAGTCCAAGATATACCAACTACATATGATATTGATGCATACGATGAAGACTTAAAGATTCTGGAAGCTAACAGGGACTTTTTCTCATCCCATTCATCTATTCAGTTGTATAAACATGATTTTCTTGTGGATGGCTGGGACAAAACGTATGACGGCATTATTTGCAACCCTCCTTATATTCCTTTCCGAAACGAAGATGAAAAGGAGATCTACTTAAACTTATTCCGGCAGAATATGGGCGTTTCGCTTTCTACATATACTAATTTGTACGGTCTATTTATACTGAAAGCTCTGCATCAATTAGATGAAAATGGACGCGCTGCGTTTATTGTACCGTCAGACTTCTTGAATGCCAGGTATGGAACGAAAATAAAAGAATATCTTCTGCAAGATAGCAGCCTGGAATTAATCATTAACACCGATATTCAAATGGGTTGGTTCAAAGGAGCGGCGACGACCAGCTCTCTGCTGTTATTCGATAAGTCAAATAGAAGTGATACGATTGAGTTTATCCGTACGCAATCCAATGAAGAGCTTCAGCAGGCAGCAGCATATATGTTATCGGATAGGAACAAGCCTCTCGGTATCATTCATCATCGGCAGGATTTGGTTCCCGCTGATAAGTGGAGATTGCATTTCTACCAGGAAGACCAAAAACGCTTCAAAAACGTACAGTCGCTCAACCATTTTGCTGCTGCTAAACACGGTATAAAAACTGGATCAAATCAATATTTCTGCTTCAACAATAGCAAGATGCGCCAGTGGAACATTGGCAAGCAGCATTTTCTGCCTTGTATTTCTAAATCAGCTCAATTAAAGAATCCCTTTTTTACGTACATTGATTACAAGCAGCTCATGCAAAATGACGAACAAATGCTTTTGCTGTACGCAGATGATGAACAATTAGAGAATCATGCACTGGTACAGTATCTGGAGGATGGAAAGGCCCATCGAGTTGATCAGCGTCATCTCATCCGCTCCCGCAAGCCTTGGTACCGGTATCCTGTTTTGGATGCAGCGCCTATTTTGGTAAGTGTGTTCAACCGGAAGCATATACAGTTTGTCCGAAATAAAACCAATGTCCGCCATCTAGACCAGTTGATCGGCATTTATCTTTATGAGGAATATGAAGAGGATGCAGACCTTTTCATGGCTTACTTCCTCAGCGATAGAGCGCAGGAGCTGATGGCAAATCCCCATAAGGAATATGGTAAGGATCTGAAGAAACTGGAGCCGAAGGATTTGAACTCATCTTTAGTACTGGATGTACAGGCACTTTCGGAGGAACAGAAACAGGAAATACGCAGTCTATACGAACGGATTGAATATTTAACGACACATGACGGAGATCAGCGGGAATTGGAACATCATTATCAGCTGCTGAATGAATTCTTTCATGATTGGATACAACCATATGAGGAAGAGGAGCTGTAAAAACAGCTCCTCTTATTTTGGTTGAAAACGCTAAGTTATTCTAGATTTCTCCGATAGATACGCATGTAATTGTATATTATGAAACGTTGAAAAGAATATCTTGACATAAAAAAACGAGCCCGGAACTAAAGCGGGCTCGTCTTACTTATTATTCTTCAAAATTACGTCCGTCGTTACGATACCATGGATAGTCAGTTCCGAATGCCACTGCCATTTCCTTGGAGCGTTTCAACCGTTCCTTGCGGTAGGCAGCACGCTGCGGCGCACCATCATGCAGCCACTTCTCTTCCGGGCTCTCCGGAAATACTTCTGGTACTACAATCGGCTGTTTATTGTCATCCAGCGCAACCATTGTTACAAACGCAGTTGCCGATACCTTTCTGTCTCCTGTGCGCAAATCCTCTGTCACTGCTTTGACAAATACCTCCATGGAGGTATTGTTCGTCCACGTAACAAATGCTTCTACACAGATTGTATCTCCTACTTTTACCGGTGCAAGGAAATCTACACTGTCGGTTGAAGCTGTTACAACAAGCTGTCTAGCATGGCGGTATGCAGCAATTGCCGCTACGTCATCGATATGAGCCATAAGCGTTCCTCCGAACAGCGTACCGTGGCTGTTCGTATCAGGAGGAAGTACATGGGACGTTTTAACTGTCAAAGATGCGATACATGGTTTCGATTTCACTATGGGTTCCTTCTTTCCGCCATACTTTAGGCTACAAGATCGGGGAGATCAAACGCGAAAGGGATTCTTTGAAACGGATCCAATTTGATCTCTGTTTATATAGTTTATGTGAAAGCTGTGTTGATAATAGGATATCCTCTTCGAATTTTTCTTTCAATACCCCTGCCGTATTTTGATCATATAAAAATGCATTCACTTCAAAATTCAGGCGGAAACTTCGGACATCAATATTAGCTGTCCCGACAGAAGATATTTTATCATCTACAACAATCGTTTTTGCATGCAGGAAGCCATTTTGATAAATATAAATTTGGGCACCTGCCTTGATTAAGTCGCCTGCATTTGAGTAAGTTGCCCAATAGACGAATGGATGATCCGGCTTGTTCGGAATCATAATCCGGACGTCTACCCCTGACAGCACAGCAACCTTCAGAGCATCTGCCAGACTCTCATCCGGTATGAAGTATGGCGTCTGGATATACACATACTTCTTTGCAGAGAGAATCATCTTGATATAGCCATGCTTGATTTGTTCCCATTCTGAATCAGGTCCGCTTGAGACGATCTGCACTCCCACATTACCGACTGGTTCTGACAAATAATAGCGATCTTCATACTCAATATCATGCCGGGAGGCTTGGTTCCAGTCTAGAATGAAACGTGTCTGCATTGCTCTTACGGCTTCTCCGGTGATCCGCAGATGCGTATCACGCCAATAGCCGAATTTACGATCATAACCTAAATACTCATCCCCGATGTTAAAGCCGCCAATATAACCAACCTTTCCATCGATGATTGCCAATTTCCGGTGATTTCGGTGATTGAGCTTCAGATTGATCTTCGGAATGAAGGACGGGAAGAAAGCTTCGATTTCAACACCGGCTTTCACGAGCCTGCGAACATAGTTCTTCTTGATACTTCGTGACCCCATGTCGTCATACAAGAAGCGTACTTTCACGCCTTCTTGCGCCTTTTTAATCAGTACATCTGCCAACCGTTCGCCAAGCTTGTCGCTTCGTACAATATAATACAAAAGGTGGATATGGTCCTTTGCCTGTGAAAGATCATGCAGCAGCGCATGAAACTTCTTCTGGCCATCCGTGAACAGCTCCACATCATTCCCTTGCGTCAAAATCGCATCATCATTACGCAGATGCATGTAGGCAAGATCCTTGTATTCCTTGACCGCCTCCTGTTTATAGACGAATGTATCTTCCTCGATGGCGCGCAATTGAGCCTGTACTTGTTTCTTAACCCCAAGTCTGGATTTCGTATCCCAAGTGAATATCTTGCCCGAGAGCTTGCGGCCGAAGAGCAAGTAAATTACGAAGCCCGCAACCGGAATAAAAACGAGTACGAGCAGCCATGCCCATGTAACACTGGCATCACGCCTTTCCAGGAAAACAATCGCTAGTGCCAGGAGAATATTTATGATAGTTAATAATCCTAATAAATACGCAAATATATGCACATGAGCGTCTCCCTTCATATGTAGCATATCTCCAATTACCCATACTAATATATAGTATCACATCAAGCATTGACAACTTCTTGTAATCCAAAAGAAACAAAAGTATTGAAAAGCGTCAAATCCAACCTTACACTTAAATCATACAGAGATAGAAAGAGAGGCGCTTAATAATATGCAATCGCAATCATCCAAGTCCGGTGTCGTGTATGCAGCAATCGCATACGTGATGTGGGGCATACTGCCGCTTTTTTGGAATTTACTAGGGGAAATAGATGCAGGTCATCTGTTGGCTCACAGAATCGTCTGGTCCTTTGTCACGATGATACTTGTGGTCCTTTTGCTAGGTAAAATCCGCCCTTTTTTCAAACAAATAAAGGATTTATTTTCAGATAAACGCGCGTTCTGGGGTCTGTTCGCAGCTTCCTTGACCGTAAGCCTCAATTGGCTCGTCTTTATCTGGGCGGTAAATTCCGGACATGTTCTGCAGTCCAGCTTAGGTTATTATATAAATCCACTGATCAGCATTTTGCTTGCGATGATCGTCCTGAAGGAAAAAAGTACCCGCTTGCAAATTGTCAGCTTCATCCTTGCCGCTCTTGGAGTCATTTATCTGACCTTCAGTTATGGTGTGTTTCCTTGGGTATCTTTCCTGCTGGCAATCAGTTTCGCTGTTTATGGCCTATTGAAAAAAGTCGTGACAATTCCGCCGATGTTCGGTCTGACAATCGAGACGATGTTCGTCACTCCGCTGGCCATTTTGTATCTGCTCTTTGTGCCTGCAGCACATAGTGATCCTATTCCTACAGGTACAGCGATTATACTATTCTTGTCTGGGGCTGCCACAGCCGCACCGCTTCTGCTGTTCGCCCACGGAGCCCGCAGACTTTCTTTGACACAAATAGGTTTGCTTCAATATATTGGACCAACACTCATGCTTCTCTTAGGTGTCACTTTATTCGGTGAAGCATTCACCCATGCACATCTGATTGCTTTTTCATGTATTTGGGGCGCTCTAGTCCTATATACCATTTCAGGCATCCGGCTGAAGCGCCTGACCACAAAGCAGCTCAATCAAGCCCAAACTGCAAAATAAGCCACCTTTATTTACGAAAAGGTGGCAAGAAAAGCAATAACACAAATAATCCACATAAGATAGTAGCAAAGATATATAATATCCCTTTGATGATCTCCGCTTGAAACAATAAGGAGAATACACTGGTAACAAGCAGCAGCAAAGCCGTTACTGCGGCTGGGATGAATAAAACGAACGGGTTATTCGTGAAATGTCGCAGTACACCGATACTAAGCAGTGCAATTCCAGAAAAAGCTAACAGCAGCAAGGAAAAATCCATACCTGCACCTCCTGCTGTTCAGCTTATTCAAGAACTGCCCAAACGGTTAAAAAATACCGGCAATTCCTGCCGGTATTTTTTTAAAACTGCCGTTCTTCCTCGACTTCCTGTTTTGCATCATAGATGACAAGTTTGCTAGGCGTATTTTCCTTAGCAAGTCCTTCCGCTTCCAGAATGGCATCATCGCGTGTGCTGTGGTATTCCGTCGGTGCTACATTTTCGATCTTCACGTACCAGCCAGACACATCTTTATTCGGGACAACACTGTATTCTTTCATACTATATTCCTCCTTCATGCTTTTATAGATTTTGTTCCCAGCTGTTCATCTCGTGAAACATCACGTGCCAGCTGTTCCCACTATTCAACTTCCTTTAAATCTAGTAAGATATAATTTTACGTCCAATTTACATTTGTATTTTACCGTATACCCCTGTCTAAGGAATTTAACAGCGAGAATACGTAATTATATTTCTACCAAACGAGGGTGATGATGCTTGCAAAAAAGAAAGATTTACCTGATTATCGCATCGTTCCTGCTCGCTATCGTCATCGGCGCAGTGATTGTCTTTGCTGCATCTGATCAAAAAGCAACAGTCACCAATGCCCCTACAGAAGTCGTTCCAAGTGAAACTGATTCCTCCGAAAATCCTGATGAAGACCCTACTGTATCTGAAGAAGAAGCGGATAATTCTTCAGACATAAAAGATGCTTTCCAGCGATTGCTGAAGGATACGCTCGGCCTCTTCATCAAGGAAGATCTGCATATTACAGCTGTTGGTGATAGTTTGACCCAAGGAGTCGGCGATGAGACGGAGAATGGCGGCTATGTCGGAATTCTTCAGCAGACCTTTGAGCAGACGGATGATCGTGTGAAAATTGATAATTTCGGTAAGCGCGGTAATCGAACAGATCAGCTGCTGAAAAGACTGAACGATCCTGTCATATCAGCTTCCATTGAGAATGCTGACGTTGTCCTGATTACAATCGGCGCCAATGATATTATGAAGGTGACGAAGGATCACTTCACCGAATTGGATTATGATGACTATAGCGCGGCTATGCCAGCTTATGAGGAACGAATGAAAGAAATATTCGACAAAATCAATACGTTGAATCCTGATGCTGAAGTATATTTGATTGGCTTTTATAACCCGTTCGAGGAAAACTTTCCGGAACTCAAGGATCAGCTTGGCACTATCATTGATGAGTACAATGCCATAGGAGAGCAAGTCACAGAGGAAGAAGATCAGCATTATATTGAAACAGCCGATTTGTTCCGTAACCAGACAGGAAGTTTGCTGTCTGATGACTTCTTCCACCCAAATGAAGTCGGGTATGGAAAAGTTGCAGAACGGGTATTAGAAAGCATTAAGCCCGTTATACAGGAAGATGATGAATAGGCAGGTGATGTATCGTGGAAAACAGGAAGAACGAATCTCAGCCACCGAAACAGCGTGACTGGAAGAAATACTTTAAAATATTAGCTATTGCGAATGGTATCATCCTGCTGCTTTTATTGCTGCTCATTTTCCTTCCGGCATTTAGTCCAGCACCAGAGCCGCCGAAGGAAGCACAATTTGACAGCTCTGACTCCTCTGAGTTCACAATCAGCTCAACAAAAGCAAATGTCAATGAACTGATAAATGCATATATCGATAAAGAGCTTAATGATAATTCCGATAATTATTCTGTTGTATTAGGTGATGATGCGGTGGAGCTAAGCGGAGGTATTACAGCATTCGGCGTGCGGATTCCACTGCAGATGACGCTCGAGCCGCAGGTACAGGATAACGGAGATCTTTTGCTTGTACAGCGAGATATATCACTCGGCAGTCTTTCCCTGCCAAATGATAAAGTACTCAAATATATAGATAGATATTATAAAACGCCGGAGTGGGTAACCATTAATCCGGATGAAGAATCCATCTATGTTGCTGTTACCCAAATGGAATTACAGAACAACTTTCATGTAGAAGTAGGGCAATTTGATTTACCGAATGATAATCTGAGCTTCAAGCTGTATATTCCGAATGATACATTCGGTTTGTAAATTAAACAGGGCTGGGGCATAACTAAAATATTGCTCTAAAAAGAACAATACTCCTGAGCACCGCTTCGGCAGAACACTCCGCTTTCCACGGGCACGGTTTCAGCCTCCTCGTGGAAAAACCACCACTGCGGGGTCTTCAGCTCGTGCTGTTCCCGTGGGAGTCTCCGTATTCTGCCTACGCTAGTATGGATTATCGCGAAAGAAACCCGAACTTATGCAAATCTTTGTTGAAGATTCGCATTATAGTTCGGGTTTTTATTTAGCTGAAACACTTTTGTCTTAGCCTCGTTTTCACTGAATAAGCTTATTCTCATGAACGTAAATTGCTGCTTGTGTCCGGTCCTGCACCTCGAGCTTACTCAGGATATTGCTGACATGCACTTTCACTGTCTTCAAGGCAATGAACAGCTCAGAGGCGATTTCCTGGTTCGACCTGCCCTTGGCGATCAAAAGCAGTACCTCTTGCTCTCTTGCTGTCAGCGTATCATGCAAAACGGGAGCTTGAGGCTTTCGCATGCGTGCCATCACTTTATTCGTTACTTCCGGCTCGAAGACAGCTGTGCCATTATATGTAGATCTGATTGCCTTCGCTATCTCAGAGGCCTTGGATGTTTTCAGCAGATAGCTGGCAGCTCCTGCTTCCAAGGCTGGATACACTTTATCATCGTCCAGGAAACTTGTGACGACAATCACTTTGGCCTCGGGCCATTCTGTGACAATTTGTCTGGTCGCCTCGATACCATCCATTCGATCCATCACAAGATCCATCAAAATGATATCCGGACGCAGATCGAGTGCCAGCTGTACTGCTTCCTCTCCGTTATCTGCTTCCCCGATCACCTCGATATCGGCTTGCGTGGATAGATATGCTGAAACACCGATTCGGACCATCTCATGATCGTCTACAAAAAGTACCTTGATCATGCTTCTTCTTCCTCTCTGTCAAGCATCGGAACGCGTACCTCCAAGCGTGTACCCTGCTTCGGTACACTTACTACCCGCAGATGGGCGCCGATTTCCGCTGCTCGCTCCTTCATATTTTGTAAACCATATGCTCCCGGCTGTTCGGTTCCCACTTCAAAACCGACACCATCATCCTGAACGAGCAAGATGATGAAACTGTCACGCTGCAGCAGTTTGATCGACACGCTTTCCGCTTTTGCATGACGCAGTGTGTTGGAAACCGACTCCTGTACAATTCGGAACAGCTGATCCTCGATACCTTTTTCCACAGGAAATGTATCCAGTTCCCATTCGATTGATAGAGGTACCTTTGCCCGCAGATCCTCCAGGAGCAGCTCCATTCCTTCCTGCAGCGTTTTTCCTTTCAAGGCAGCCGGTCTTAGGTGAAGAAGCAGTGCCCGCATTTCCAGCTGCGATTGCTGAACCATTGCCTCCAGCTGCTTCAGTGCTTTAAACAGCGGTGTCACTTCTTCTTCGGATTCGGTCAAAGCAGAAATCAGCATAGATGCTGCAAAAAGCTCCTGACTGACAGAATCATGCAGCTCTCTTGCCAGACGATTCCGCTCCTCGGACACAATACGCTGAACTTCTTCCTCGCGATCGATTACTCGCTCGTTTGTCAGCTTCTGCGCAAGTTTAGCCTGTTCGTTCATATAAGTCTGAAGCCGTTCAAGTTCAGCCCATGTATGCTGCAGCTCGGATAAGCTGAAACTGCGTTTCTTCAATGGCTGCTGGCCTTCTCGGATGCTTTCCATTTCCCTAGCAGCTTGATGCCAGCGTTTACGCCAATACAGCCCGGAGAACAGACCAAGAATAGCACCAGAAAAAAGAACAAAGAGAGGCGCAGCAATCAAAAATGGTACGGTGCTTTTATGCATCGTCCAGATATCCGTCCAATCATCCATTGGGAAATCGACAATGTACAGCACAGCCAATCCGGCTAGCAATAGCAGACTGTACAGCATACCGAAGCCGACATGGCGTTTCACGATATTACTCATACGCGCACCACCTCCAGCTTACCGGCTACTACACTTGTAACAATCTTAATGCGCTGGGATGAATGCTGATAGCCTTTCGTACGCATATGAATCACTTTATTCCAGCAGTTCTGTTCTCTGTGGTCGAAAATCGCGACTGAGCCGTAAACAACTGAATGATGAACATCTACCTCAATATCATATGGCACAATGATTCGTACATTTCCCAGCACTTTTCGTACCATCAGGACTGCTTCTTCTTTTGGCAGCACAGTATAATTCAAATCGATGATTGTATCACCTATGAACGACTGGATATTCGTATCCTGCCACTCATAAACGCTGCTGCCTGCAGACTGAGCACCAAACCAACTGTTTTGGAATAGTGATTTCTGTTCGAATACCTGTTCTTCAGAGCCAGCCTGATCAAAGGAAGGATGATAAGTTTGCGGTTTATCCGCAGTACTATCATGGACCTTCGTAAAGTAATAGATGATACCTGCTGTCAGTACAAGATAAAAAGCGAATGATTGCAATAAACTCATGGCGACTATGAATATACCTATCCAAAACAAAATCGTTCCTTTACGACCGGATAGCTGCCGCTTTCCAAGATAGATGAACAGAATACCCAAACCAATTCCGATCAGCACACCTGTCCCCGACAGCAGTAATTCAGCCACAAAAACGACAGCTGCTGTGATCAGCAGCCAGCGGATCATATCATTAGGCTTCACTCCGAGGCACTCCTTTCATGCGGCAAGTGTAAATAAGGAAGCACACAGCGCCTGTGTCCTTCCTAGATTACCATGATGTGCCTATTTTAACTAGATTTCTTCTCGAGATCTGCAAGCTTGGCATCCAGCGTCATTTTCCGATAATCTGCATCCACTTTCCGTTCTAAACGATCGATATAACCTTCTAGATCATTAAATTTGTTAGTAGCAAATTCGAATTCCGGTTTATGCTTCAAAATTTCATTCATGCTCCGATGCGCTTTTGCGACATTCTCCCGCTCTGCAAACTCCATTTTCTTTACATAAAGATCTTTCAGCTTATGCTTCATCTGCACGTATTTCTTCTCAAGCTCTTGCAGGTCCGTGCTCGCTTTTTCCATCATCGCTTTAATCTTGTCTGCGCGCTCCTGATATTGCTCGCGTTCGTTCTGCGCTTGTTCAGCAAGTTCTGCTTCCCCTTGCTCGGCAGCAAGTTTTGCCTGTCTCTCGCGCTTATCCGCCATCGCCTGCGCCGCATGGTACTCCTTTGTGAAATCATGCTTGAGCTGATATTGCTTTTCGATCAATTCGCGAATCTTTTTCGCTTGTTGCTCACATTGACGGATATACTGGCTGAGCTGAACCGTCGGATTCTTTTCTTCCTTCTTATCTAAAATTTCATGAAAATCTGCTGCTACCGCCTGTTTGATTCGAGTAAAAATGTTTTCCATGTGTACCTCTCCTTTTTTGTTTAGAATATATCTTCGACAAGGGCCAATACTGGGATGAGCAACGCCAAAATCGGGATAAATGCCCAAATCCATGTGTTATCCTGCCGATTCGGCTTTGCCTTTTCCTTAAGTTCCTCCACTTCCAATTCCAGCACACGTATCCGCTGCTCCAAATAATCGTCCACTATGCTCCTCCTTTTAATCACAGTGTATAATCGAACTTCTCTGCTTCCTTATCCTTCTTCCAAGCCCGATACAAGTAATACAAAACTGCAAGAGCAACCAACCCGATCAACGCCGGCAGATTGGAGAGTGAAATACATACACCAATTCCAATTACTACTCCCCAGCCAATCTTGGCACCGACACTATCAGTCAGGATGAACCTCCTCAACCCGTAATAGCCAATTGCAACACTGATGGCTAACACAAACAGCGAGCCCAGATTCGCCAGAAGCACTGCAACAGCAATAACCGCACCGATTATCAATAACACCTTCTTCATCAAGCCTCTCTCCTTCCTTTCATACTCCTAGTCTACCGCTATCCCCGCTCCCCCATAACGACCCCAAGCCATAACTTGAATAAGACTTTGGTCTTACGAAAGGCGGAAGAAACCGTTTAGAAACGAAGCGGTAAGCAAGGGAGCCCGGAGTGGGGCGCTTTTCCCCACGCAGGGATTCCTTGCTTACAGCGCAGTTTCTGGTTTCTGGAGCTAGATCATATGAAAGGCGGAAAAAGCCGCTTAGGAACGGAGAAGGAAGCGAGAAAGCCAGGAGTGGGCGTCCTTCACCACGCAGGGATTTATCGCTTCCGGCGCAGTTTCTGGCTTTTGCAGCTAGACAACACGCAAGACATAAGAAACTGTTTAGAATTGCAGAGATTCTTCTTTCCCCGTTAAAGTAAAGCAACAAAAAAACGTCCGTAGATTCGATAATCTACGAACGTTTCTGATTTGTTCTTGAACTAAGCATCCACATTAAATATGAAATTTCCGCTTCAACTTTTCTGCCCACTTTTTAGGCATCCTATACGAAATCAGGAGTAAAATAGAACCTAATAAAGTAGACGGAAGAAGTTCATCTACAGAATGAAAAACGATATTTTCAGTATTTGAATACCTGCCTACTATAAATTCAATTCCGATGAGAAGAATAAGAATCGAAAAAATAATATATCCGCTTTGACGGAACCAGCTTCTATTTCTTTTAAATATAACAATATTTATTCTCAGCAATAACAAGGTGATCACAAGGAGCGGGTATGCTGTCTCGACAGACCATCCGGCATATCCGTTGATTAGGTCAAATCCTAATAACCCAAGACATATTGTTATCAATATGACGATAATCTTATCTCTTTTTCCTTTTACATAACCAAAAGCAACGTACAGGAAGCTCCAACTTATAAGGATAGATAAGTTGCTATATAAAGACCAGGTCAATGATTTATTCAATATGATATCTATGAGTGTAGGAATGAGGAAACCCAGGATCATCAAAACACAGAGAACACGATACACAACACGTATGAAAAAGTTAACTAGGTTCTCATATAAACTATAATATGTTGGAAACCCGTTCGTATCTAACAACTCTTCATCGCTTACTATTTTTGGTATATAGGTAAAGCATAGCGGACAAGGAACTTGGTCCTTTTCAACACTCACCCCGCACTTAGGACAGTAGGCCATTAATATGCACTCCTGTTGGTTTCAATTTTAATTTGTACGCCTTCTTTAACTAATTTTCTAAAGAACATTCTTTCTACTAGCCGATCATTCGACAGATTACCAAATGTAATATACATATCATCTTTGTAGCTTATTACTCCTGCTTTTATCTTGTTACCGATACTTGGCGGGGGATAAAATTCAAACCGCTCCACATGTTTTTCTAATTCTTCTTCAAGTGATATTACTCCTAAATTGGAGATTGAGCTTGTATACAAGTTTTCTCCGAACCTGGCATGCACCATTGGAGAAATCCAATCCTTCACAAACAAAGGCAGCGCCCGAAGCAGAAAGTTCCTTTCTCCCCTCACCCCGCGGGCAATTAACCTTTTTAACTGTTTATCATTTAAATATCTTTTTAGCTCTATACTAATCGTTTCAATGATATCCTCAAAACTATATGTACCTAGACGAGGATCGATCGTTACCGGAACACTGACAAAGAAATTTTTTAATGTATTCGTTTCAAAGAAATTACGCAAGTTGACAGGTACATTTATTGTAATAGGTTTTCTTGTTTTCGAATTTTGTGCTTGAATATCAATCAATATTTCAACATATAACGCCAACAAATAAGTAGTGATACTTGTTTGGTATTGCTTTGCTATGTTCTTTAATACTTTGATCTCTAACTTACCAGTTGTAACATGATACACGCCTCTTTTGTCCAATCTTAATGGAAGCTTATATGCTTTATCCAAAGTGTCCTGCCAGTTTGGAACCATCTTTTCGTAATGGTGAAAAAAGGCGTTATCAAAGTTAAAGTCACTTATTTTTTTTCTTATACAGGGAACAATGACGCCTTCTTTTTTCAAGTAGTTGCTTATTAATAGCTTTAAAAATTCTATTCCTCCAGTACCATCCGTCAACATATGGGAAAGTTCTAAAGAGATTTTTTTATTATAGTAAAGCACTCTGTAAGGAAATGTGTTGCGACCTCTGAAAAATAGATTGGAACAAGGGTAATAATGCTCTTCAGATACAGTAGGAATAGTTGATGTTTTTTCGAAGTAGTACCAAAATACGCCTCTTTTTACGATAACTTTAAAAGATGATATCTCTTCTAATGTTTCCTCTAAAGCCTCTTGAAGAAATGCAGGGTTGATCGATTTGTACATACTTACAGAAAGACGAAAGACAGTGGATACCCTGGAAGAAACAGTAGAAGCATAAAGCTTACCAGCACTATCTAGTTTGTACCACTCTGTTTCCATGCTAATATCCCCTCTTTATGCTTGGTTTCTCAATTTTGTTCCTGAGTTTATATTGCAAATAGGACGATCTCATTTTAAACATAACCATAAAATTGTACTATATTCTAGATCATAATGTTTTATCTATTTATTTCAGGTTACCTTATATGAAGTTTTTTACAAACTAAAAAAGAACTCCACTGACAAAATCAACGGAGTTCTTGCTTTCAATTAGACGTTTTCTGAACATCAGACAGTATCATCTGACTCTTCGGCATGCTTGGCATGGAGGAATGACTATAGCTATAATCCTGTTCAGATACATTATATTGCAGGCGGTTTACAAGAAAATCAACGCACACTTCCATCACTTGTATTGTAACCCATTCTCCTGCACAGCGATGTCCCATGTCAAAGTCCCCGCCGCCCTGCGGGATAAAGTCAAACGGGCTTTCTTTCCAGTCAAGGAACCGGTCGGGACGGAATAGATCCGGCTGTTCCCATAAATGCGGATCATGATTATTACCATACAAGTCCAGCAGAGTCAGAGTGCCTTCCTTGAATTGATAACCTTCCCACTCGAAGTCCTGTTTCACTTTCGCCATGGTAGCCGGGAAAAATGGGTAGAAGCGGCGAACTTCCTGTACGAACCGACGGATGCTGCCATCTCCTTTTTTCAGCCGTTCTCTTTCTCCCGGAAACTGATGCAGGGCAAGTGCAGCAAATGCAATATAAATGCTAATGGCTACAATCGGCCGCAGGATATTCAGCACTTCTACAGCAACTACCCGCACCGGAAGCAGTTTCCCGTCACTATCCCGATGCTCGGAAAAGACACGGAGTGCACCTTCCTTCGTCGCATGCAGATTCCCGTTCCTTACCTGCTCGACAAGTCCGGCAATCCAGTCCTCTGCTTTAGAACGAGAGGTTCGTCCTTTCCAGTGGGCAGGTCCTACGGCTGCTGGCGATTCGAATAGGCAACGCATTTGCTCTGTCCTTTTGTTCGCATCATCCAGCGGAACCCCTGCCCAATCACATGCCACCTTCATCAGGATCTTCTGCGATTCTTCATATAACGTTAACTGATCGATTTTTTCCCACTGCTCGCTGGTCTTCTCCCATTCCGATTCCAACAATTTATCGAGCTGTTGCAAATGTGTTTTTGTCATGATAGACATGAACATCGCCTTGCGGTTACGATGCTGTTCCCCATCTAATGTCTGCACGCCACCTTCACCGAACAGTGTTTTGACAAGCCGATTTGGAGCAGCTCCACCACGAATGAACTTATCTGGGTCATAAAAGAGTGCTGCACCTTCCTTCCCACCAAGACAAATAGCCTTTTTCCCGAGCAAGGTAGTCTCAAACACATTTGATTGAAAACTTTTTCTCCGATGCAGAATGAACTCATAACCTTCCTTTAAAAATGCAAGACTATGATCTAATCCTTCTTCCTTCGGCATGGACATACAACGTCACCCTTCCCTGTTTTGCTTGTCTATTTCCCTGGTATCAGAGCTTAAAAACGAAAAGCACCATGCTTATTTTTCCTAAGCAAGGTGCTTCCTATGTATTAAAACGCTACATAAAATGGGTGCTGCTTCTCATCGAGACAGCTCTCGATCCGTTCTAGAAAATTCCCCCAGGTAACCATTGTTTTGACTTGTTCAAGCGGAAAATAGCCAACTTCCAGACTTTCTTCCGAAGGCGTACAAACACCGCCAATCTGTTTACCAAGGAAAAGTGTATTGCAAATACTTTTCTCTGCATTCTGATAGATACCGCAAAACTTGTTCACTTCAATATCGATTCCGCTCTCTTCCTTCACTTCCCGAATCACTGCCTGGCTTAGTGATTCTCCTTCTTCGACTTGGCCTCCCGGCATTTCCCAGCCTCGCCTTGGTCCCTTGATCAATAGGATATCCCCCAGTTCATTCCGTACGATTGCCGCTGCGGAAACAATATGTTTTGGTGGCATCTTCGTTCCCTCCCTTCTTGTTTCATTCCATTAAAAAGCTGTTGGCTCCTGCCTCCATAAAGATTTTTTATGCGCATTCTTTCTCTAGAGCAATATCTACGGCGGAAAAATTGTCTGGGATGATGTGATACCTAAAATTAGTCTTTCTGCTCGCTTGCAATAAAAGAAGCCCTACCTACTGGCAGGGCTTCCTTCATTTACTGTTTTTTGAATTTCGCTAAAGCGTCCGCTAATGCAGTATTGGCGAAGCTATCATCTTGCTGATTCTTCTTCAAATACTTCTGTACATCACGCTTACTCGCTTTATTGGTTTTCTCTTTCTTGCGGCGGTCGTTGAACGTACTCAATTTTTCACGGTGTCCGCACTTACAGAAGAAGATCTGACCTTCCCCTTCACCGCGCAGTTCCAAACGTTTATGACAGTTCGGACAGCGGGCATTTGTCGTTTTGGCGATATTTTTCTTATGTCCGCATTCCCGGTCTTGACAGACGAGCATACGACCGCGTTTACCATTCACTTCAAGCATCAATTTGCCACAATCCGGACATTGCGTGCCAGTCATATTATCGTGCTTGTATTTATGTTCGCTGTTCTTGATTTCGGTGACGACTTCTTTCGCATACTGCTTCATTTCGGAAATGTATTGCTGCTGGTTCAGCTTGCCTTCTGCAATAGCACTTAGCTTCATTTCCCACTCTGCAGTCAATGCTGGTGATTTCAAGTCTTCCGGTACGAGCTCAAGCAGCTGTCGTCCTTTGGAAGTCATTTTTAGATGCTTGCCTTGTTTCTCAATATAGAATGTATTGAACAGTTTATCAATGATATCAGCACGTGTCGCAACTGTTCCAAGTCCGCCAGTCTGGCCGATCGTCTTGATAAGGTCTTTGTCCTCACCAGCCATGAAACGGACAGGATTTTCCATCGCATGAAGCAAGGTACCTTCTGTGAATCGTTCCGGCGGTTTTGTCTCGCCAGTCGTCATCCGGTACGCAAGCGACCACTCTTCGCCTTTTTCGACGTTCGGCAATGTTTGATCGTCGTCAACTTCCTCGTCATCAAAGCGGTTTGCATAGACTTCTTTCCAACCCTGCTTTTGTACGATTTTACCTTTGGCAGTGAAGGTTTCCCCAGCTGCTTCAACTGTCAATGTTGTTTGTTCATATTCAAATGGCGGGAACAGGACGGCGAAGAAACGCTTAATCACCAAATCATAGATTTTCCGTTCCTTATCGGAAAGATCAGCGCCATACGCATTTTGATCGGTTGGTATGATCGCGTGGTGATCGGATACTTTCTTATCGTCTACGAATGCCTTTGTCGCTTTGATTGGTGCATTCGTAATTTTAGTAGCCAGTCGGCCATAGCTTCCCACACCCGCAGCTTTTACTCTGTCCTTTAGCGTTGGGACGATATCAGAAGAAAGATAACGCGAGTCCGTACGCGGATATGTGAGTAGCTTATGACGCTCATACAGCTGCTGCATGATATTAAGTGTCTCCTTACCGCCAAATCCGAACAGACGGTTTGCATCGCGCTGAAGCTCTGTCAGATCATACAACTGAGGAGCATAACTCTTCTTCAGCTTTTTCTCTACTTCTTTCACTATACCCTTAACCTGATTCAGCTTCTGAAGTACCTGCTCCGCCTTATCTTTGGAGAACGTACGCGTACTGTTATGCTTCTGATCCTTCCAGATTAGACGCAACCCTTTTTGAGTCTTCGCTTCAATTCCGTAAAATGTCTCTGGCTTGAAGTTCTTGATCTCTTCTTCACGCTCATGAATCATCGCAAGTGTGGGCGTCTGCACGCGTCCGCTGGATAGCTGTGCATTGAACTTTGTTGTCAAAGCGCGTGTCGCATTTAATCCGACATACCAGTCAGCCTCAGAACGGGCTACTGCTGCTTTATACAGATTCTCAAACTGCTTGCCACTCTTAAGATTTTTGAAACCGTCCTTGATCGCCTTGTCAGTTACCGAGGAAATCCAAAGCCGTTTCACAGGCTTATTTACACGAGCTTTTTCTAAGATCCAGCGTGCTACCAGCTCCCCTTCACGTCCGGCATCTGTCGCAATGACAATCTCGCTAACATCACTTCTGTTCATTTGCGTTTTCACTGTACTGAACTGTTTGCCAGTCTGCTTGATCACAACAAGCTTCAGTTTTTCCGGCAGCATCGGCAAATCTTCAATCTTCCAAGTTTTATATTTATCGTCATATGTCTCAGGGTCCGCCAATGTCACTAAATGACCAAGCGCCCACGTTACAATATAGTCTTTTCCTTCCATATAGCTGTTCGTCTTCTTCGTACAACCCAGAACACGCGCTATATCGCGGCCGACAGAAGGCTTCTCTGCCAGTACAACCGTTTTACCCATGAAAACATCCTTTCTCGAATCACTTCCTATAGTGTAGCACATGGAGGCTTTTTTCGGGAGCGAGCGGCATGACAAAGGCAGTGCCAGCGCACTGTCTCAACTTACTGTTTGCAGTATTGTTTTGTTGATTTCTTAATAAAGTAACTATCCATATCGCATCTTACATTATTATCTAATCAAGCGAATTCCATATCCAGTATTTTGATTTTTCTACAAAATATCCAACATTGACTTACACCTAAAATTCCCGTAAGCTTAAGGCATGCGTGACATTTTTGATCATGGAGGAAAAGGTATACATGATAACGGTAAATAATGTAGGTCTACAATATGGCGACAAAAAACTATTTGAAGAAGTTAATATAAAGTTCATTCCAGGAAACTGCTACGGTGTTATCGGTGCGAACGGTGCCGGAAAATCTACTTTCTTGAAAGTACTTTCTGGTGATGTCGAGCCACAGGTTGGTAACGTGGCAATCGGCGACGGAGAACGTCTAGCCTTCCTGAAACAGAATCACTTTGGTTATGAAGAGCACCAAGTTTTGCAAACGGTCATGATGGGTCATGAGCGTCTCTTCAAAATCATTGAAGAAAAAGATGCACTATATGCAAAAGCTGACTTCTCTGAAGAAGACGGTATGCGTGCTGCTGAACTTGAAGGTGAATTTGCTGAGCTGAACGGTTGGGAAGCAGAATCTGATGCTGCAGTTCTATTGAAAGGTTTGGGTATTCCTGAATCTTTGCATGATAAAAAAATGGCTGAATTGACTGGTTCCGAGAAAGTGAAAGTGCTCCTTGCACAAGCTTTGTTCGGCAACCCTGATGTTTTGCTTCTGGATGAGCCTACCAACGGACTAGATTTACAGGCAATTCAATGGCTGGAAGAATTCTTGATCAATTTCGATAACACAGTTATCGTCGTATCCCACGACCGTCACTTCTTAAATAAGATTTGTACACATATCGCGGATGTTGACTTTGGTAAAATCCAGCTTTATGTCGGTAACTATGACTTCTGGTATGAGTCCAGCCAGTTAGCTACACAAATGGCACAGGATGAGAACAAGAAAAAAGAAGAAAAAATCAAGGAATTACAAGCCTTCGTCGCGCGATTCAGTGCGAATGCTTCCAAATCGAAGCAAGCGACTTCCCGTAAGAAGATGCTTGATAACATTACATTGGAAGACATCAAGCCTTCTTCTCGCCGCTATCCGTATGTAGGGTTCCAACAAGAGCGCGAAATCGGTAATGATGTGCTGACTGTTAAAGGCATTACGAAGACAATTGATGGTGTCAAAGTACTGGATAACGTCAGCTTCACAGTCGGTCGTGAAGATAAACTAGCTCTAGTTGGCCGCGATGAAATCGCGAAAACAACTTTGCTTAAAATCATCATGGGTGAAATGGAGCCTGACGCTGGTGAGTACAAATGGGGTATCACATCTTCCCAATCGTACTTCCCGAAAGACAACTCCAAATACTTTGATGGCGTGAACTTAACTTTGGTTGAATGGCTTCGTCAATACTCTCCTGAGGATCAGACAGAGACGTTCTTGCGCGGTTTCTTAGGCCGTATGCTTTTCAGTGGTGAAGATGCACTGAAAGAAGCGAACGTGCTTTCCGGAGGAGAAAAAGTACGCTGTATGCTATCTAAGATGATGCTGAGCAAATCGAACGTTTTGGTAATGGATGAACCAACGAACCACTTGGATCTTGAATCTATCCAGTCTTTGAACGAAGGTTTGATTAAATTCAAGGGTGTGCTTCTATTCACTTCCCATGACCAACAGTTTGTGAACAGTATCGCTAACCGCCTGATCGAGATCACTCCGACAGGTATTGTGGATAAAGAAATGACGTATGATGAATATGTTTCTGACAAAAAGCTGCAAAAAGAAATTGCAGCAATGTACAGCTAATCAATCAAGCTCCAAGGCTTTCTGCTTTGGAGCTTGTTTCTTAGGAGGCAATAATGTCTTATTCAAGTAATATAGAGACGCCTTTAGGTAATGTACAGATCACAGCAACAGATCAATTTATAACAAGTATCTTATTCGGCGAGACGCTGCCAAATAATAACAATTCACTTACAGAACTGGCTCAAACACAACTAGAAGCCTACTTTTCTGGTAATATCACCAGTTTCCAGCTTCCGTTAGCAACCAATGGTACTGCCTTTCAGCAGCGCGTCTGGGAACAGGTCAATCAGATACCATATGGCAGTTCGGCTTTTTATAGTACTATTGCCGAAGATGCAGGAAATGGACGAGCCGTTCGGGCAGCAGCCAGTGCTGTTGGACGAAATACATTCGCCATTGTCGTCCCCTGCCATCGAGTGGTCGGCAGGAATGGGATTGTAACAGGTTACCGCTGGGAGCCGTGGCGTAAGAACTGGCTGTTGGATTTCGAACAACAAAGGAGCAGATGAAAGATGAAAGTACTTGTAACAGGAGCTGCCGGTCATATCGGCAAAAATCTGGTAAAAGCTATCCACCAGGATTACGAATTGGTTTTGACGGACATCAAACAGGATGAAGAGCTAGATAAACTCGGATTGTTTCAGCAAGCTGACCTCGCTGTCTTAGAAGAAGTCGAACAGCTGGCAAAAGGTGTGGATGCCATCGTCCATTTAGGCGGTATTGCCACAGAGAGCACGTATGAACAAATCAACCGAAACAACTTTAACGGAACCTACCATATATATGAAGCAGCCCGAAAGCACGGCATTAAACGTATCGTTTTCGCGAGCAGCAACCACGCTGTCGGCTTCCAACCTATCAACCAATCGATTGGTCCAGATGCGTCTCATTTGCCTGATACATACTACGGTTCCAGCAAGGCATTCGGCGAGAACCTGGCAAATATGTATCATAAGAAACACGGCATTGAAACTGCCAGCCTGCGTATCGGCAGCTATTTGGAGAAACCTTCTGAACACCGCAACCTGAACACATGGATCAGTGTCCGGGACATGAATCAGCTGATCGTCTGTTCTCTAGAAGCTAAGCAAATCGGTACGAGTGTCTTTTATGGCGTGTCTTCCCTGCATAATGATTACTTTGATAATCGGGACGCGGCGAAAATCGGATATGATCCGGAAGACAACCCTGAGGATTACCGTGAAGAAATTGAAAATGTGAAGATGGAAAATGTGACCGATTATATCGGTGGTATGTTCACCAACTTTGGAAGATAAGTTGAACTATCCTGCCAGTCTAATTGACAGACTGACAGGATAGTTCTTTTTTTTACATTGATAGTAAAGGAATCTTGTAACTTACAGCGAAATTCATACGAGAGCAAAATAAACAATAGATAGGATGTTGAAGATGGTACACGGAATCAATTCTTATATCGTTACAAATGGCAATGGACAAGAAGCAGTTAAATTATATGAGAATGCTTTGGGAGCTCAAGTACTAAGCGTAAAAACTTTCGGAGATATGCCGGAAGACCCTAACCATCCAGTACCGGCTGAAGGGAAAGATCTTGTTTTGCATGCACATTTAAAAGTGGGAGATAACGATTTGATGCTGTCTGATACATTCCCAGGTCAGCCTCTCGAGCTAGGCGATCAAGTAGGAATCGCTGTTCTTACCAGCACTCCGGAGGAAACAAAGGATGTGTTTGAAAAACTATCAGTCGGTGGTCAAGTAATTATGGAACTACAGCAGACTTTTTGGAGTACTTCGTATGGGCAGGTTAAAGATAAATTTGGTGTAACGTGGCAGATTAACACACAATCTGAACACAATTGAGCATGAGCTATTCTCTTATACAAAAAGGCTGTCGGAACTATTCCCGACAGCCTTTTTAAAATGTGGTACATTCACCTGAAGATGTTATTTACTCTTATTCTTTATATTTCCAGATAGTTTCAACGCTTCCTTCAGCTGATTGAACGAACCACCCTTACCATACATCAGAACACCTCCGCGATACACTTTGGCTGATATCCAGGCAATGAGAAGAATTGTTGCTACAAGGATGGCTATTGATAAAGCTATTTCCCAAGAAGGTACACCCAGCATGCCGATACGCAGGAACATGATCATCGGCGTAAAGAATGGAATGTAGGAGGCAACAACGATGATTGTCGAGTCTGGTGCGTTAAGTCCGTACATAGCAAGGAAGAAAGCACCCATCACCAAGAAGATAATCGGACTTACAAGCTGCTGGACATCCTCCATCCTGCTTACCACCGAACCGAGCCCGGCACAGATGATAGCGTATAGGAAGTATCCCAAAATAAAGAAGATCAATGCAAACGTTAATGTAACTGGCGAAGCATTCGCTATACCAATAAAATCGAAGAAACCTCCGCTTAATTCCTGACCACGAATCTGGACCATCACATACACAGCAACTGCAATCAATGCCAATTGAGTGAGCCCCATCATGCCAATGGCAAGAATCTTAGCGAACATTTGACTTACTGGTGAAGAACTAGAGATTAAAATCTCCATTACTCTAGATGATTTTTCATTTGTGATATCTGTTGCAATCATCATACCGTAAGTGATGACACTTATATAAAGCGCGAAGACTAAAATATAGACAAGTCCATATGATCCTGCCAGCTCTTCTTCTGTCTTCGCTTCTTTATCAAGCGACTGACGTTCAAAAGAAACCGGCGCATAAATTTCCTGCATGGCAGCTTCGTCCACACCGGCCTGCGAAGCAGCCTGGGCAACTTTGATCTGCTGCAACTGTGCTTCCATATCATCGCTAGTGCTGTTTGTCAGCTGCATACCGTAAAAGATGGCCTCCGGCAAGTTCTGTTCTGACTGATTCAGGACGAGCAGCCCTTCATATTCTTCATTTTCAACAGCCTGCTTGGCTTCGTCTTCATTACCATCGAAAAGAATAGGCTGATAGTCTTCAGCACCACTGCTCAATGCTTCGTAAAGCTGCTGGTTTTCTGTTTCATCAATTACCGCGACCACTGGTTCTTCACCTTCACCGGTAAAGCGTTCAATGATATCCGGTATATAAAAAATGCCGCAAATGATAAGCAAAAAGATCGCGCTGGATATAATGTAACCTTTTGTTTTCACGCGGGATAAATAAGTATGTGAGAATACAATCCAAAATTTACGCATATGATTCACCTGCCTTCTCGATGAAGATGTCATTCAAAGTAGGTTCTTCCACTTCAAATTTATTGACAAATCCCTTCTCCGTCAGCAGTTTCCATACGACAGGTGCATCCTCAGAAGAAGCAATCTGAAGTTTGCATCCCTGCTGCGTCTCCTGATATTTCACAACCCCTGCTGTTTCTGACAAGAAGGTCAAGTCATAGTCTGCTGAAATAGTTATATTCTTCTTGCGGAAAGAACGCTTGATCTCAGTCAAATCTCCCTCTACGACTGGTTTGCCATGCTTCATGATGCAAAGGAAGCGGCATAATTCTTCTACATGCTCCATGCGGTGGGAAGAAAAAATTATGGAAGTTCCAGATTGTTTTAATTCGATAACGGCTTTTTTCAGCATTTCCACGTTAACTGGATCCAGGCCAGAAAAAGGTTCATCCAATATCAAAAGCCGCGGATTATGCAAAACAGCAGATATGAACTGTATCTTTTGCTGATTCCCTTTGGACAGCTCTTCCACTTTTTTATTTTCGTACTCTGTTATGTTGAATCGCTCCAGCCAGCTTTTAAGGGCTTTAACACTGTCTGCCTTCGCCATGCCTCTAAGCTTGGCAAGATAGACGAGCTGATCCTTTACGGTAAGCTTTGGATAAAGGCCGCGCTCCTCCGGAAGATATCCTATCTCATTACTTTGTGCGTATGTAATCTTTTTGCCATGCCAAAATATCTCCCCCTCCGTATTCTCCAATAAATTAAGAATCATTCGGAAAGTAGTCGTTTTACCAGCTCCATTAGCACCTAAGAAGCCAAACATCTCCCCTTCTGGTATTGTCAGCGTCAGCTGATCCACTGCAGTATGTTTGCCGAACCTTTTGGTCACATTTTTCAATTGAAGCACCAGAACCATCCTTTCTTTCTCCTCTTATCTACATGTACGGATGGGAACTGGAAATGTTTCACTATATCTCAAGAATGAAACAAGTCGATATGATAGGCTTAACAGACCTATTATCTTTTTTAATGTTTTCCTAAGAAGCCAATAGAAAAGAGTGCAGAGAAATCGTGAATTTCTCTGCACTCCACATATAAGAAACAAGTGATTTATGCTTGCTTTCTTGACCTAATCAACTCTGCAACTTGCTTTCTGTCTCCTTGATGCAAAGCATCTACGATCTTACTTCCGACGACCACTCCATCACAATACTGGCTTAATTCCTTCACATGCTCTGGCGTAGATACTCCAAAACCGGCCAGCACGGGCGCCTTGCTAATTTCCTTCAGTTCCTGCAGATGCGTGCCCAGCTGATCGACGAAGGTTGCTCTCTCCCCTGTTGTACCTGCTACTGTAACCGCATAAAGGAAGCCTTCTGCGCGCTCAGCGAGTGCCCGAATTCTATCAGGCGTGCTTGTCAAAGCGACCAAACGGATCAGCGCTATTTCGTGCTTCTGAAGGGCTTCGACAACAAGTCCTTCCTCTTCAAGCGGCAGGTCAGGCAGGATAAGACCGGATATTCCTGCTGCTGCACATGCAGAAGCGAAGGCTTCCACCCCATAAGCGAAGACTGGATTCAAGTAAGTCATAATAACAAGCGGCACATTGCGGCTGGCTTTTTCCTTTGCAACCTCATCCAGTACTGCCTGAACAGTCGTGCCAGCTTCCAATGCGCGAATTCCGGCTGCTTGGATAGTCGGCCCGTCTGCGACTGGATCCGAAAAAGGCAGCCCCAGCTCGATAGCCGTTGCGCCGCTGTCCGCTAGAAAACGAATGCGTTCATTCAAGCTTTCCAAGCCACCATCACCTGCCATTATATATGGTACGAAAGCTTTCTCCCCAGCTTCAGATACTGTTAGAAATGCAGCATCGAGTTGCGCTTTAGTCATGAAGATTCCCTCCTGTTTCATGTGCTTCCCTGATCGTGTTCACGTCTTTATCACCGCGCCCTGATAAACAGACGACCAGCACATCCTCTTTATCCATCACTGGTGCCAGTTTTTTGCAGTATGCTACTGCATGCGCACTTTCCAAAGCAGGTATGATTCCTTCTGTCCTGGATAATAGACGTACAGCCTCCAGTGCTTCTTCATCGGTAACGGCATCATATGTTACTCGTCCAGCATCTTTTAAATAGCTGTGCTCTGGACCGACACCAGGATAATCCAATCCGGCTGAAATCGAATGTGCTTCCTGCACCTGACCATCGTCATTTTGCAGCAGGTAAGACAATGATCCATGTAATATTCCAGCTTTCCCTTCCGTAAGAGAAGCAGCATGCTTACCTGTCGGCAACCCCATACCTCCAGCTTCCACACCGTACATTTTTACATCACGATCATCAACGAACGGGTAGAACATGCCGATTGCGTTACTTCCGCCTCCAACACAAGCAACAATCGCTTCTGGCAGCTTGCCTTCTGCCTCGATAATCTGCTTACGCGTTTCATCGCCGATGATCCGCTGGAAATCTCGGACAATTTGCGGGAATGGATGCGGACCTGCAGCTGTACCAAAGATATAATGCGTATCTTCTACATTCGCTGTCCAGTAACGCATTGCTTCGTTCACTGCATCCTTCAATGTGCCGTTACCTTGATCGACTGAGACGACCTGTGCGCCCAATAGCTCCATCCGATAAACATTCAATGCCTGCCGTCTGACATCTTCTTTCCCCATGAAGATAATGCATTCCAATCCAAGCAATGCACTGACCGTTGCAGTAGCCACTCCGTGCTGGCCAGCGCCTGTTTCGGCAACTACCTTTTTCTTTCCCATTCGCTGCGTCAGCAATGCTTGCCCGATTGTGTTGTTGATCTTATGCGCACCTGTATGGTTAAGGTCTTCCCGCTTTAAATAGATTTTTGGTCCTCCAAGAATCGCAGTTAAACGTTCTGCATAATAAAGTGGTGTCTCCCGTCCTACATACTGTTTCAAGTAATAGCGCATCTCTTCTTGGAATGCAGGATCCTCTTTTGATTCTATGAATGCTTTTTCTAGTTCCAAGATAGCTGGCATTAATGTTTCGGGTACGAAACGGCCGCCAAAGCTTCCGTAATGTCCGGTTTCTGTCGGATATATTGCCATGTTTTTCACTGTCCTCTCTTTGCCGCTGTAATGAATTGTTTTATTTTAATTGGATCTTTTTGTCCCTCTGTCTCTACACCACTACTGACATCGACGCCGACAGGGCTTACTTCCCCAATTGCTTGCTGTACATTTCCGCTATGCAAACCACCTGCAAGAAAAAGCTTTTCTCTCGGAATTGTTTCTGAGTTAGCCAGGGACCAGTCGAATGCTGTGCCGTTGCCTCCCCTATACGCTTCTGCTGGACTATCCAGCAGATAGTATTCACATGTGTAATCACTCAGTTGCTTTAGGTCATCCTCTGAAGCTACAGAAAAAGCCTTAATGACAGGCTTGCCGATAGCTTTGATGTAGTCTGTTGTTTCATCACCATGCAGCTGAATGTAATCCAGTCCAGCCGTCTCAGCTATGTTCAGCAAGCTCTCGATTGGCTCGTTGACAAACACGCCTACTTTCTTCACCTGAGACGGAAGTTCTTTTCCGATTCCGGCTGCTTGCTCAGGCGATACCTTACGTCTGCTGTCCGCAAAAACGAATCCAATCATGTCAGCTCCTGCATCTACTGCTATCTGCCCAGCCTCCACCGACTGGATTCCGCAAATCTTGACGATCATGACTGCTCCGCTCCTACTGGGACCCGGAGTGTTTCCAATACTGCTCCTACATCGGTAGCTCGCATGAGCGTTTCACCTACAAGGATACCCTTTGCCCCTGCTTTCGCTACACGTGACGCATCAGATGGTACCGTTATGCCGCTTTCACTAATGACAAGCGTTGCGGAGGTATCAATCTTTTCTATTAATCGTTCCGTTACACCTAAATCCACCTCAAAGGTTTTTAGATTCCGATTATTGATCCCGATGATATTCGCACCAAGTTCTTGTGCTTGTTCTAATTCTTCTTCATTGTGAACCTCTACCAGCACATCCATCTCTTTGGATTTTGCATAGTGATAGAGAGCGTGCAATCGATCTTTCTCCAATGCTGCAACAATCAACAAAATCACATCAGCACCATAATCAGCTGCTCTATCGATTTGGATTTCATCTAAGATAAAATCTTTATTTACTATCGGCAGCTCCACTGCCTCCCGGACAGCTGCCAAATCATCCATCGTGCCTTTGAAGAACGGTGTGTCTGTCAGAACTGAAATGGCCCCAGCTCCTGCTGCTTCATATATATTTGCTTGGTCCGCAGGTACAACATCGGGATTGATTATTCCTTTGGAAGGAGAAGCACGTTTGATTTCTGCGATAACCTGCAGCTGTTTTTGTTGTTGAAATCGTTCATATAATGATATCGGATTACGCTGTGCTGCTGTCGGCCGGTATGTTTGTTTAAGTGTAGCAATTTCCGTCCGTTTTTCTTCTAGTATCCTTGCTAAGAATGTCATGAGGTCACTTCCCTTTGCTTATAATCGATCAAGTATTGCAGTTTCTGTCTAGCAGCTCCGCTATCGATGCTTTCCTTCGCAAGCTGGATGCCTTCATGGATAGAGGCTGCTTTTCCGTTAGCAAATATACCAAGACCTGCATTCAATACGACTGTATCTCTATGGACACCGCTCTCCCCATTCAATACCCGTAACAGAATGTCTGCATTCTCGGCAGCATCACCGCCCTTGATTGCTTCCAGCGGATAAACCGGCAGTCCGACCTCTTCTGGATGGAGAGTGAAGGCTGATTGTTTTCCGTTCTCCAGCAGGACAAGGTGATTCTCTCCTGCAAGGGATGCTTCATCCATAAACCCAGCCCCATTAATGACAATCGCCCTTTTGCGTCCCAATTTATGGAGTGCTTCAGTCATCATTTCGAGCATATCGCGTCGATAGATGCCGAGCAGCTGAGAATCAAGCTGGACTGGATTCGTCAATGGCCCAATTAAATTAAATATGGTTGGGATACGAAGCACTTTACGCAGCTGCATTACCTGCTTCAGACCAGGATGGACATGAGGTGCAAATAAAAAGGCGATGCCATTCTCCTCAAGCAAATGCGTCATCTCGGCTGCTGGCAGATACAAGGGGATACCCAGCTTCTCCAGGACATCCGCACTGCCTGTTCTGCTGGATACACTGCGATTACCATGCTTCGCAATCGTAATACCTGCCCCAGCAATTACAAAAGCTGCTGTCGTACTGATGTTGAAGCTTTGTGACCCATCTCCCCCAGTTCCACAGTTATCCATCACATTTGCTGCCTGAAGGGGAATCGTCTGGGCTTTTTCGCGAATTGCAGCCACCATACCTGCTACTTCATCCGCTGTTTCTCCACGGGTTTGCAGCATGGAAAGAAATGCTCCCGCCACAGCATCTGGCATACTGCCTTCCAGTAATTCCCGGGATGCCTGCAACGCCTCTGAATAAGTCAAAGCCTGCGTATTTGTAAGCTTAGCCAACAATGGTTCCATGACTTTCCCCTTCTTTCATGATTTGAATATAATGCTTCACAATTTCCTTACCAGCTTCTGTTCCAATCGATTCAGGGTGAAACTGTAGTCCATAAACTGGGTAACGGATATGCTGAACAGCCATGATTTCCTCATCATCTTCTGAATAAGCGGTAACTTCCAAATCATTTGGAACACTGCGCTTATCAATGACAAGAGAATGATAACGCATGATTGGCAGGTCCTTAATGATTCCTTCTATTACCGGTTCTCCCACATAGCGAAGTGTTGATGTCTTCCCATGCTTGATTTGTCCCGCTCGGATAATACTCGCGCCAAAGGCTGTACCGATTGCCTGGTGGCCGAGACAAATGCCGAGAATCGGAATATTGCCAGCAAAGTGACGGATTGCCTCAACGCATATTCCCGCATCTTCCGGTCTGCCAGGACCTGGGGAAACGATGATTGCATCTGGTTTCATCGCTTCCATGTCCTGGATGGAGATAGCGTCATTGCGGACAACCTGGACTTCTTCTCCAAGCTCCGCTGTATATTGGAACAGATTATACGTAAATGAATCATAATTATCGATCAGCAGAATCATGTAACCCAACCTCCGTTAACGATTTCGCTTTATGCAGCGTCTCGTGATATTCTGTCTCGGGATCCGAGTCATACACCAATCCGGCTCCCGCCTGTACATATGCTTTTTTGTCTTTTATGATCATCGTTCTGATAGCCAGTGCCAAATCAAGATCACCGTTCATATTTATATAGCCAACTGCGCCGGCATAGAGCCCTCGTTTTTTCTTTTCAAATAGATTGATCAATTCCATTGCACGTATTTTCGGGGCACCGGAAACTGTACCTGCCGGAAGAGCTGCAATCAGTGCATCCAATCCAGTCATATTATCTGCCAGTTCTCCTTGTACTTCAGAGACAATGTGCATAATGTGCTGGTACTTTTCTACTGTCATATACTTTGTCAGCTCGACCGTACCTACCTTACACACACGGCCCAAATCATTACGGCTTAAATCGACAAGCATCCGATGCTCCGCCAATTCCTTTTGATCTGCCAGCAGTTCAGTCGTCAGCTGTTCATCTTGCGCTAGTGTTTTACCGCGCGGTCTCGATCCAGCGATTGGGTTAGCCGTCACTTTATTGCCGCTTGCTTTGATCAAGCTTTCTGGGGAAGCTCCCAGTACTGTATAGTCCTCAAAATCGAGGAAGAACATATACGGCGAAGGATTGCTCGCCCGCAGCTTTCGGTAGAAGCTGAAAGCATCTCCGTTGAAGTTTGCTGTCAATCGCTGCGAAAGTACAATTTGAAAAACATCACCCGCTTTGATGTACGCCTTGGCGTCCTCCACCATCTGCATAAATGCTGCTTGATCCGTCTCAGGCTGGAAATGAACTGGCGGCAATACAGCATCAGGTATGTCCTTGAAAGATGTTATCTCCTGCTCCATTTCATCCAAACGGGCTTGGAGCATTTCTGCTGATCGTATTCCCGCGCCATCAAGGGCTAGTAAAGTGATCTGCTGATGCTTATGGTCGTAAACGATAATATCCTCATAGAACATAAAATGAACTTCTGGCATACCGATCGGATCCTCTGGCATCTCTCCAATTACTTCATACTGCCGAATTGAATCATATGCCATATAGCCGACGGCTCCGCCATAGAAAGGAAAATCGAGCGGTAATTCGACTCCGCTTATCTGTTTCTTCAAAACCTCTAATGGTTTTTCCTCCAGCTCCTCTTCCTTCTCTGGGAACTTCAGCAATGTTTTGCTTCCCTTACCGATCAATTCCTTGTAAGGATTAGCTCCAATGATGGAATAGCGGCCCTTTCCTGTATGGTGTACCGAACTCTCCAGTAAAAACTTCTTTTCACCTGCCAGCCGCTTGTAAATAACGACAGGTGTGAGCGTATCTCCGTTCAATTGTTTCTTCTGAAATCGTATGCTATCCGTTACCGCCATCTTTCTCGCTCCCTTTTCTTTGTAATAAAAAAACCGTCCCCTATGCACATGATTGGTTCATGTGCATAGGGGACGGTTTTACACCGCGGTGCCACCTCTATTGAAAGCTCTCGCTTTCCTCTCATTCGGATACGAAAGCTTTAGCCTTGATATCCTATCCCGGTAACGGAGGAAACCGGATTCCCCTACTATGTTTCAAGGAATCTCTCTGAAGTCCATTCCATGCTGCCGATTTGACCTGGATCTCACCACACCAGGCTCTCTGTACAAATCAATCAGCACGTACTCCTCTTCATCAACGATTTATGTGTATAAAAAAAGGGCAATCTCTCCAATAAAGGACGAGATTACCCGTGGTACCACCTTTGTTAGCTAGCGCACTAGCTCACTTTGCTCCTGCTATCGGGGGAGTTACCGCCACAGCCTACTACTAATTTCAGCTATGGTGCTCAGAAGTCCATTCACGTATGTGTCACACCGGTTTCCACCATCCACCGGCTCTCTGAAGTGACCACATAAGCTACTACTCTTCGTCTTCGCTCACGTATCAGTTATGTTGGATTCATTGTAGTACCCTTGTTTTCGTTTGTCAAGAGGTATTTATTCTGCATCTATTAAATCAGGCTTACCATTTTCCCCGAATACAAGTTCTTTTCGCGGCAGACGCTGTTTCGTTTCTCTTTCGATTTGTTTGATTTGATGGCTGTCCCGAGGAGTTACGAAGGCTACTGTTAGACCAGTGCTGCCCGCCCTGCCTGTACGGCCAATACGGTGGATATAGCTCTCTGTATCTTCTGGCAGATCATAATTGAATACGTGAGTCACACCTTCAACATCCAAGCCTCGAGCTGCCACATCAGTCGCAACAAGGAACTGTGTCTTGTACTCCCGGAAGTTCTTCATAGCACGTTCTCGTTTTGCCTGTGACAAATCTCCATGCAGTTCATCCGATTCAAAACCCTGCGCATGCAAATATCCATGCAGCTCAGAAGCACGTCTTCTTGTCCTGCAGAAAATAATCGCAGCAAACGGACGATACATCTGCAATAACACCTTCAATGCATTCCGCTTCTCACGGTCAGACATTTCTAGGACAATCTGCTTGATTTCCTTTAATGTCACATTGGTTGTTTGAATCGTGATTTCCTTCGGCCTCTGCATTTGGGTAGAAGCAAGCTGGCGAATTTCCTTCGGCATTGTAGCAGAAAACAGCAATGTTTGTTTCGAATTCGGCAAAGCATTTGCAACGTCCTTTACATCATGCCAAAAACCCATATGCAGCATCTGATCTGCCTCATCCAAAACGAAAGTCCGTACATGGGAAAGATCTACCGTGCCGCGGCGCATGTGGTCGAGCAGACGACCCGGCGTAGCGACAACGATGTCCACTCTGCCTTCGAGTTTTTTAAGCTGCTTTACAATATCCTGACCGCCATAAACGGCTAAGATGCCGATTTCTTCTTCCGAATGAATCAGCTTCGCTAGTTCATCATAAATCTGGATAGCCAGTTCCCGCGTTGGACTAAGTATAAGCGCCTGAATACCGTCGCTATCCATTTTTAGCATCTCCAATATTGGCAGCAAGAAAGCAAGTGTCTTACCGGTACCTGTTTGCGCTTTTGCAATCACGTCTTTTCCAGCCAGAATTTCGGGAATTGCTTGCTTCTGAACAGGCGTAGGTTCTGTCAAACCTAATTTATGTAGTATTTCCAAACGGTTATTTTGTAAGTTCAAATCATCGAACACATTCATGTTGTTCCCTCTTTCATACTTTTTCCATAATTATTATGTGAAGTTTCCATAGAAGTACGCGTCAAAAGTTTGTAAGATACTAGTATACACATAAAAAGGGGGAAATTATATGCAAAAATGGCTGATCGGCATTTTTGTCTTGCTGATCATCAGTTTCAGCGTTATCGGACTTTTTCGAGGTGGAGGAAATATCCAAAGCATCAACGAGACAAGCGAATCGTCTGTAAATTTAAAATAATATGCGTTTATACTGCACACACGTGGGTAAATAATAATATAAATAAAAACAGGCAGAGCAAACCGCCATTTGCTCCACCTGTTACGCTTTTTATATTAGTCTAGTACTTTTACTGTTACAGTTTTACGTCCCCAGTTCAATGCAGTTCCTTGATCTGGTACGTGTACATCGATTTTATTACCTTTGATTGCACCGCCAGTATCGCCTGCAATTGCTTCTCCATAGCCTTCAACCCATACTTTTGATCCTAAAGGAATAACACTAGGGTCTACTGCAATAACTTTCGCATTCGGATTAGCATTCAAATCGATACCAGTAGCTGTTACACCAGAGCATCCTTCACATTGACCAGTATATGCAGTTGCAGATACTGACAATTCTTTCGTTGCTTCTTGGCTAGTACTTGTAGCTGCTTTTTCTTCTTTGGCAGGAGCTGCTGCTTCTTTAGCAGGTTCTGCTTTTTGTTCTGTTTGTGCAGGTGCTTCCTGCTTTTCTTCTTGCTTAGGTGCTTCTTGTTTCGGAGCTTCTGTTTGAGCCGCTTCCTGCTTCACTGGTGCTGTTTCAGTTACAGCTCCGCCAGTCACCGCCAGTTGCTGACCTATTACAATCAAATCGGAGTTAAGGCTGTTCCAAGATTTCAACTCGCCTACCGATATATTGAACTTCCCTGCGATCTTAGAAAGAGAATCGCCTTTTTGTACTGTGTATGAGTCTGTTTGGTTTGTTTCTTTATCTATAGTTAATTTTTGATTAGGAAAGATTAGGTCAGAATCAAGTTGGTTAAGCTCTTTAAGCTGATCTACACTCACTTCGTATTTGTCTGCGATTTTCCAAAGAGAGTCCCCTGTTTGAACATTATATTCAGCAGCTGATGCTGTTGTACTGAATGCCCCCGCAATTACTAGTCCTGTAGCTAAAGATACGACTGTTTTTTTCATACGTCGTCTACCTCCTTAAATTTCTAACAGGACTTATGGTATCACATGGGCTTAGCCCAGTGGGTTACAGGAAGTTTAAGGTTATATTACAGCCCGTGCTCACAGCAATATTATTGTTACACTGTAATCTTTCTGTAACAAAACGAGTGATAACCAAGCTTAAAGGGGCTTTTTTGTAACAAAAGGGCTTGTTTTATTCCATTAATTGTAAGTTATTAAAGTTGAATTTCTTGTTGACTTTGTTTGCATTCGCTTTTTCTCATTCGATTTTTGTCGTTTTTCCGGCTTTATTAGGACAAATGTTACAAAACGAGCTCATGAATTCCCTTTTATATTCCAATTATATAAAAAAACAGGAGCAGCAGCTCCTGTTTTTCACTTCTTTACTCTCCAATTATGGTTGCAAGTTGCTTCAATTACACTACGCTCGCTGATGTAATCTGCAATCAGCTCTGTCATATCTGTTGTGATCTCCTTGACCACTTGCTTTCCTTTAAACATGACGTAGTCTCCCCCGCCAGCAGCCCGATAATTATTCATTACTACCTCATACATCTCACCTGCAATGACAGGGTTGCCCTTGATGGTTAATTCTTGTACTCGGTCTCCGACCTCACGGCTGATATCTAATGTATAGTCGATACCTTCCCACATATCGTAATTATAATGCTGTGGCTTAGGTTCCAGGAAGGAGCGGCTCACCTCAAGTTCACCCTCTTGGTCCAAATTGAAGTAAGTGGCAGAGAGTTCGAGTGCATGCTTCATATCTGCTCCAGAAATCTCAATCACCTTCAACGTGTTTGGATAGATATAATTGGAGACGATATCTCGCATCGTAATATTCTGTGGGAATCCAGGTGACGCATTATGAAACAATGCTGTACTGGAGATAGCAACATTCGCTGCATCCATCTGTACTTTATTGATAAATTCGATAAATGGTGTCTCCTTCACCCTCGTTTCAAATGCATCATGGATGATCATATCTCCATCTATTTTTCCGATCGGCTGGTCCAGCCATTTCTGTGTTTCTTCTTCATAGGAAGAAACTAGTCTCAAAATCGTTTTATCGGGCTCGATTTCATTCGTGATTGTATGTAATTTCGCCTCTGATATGACATGTTTCCTACTATTATATAGATGCTCGACAGTAATTGAAACTTCTCCAAGGAATGCACCATTGGATCCAGGCTGCACAACGGTCACATTATTCACTTTTTCAGCGAGTGATCGGTGCTGGTGACCAGTGACCAAAATATCAATTCCTTCTATTGAATGGCAAATTTCATAGCCTACATTTTCACCAGTGAGTGATTCTGTCGGCTCTCCTGTATCAAGGTCCCGTTCGAACCCGCCATGATAAGCGACAATTAGGACATCAGGCTGTTCTTTCTCCCGAACTTCCTTCACCCATCTCCTTGTCGATTCCAGGACATGCTCGAATGCAAGCCCCTCAATGTGATTCGGATCTTCCCAGTTTGGTATGAAATGAGTAGTAATACCGATGATTGCTAATTTAACACCATCTATCTGTTTGATTTCATACGGTCTGCCGAGTATAGGTTCCTTTTTCGTCTTATCAAGGATATTACCGCAAAGATACGGAAAGTCTGCAAGCTGAATTGCCGATTGCAGATACGGCATGCCATAGTTAAACTCGTGATTGCCTATTACCGCAGCATCATATTTTAGCTCATTCATACAGCGAATCAGCGGATTATCTTTACCTGCTTGGTATTTTGCATGGTGATACGTTAGCGGAGTACCTTGTATCATATCCCCATTATCAAGCAGAAGAACATGCTTCTTTTCTTCTCTTATTCTTTTAATTAAGGTAGCTACCCGTGCCAGTCCCTGGGGAGCTGGTTCGTGATCCCGGTATGTAGTAGGAAAGATATTTCCATGCACATCACTAGTAACGAGCATGGTGATATTTGTCACTTTATCAGACATACTTATGATTCCTCCGACCTCTTTTTCAGAATTAAAACAGTTTTTGCTATTATCTATCATAACATGCCAAATCTATCTTTACATTCTTATTACAGTAAGTTAACATAAATTGGAACAAGTCGTGATATAGTTGTTCATGCAGTGCAAATTAAACAATTTTTGGGGGTATATCATGTTTAAGAAAATTGCAGGTGTTGGTGCGACTCTATTTCTTGCAGCAGGGTTGCTAAGTGCGTGCGGATCTGATGATTCAAGCGCAGAAGGCGAAGGCAGCAACGGAGATTTGAAAGAATTGCGTGTGCAATTCGTTCCTTCTCAGAATGCAGAAACACTTGAAGCAAAAGCAGAGCCGCTTGCAGATCTTCTGGAAGAAGAACTGGACATTCCTGTTGAAGTAAGTGTATCTACTAACTACAACACTATCATTGAGGCGATGGCTTCCGGCCAAGTAGATGTCGGCTTCCTACCGCCTACAGCATATGTATTGGCACATGACAAAGATGCTGCAGAAGTTATCCTTCAGTCTCAGCGTTATGGTGTTAATCCAGAAGACGGTTCACCAACTGACGAACTAGTAGATTTCTACTTAGCTCAATTCGTCGTGAAGAGCGATTCTGGAATAGACTCTCTTGAGGACTTGAAAGACAAGACCATTGCAGTTCAGGATGTAACATCCTCTGCAGGTTATGTATGGCCTGCTGGTGCACTTGATGCTGCTGGTTTGGACATCCAGTCCGACTTGACTCCAACAACTGTAAAAGGTCATGATGCTGGTATCATCAGCGTATTGAACGGTGACACAGATGCAGCTGTAACATTCCAAGATGCACGTAACGTCGTTAAAGGTGACTACCCAACTGTCTTCGAGGATACGAAAGTAATTGCTACTACTGAAAAAATCCCGAATGATACAATTGCAGTTACTCCTGAAATCAATGACGAATGGAAAGAAAAAATCACTGATGCCTTCATCAACATCGGTAAAGATCCGGAAGGTTTGGAAATCATCCGTGATGTTTACACACATGAAGGTTACGTAAAATCTGATGACAGTAAATTCGAAGTTGTTCGCGAGTATTCCGAGAAATTTGCACAAGAATAATAGAATAAACTAGCTATCAATCCAGCCAGCCTGAGATTTCCTTAGACTGGCTGGGCTTTTGTCTGTAACTATATCTTTTCTTAACTGTATTTTTTCTGCTTTACTATTAAACTACATAAAAAGGTTGGTATAGAAAGTGATAGAATTTCGCAATGTTTCGAAAACATATCCGAACGGCGTCAAAGGTTTGAAAAACATCAACTTAACTATCGAAAAAGGCGAGTTTATTGTCATTGTCGGTCTTTCCGGTGCCGGTAAGTCTACATTGCTGCGCTCGATTAATAGATTGCATGAAATTTCCGAAGGCGAAATTATGATTGATAATGAATCCATTACAGCTGCTAAAGGAAAGAATTTGCGCCATATCCGTCGTGATATTGGAATGATTTTCCAAAACTTCAATCTCGTCAAACGTTCTACTGTTCTGCGGAATGTCCTTTCCGGCCGTGTTGCTTACCATAACACGCTGCGGACTGTATTCGGCTTATTCCCGAAAGAGGATGTCAACTTGGCTCTCAATGCACTAGATCGTGTGAATATTGTCGAGAAGGCCTATACGCGTTCTGACCAGCTTTCTGGCGGACAGCAGCAGCGTGTATCGATTGCCAGAGCTTTGGCACAGGAAGCGAAAATCATCCTTGCTGATGAGCCAGTAGCTTCTCTTGATCCGCTGACAACGAAACAAGTAATGGATGATTTGAAAAAGATTAACCAAGAGCTTGGTATTACGACTGTCGTCAACCTTCACTTCATCGATATCGCACGTCAATATGCTACACGCATCATCGGTTTGAATGCGGGAGAAGTTGTGTTCGACGGACCAGTGGAAGAAGCGACTGATGAGAAATTCCAGGAAATCTACGGACAGCAGCTGGAAAAAGAACAGCAGCGAGGTCCAATTGGAGAGGGTGCCGAATGAGCCAGCCTCCGAAAAAGACGATTCCAAAACCGCCTACCAGAATCAAACATTATCTGACAGCGGCAATCGTACTGGTCCTGCTTGCCCTAAGTTATATTCAGACAGGCTCCAGCTTTATGGATTTGATAACGAACCGCGATCAAATGGCCAGCCTTGTCATCGATATGTTCCCGCCGGATTGGGCCTACTTTGAGAAAATCATCGAACCGATGCTTGAGACAATCCGCATGGCTGTCATCGGAACGACATTCGGAGCTATCATATCCGTTCCAGTCATTCTGCTTTGTGCAAACAACGTGAACCGGATACCTTGGATCTCTTATCCAGCACGATTTGTACTGAACTTGATCAGAACAGTTCCGGAGCTATTGCTTGCAGCTATTTTCGTAGCAATTTTTGGTTTAGGTATGATTCCTGGTATCTTTGCTTTGACGATCTTCTCCGTGGGGATTATCGCAAAATTGACATATGAATCCGTCGAAGGAATCGACAAAGGGCCAATGGAAGCTATGACAGCGGTTGGTGCGAACAAAGTCCAGTGGATAACTTTCGCTATCATCCCTCAGGCTGCTGCCTATTTCGTTTCGTATGTGCTGTATACATTCGAGGTAAATATTCGTGCCGCTGCCATCCTTGGCCTCGTAGGTGCAGGCGGTATCGGTCTTTATTATGACAGCAACCTTGGTTTCTTAAATTATCCACGTGTCAATACCTTGATTATTGCAACCCTTGCCGTTGTATTAATCATCGATTTTGTGAGTAACAAACTACGGGAGAAATTACTATGAGCCAATTACCTACACATACTGTCGATAAACCAAAAGGCCGCGGTAAAAAGGTCTTCAACCGTGTGTTGATCCTAGTCATCCTGGCTGCTATCTATGTTTGGGCTTTTGCTGGAATAGAAGAATTTGAAATCAAGGAGACTGCTGGTCAGATTTCCAAGGCGATTTTCGATGGTATCATCCATCCGGATTGGGCTTTCGTAAATGAAGAAGAAGGTCTTATCTTCGGATTGATTGATACACTGGCTATCTCTATCCTTGGTACGTTCATTTCAGCTATTCTTACCATACCATTCGGTTTCTGGGCCGCGAGCCGCAAAGATAAGTCCGGCTTTTTCGTTACCGGTTTGGGCCGATTCGTACTTAGCTTCATTCGGGTATTCCCAGAGGTTGTTCTGGCGATTATCTTCATTAAAGCGGTCGGTCCTGGATCATTTGCTGGGGTACTCGCATTGGGCCTGCATTCCATCGGGATGTTAGGTAAACTATTTGCTGAAGAAGTAGAAGCAATCGATCACGGTCCACGTGAAGCCTTGATTGCTACAGGAGCTAACCGCATCCAAGTACTCGTCTATTCCGTATTGCCGCAAGTACTGCCTGGATTCATCTCCTATACACTCTACCGTTTCGAGCTGAATGTCCGGGGAGCTTCCATCCTCGGTATTATCGGTGCAGGCGGTATTGGAGCTCCGCTTATTTTCGCTTTGACTTCTCGTAACTGGCCGCGCGTTGGTGTCATTCTACTTGGTATCATTGTATTGGTATCGGCGATTGACTTAATTTCTGGCTATTTGCGTAAAAAGATTGTATAAAGGAAACAGCGATTCTGCTTTAAGCAGAATCGCTGTTTTTTAGTTCAATACAGTTGTACGTTCGCTTGCAGGTACTCTTGGCTTCACTTTCGGTTCTTTACCGATAAACCCGACCTGCAGGAGTCCGATATTACGCTCACCTGGTCTGATTTGAAGTAATTCTCTCGCATCTGCATTCTCTAGCAATGTATTCGTCTTCCAGATTGTTCCGATTCCTTTTTCCCATGCAAGCAGGCTGAAGTTCTGGATTAGCATACTAGCAGATGCATAGTCTTCTTCCCGGAATTTCATTTGCGTATTTTCCTCTAAAACGACAGCAATCCAAAGCGGAACATCAGTAATCTTCTTTTTTAATGCCTCTGCTTTTTTCTCTTTTTCTTCAGCTGTTGCGACACCTTTCGCCCCTTGCTTCGAATTGATTTCACCCAGCTTTTGTTTCGTCTCACCATCAATTAAAATAAAACGCCAAGGTTGCGTCATTTTATGGTTTGGTACCCACACTGCTATATCAAGTAATTCCTGTATCTCCTCGTAAGAGATTCTTTTACTAGTATCATAATTCGTAATGGATCTTCTATCTTTTATCAGCTGCTCTAATTGCATCTGTCACACTCCTCTTCCATTCTCCGTGCTTTTCTTTAATTGAAAATCATTATCATTATCATATCTGAATATTCCATACAATGTCAATGTGCTATCTATCTGGAAAAAATCTTACTTTTTTATGAAAGTTTCTGAATAACGCTTGAACAGACCTTTATTTTGTGACAATATAAATGATAACGAATCTCATTCTCACATCAAAGAGAAGAGGAAAGGGGTACCAGTAATGGGACGTTTACAAACGGAATTACTTGAAGTAGCCTATGGAGATAAATCAATCGTAAAAGATTTAACTATAGAAATTCCTAAAGGAAAGATTACAGCTCTTGTTGGAGCTAATGGTTCCGGCAAATCCACTATACTTAAGACAATGGCGCGTGTCATGAAGCCGAAAAACGGCACGGTACTATTGGACGGGAAAAGCATTCATAAACAATCAACGAAAGCTGTCGCGAAGCAGCTTGCCATCCTTCCTCAGAATCCTGTTGCACCCGAGGGTTTGACAGTGTCTGAGCTTGTAGCATATGGCCGCTATCCACATCAGAAAGGGTTCGGCACTCTTACTCCTTATGATAAGGAAGTAATTGCATGGGCAATTGAAGTGACAGCGATGGAGGATTTCGCACAGCGTGCGGTCGACCAGCTTTCCGGCGGACAGCGTCAGCGCGCTTGGATTGCAATGGCATTGGCACAAGAAACGGAAACACTCTTCCTTGATGAGCCGACGACATTCCTCGATATGGCACATCAGCTGGAAGTGCTTATGCTATTGCATAAACTGAATCGTGAAGAAAACCGTACGATCGTCATGGTTGTACACGATCTCAATCATGCTACACGTTATGCAGATCACATGATTGCTATCAAAAAAGGACAGGTAATTTGCGAAGGTTCACCTGTTGATACTGTTACTGCAGAGAACCTGAGGGAAGTATTCAACATCGAAGCTGATGTGATTATCGACCCGCGTTCAGGAGTGCCTCTCTGCTTGCCTTATAATATTCTTGGAAGTGCAGCTCCTGTTGCGCAAGAGCGTATCATCGAAAAAACTTTGGCATAAACTAAACGCGTTGCAGCTATCTGCAACGCGTTTTATAATACCTGTTTTTCTTCCATTTGCCTCGTTACCCGGATAAACGCAACTGCCCCGCTTATCTCCTTTTCGGTTAGCTCCCTTTGATCGACAGTCAGCTTCGTACTCCCCCGCTCCGTCAGCTCCATTTGCTTATCAAAATGACGCCCCAGCAAATCGTCACAGCTTGTACCAAATAAGTCTGCCAGCATAATCAATGCCTCAAATGACGGACGCCGATATCCGGATTCGTAGCCTGCATAAGTGCTTTTTGCTATACCGAGACGGTCTGCGGTATCTTGCAGCGACCAATTTTTCTTTTTCCTTAATTCTGATAGCCGATCCAGATTCATCTTACTTCCCCCGCTCTATTATCTTCCTATTATTATAGCATCGTTTCGTACGCGATACGAATAATATATTCTTGATTAACCCTAATTCCTTCTCTATAATTAAGTTTAAAGTACGCAATTAGCGAATTACATTTGAGATAGATAGAAGAGGTGCAGGGAATGAAGAAGCTATTATTACTTACCACCGGCGGCACCATTGCATCAGTCGAAGGAGCAAACGGCCTATCACCGGCTGTAGATGCGAATGAATTGTTAAGCTTTGTTTCCAACATGGATAATGATTATACAATGGAAACAGTCTCACTTATGAATCTGGACAGCACAAACATGCAACCGGAAGATTGGGTGTCGATGGCTGAGGCAGTCAAAGATCATTATGATGCTTACGATGGCTTTGTCATCACGCACGGAACCGACACGATGGCTTATACGGCAGCGGCTCTGTCCTATATGCTGCAGAATGCGAGTAAACCAATTGTGATTACCGGCTCGCAAATACCGATTACATTTCAAAAAACAGATGCCAAGAAAAATATCAAAGATGCCATCCGGTTTGCCTGTGAAGAAATCGGGGGTGTCTACGTTGTATTCGATGGCCGCGTTATACAAGGAACACGGGCAATCAAGCTGCGGACGAAAAGCTATGATGCATTCGAAAGCATCAATTACCCTTACATCGCCTTCATCCATGAAGATGAGGTTGAATATAACAAAAAAATTCAAAGCGAAAAACTGCCGTTTACCGTTGATACTTCCCTCTGTACTGATGTACTCTTATTAAGGCTGTATCCGGGTCTCAAGCCCGAGATATTGGATGCTTTAGCGAGCATGTATAAAGGTATCGTAATTGAGAGCTATGGCAGCGGCGGTATTCCATTCGAAGGACGCGACCTTCTGGAAAAGATAAACGAATTGGTTGAAAGAGGTATTGTAGTCGTTATCACTACACAATGCTTAGAGGAAGGCGAAGACATGAGTATTTACGAAGTCGGCCGCCGCATCAATCAAGAGTTGGTGACTCGTTCAAGCAATATGAACACAGAGGCCATCGTTCCGAAGCTCATGTGGGCGCTCGGCCAATCCACTGATCCGAAGGAAGTTAAACGCATGATGGAAAGACCGATCGCTGAAGATATTACTATATGGCCCTCTTAAATAAGTGAAAAGGAAGGTTCAGGTCATGGCAGACTTACAAGAGAACTATCGGATTGAGAAAGACTTTCTGGGAGAAAAACAAATTATAAAAGATGCGTATTACGGAATTCAGACGCTGCGAGCGTCAGAGAATTTCCCGATAACTGGTTATCGCATCCATGAAGAAATGATCAAAGCGCTTGGTATTGTGAAAAAATCAGCTGCCCTTGCTAATATGGATGTAAAACGGTTGTATGAAGGGCTAGGCAATGCAATTGTTCAAGCATCAGATGAACTAATAAACGGCCAATGGCATGACCAGTTCATCGTGGATCCAATTCAAGGCGGTGCTGGTACTTCCATCAATATGAATGCTAATGAAGTCATCACGAATCGCGCCCTAGAGATCCTAGGTCATGAAAAAGGCGACTACCAGCATTTGAGCCCTAATACACATGTAAATATGTCTCAATCGACGAATGATGTATTTCCGACAGCAATTCATATTTCAACATTGAACATGCTCGAAAGATTGCTCGATACAATGGAATATATGCAAGGAGAATTCAAGAAGAAAGCAATACAGTTCGATTCTGTCATCAAAATGGGACGTACGCATCTTCAGGATGCGGTACCAATTCGTTTAGGTCAGGAATTCGAAGCTTACAGCCGTGTGCTGGAAAGAGATATTAAACGTATCAAACAGTCACGCCAGCACTTGTATGAGGTCAATATGGGAGCAACAGCCGTCGGTACAGGTTTGAATGCAAACCCGAAATATATTGAGGAAGTCGTAAAGCATTTGGCTGCCAACAGTGGTTTGCCGCTTGTAACTGCTGAGAATCTTGTGGATGCAACACAAAATACAGATGCCTATACTGAGGTTTCTGCTGCTCTGAAGGTTTGTATGATGAACATGTCCAAAATTGCGAATGACCTTCGCTTGATGGCTTCTGGTCCAAGAGCTGGACTGAATGAAATCAACCTGCCAGCACGGCAGCCGGGTTCGTCCATCATGCCCGGGAAAGTGAATCCAGTCATGGCTGAGCTAATCAACCAGATTGCATTCCAAGTAATCGGCAATGATAACACGATCTGCTTGGCCTCCGAAGCTGGGCAGCTTGAATTGAATGTCATGGAACCTGTACTCGTTTTCAACCTTTTACAGTCCATCAGCATCATGAATAATGGCTTCCGATCCTTCACAGATAACTGCCTGATCGGTATCGAAGCGAATGAAGCGTTGCTGAAGGAATATGTAGATAAAAGTGTTGGTTTGCTAACTGCAGTAAACCCGCATTTGGGATATGAAGTTGCTGCGCGGATTGCACGTGAAGCGATCCTTACGGGCAAATCCATCCGTGAGCTTTGCCTGCAACATGATGTATTAACCGAAGAAGAGCTTGATATTATCTTAAATCCTTACGAAATGACGAAACCGGGTATTGCAGGTGAGGAGCTTTTTGATAGATAATAGGAGGATGTGCGTGCGTTCCGATTTTTAAAAAACGGTATGCGCTGCACATTTTTATCCGTTTTCATATGTAAGCGGGTTCAATATCTTTTTAGGAGGACTGGACTTGAAAGAAGTAAGATTACCATCAATAACTCAAATCATCATCGTACTAGGCATCTTTCTAGCACTAGTATTATCTTTTACAGTCTATCTTGACCTGCCAATTCAGTTGGCTCTCTTCATCTCCTGGTTTGTTGTCATCATTTTGGGCATACGGCTTGGACATAAGTATCAAGATTTGCAAAAGTCAATTATGGGTGGAATATCAAATGGACTGGAAGCTATATTAATCCTTGTAGCCGTGGGAACACTGATCGGTACCTGGATTGCTGGCGGAGTTGTGCCGACATTGATTTACTATGGTCTTGAATTTATTCATCCAAGTATCTTCCTGCTTGCAACATTGATCATTTGTGCTGTCATGTCTATTGCAACTGGAACATCTTGGGGAACAGCAGGAACAGCTGGTATTGCCATGATGGCAATTGGAGAAGGACTTGGTATGCCGCTGCCGCTCGTAGCCGGCGCTGTCCTATCTGGAGCATACTTTGGGGACAAGTTATCTCCGCTATCAGATAGTACGGTACTTGCATCTTCTTTATCCAAAGTTGATGTGCTTGAGCACGTGCGGGCTATGCTTTTCCTTTCCGTTCCGGCGTTTATCATCACTGCTATTCTGTTTACAGGGGCCGGTTTCATCTACGGTGGAGAAGATATCGATCAAGCAAGGGTTGATTCGCTGAAAACCGCACTGATGGATAATTTTGATATTGGCATTCTCATGCTAATTCCAGCTGTAGTGGTACTTGTGTTGCTGGCAATGAAGAAACCATCTTTGCCAGTCATAGTGACAGGTGCACTTCTTGGTGCAATCTGGGCATCCCTGTTCCAGGGAATGAATTTTGCAGAAGCTCTAGGAACCGCTTATAGCGGCTTCTCAATTGACACAGGCGTTAATTTCATCGATGGCATCCTCAACCGGGGTGGTGTGTTGGGTATGCTCGATACCTTGATGGTTATCATCTTCGGTCTTGGTTTTGGGGGGCTTTTGGAGAAGCTCGGTGTCCTGCAAGTGATTGTTTCCACTTTCGAAAAGAAACTTGTATCAGCAGGTAATACAACAGTTGCAACCTTAATCGTAGCATTCTTAGGCAATGTCCTCGGCTGTGCAATGTATGTTGCATTAATTCTGACACCTAAAATGATGGAAAAAACGTACGATAGGCAGCAGCTTGATCGTCGTGTCCTATCCCGTAACACAGAAGTCGGGGGCACATTGACTTCCGGGATGGTGCCTTGGTCGGATAACGGTATTTACATGGCCGGTATTCTGGGCGTTTCCACTTTCTCTTATTTACCTTTCATGTGGCTGAGTTTTGTAGCTATCGGACTGGCTATCATCTACGGCTATACTGGGAAGTTCATCTGGTACAACAAAGAAAAAACAGCAGTCGAAAGCTAAAAAAACACCTTCAAGCAATTATTGCTTGAAGGTGTTTTTGCATTACCAGCGCCAGAACAGGTTCTTCACCCAATTCCACACAGTTCCGATTATGTCTTTGACTAAATCAACAATCGGATGATTCGGCTTATCATCTTCATCCGGCTGATCAGGATCAGTCGGTGGTTCTTCCGGATCTACTGGCGGCTCCTCTGGTTCTACAGGAGGCTCAGTTGGTGTATCCCCGCTCACTTCGGAAATACGTCCCTCTGCTTCATAGCTGATGGGCTCCATTTCGAAGCTGCGTACATATGCCACAGTTGCCTCCAGATCTTCTGGTCCCATTACAGGATTACGGCCGAGTTCGCTGATTGGACGATACTTATCACCTAATGATGTACCCATGAAGTTATTCACTGTCAGTGTGTATACTTTATCTTCTTCAATAGGTGAACCATCAGGAAGCTTGATATCCACAACCTGATTTGTTTCTCCATTCCATGTATACGTAAATCCGCTTATGCTGTAATCCGGACCGTAGGAAGTGATTTGAGCATTCAATATAGGCGCTAGATCTGCTCCATCGATTTCGAATGTCATGAGCGTATTATTGAAAGGCTGGATATTGAAGAGCTCACCCCAGGTGATATCACCTTCCAACAGGTCATCCCTGATTCCTCCGCCATTCATCATAGCAAAATCACTATTCATTGCTGCATTCATACCATCAGCAAGCAAGTTGCCAAGTGCATTATCACCTATTTCTCCTTTTACAGCATAACCGCCAGTCATCGTATTAGCAGCGACACCGACAACCTCGTTCATGATAGGTGCAACTTCTTCAGCATATTTAGCCAATATAGCTCCCACTGTCGGATCTGGCGTGTAGGAGGATTGATCTGCCCACGCAATTTCAGCTTGCTTGGATACGATATCGCCTGTTTCGCGATCGATTTCCACATCCACATCAGAGAAGGCTTTTCCATACTCAGATGCTTGAACGATTAGTTTATTATCTACAGTCGCATTCACAACAGCGTGGTTATGGGCTGCGAAGATGATATCTACCTCATCATCAACTGCGTTCGCCATGTCGGCTGCATCACCTGTAGCGCTGTTTCCACTCTGCTCAGCTGGCATATGGGACAGGACAACAATAGCCTTAACGCCTTGTTCCTTCAGTTCTGCTGTTGCTTTATTGACTGCTTCCACTTCATCCGTAATGGTGATGTCCTGAATTCCTTCAGGCATGACCATACCAAGTGATGCTGTCGTATTCACTCCGATGAATCCGATTTTCTCTCCATCCACTTCCTGAATGCTGTAAGGAGGAAGAATCGTTTCACCGCTGTCTTTGTATACACAGTTGGCACAAAGTGTGGCAAAGTTTGTACCATCATAGCCAGGAGTTCCATTCGGATGCTCCCCGCCTTCCACGATACGCAAAAGCTCATCTGTTCCTTCATCCAGTTCATGGTTTCCGATTGTACCGACATCAAAGCCCATCGCTTCCATGATCTCAATCGTCGGCTCATCCTGGAGCAGAGCTGATACAGGTGAGCTGCCGCCAATCATATCTCCAGCATGTACTAGCAAACTATTCGGATTTTCTGCTTCCCGCTGTTTGATAGCCGCGGCAGTATAATCCATACGGCCGAATGTACCATCCATCGTACCATCTTCGTTTGTATCGAGTTCGTATTGCTGATCAATCTTGCCATGAAGGTCGTTCATACCAAGCAGCTGTACGGCCAGGTTATCTTCATTTGCCGGAGGCTCCGTACCGTCTGCTGCTGTATAGCCTTCCGCAATAGCATCCTCTTCTGTCCAGAAGAAGATTCGCTTCTCGACAGGAATAGATTCCCATTCAGCTGGAACTACGTATTCCTTTGTATCTGAGTTTCCAACATATTTATCCAAACCACCGCCATCATAGCGGGCCCGGAACTCAAACGGCAATTCCTCCAGTGGCGATTCAGGATTCCATATTCCTTTTTCCTGCTCTTTTGCATCCGCAACAGCTTGCTGGAATGTGTCATATTCGTTTGTATCTCCGATTGGAGAGATGAAATAAGTAACTGCTAGTCCTTCTTTCACCAATTCGAGATTCATATTTTCGCCTTCATCTGTGATAACCTGTGCTAGCAAACGACCATAATTATCTGTCGGCTCTTCTCCCACTTTAAGGGTAATCTCTTCGCCGGCAGATAGCTTGGACTTCAGATAATCTGACGCAGCTTTTCCATGATCCATTTGGTTCTGGTCTAAATCATTTTTGATCGCATGAAATGTCTCCGGTGTATCCGCATTTACAAAACGCACACGATCCGATCCTAAAACAGAGTCTTGGAGACGGATTGTATCTCCGTCAGTGACAGATTCTACAACTGCTTTGTACGTACCTTCCGTCCTAGGTGCTTCTGGCTGTTCTGCTGCTACCTGCATATCCTCTTGCTTACGAGGCAGGATCTGATAGCTATCGTATTGGCTTAGGATACCGGTAACGGTGTACCATTTCCCTTCTTCAATAGCCGAAACATCCAAAGCAGATTCCATGATACGCAATGTCACAGATTCATAGTTTTCATTGATGAACTGAACATTGTACCCACCGCCAGCTGGATTATCCGGAATATCCTTGATGTATCCTGCTACCTGGACAAGCTCTCCTTCTGCTGGTTCGGCTGTTGTTTCATCCTGAAGCTGACTGATCGTCATCTCTTCAGCTGAAGGTATGTCATTGTCAGCAGAAACGATTGTAATACCATCTTCTGCTGGTTCTATTTCGGTCAAACCTTTATAGCTCGTAATTTCCCCTGTAACGCGAATAAGGTCGCCTTCTTTAATGTCAGGAAAAGCACTTGCATCCGTATGATAGATATTGATACCAGCTGTATCGTCTTGAAGGAATGTTGATAATTTCCCTCCGCCGATACTTGCATTATCTGCTGTAGCAATTCCTTCCACTGTTACCGTTTCACCAGTCTTGCCCTTCACTTCCGCAACTGGCTGGACTGTACCTGCTTCTGGCTCTTCTTCAGGTTCCTCACCAGGCTGCTCTTGTCCATGAGAGCCGATTGTATCGAATGTATCTTTCTCCGTTACCTCCCACTGCTCTGAAACGAAGACTGTGCTGCCTTCGGTTACGTCAGTAGATCGGATGAGTCCGATATCCTTGGCTGTGTCCTGATCATTCCCGATTTCGCCAACCACATCCAGAACGGCGCCATCCTGCTGGAGAGCGATTGCATCATTTCCATTGAAGTTAATGACACTGCCGTTCGTCTGATCTGCTGCTGCAAGCAATGCTTCGTCCGCACGCGGGTTGGCAATCACATATGTATCACCAGCCTCCAATGTTCCCGACAAGGTCAATGTAGAAGTTGCTTCCGTATTACCATTGAAATATCCTGCCAGCTCGAATTGACTAAGATCAATTGGCTCGTTTGTCGGATTATAAAGCTCAATGGCTTTATTATAAGAGCTTCCTTCTACGTATTCCGATACTATTGGTGCCGCAGCACGTTCTGCAGCTTGTACGCCAGAAGAGAAGCTCGGCAAAATCCCAGAACAAATAAGTGTGACTATTGCAAAAACAGATATTACCTTTTTGCCCATCTACATGATTCCCCCAAAATATTAGTAAGTTCGGCAAATACTGGCGAACTCCGTCATCTACCATACTAGCGGGAATCTAGTTTTCCTGATATAGGAGGATAGGCATGATTCTGGTAAATTTTCTGTAAAGCAACTGGGATATTTGAAGCAAAAAAGAAAAAAAAGCAGCCGAAGCTGCTTTTTTAACGTAGTGGATAGGCATCCATATAGGCCTTAGCTGCACGAAGGACACGCGCATCCTGGAATCGGTTAGCAGCTAGCTGCATGCCGATCGGCAAGCGTCCTTGTGAAAGTCCCGCTGGCAGGGATGCCGCCGGAAGACCAGTCACATTATAAGCATGTGTCATCATCCAGTCTGCATCTTCTTTCACTTGCTGCCCATCAATAACAGACGGTCCTAACAATTGATAATCGAAAGCTGGAACCGCCAGAGTCGGTGACAGCACCAAGTCATAATCCTGCAGCACCGTCTGCATCCTGTTCCAGACTGTCGAGCGATTTCGTTCATACGCACGATAATCCGAAGCCATCAACGGCTTGCCCTTTTCGATCATATCGCGATAAGAATCAGACACCCATTCTGGATTGGTTTCTAGCAATTTAGCGCTGCCTGCCGCGGAAGACGCATACCACATGCTTGTAAAGAATCCATTGAATTCATGTCTATCCATATCAAAATTAAGATCTACTATCTCAACGGACATTCCGAGTGCCCGCCAATTATCGAATGTTGCTTCGATAACGTTTCTTACTTCCGGGTCAACAGCATACATTCCGAAATCAGGTGTATAGGCGATACGCAAACCTTGGGCTTGTTCCTCTAAGTAAGAAGAACCTATATGACTGTCTAAAAGCGGCAGACTGAAAGGATCCGTCGTGGACGGGCCTTGGACAGCCTCAAGGAAAAGCGCACTATCATCTGGATTATTCGAGAGCGGTCCATGATTGACGAACGGAGAACTGGATCCGAATACATTCCCCAAATTGTTATCCATCGGAATTCGGCCATATGTCGGCTTAAAGCCGAAAACGCCGCATAAGCTTGCTGGAATACGAATGGAACCTCCTCCATCGCTTCCCTCTGCCAGCGGCACCATTCCTGCAGCAACAGCTGCGGCGGCTCCGCCGCTGGATCCCCCTGCTGTCTTGGAATGATCCCAAGGATTCACAGTCGCACCGAATACCATATTATCCGTCGTGCCTTTATGACCGAATTCAGGCGTGTTCGTCTTGCCCATGATCAAAGCACCAGCTTGGCGTAGACGCTTGACGATCGTAGCGTCCCGATCAGCGATATGATCCTTATAAGCTGGTGAGCCAAAAGTGGTACGCATACCTTTTACCGGTGTAAGATCTTTGATCCCGACTGGAATACCATGCAGCAGTCCTGTCTCTTCCCCGCGCATGACTGCCGCTTCTGCCTCTTTCGCTTCTGCTAGCAACTTATCATTCATGGTAACGAACGCATTGATATCTCCATTTTTACTCTCTGTCTGATCCAAATAATAGGAAGCTACCTCAACTGGTGAGATTTCCTTATATTTGATAGCCGTCACTAAATCACGTACTGTTTTGCCTTCCACTGTCATCGCCCCTTTTTATCCTCTACACGTATCATAACGCTAGCATGTCCAGCCTTCAACTGTCAGAGAATCATTGCTGCAATCCAGCCAAGTGCGATAACCGGCAAATTATAATGCAAGAAGGTTGGAACAACACTGTCCCAAATGTGATTGTGCTGACCATCTGCGTTCAAGCCTGCAGTAGGACCGAGTGTAGAATCTGATGCTGGAGAACCAGCATCACCAAGCGCGCCTGCTGTTCCAACTAAGGCAATAATGGCAAGCGGACTGAAGCCTAACTCTGCTGCCAATGGAACAAAAATAGTTGCGATAACAGGTATAGTTGAAAAAGAAGATCCGATACCCATAGTTACAAGAAGACCGACCACTAGCATCAATAGGGCACCTAAAGCTTGGCTGCCGTTAATCGCATTCGCCGCACTCTTCACTAGTCCTTCGACATCGCCAGTCTCCCCAATGACATTCGCAAAACCAGATGCAGCAATCATGACGAAGCCGATAAATGCCATAAGCCGCATACCATTTGTCAAGATTGCATCTGCTTCCTTCCATTTCACAGTACCCGTTGCATACAAGATAATGATACCTGCAAGTGCACCGAAGATCATGGAGTCCGTCCAAATCTGAACAGACAATGCGGCAACGATAGCCAAAATGGAAAAGATTAATGTCCGTACTTTAAATTGAGACTTATCTTTTACTTCTTCTGGAACAGGCAGCTCACGTTTTTCGTAGACACGTGGCTTTCGATAGGTAATGAGTGCAATCAATAATCCGACTACCATACCGCATGCAGGCAGAATCATCGCCTTCGTAACTTGATTTGCTGTTACTTCCAAACCATTTGAAGCAATATTACTGGCTACGAGACCCTGGAATATTTCCCCGTAACCGATAGGCAATGCCATATACGGCGTCACCAGCCCAAATGTAAGAATAGTCGCTGTCAGCCGACGGTCAATTTGCAAATCATTCAAGATAGACAACAAAGGCGGAATCAGCAACGGTATAAATGCAATATGCACCGGAATAGCATTCTGAGACAAACATGCCATGATCAAAATCAAAATTAAGACAAGCGCCCTGGAACGCTTCTTGGAATAGTCAGTATCTTTTTTGCCGCTAATAGAAATAATGCCGCGAACCATTGCCTCGGGCAAACCGGTGCTTGCGATTGCGACAGCAAACCCGCCAAGCATCGCATAACTGAGGGCTACTTCAGCACCTCCGCCAACTCCGTCAGTAAAGGCGGTTAATGTGCCATCCATCCCGAGACCGCCGACAAGACCGCCGAAGAGGGCACCGCATATGAGGGAAAATACTACATTGACTCGTAATAAACTTAGTATAAGTACTAAAACAACACCGATCACAACTGCGTTCACTTCAAATTCCTCCATCGCTTTATTATGGTAAAGTATTAAAGTACAATAACAGATGTTTCAACTTTTTGTCAATGAATTCGAGAGTAATCGGAAAATTCTCGACATAAGAAAAACCAGCATTGCTGCTGGTTTCCTCTCATTAATCCGTTATAACTACATCAATCAATTCGAATGTGGTGACATCTGCAAGACCTCGGTTTGTTATTCGAATTTCCGGAATAACTGCTAAGGCAATCAAGGAGAATGTCATAATCGGATCTGTTATGCTGCACCCGAGGTTTTCCCAGGCTTTCACGAGATTACTTACTTGTTCAACGACTGTTTCCAATGGCTGGTCAGACATGAGCCCGGCAATCGGCATTGGTAATTCTGCTAAAACTTTGCCATTCCGTACAGCAACAAGTCCGCCGCCGATTTCTGCCAAACGGTTCGCTGCAATAGCCATATCTTCGCGATCTACACCCATGACAAGCAGATTATGACTATCATGCGCCACTGTCGAAGCTACTGCTCCATGCTGGAATTGGAAGCCATGGACAAAAACATTGGATATTTGTCCGGTTCCTTTATGCCGCTCGATACACGCTAAATGGATAATATCCTGTTCCTTATCAATCTGTACTGCTCCATCCTGCACCTGCAAAGTGGCTGTCATCTTCTCTGTCCGCGCACTTCCTTCAATTGCTTTGACGACATTTACCTTCACATCGCCATCAGGACGATCTGTACGGTGAAGAAAATCGTCGGCTTTCATATCACGCGCCAGATGAACGGAACTTCGCACAGCATCCGGATATATGTACGCAGGGAACGCTTGCTGCAGCTCTCCATTTTCAAACTGGATGCTTCCGTCTGCGATAACAAGGGATGCTTCCATCTGCTGCAAATCTTCTATAAGAAGCAAGTCTGCGAATTTACCGGCACTGATGCTGCCGATGTCATTTTCCATATGAAAATATCGAGCTGAGTTAATCGTAGCCAGTTGGATTGCTGTTACAGGATCAAGCCCTTCCTCTATTGCTCGGCGGACAACGTGGTTCATATGTCCTTTTGTAATCAACGTTTCCGGATAAACGTCATCCGTCACTAACGAAATATTGCGTGTGTCTACTTTATACTCCGTGATTACCTTAATAACTTCTTTCACATCTCGCCATGCTGATCCCTCGCGAATCTGTACATGTAAACCTGCACGAAGTTTAGCTAATGCATCTTCTTTGGCGATCGTTTCATGATCTGATGTAACACCTGCTGCGATATATGCTTGCAGCGCATATGGATCCTCTGAAGGGAAATGACCGGTAACTGTCTTCCCTGCTTTAATCGTCTCAGCTATTTCGCCATGCATTTTACTGTCTCCATGCACTACACCAGGAAAGTTCATCACTTCTCCCAGTCCTTGAACATTTTCCCACGTTAGACCTTCCTGTATATCCTTCACAGTCAGGCTTGCCCCGGCATCTTCCAAATCATCAGTAGCCGGTACACATGACGGGAAGGTCGTATACACTTTCAAAGGCAGCTGCTGCCCTTCCTCGTGCATATAACGAACGCCCTCAATACCGAATACGTTCGCAATCTCATGGGGATCCATGAATACCGTCGTTGTCCCTTTTGCAAGTGCTGCTTTGGAAAATTCCGTCACGGAAAGCATCGTACTCTCCACATGCATATGGCCGTCGATAAGACCAGGTACGATGTGCTGTCCATTTGCTTCTATCACTTTTGTGTCCGGTCCTTCATGCTCTTTCACTGCTTTACCGACTAATGCTATCCGATCACCTGAAACGACAACATCGGTATGCTCCAGCAGCTCTCCTGTGAATACGTTGACTAGCACTCCATCTCGGATAATTAAATCAGCGGGACGCTTTCCTAATGCAACCTCACCCAATCGTTTTGCCGCTTCAAATAATTTCGTTCTTTTCCCCACTGTGTTCAACTCCTATTATCCTTATACGTTATGCCCATAAACGTGTAAAAAAATGCCCGGCACCATGGAACTCAGGCTCGGGAAACTCTCTTTCCTATACGCATTTATTTCTATATATAGAATCATACATCAGCTATACGCGTCAACCCTGATACCAAAAGAAACCGCCTTCAGAGGCGGTTTCCGGTTGTTATCTCTTTTTCGTATCAAGCGGTGTCAGTCTTGCTTCAATACTCTCCCGCTCATCTTCGAGAAACGGCGGAAGTGCCAGCGTCTCACCTAAGGCATCCGGATTTTCATCCGTAGCAAATCCAGGTCCATCTGTTGCAAGCTCAAACAAAATACCATTCGGTTCCCGGAAATATAGTGATTGGAAGTAATAACGGTCTACCAGTCCAGAATTCGGCAAGTGAGCTGCATAAAGGATTTTCTTCGCTCGCTCCAATTCTTCCCTGTCTTTCACACGGAAAGCTACATGGTGTACACTTCCGCGTCCGGGGCGCTCTCGCTGTAATCCAGGTACTACTTCTACCATTATTTCAGCGCCTGTGCCGCCTTGGCCAACTTCGTAGATATGTAGATTCGTACCATCAGTAAGCATGGCCTCTGTTTTTTTGCGGAATCCCATTAATTCAAGCAAGACCCGCTCTGTCGGTGCAAGTTCTGGTACAGTCAGCTTAACTGGTCCAAGTCCAATGATGGCAAATTCCGCCGGAACATTGGTACCTTCCCAAGGAACGCCTGCTGTTACGCCTTCGTTCTGTTCATCAGAAACGAGCATAAGCCGCTGCTTTTCTGGATCCTCAAAGAAAAGAACCTTTCGTCCCTGCAGTTCAATTTCTTGTGACTGGATAGCATATTCTTCTAAGCGCTCTGCCCAATAATGAATTGCTTTATCTGATGCGACACGCAAAGATGTAAGGGAAATGCTGTTATTCCCAGTATACGTGCGACCAGCACGGTGAATTTCGAAGAAGGTCAAATCCGTTCCCGGACTGCCAAGTTTGTCAGCATAAAAAAGGTGATACATTGACGTATCGTCCTGGTTGACTGTCTTTTTGACAAGGCGCATCCCCATTATTCTTGTATAAAAATCATAGTTATTCGCTGCGTTTGCTGTTATGGCTGAAACGTGGTGAATACCGTGAAGCTCCATCATCTGCTTCGCCCCCTAAACATACAATTTATTAGTTACTTACAAAATGTAACTTAGTTCAAACAAAAATGCAAATCGCCCCTTCCATTATTGGTAGAATAAAATGAAGGAGGAGAATTATGCTGACAACACTTTATCTTGTGCGTCATGCGCATACCATTTATACACCTGATGAACGAAATCGGACATTATCTAAAAAGGGTTACAGTGATGCGAAGATAGTTCAGAAGTTATTAGCAGCTGAACAAGTAGACTCATATATCTCAAGTCCCTATCGGCGCGCTTGGGAAACAATTGTGAGTGATGCTTCTACTGCTATGCTGGATGAAAGACTGCGAGAGCGGCAAATTGCTGCTGATCCGGTTGATGATTTTCAGGAAGCTATGGATCGATTATGGTCATACGAAGAATATCAGTTTCCAGGTGGAGAATCGAACAAAGCTGCGAGAAAAAGAGGTCTTGATGCCCTCCAAGATATACTCACTGCTTATCCTGGTAAACGGGTCGCCATCGGAACGCATGGAAATCTGATGGTGCTGACGATGGGTCATTATGACAATCAATTCGATTATGCTTTCTGGAAACAGCTGCCGATGCCGGCTATTTGGAAGCTTACCTTTGATGGGCAGCAATACATACAAGCCGAGCCTTTATCCATACAAAAATAGCGGACATCATCTGTCCGCTATTTTCCATCCATATGCGATTTCAGGATAAGAGGCTCCATTAATCTGAAGTTTATCTTCGGCAATTTTCTTTCCGCCTAAGCCTTCATAAAAATGCCGCGCCTCATTGCCGACAAGCATCCAAGCGACGACACCCGTCATCCCTTCCGCTGTAAGCCGCTTCTCCAATGATTGCATAAGCAGCTTTCCAATCCCGCGCTTCGTATAATTGGGATCAAGATAAATTGCGTATACCTCTCCATCGTAATCAGGATGAACACTTTCCCGGCATCTGCCTCCGCTGATAAAGCCGACAATCGTTTCCTCTGCTACTGCTACAAGAAGTAAGGATCCGGATGCAAGCACCCTTTCAAATCGATTTGCTCTATCTTCCTGAGAAATTGCTGCCAAATAGTCAGCCGGTAATATATGCTTATAGGAAGACTGCCAACTGAGCATACTGATCTCTCCGATTCTCTTACAGTCAGCTTTTCCTGCTTCACGTATGGTAACTGTCATCTTGATCCCCCCTTTTGGAATTAAGCTAATACAGTTGGCTGGAAATCAATCAATAGAATCGCACGTACACCTGGGCGATCCGCTTCCCCTTTTTTGATTGGGCTGACATAATGACTGACTGCCTCGTCATGTACTCCGTAGGATTCCAATGGCTTATGGATTTCAAAGCTTTCATGGAATTGACTGGAGTCTGCATCTTTCGGCAGCTTTCCTGCACAAGCGGGAGTCGCAATGATGTTAAGACCTCCAACAACGTTATCGCGCTTAATAAGATGAGCAAATGTAAATGGTTCGCCATCCTGATGAATCAGGTTAGGCGAAGATACGCCCTCTTGTCCATCTTCTGTCACTTCCAGCTTTACGAAATGAATGCCTGCATGTACTGGCAGAATTAGATCTTCTTTACGCCAGAAAGTTTCGTGATAATCGTGCATGATGATTTTCTGTAATAATTTATTTTCCAGGATATGATCCGGAAGGGATGGAAATTCACGGTAGGAATCGACGTACTCTGGATTGAAGCGTCCTTGGAAATACTGCGCCATGCTTCCGTTTTCACGTTCAATACCAGGCAGCCATTCTAAACGGCCATCTTTGTCGAATATGATTGCCCGTGAATAGCGGCGGTAACGATTTAAATCCAAGGCATAGCTGTCTGCCGGCAGTGTATCGAAAACAGCCTGTATTTCAGCTAAATCCTGTTCCATCCCCTCATACGCCAAATCCTTTTGTAAGTCATATATGCTGTACCCTTGTTTCTCTAATGCGTTCATGCTTAAACCTCCACAAATCTTTAATCTTTCTCTATCATAATACATGCAGAGATAAAGGAACATGCTTTCGTTTGCGATTTTGCGACATTTGAACAGGAGTGACCTAAATGAGAAAATCCAAAGCAGAATTTGAGAAGCTCTTTCAGACAGCTTCTACTATTCAGAAGCTGCTGCAGGCCGGTGATGTACTATACAGCTCGATCGGTCCTTCCACCTACTTCTTCAGTCATGTCGGTATCGTCGGAAGCGATGGACGAATTTTTCATGCACATCCATCTGGCGGTATCACCGAATCATTGAGATCATACCTGTCCCGTCACCATCATGGCGGTACAATCACGCTGCTCCGGCCAAAAATAGATCCGTCTGGTGCAGCAGAGTGGGCTGAACGTTCCATTAGCTTGATGAAAGGATACCGTTTTAGCCGCGCCTTGGCAGACCCTGCTTGGAATTATTGCACAAAGTTTGTATGGCAGGCATTCTGGAGCGGTGCCAGAACCGATTTGACCAGTGCCCGGAAACAGCTATCCAGACGCTGGATCTTCCCTCGCCATATCAAGCATTCGGCCCATTTTGAGCCGATCGCAAAATTCTCGCTCGAGTATCGGCTCTAGTCATAATTTTCTGGTAAAATATGAAGATAGTATGATTAAAGGGGGATTTTGAATGCAATTCGAACAGAAATTAGAAAAATACGCCGAGCTACTGCTGCATATCGGCTTGAAAGTAAAGCAAGGACAGGATTTGATGATTGTAGCCGATCTAGCTGCTGCTCCTTTTACAAAGGTGGTAGCTCAGAAAGCATACGAAGCTGGCTTACGTGATGTTATTGTCGATTATCAGGATGATAACATTACAAAAGCAAAAGTGAAGCTTGCAAAAGAAGATGATTTGGATTACTTCACTCCATTCCGCGGCCGTGTGTATGAAGAACTAGCAGCAGCCGATACTGCTTTCCTGGAGCTCAAAACACCGAATCCATCTCTCTTTGAGGGAATCGATTCTGCTAGAGTTGCCCGTTATACGAAAGCAATGGGCGCTGCCAGACAAGGCTATCAAGCCCACAAAACGAATGGCCGTGTGAACTGGCTAATTGCATCGGTGCCAACTGTAGAATGGGCCGAATCTGTTTTCCCTGATTCACAAGGCCAGTCAGCTATCGACAAGCTATGGGATGCTATCTTCTTCACAACTCGCTCTGATAAGGAAAATACAGTTGAGCTGTGGGAACAGCATGTTACAGCTATGAAAAAGAATGCTGACCATTTAAATGCACGTAACTATCGCAAGCTGCATTATAAGGGACCTGGAACAGATTTGACAATTGAACTGCATCCTGATTCCTTCTGGACTTGCGCCGAATTTATGAAAGAAGATGGCTCTACATATATCCCGAATCTCCCTACAGAAGAAGTATTTACCATTCCTGTAAAGACAGGAGTAAACGGAACAGTTAGCAGCACAAAACCATTGAATTATGCAGGAACTTTGCTAGAGAACTTCTCCCTTACCTTTGAGAAAGGAAAAGTGGTAGACTTCACAGCGGAAAAAGGCTATGAAACATTGAAGAATTTGCTTGAAACAGACGAAGGGGCACAATTCCTTGGAGAGGTTGCGCTAGTACCGCACCAGTCGCCTATTTCTCAGTCTGGGATCGTGTTCAATAATACTTTATTCGATGAGAATGCTTCCTGTCATTTGGCTCTTGGCCAAGCGATTGGCATGTGCGTAAAGGATGCTCGCAATAAATCAAAAGAAGAATTTATGGAAATAGGCTTTAACTACAGTCTGACCCATGTTGATTTCATGGTTGGTTCCGGAGAATTATCCATCACAGGCGAAACGCCAGATGGAACAACTGAAGCTATCTTCGAAAATGGAAACTGGGCTTTTTAAAGACACAGAAAAGGAGCAGCGTAACGCTGCTCCTTTTGCTATGTACGGCAAATCATGAGTACTTCTCGGTAATAGCCAAGCTGATGAGGACACAGTTCATCATTCGCTACATCGATCCGCTGACGTGGAGCTCCTGCAACAACTTCCGCTTCTACGCTTGCCGCTTTTCCCTCGACGAGCTTTTCCAAATCATTTACACGCATCCGTACGATTTGTAGCACTTCTTCGTTTAAAAGAATATCTGGCAGTTCCTCTAAGTAGTAGAAGAATTGGTGACAGAACTCCCGATCGACTAAATTTTTGGCGAATAATTCTTCTTGAATGATTCCTTTATAAAAAAGATCGCTCTCTTGAAGCATAACACCCAATTCTTCCTGCACTTCACGTAAGCCTCCGACCACAGGCGTTTCGCCGCTTTCCAGATGACCAGCTGCGGTAATGTCGTATTTCCCGGGAAATTCACTTTTATTGAAAGAACGTTGCTGTAGATAAATGTATAGTTCTGTACCATCATGTTCTATAAACCAGCAGTGGAAAGTCTCATGCCAGTCTCCATCACGATGGACTTCCTCTCTTTCTTTCACCCCAAGCTCCCGATGCTGCTCATCGAAAATCGTCAATAGCTCCATGTTTTGCCCCCATACTTATTCCTTTTTTACTAATGTAAGCGATATCTTCAGGCTTGTCTACCGTATATTTCCAATCAGATCGAGTTATCGCGCATTTCCTCGACTAGTGGCATGATTTCGTTCGCGAACCGCACCATCTCCTGCATATGCGGCGAAAACTGAAGCAGCAAAAGACTGACACCAGCGTGCTCGTATGCAAGTATCCGCTGTGCAATTTGTAACGGGGTACCAACCAGATGCGGCCGAAGCCCTCTTGCAGAAACAGCATCATCGCTAATTTTGCTTTTTTGTGCCAGCTCTTCCTCTGTTACATATGATTCGTAATCTCCGCCGGTAATTCTTTCCCATTCCTGGTAGGCTTCTTCCTCCGTTTCACGGCAAATGACATAAGCTGTCATACCGAATTCGGTAAATGGAGATTTGCCAGCTGCCTCACGACGAATCTGCATATCAGCGATCATACTGGCCACTTCCTGTACAGAGCCGCCTTTCATTACATATGCATCACATGTCTCGGCAATTGTCTGCCGTAAATAGTCGCTTTCTCCACCAGCATATAATGGCGAAATCTCTTTGGTCTTGCCTGCCGGTAAATAATCGACATGCTGTACTTGATAGTACAAGCCATCATATGTGTAACTGCTAGCTGTCCAAACTCCGCGCAGCACTTCAAAGAATTCCTCTGTTTGCATATAGAAATCCTCTGATCCTGCAATATCACCATCTAGGCGTTTTTGCTCCTCTTCACGTAAGAAAGAAACGACCGCTAGTGAAAAACGGCTATTACTAATCTGATCAATCATTACTGCCTGTCTCGCTGCTTCCACAGGCTGATCGATGCTTGGCCGGACTGCTGCCATAATGTGCAATTTATCGGTTGCCTCCGCAATAGCGCCAGCAGCTTCCCAAAAGTTCAGCTGCTGACCGGCATTTTTTCCTTGGTATAGGTAGGTGTCTGGCAGGAAGACCGCATCGAATCCTAAGTTTTCAGCCGTATGCGCAGTTTCCTTCACATCTGACAGGCTAAGCGGTCCTCCATCTTCCACATGACGCAGCCAGCTGCTTGAAACTGGCTGCCAGTATGCATATTTCATTGTTATTACTCCTTTTGCACATAGGAAATCCTACCGAACGACACATCGATTCTACTAAAAAAGCTTCTTCGATGAGAAGAAGCTCTGTATTGCAGCCGTCGTCATCTTATCACGCAGCTTTTGCTGCAGGTCGTAGCACCTTCCTGCAGGACTGCCCTCCTACAGTGGGTTGCCGGGCTTCATCGGGCCTTTCCCTCCACCACTCGTTATAAGATTTCTTATGAATTGTACTTCCTACTATACCAGATTAGCAGTGTCTGATTCAAACAGAATAACTGCTATTGCTTACGCTGATGTGCCTCCATCAAAAGACGGTACCCATCTTGTCTTGCTTTCTCTTCATAAACTGGACTGGTGAGCATGAACTCAACTTCCCCGCCGTAATAGTCTTCCAGCTCTTCAAGCTGCTGCAGCACCTCAGTTGGTGTCCCAATTACCATGGTAGGACGATTGTCCTCAAGACGCTCTTTTTCATAAGGAGACATTTTGTAGTCTGCTGCCTTATCCGGGCGCAGCATCCCTTTGACTGGTCTCCCTTGTTCCTGAAGCAGCGATGCAACTTCATGACTTTTCGCCAGCGCTTGTGCAGCTGCTGTCGTCTCCGCACAGAATAAAAACAGACTTACCATCATTTGCGGCTGATGCTTCCCTTCTTGGAAGGCTTTCTGATACACATCCAGCACTGCTGCATCTTTATCTCCACGTATGAATTGGGCATAAGCAAACCCGATTCCATGATATGCAGCAAGACCAGCGCTGCCTGCGCTTCCGCCAAGGAGCCAGACAGACGGAGCAGTGTTAATGTTCGGCATCGCTACCAGATCTCCGAAGCGATGCTTTTCTTCTTTTCTTATATCCAAATAATGAAGCAAATCACGTATTTGCCGATCATACCAATCCTCCGGTACAGCCTTATGCTCCTGCAGTGCCCTTTTTGCGGCTGGCATACCGCCAGGAGCCCTCCCGATCCCAAGGTCGATCCTTCCTGGATGAAGTGCTTCGAGCAATCTTGCATTTTCAGCCACTTTATACGCACTATAATGAGGCAGCATAACACCGCCTGATCCGATACGGATGCGGGATGTTTTGGCAGCAAGATGCCCCATCAGAAGCTCTGGACTGCTATGAGCCAAGCTGCCAGCGTGATGTTCGGACACCCAAAAGCGCGTATACCCAAGCTGATCAGCGAGCTCTGCCAGCCGCACTGTTTCTTCCAATGCATCTGCCGCATTGCCATCTTCTTTGATTCGGGATTGATCCAATATACTAAGCTTCATTCTACCCACTCCTTCTTTGTATCATATCCTGTGCGAAAGACTTTTAAAAACAATCCGTTTTTCTGTATGCTAGAAATGACCGAATAAAAAGGATGGTGCTCAAATGATCGGATTTATCGGATTAGGAATCATGGGACAAAACATGGCAGCAAACCTGCTCGAAAAAGGCGAACAATTAGTAGTCTTTAATCGCACAAAAGAAAAAGCCCAAGCACTATTGGATAAAGGTGCTAACTGGGCAGAATCGCCACGGCAAGTCGGGGAACAAGCTGATATCGTATTTACGATGCTGACAGACCCAGCTGCTGTCCAAGCAGTTGCTTATGGGGAAGATGGACTTTTCAGCGGCATGAAGGAAAATAGTTTGTGGGTGGATGTCAGTACCGTAAAACCTGCGTTCACAAAAGAGATGGCTGAAGCTGCTCGTGCGCATCATATCCGTTTTGTTGATGCACCCGTATCAGGTTCAAAGGCTCCGGCGCAGCAAGGTAAACTGCACTTTCTAGTTGGCGGAGACGAACAAGATGTTAAAGAGATCACCCCGCTGCTTGAGAAAATGGGACAAAGCATCCAGCATATGGGCGTCAATGGTAATGGCTCATCTACTAAGCTTGCAGTGAATATGCTGCTTGTTCAGTCTCTGACTGGTTTATCTGAAGCAATCAGCTTTGGGGAAGCAGTCGGTCTTGATCGGGAGCATCTGATGGATGTATTGCTCGCCCTGCCTGTGACAAGTGATATCCAAGCTGGGAAACGGGATACGATTCTCCAGCAGAACTTTGATCCGCAATTTCCTCTGGAGCATGCATACAAAGACTTGCAGCAGATTTCCGAAACAGCTTATGAAGCAGGCGCTCCTCTTCCGATGACAAACAGTGTTAAAGAACTGTATGCATTAGCGAAAAAGAACGGCTATGGCAAACAGGATGTCGCTGCCGTTTATGCACTTTTAGCAAGAGATTGACACATATTAGACAAAGAATCCGAATTTTTTCGGATTCTTTTTTTATTCTCATCTATTATTTTTAATTAACATTGGCATATTAACAATATGTACAGGGTATGTAGGCATAAGGTACTTAATTCATGTGAAGTAATTTTTTTGCATATTTTCACCAAATTATAATCATTATCATCTGTTTGGTTTATTAAATTTTTTTAATCAGTTAGAAACAGGCACTCTACTAGCAGAATACTTTCATATCAATATTTTTATGCTAAGATAATTATGGTTTTATTAATTTAATAACTTTCTAAAGGGGTCTTCATCATGGCTGATTCATCTAACAAACCAAAACGGGAGGTCAAATGGATTCCGCTCCTAATCACTGTATTGATCGGCGTAATTCTTTGGTTCGTCCCTTCACCAGATGGTGTACAAGCAGAAGCATGGCATTTATTTGCTATCTTCGTCGCTACGATCATCGGTCTGATCATTAAACCGATGCCAATGGGCAGTGTCGCTATCCTTTCGCTGACGGCTATCGTTTTGACGAAGACACTCGGACTAGAAGAAGCGTTGAGCGGATTCCAGAATAGTACAATCTGGCTCATCGTCATTGCGTTCTTTATTTCCAGAGGTTTCATCAAAACTGGTCTCGGGTCCAGAATTGCCTATTTGTTCGTGCGTCTATTCGGTAAAAAGACTTTAGGCTTGTCTTACTCGTTGATCGGCAGTGACTTGATTCTGTCACCGGCCATGCCATCTAATACTGCTCGTGCCGGCGGTATCATTTTCCCAATCATCCAGTCATTATCAAGTTCATATGGTTCTAAAAGCGGTGATGGTACAGAGCGCAAAATTGGTTCTTTCCTGACTTTTGCATCCTACCAAGGAAACGGGATCACTTCAGCAATGTTCCTGACAGCAATGGCAGCAAACCCATTGGCAGCCATTGCTGCTGAGAGTGTTACTGGTCAATCAATCTCATGGGGAAGCTGGATTCTTGCTTCCATCGTGCCTGGTATCATCAGTTTGATTGTTATTCCTTTCGTCATCTTCAAGCTGTATTCTCCAGAAATCAAGGAAACACCGAAGGCGACTGAAATGGCGACAGAGAAATTACAAAGCATGGGTAAACTAAAGCGTTCTGAATGGTATATGATCGGCGTGTTCCTGCTTCTCCTTGTATTGTGGATTTTCGGCGAAAGCTTCGGAATCGGCTCTACGACAGCAGCATTCATCGGACTTGTCGTTCTATTGCTGACAGAAGTATTGACTTGGTCTGATATCAAACAAGAGCAAGGTGCATGGGATACACTCGTATGGTTCGCTGTACTTGTTATGATGGCGAATTACTTGAACGAACTTGGCCTTGTACCTTGGTTCAGTGATATTATGGGGAATGTTGTAAGTACACTTTCATGGCCTGTCGCATTGCTTGTATTGGCTATCGTGTATTTCTACTCTCATTATTTCTTTGCGAGTAACACAGCACATGTGAGCGCCATGTACGCAGCCTTTCTTTCAGTAGTTGTTGCAGCTGGTGCGCCGCCATTATTGTCAGCCCTATTGTTAGCTTTCTTCAGTAACTTGTTCGGCTGTCTGACACACTACGGCAGTGGTCCTGCACCGGTATTCTTTGGCGCAGGCTTCGTCACCCAGCAAAAATGGTGGGGGCTCGGCTTCCTCATCTCCATCATTCACTTGATCGTCTGGATCGGTATCGGCGGACTATGGTGGAAACTGATTGGTCTATGGTAAAAAAAAAAGGAATCCTTATGGATTCCTTTTTTTTATTAGCTTGTATAAGTAGCAGAATCTGCTGCTTCGATAAACGGACTCAAGTTGCCAACGCTGTACATATGCAATTCATGCATCGCTCGTGTACAAGCTGTATAAAGTAAAGTGCGTTCCGATTCATGGCCATACGCCTCATCTGAGACATCATACAGTATAACCGCATCGAACTCGATACCTTTGGCCAAATAAGCCGGAATAACCGATAAACCTTTTTTGTATTGGGAAGTTGTCTCAGTAATCAGATCAGCTTCCATTTCTTCCTTGATCCAGTTATGCGCTTCTTTGCTCTCTTTGCTTGTCTTAGCGATAACTGCAATTGTTTCATAACCTGATTCCTGCAAAGAACGGATTTTCTCCAGGACTAGCCGGCGTCTTTCCGTTTCACCATTCGCTTTCGTCAGCGTCGGAAGATCTCCATCCCGGTTGAATGGCTGGATTTGCTTGGCATGGTCCAGGAGTTCCTTCGTGAAGTCGACTATCTGTCTTGTCGAACGATAGCTGCGCCATAGCTCGATCCGATGGCTGTCAGCTGTATTACCAGAGAGTACATTCTCCCCTGTCAGAGCATGCGCCTGAATCGCTTGGTTGATATCACCAAGCAATGTCATTCTCGCATTAGGGAAGGCCTGTTGTAAATAAGCGAATTGGAAAGCAGAATAATCCTGCGCTTCATCAATAAGCACATAACGAATTGTTTTATCCGAACGATCACCAAGCACCTTATCACGGAAATAGACAAATGGCGTCACATCTTCCCAATTCATGTACTTGCGAATAAGATTTTTCTTGGTTGTTTCATAAAGATCCGTCCATGATGCTGGCATTTCCGGTCGTCTTTCAGCTGTCAGCATACGCAGGTAAGACTTTTTCACATTGATGAAAGCATGCTTACGTACTTTCTTGATCAACGGGCGAAGCTTCCTTTCGACAACCCACTTGCGAAGGATCTCTTCTTCCTGCTTGTTCTCCTCAAAGTCATCTGTATCTGTGCGGTCTTTCTTTTGAAGCTCGGAAAAGGCTTGGACATAGTCTTCCTTCTCCATCAGCTCTACTTCTTCCCGCACCCAATCTTTCCTTGTTTCCCACTCACCCCAAAGCTGCAGCTTTTCTACGATCCAAGCTGCGGTCAGCTCTGCTCGATTCGAAATTGGTAAAGAATTGGATAGACTATAGAAATGAGATTGGATTTCCTGTTTACTCACGATGCGCTGCTTACGGAAGCTGACATCTTTGAAGATAAGCCCAGCTTGTTTGAATTCTTCCAGCTTGTCATCGATATACCGTTTGAAATCAAGACTTGCTTTATACTGAATCCCAGCCAGTCGCTGCTCTTTTTCCTCTCCGGAAGCAAGCAGCATATACTCCATTTGTTCGAATGGTGTCTCGATTGTCTCTCTGCCTTCCAGCTGAGCATCCATATGTGCATAAAAAGTGGCTTGCTTCATATTATCTTCGCCAAGCTCTGGCAGGACATTGGAGACATAGCTGTTGAACAGCGGGTTCGGCGACAACAGCACAATATTTTCAGCTGTGATGCGATCACGATAATGATAGAGCAAGTACGCAACACGCTGCAGTGCAGCCGATGTTTTTCCGCTGCCTGCTGCTCCTTGTACAATTAAATTAGCAGCCGACTCATTGCGGATGATTTGATTCTGCTCTTTCTGAATCGTAGCTACGATACTTTTCATCTCCGTACTTGCGTTACCGCCTAGAACGTACTGCAGCAGGCTATCGCCAATCGTTACTCCAGTATCGAACAAGGCTTCTAGCTTTCCGTTACGGATGATGAACTGGCGTTTAAGTGTCATGTCCCCTTGTATCTTACCTTCGATCGTTTCATATGAAGCACCACCAGGTGAGAAATCATAATACATACTGGAGATTGGTGCACGCCAATCGTAAATAAGGAAATCCTCTTCTTTCTCATCCATCAGACTCGCTAAGCCTACGTAGATTTCTTCGTCGTGATCAGCGCCCTCTTCCCTGAAATCAATACGACCAAAGTAAGGGTTGCGCTGCAATCGATCCAGCGTCTTCACTTCATTATGAATCTGCTGATGTGTCCGCTCTCGTTCACCTAAAAGCTCTGCTTGCTGCTTCAAGCTAGCCTGTGTTTCATTCACATCATCCGCTTCATCCAGGTTTACCGTTACATCCTCCCAGAAGTTCTTACGCAGATCGATTACTTTTTCTCTCAGACCTTGTATTAACCCTGCTGTTTTTTCTCGTTTCTTTTCAATCGTCTCTTGAACGCTGGCCACACGGGCTTGTTCGTCCTTCAAATCCTTTTCATCTTCTGTCATAGCGAAGTCCCTCCAAAACAATTGACATTTATATATAAATATTGTATAATTTTAAATGGTTTGCTAAATTATGTTATATTAGCAGAACATCCTCTATTTTACCATGTTCATTGTTCCCCTGCAATTTTTCTCTATCCGGTTATTTCCAGGCTATCCCTTTGCATATCCTTTCTATTCGTGTGTATAATTAGTTAGGGAATCGAAATATTAACGCGAAAGAAGTGTTTTTCATTCATGACAGACGAACAGCTCGCAAAGCGTAATTTGTTTATCATGTGGTTTGCCAACTTCTTCATTTCGGCGAGCCTGAGTATGATCATGCCATTTCTGTCCTTATATATTTCATCATTCGGCACATTATCTGAACGGGAGGTTCAGAGTTGGTCAGGTATCATTTTCGGGGTAACTTTTGTTACCGCATTCATCTGTTCGCCCTTCTGGGGGAAACTCGGCGACCGGCATGGACGAAAGTTGATTCTGATCATATCTTCCTTCGGCATGGGGGTTTCCATTCTCCTGCTCGGATTCACCGAAAATGTTTGGCAGCTATTCATGCTTCGTGTATTCATGGGAATCTTTACAGGCTTTATCGGTATATCTCAAGCATTCATATCGACACAAACACCTAGCCACATTGCAGGAAGAGTACTTGGCACCTTACAAACCGGTAGTATCACTGGTATGCTTTTTGGCCCGCTGATTGGCGGAATTCTTGCAGACAGTATCGGCTTCCATGGCACTTTCCTGCTTGTATCGATAAGTGTCTTCACCTCTGCCATCTTGGTCACTTTCGGCACAAAGGAATATCCGGTCAAGATTCAAAAAGGCGAAAAGTCACACTACACCTCAAGAGAAGTGCTGGCGCATATTCTGCGTGACCCGATTTTATTAGTTGTACTCATCTTAAGTTCATTGATTCAGATTGCCAACTTCAGTGTTCAGCCGATACTTTCTTTGTATGTACAAGAGCTACACGGACCTGAGAATATCGCATTCTACTCTGGTATCGCATTTTCAGCGGCCGGTCTCGGCAATCTGCTCATGACAAGGACTTGGGGGAAGCTTGGCGACCGTATCGGGTATGTGAAGATTCTGATTGGACTTATTTTTGCTGCTGGGATCGTTTATATACCTGGCGCTTTGGTTGGTTCTGTTTGGGAACTCGCTGTCGTCCGCCTGCTCCTCGGCATGGCGATCGGTGGAATCATTCCTTTACGAGTAGCCTATATCCGACAAGCAGCTCCGCTTACGATGCAAGGAGAAGTACTCGGATATAATAACAGCCTCCGGTTCCTCGGAAACTTCATCGGTCCGATACTTGGCGGTATGATGGCTGGTTACTTCGGGTTTTCAGCAGTATTTTACATGACAAGTGCGCTGCTCATTATCTGCGGCATTACCTTGCTCACTGCTCACATCCGGAATGCTCGTGCAAAAACACGAACCTCTTCCATTTAAAAAAGATTGCCGATATGTTCGGCAATCTTTTTTTCTTACATATTAAAGCTTCGGACGGCAATCGCTTCGATTTCAACATTCGCCCCTTTAGGCAGTTTGGAAATCTCTACTGTTGCACGTGCCGGGAATGGCTCGGACAAATGACGTCCGTATACTTCATTCACAGCTGTAAAGTCATCCAGGGATGTAAGGAAGATCGTTGTCTTGACAACTTGATCGAATGATAATCCGGCTTCATCCAAGATTGCAGCCAGGTTTTTCATCACTTGATCTGTTTGTTCCTCAATCGTCTGTGCCATTTCTCCTGTTGCCGGATCCAATGGAATTTGACCGGAAATATAGACAGTTCCTGCAGTTTCAACCGCTTGGGAATAAGGTCCGATTGCTTGTGGTGCTTTGTCAGTTTGAATGATATTGCGCATACATATCTCTCCTATTTAAAACAGATTTTTGAAGAAGTCACCTATCGACTTGAAGAAATCCTTCACACTTTGCCAGAAACCATCATTACCGGCCACTTCATCGATCTTGTCCTGGATTGTAGTAGCGATGTCATCAAGCTGTGATTTCACGCCATCGAAATTGATATCCAGTTCCCGCATTTTATCGAAGAGGTCAATAAGCAGCTGACGATCTTCATCGCTCAGGCTGATTTCCAGCTTGCTCAGCTGATCTGTTACAATCTGCTCGACATCTTCCCGAGTTGCAGGATTTTGCTCGGCAATTTCCTGTTTGATATCCGTTAAGAGCTGGGTAACCTTCTCGTTATCCAAGCCTTCCTTCTGCGCTAAATCTGTCGCAAGATCCAGCTCGTCATTGGCTACCTCTGTCCGTTCCGGATCGAGGTTACCGTCTGCTGTATCGTACGCTTTGTAAATGCCTGTCAAAGCAGAATGGCCGCTAACCTTTACCGGGGAAGCTACCTCTACTGTCGCATCCTCAATACCAGCTGTCAGCAAAGCATTTTTGTACATATCTACCGTCACCTGCGTAATATTGTCAGGTGTAACGATTTGGACATCCAACCCATGTCCCTCATCTTCTCTTGTGATCATCGCCGAAGAATACATTCTGGAATTAGCATCTCCATTTATGTATTTCACGATATCATCGGCTGTAACCGGAATTTCTTCTATATTATCCGTATTTGTAACACCTAGGTCTTCTCTGACTTGTTCTTTTTGTGCTTCTGATAATGAATCTCCAACTACAACAATCGGCAAACCGAATTTTTCATTGATACTATCCGTGTTCTTTCCTGTACTTGCGGATACAACATCGGAAAAGGTAAAGCTGAACATCAAAGCAACTGCGAAACAAGCCGCTATGCATTTGGTTAACCCTCTCATGGAAATGATCCACCTTTTCTTCATTATGGTCTTGCTTTCCCCATTATAAGCTTTTCCAGGAATAAATAAAGCATTATCCTAACAAGCAGAAAAGGCGGACATACAAAAAAAGGCTAGAACATAACTAAAATCCCCTTACTTAACCGAATGTGATTCTTT
>NZ_LR700943.1:0-143528 GCF_902497585.1 Terribacillus sp. AE2B 122 | reverse complement strand
CAGAACACTCCGCTTTCCACGGGCACGGCCTCAGCCTCCTCGTGGAAAGTTCACCACTGCGGGTTCTTCAGCTCGCGCTGTTCCCGAAGGAGTCTCCGTGTTCTGCCTAGCTAGTATGATTAATATCGAAAAAAAGACCCGAACTTAAGCAAATCTTGTTTTAAGATCTACTTCTTGTTCGGGTTTCCATCTAACTAAAACTGAACTCTATTGTCCTCAACATTAAGAACGTTTTTGAACAGAACCATCTTTTTTATGAATGATCGTCTCTGTTCCTTTATTATTGGCAATCTCTTTCGCGCGTTTGATTGCATCCTGCTTGTTATCAAAAACCTGTGACGGGCGTTTTGATCCTTTTGATTGCACTGCCCAGCCATCATCATGTGGAACTACTTCCTCCGCATTATCCATCAAATCCGGATTACTATGCGAGGCATTTGAGTCACGTTTTGTCGGATCATCGTTCTTCAGAAAGTCCTTTACTTCCTTTTCAGAAGCATTCGACTTCCACTCTTTCGCCTGATTCGTAGCAATGGGTATAGCTCTGCCTTCGTCGTAGCCTTCATCCACCATCGCATTGGCAATTTCTATGGCTTTCTTTTTTACTGGCTTGTCCAGATTTTTAAGCGAAGCAGGATAATCGTCCATGGTCCATGGCATGCTAAAAACTCCTTTGCGTTTTTTATGTATATACTATTCCCCCTGCTACTTCTATGAAACGCTATAAGCAAAAGAGTTGTATGAGCAGTTTTCCCGTCTTACAATTGCCCTATTACCAAAAAGGAGATGATAGCACATGGCGAAAAACGAAGAAATCCAATTAGCTAAACGTCCGGAAGGCACTCCAACAGAAGAAAACTTCCGCTTTGTCGAAACAGAAATACCAGAACTTGAAGAAGGACAGGTGCTCATCAAGAGCATCTATATCAGTGTGGATCCATATATGCGCGGCAGAATGAGTGATGCAAAATCCTATGTAGCGCCTTATGAACTGGACGCTCCGATTTCGGGCGGCATCGTAGGTCAAGTAACCGAATCAAAATCAGATCAATTACAAAAAGGTGACTATGTACTTGGAAACCTTCCTTGGGCTCGTTACAATGCAGCGAATGCCGAGAATCTGCAAAAAGTAGATCCGGAGCTCGGACCGATTTCCACTGCATTAGGCGTGATGGGAATGCCTGGTCTTACAGCATACTTCGGTTTGACTGATATCGGCGAACCGAAATCCGGTGAAACAGTTGTTGTTTCAGGCGCAGCTGGTGCAGTCGGTTCAACCGTTGTCCAAATCGCTAAAATCCTCGGTGCACGTGTTGTCGGTATTGCCGGCTCTCCGAAAAAACTTGATTATGTGAAAAACACACTCGGTGCAGATGAAGTAATCAACTATAAGGAAGACAATGTAGCAGAAGCATTGGAGAAAGCATGTCCAGACGGCGTCGATGTCTACTTCGATAACGTAGGCGGACCCGTATCTGATGCAGTTTACCCACTGCTCAACGCACACGCACGCATTCCGCTCTGCGGCAGCATTTCTTCTTATAATAAGAAAGAAGATCAAGGACCTCGCGTCCACGGCTATCTCGTTAAATCCAAAGCCAAAATGCAAGGCTTCATTGTAGGCGACTACAGCGACAAGTTCGCTGAAGGAAAGAAACAGTTATCTGAATGGTTCAGCCAAGACAAACTTACATTTGAAGAAAATGTAGTGGATGGTTTTGAAAATGTGCCAGACGCTTTTCTTGGATTGTTTAAGGGTGAGAACCTCGGGAAACAGTTAGTGAAGGTAGCGGAAACAGAATAATAAAAAATGCCTGATAGAAATTAATCTGTCAGGCATTTTTTATTATAGATAAGCAGCAAAATATAGAGAGAAAATTATCAATTCTGCACTATTTGAATAAGGTTACCGCTAGTATCATTGAAGACAGCTAATGTGACTTCTCCCATTTCTGTTGGCTCTGTTGTAAACTTCACGCCATGCTTTAATAAACGATTATACTCTTCATTAATATCAGCAACTTCAAACATTGTTGCGGGAATACCTTGAACAAATAGCTTCTCTTGATACTCTTTTGCTGCAGGATTGTTATTTGGTTCAAGCAGAAGTTCAGTGCCGTTTTTATCATCGGGAGAAACTAAGGTTATCCACCTAAATTCTCCGGCAGGCTCATCATGTTTTTTTAAAAATCCAAGCGTTTTTGTATAGAATTCCAAAGCTTTGTCTTGATCCTCTACGAATATACTGGTAATAGTGATTCTCATGCTGTTCTTACCTCCTTCATATATGCAGCACTCAATGCTCCGTCAACAACCCTGATTCTAACAGATAAACATTGATACATTAATTCTTTCTTCAAACAATAAACTAGTTATTGCACATAATAACACCGGAAGACAACCACAACAATATACTATCCCTGTTCATTGAAGTACCCAGATTGGGTTAACTGGATCTCGCACGTACTAGTTTACATTAAAAAGATTACTTTATCCGTTATTACTTCCCTTAAATCCTAGTTTTTTATGACTGGGTTTTCATATATGCAGACAATCTTGAATTGTGGATCGGCACCTATTATCCGAATATTCTATCAAATATATTGTATAATATGTATAGTAATTATTTAATACTTATATCTAAAATGAGGTGTATACCCATGCTATTTATAATATTATTCGGACCGCTTGCATTAGTGATAATAACAGCGTTACTGCTAACGAGAAGTCAAAAAAATCCACCAATCGATAATCATCGCAATTCCACTGAAAGAGCGAAAGTCGATTCGGAAAATTACAGGAACATCAATCATAACGGCGGCTGATAAGCTTCTATTAAATTTCATGGCAAAAAAGAGGTATCTCCTGATGGAGATACCTCTTTTTTCAGCTGCTTACCTGCTCTTCTTATCTATTATCCACTTTCTCCGGATACATATCATGGTTCATCATGCGATGATCCGCCATTTGCTCATACTTCGTGCCTGGACGGCCGTAGTTGACGTATGGATCGATACTGATTCCGCCGCGTGGTGTGAACTTGCCCCATACTTCGATGTAGCGTGGGTTCATCAGTTCTTTCAGGTCGTTTAGAATGATGTTGATGCAATCTTCATGGAAGTCTCCATGGTTACGGAAGCTGAATAAATAAAGCTTCAGTGATTTACTTTCCACCATTTTTTCATCCGGAATATAGCTGATATAAACCGTACCGAAATCAGGCTGGTTCGTGATTGGACACAGTGTCGTGAATTCCGGACAGTTGAATTTCACGAAGTAATCACGGTATGTGTGTTTATTATCAAAGGTTTCGAGAACCTCGGGTTTATAGTCGAAATCGTAGACATTGTTTTGGTTGCCAAGCAATGTTACGTCTTCCATTTCTTCAGGATTTCTTCCTGCCATTTGTATTCCTCCTTGCAAACTTTTACACAAGCGTTTCTTATTATAAATGATTTTCTCTGTTTTGTCTCATGAAGGCGATGACCTCAGCATCCGTCGGCATTCCGGCTTGCGCGCCGTGTGATCCGATCTGCAGAGCGGCTGCTGCGTTTGCATAGCTGCAAGCTTCTGACAGCGAACTGCCGCTTGCCAGCTTCAGTCCGAGTGCTGCATTGAATGTGTCGCCAGCACCTGTCGTGTCGACTGCAAACACAGGGAACGCTGCCACATGGCCGCCACTGTAGACAACGCCTTCTTCACCTTTTGTTATAACAAGTTTATCGGGAAATTTCTTTAATGCCTCATTGATGTCTTCAAAAAGAATCATCGCTTCCGATTCATTCGGCGTGATGTAAGCAGCCTGATTGATAATTTCTTCAGGAAGTAACTGTGCTGGAGCTGGATTCAGTATGTAAGGCACATTTACCTCTTTACAACACTTCGCAGCTGCCGCTACTGTCTCTAACGGAATCTCAAGCTGAATGAGGACAATATCACTGTTTTGGATAACATCTCGTTTTGTCTCGATATAATCCGGCGTCAGCTGAAAGTTTGCTCCTGGAATAACAGTAATGCTGTTATCTCCATCCACTACCTGAATGACAGCAACGCCAGATGATGTGTCGGCACTTCCTATGTGCTCTGTTTCTACACCTTCCCGACGGAGAACCTGCGTTAATTCATGCCCGAAAGGATCCTTACCGACCATGCCAATCATTGTAACATCTGCACCAAGCCGCGCTGCAGCTACGGCTTGATTGGCCCCCTTGCCGCCAGGAAAGGTCTCGAAACGTTCGCCGAGTATTGTCTCCCCTGCTGCTGGGCGTTTATTTGAAGTGGCTGTCAAATCCATATTGAGGCTGCCAATTATCGTTATTCTCGGCTGCTGCGACATAGCTAGTCCCCCTTTAAAATACGATCGTTTTATTGCCGAAGACAATTACCCGATCATCTATATGCCATTTAATTGCCCGCATAAGTACACTGCGTTCGACAAGACGGCCGACACGTTTCAAATCTTCCGCTTTATCCTTATGATTGACCCGATGGATATCTTGTTCGATGATTGGACCTTCATCCAAATCAGAAGTCACATAATGACTTGTTGCCCCGATCAGTTTCACACCGCGATCAAAGGCACGCTCATATGGTTTTGCGCCAATGAAGGCCGGGAGGAAGCTATGATGAATATTAATGATATTATTCTTATAATTCTCTAGGAAACCAGGTGTCAGAATCTGCATGTATCTTGCAAGAATGACGGTATCGATGTTGTATTGTTCCAATAGCTCAAGCTGCTGACGCTCTGCTTGCTGGCGGATATCTTTATTTGCAGGAATGTGATAGAAAGGTATATTGTAGGATTCCGCCAGTTCCCTCGCGTCTTCATGATTGCTGACGATCACAGAAAGATCAGCCATGAGATGTCCGCTTTCATATTCCCAAAGAATCTCCTGCAGGCAATGCAGCTCTTTTGAGACGAAGAGCGCTAATTTCTTCAGATTCCGTACGCGCACAAGCTGCCAATCCATTTTGAAATGGTCCGCTATTTGCTGGAAGCCGTGCTCCAACTGCCGCTGTGTGTCGCCATCTTGCTGGCACTCGAATTCAATCCGAAGGAAGAAGCTTCCTCCATCAGGATCTGTTGTATATTGATTTGATTCCATAATATTTGCTTGCTGTTTATAAAGAAACTCAGAAACCGCTGCAACAATCCCCGGCTGATCAGGACAGGAAATGACGATCCGATATCTGTTTTCATTCTGCTGCTGGAAAGCTTTGATTTTTTCTAGATAATGTACGGCCATGACTAACCTCCTAATATTCTTCTATCTTAACGATTGTATCTTGTTTCTACAACAGGGAATTCTGACAAAAAAATACGATTCCAAATGATTGGAATCGTATGTATTGTATGAGTGGAGAGAAGCTTTATTCACCAGCAATCTGTTTCAATGTTTCAATACAGAAATCAACTTCAGCTTTATTCGTATTAAGCGGGGGCAATATCCGAAGTACATGCTCTCCTGCTACTAGCACGAGCAAGCCGAGATCCCGTGCCTGATTGACAAGGTCAATTGCTTTACCTGTTGTACCAAGACCAAGCAGGAGTCCTTTTCCACGTACATCGGTAAATGCACTTGAAGCAGCTGCGATGTTCTCCAGCTCACTGCGGAAATAGTCAGCGGTCTCTTGTACTTCAACCAGAAATTGAGGATTCGCAATTACTTCCAATGTCGACTTGCCAGCTGCTGCTGCAACCGGATTGCCTCCGAAAGTGCTGCCATGACTGCCCGCTTCAAATGCCACCGCTGCTTTACCTGTTGCCAGCATAGCCCCAATCGGAATACCTGAAGCCAGTCCTTTTGCGGTTGTCAGCACATCCGGTTCCAGCTCGTACTGCTCATACGCATAAAGCGTGCCGGTGCGTCCTACTCCAGTTTGTACTTCATCCAGCATAAACAGTACATCGTGCTCCTTACAAAGTTGCTCCACTTCCTTTACCCAGGAAGGATCAGCCGGGATAACGCCGCCTTCTCCTTGGACAAGCTCCAATAATACACCGCATGTATCCGGACCGATCAGCTCATCAAGTGCTTCAACATCATTATAAGGAAGATGGCGGAAACCTTTCACTAGCGGTGCGAAATACTTTTGTATCTTTTCCTGTCCAGTTGCAGCCAACGTCGCTAATGTACGGCCATGGAACGATTGACTGAAAGTAACTACCTCAAAGCCGGTCGTTCCTTTCACCTTCTGGGCATAGCTGCGTGCCAGTTTGATTGCGGCTTCATTTGCCTCTGCACCACTATTGGCGAAAAATACTTGATCAGCAAAAGTATGGGCAGTCAAAAGCTCCGCTAATTGCTCTTGTACTGGTATACGATATAGATTGGAACAATGCCAAATGGTGTCCAGCTGTTCCTTGACTACTTCCTTGACTGTTGCTGGAGCGTGACCTAAATTGCAAGTAGCAATTCCTGCAGTATAATCCAGGTATTGCTTACCGTCAGCATCCCAGACATAGCTCCCTTCTCCTTTTGCGATAGAGATCGGGAATCTGCTATAAGTCGGCATGACAGAAGATACTGCTGTATTCGTTTCAGACATGATGTGCCTCCTCTGATAATGTTATGGTAGTACCAGCGACTTTCCCTTCTACTAACTGCAGCAAACTGTCATCAGATAGTCCGTTGACGATAGTGACTTTTCCAGCACCATGCTCCAATGCTTCCAGTGCTGCCCGAACCTTCGGGATCATACCATCCTTAATCAACCCTTCAGCCATCATTTGCTTCAATTCACTGTCCGTTACATTCGTTAGCATCTGCTTCTGTTCATTCACTTGCCGATAAATGCCCGGGATGTCACTTATAAAGCATAGCTCCGCATTCAAGGCTCGCGCGATAGCTGATGCCGCTAAATCGGCATTGATGTTGAATCGTGAATTGCCCTCACCGCCAGCAAGCGGAGAAATGACGGGGATGTTGTCTTGTGAGACAATTTGCTCGATAATCGCCGTATTCACTTCTGTCACATTACCGACAAGTCCGAGTTTATCTGCATTCGCAACAGGTTCTGCATAAAGCAGCTTGCCGTCAAGACCGCTGACACCATACGCATCCGTTCTGCTCATCAGCTTACGGACAAGAAACTTATTCACAGCTCCGCTAAGCGCCATCTCAACAACATCAAGCACCTCTTCGGTTGTCACCCGCAGGCCATCGACGAATTCCGTCTTCACGCCTGTTTGTTCCAGCAGTTCATTGATCAGCTTACCGCCTCCATGGACGATGACAGGTTTCCAATCACCCTGCTTTTGAATATCAGCGATATTATCATAGAAATTATCCGGCAGCTGGTCGATAATACTGCCGCCGCATTTTATAATAAGAAATTTCATTCCACTGCCCCCTTCACGTCCGGTAAGAAGCATTGATTTTGACGTAATCGTATGACAGATCACAGCCCCAGGCAGTGGCTTCCCCGGTTCCTTCCTGCAAATCGATCGTGATTACAACATTGTCCTGCTTCAGGTGTTCGCTAGCTTCCGTCTCATCAAATAATGCGGGTGTGCCTTCCTGTACAACCAATACATCTCCGAGCCAAACTGAAATTTTCTCAGGAGAGAAGGCTGCACCGCTGTAACCCGCTGCAGTAATGATTCGGCCCCAATTCGGATCCGCTCCATAAACTGCCGCTTTCACTAGACTGGAAGCAACGACCGACTTCCCGATCTTTCGTGCCTCTTCTGATGATTGCGCCTGCTTTACACGAACTTCAACTAGCTTTGTCGCACCTTCCCCGTCACGGGCGATTTTCTTTGCTAATTCCTGTGAAACATACTGGAAAGCAGCGCAGAATTTGTCCCATTCCGGATGATTTGGATTTAGCTCCTTGTTTCCTGCTTTTCCATTTGCCAGAACAAGCACCATATCATTTGTGCTCGTATCTCCGTCTACTGTGATCATATTGTAGGATTTATCCGTCGTCTTCCGCAGCTGATTCTCCAGTACACCAGCTGAAATAACAGCGTCCGTTGTCACAAAGGCTAACATAGTGGCCATATTCGGATGAATCATGCCAGATCCTTTTGCGGCTCCGCCAATCGTGATTGGTACCCCATCAATTTCTACACTGACTGCAATTTGTTTTGTACATGTATCTGTTGTCAAGATGGCCTGAGCGAAATCCTCTGCCTTGCCTTCTCCAGAAATCGAATGAATCCCCGACATTATCTTATCCATCGGCAGCTGGACACCAATCAGTCCAGTTGATGCTACCGCCGCATGCTGCACTTGAATCCCGAGCTGGTCTGAGAAAGCTTTGCGCATCGCATAAGCATTTGCCAAACCCTCTTCTCCGGTACATGCATTCGCATTGGCGCTATTTACTACAATTGCCTGGAGCTTCCCCTCTTGCTGAATACTTTCTTCTGTCACAAGAAGCGGAGCTGCCCGAAAAGAATTCAATGTATATACTCCAGCAGCGGCTGCTGGCACTTCTGAATAGACCCATCCCATATCAAGCTTGTTATGCTTGCGGAGACCAATTGCGACACCGCCAGCCTGGAATCCGTTTGGACTGGTGATATTGCCGTTTTCAATAACTGTATATATCGCCTGTTCTGTCTTTATCATTTGATCCCTCTCCTTTATGGATAAACCGGCAGCATCCATAATCCTGCAGTCTGCTCCCAGCCTTGCATGATATTCATATTCTGAATAGCTTGACCTGCCGCTCCTTTTACCAGGTTGTCAATTACCGATACGATAGTCAGCCTGTTTGTCCGCTTATCCACATGCAATCCGATATCACAGAAATTGCTTGTAGCTACTTCTTTTGTCGCCGGCCATTCTCCTTGTGATCTGATTCGTACAAATGGGTGTGCATTATAATAATTTTCATATGATTCTAATAATTCAGCTTCTGATAAGTCCGTTTTAAGATCTGCATAAATGGTTGCGAGAATTCCCCTCGTCATCGGAACAAGCTGTGTGGAAAAGGTGACAGCCTGCTGTGTACCGCCTACTCCTGCTAGAACTTGTTCTATCTCCGGGATGTGCTTATGTGCGCCTAACTTATAAGCTTTCACATTTTCATTTATCTCACTATAATGCGTTACCGTACTCAAAGACTTGCCAGCTCCGGAAAGACCCGATTTAGCATCAATGATAATGGAAGATGGATCAATCAGACCATTATGTACTGCCGGCAACAGACCGAGCAATGTAGCTGTCGGATAACAACCAGGGTTAGCAACAAAAGAAGCCCTCGCAATCTCTTCACCATTCAGCTCAGGCAGTCCGTAAACCGCTCTTTCCAACAGATCAGCTGATGCAGCGTCAAGCTTATACCATTCCTTGTAGACTGCTGGATCCTTCAAGCGGAAATCGCCTGCTAAATCCACACAGCGGATACCTGCTTCTGCAAGCTCCGGAAGAAGATCTCTGCTCACCCCAGGAGGAGCAGCGAAAAATGCAAAGTCCACTTGTTCTTTCAAGACTTCCATATCAAAAGTTTCCATAGTTCCTTCTACAAACCCATCCGTATGCGGATACAATGCTGTCAATGAATTCCCTGCGTTGGAATGGGATATAATTGCTTTCACTTCTGCATATGGATGTATATGCAAAAGCCTGAGTAATTCTACCGCACCATAACCTGTACCGCCTATTATTGCGACTTTCACGAACGTAACCTCCTATAAACAAGTACGAATTAGTTAGTAATTATACTTCAATGTGTATTTTTATTCAATAGGTAAGAGGAAAATTATAAACTTGTAGCCTCCTCTAGATACATTGATTTTTGGGGATAATTTTCTTTTTTATTAGGGACAGTTATTTATTTATATCTTTTATTCAGAGGATGAGAACATGTAAAATGAAGTCTTTATACAGAACTATCTGATTTGGTCAGCAAGACAATAAGCAGTTTTATAAAGAAGAGACAGCTTTGCCCATGACAAACTTTAGGGGATATTTTATGATACGGAAGTATACGCCTTTGAGAAAGGTAAATAAAAACTAATAACGGCGGCGGACGAATCAATAAATGTTTTGTTTGAAGCTGTTCCACCAGAGCGAAAACAACTTCGACTATTTTAATAGAGAATGCGCAACTGTTGTGCGCTTTCTTGCATATGCTTATTAAAATTATTGCACTCGCTGTACAATATGTTATACTGCAATCAAGAATATTTGTAAGCGCTATCAACAAGTTAATCTTGCACTTTTCTGCTACTGATGTAAAATTTGGTATGGCAAATGGAGACAAAGGAGAATGATTTATGCGATCAAAGAAAACACTCATCCATGCTGCAGTAGATATTAATCAGACTGCAAACCAGTTCAAATCAAGTATTGTATTAGTAATGGATAATAAAGTGGTAGATGCCAAAAGTATGCTTGGGCTCTCCAATAGTGTACTGACATCTGATTTCTTCCGCTTAGAGATATACGGTGAAGATGCCGAAGAAGCGAAAAAGGCAATGCGGGATGTATTCCTGAGTAATGGCTTGCCTGTGGAAATCAGCAATAAATAAAAGAGGCTGGGACAAAAGTGTTTTGACCAAACAAAAATCCGAACGATGCGAATTTCTCATTGCATCGTTCGGATTTTTTATTCACAATACGATTATGAATCCCGCTCCGGCAGAATACTTCGCTTTCCGGAGCGGTGATTCATCCTCCCAATTTGATACTTGCTCATCTTTAGGTATGAGTTATATAGTTATGTCCCAGCCTCTTTCTATTAGATTCGGGCTGGCTTCGGAATAATCGCGTTTCGAAGCTGACCGATTCCTTCAATCTCAATTTCAACAACATCTCCGTCTTTTAAAAATTGTGGCGGATCCATCGCGAACCCAACGCCATTTGGTGTTCCTGTCATGATAACATCGCCTGGATCCAACGTCATGATGCCTGAGATAAATGACACCAAATGAGGTACCGAAAAAATCAGATGTTTTGTACTGGAATCCTGTCGTTTTTCTCCATTTACAAACGTACGAATTGCAAGATTGGATACGTCATCGATTTCTTCCGCAGTGACAAGATGCGGTCCCATCGGAGCACTTCGATCTAAAGTCTTCCCTTGAAGGAATTGCGGAGTTCGGCGCTGCAAGTCACGTGCCGACACATCATTGGCAACAGTATACCCTGCTATGTAGTCCATTGCCTCACTCTCCGTTACCTCTTGTGCTCTTCTCCCAATTACTACTGCGAGTTCTCCTTCATAGTCCAATTTCTCAGTCAGCTTGGAATGGTATACACCTTGATCATGTGCACATACCGCATTAGCGAATTTACCGAAAAGAACTGGATACTCTGGCAGTTCCCGTCCCATCTCTTCAATATGGTCTTTATAATTCAAACCTACACAAATGATTTTCCCGGGTTTCGGCACAGGGGCTCCGAGTATGATTTCTTCTGCTCTGTACTGAACCTCCTCCAGCCCTTGTGCAAGCGCAAATGCCTCTGCTCGGAATGCACGCTTCATTGCATGCGGCCCCATACTGTAGAAAGCATTCGGATCAGCTGGGAGCAAACTCTCGACTGTCATCGCCAAATCTATCTCGCTCTCTGCCAGCAAATAATGCCTGTATGCTTCCTGCAAGTCGATAATACGCCCTTCCACTCTGCTTCCGATTCGATACGGATTAAGGTCTCTGCCAACTTTATAAGCTACTAGCTTCATTCAAACCCTCTCCTTTTTATGCGAATACTCAAAATTGACTCTCTCTTTCTATGATATAGTAAGAAAGTCAGACAGCATAGAAGAAAGGGAGTCATAAAATGAAAAACGTCTATTTGAATCATGATGGCGGAGTTGATGATCTGATTTCGCTATATCTCTTACTAAAAATGGAGAATGTGCGCCTCATCGGCTGTTCTGTTATTCCAGCAGATTGCTATTTGGAGCCTGCACTGTCAGCAAGTCGAAAAATCAATGATCGATTCGGTAATCCGGACACACTCGAAATTGCTGCATCCACTTCCCGAGGTAAAAATCCGTTTCCGAAAGACTGGCGTATGCATGCCTTCTTTGTTGATGCTTTGCCAATTTTGAATGAACATCTTCCAGTGCGCACACAGGTTGCTGAAAAACCTGCCCACTTGGATATAATAGATAAATTGAAAGCTCAAGAAGAGAAAACGACTCTCATTTTCATCGGTCCGCTAACTGATTTGGCACGGGCTTTGGAAATGGATCCGTCAATTGAGCAGCATATCGAAAAACTTGTATGGATGGGCGGTACTTTGCTTCCCACAGGTAATGTGGAAGAACCAGAGCATGATGGGACAGCGGAATGGAATGCCTTCTGGGATCCGGAAGCGATGGACACTGTTTGGAAAAGTGACATACTAATTGATATGGTAGCATTGGAGAGTACAAATCAAGTTCCTCTTACTGTGGATATTCGCGAAGAATGGGCACGCAACCGCAAGCATGAAGGTGTCGATTTTGTCGGTCAAAGCTATGCTGCTGTTCCGCCGCTCGTTCACTTCGAAACAAACTCAACGTATTACCTATGGGATGTACTAACGACGGCTTCTGTCGGTAATAGCTCCTTAGTTAAAAAACAGCCTGTTTATGTCAGTGTAGAGGCTGATGGCCCATCACAAGGACGTACATATGAGGATAAAAACGGGAAAGAAATTCAATTGGTTCATGATGTGGATCATGATGCTTTCTTCTCTTACATCCTTTCATTAATGAAAGCATAATAAATACTAGTTTCATATAATTGGTATCGCATATATACAATAAATTTGTTATACTATTCCGGGGTTGTTATCCACATGTGGATAACCTAATAAGTACGAACGGAAAGAAGGCAGATTAGAGATTATGTATATGGATTACCATCATCACACGAATAACTCAATCGATTCCAAAGCTGTTATGCAGGACGTGTGTGAACAAGCAATCAGTAAAGGAATCAAAGAAATCTGTTTCACCGAGCATTTTTCCGTAAATCCATCTGCACCAACATATGGTCATATGGATTTCGCCAAATATCAGCAAGATATTACAGTCTCACAGGATTCCTATGGTAACCAACTTACAATTAAAATGGGAATCGAGCTATGCGAACCACATCTGATGATGGATGTGTACCAAACAGAGCTCAGCTCGATTCCTTTTGATTTTATCATGGGATCTGTTCATAATATCGGCAACCAGAAGCTGCGTCTTCATCTTCGTGCGAATGAGGACACTTTCTACGATGACTACTTCGCTGAAATGTACAAGCTCGTTTCGGATGCCGATATCGACGTACTTGCTCACATCGATTTGATGAAGCGGTATGCTGTCCAAGAAGGACATAACGTTTATACATTCGAACAACATAGAGATCAAATTGCCGCGATATTAGAAAAAGCGATACAGCGCGGTATCGGTATTGAAATTAACACATCCGGTTTGCGGAGCTCCTTAAGTGAGGCTCTGCCTACACCACAGATCGTTTCGCTATACAATGATCTAGGCGGAAAAATCCTGACACTTGGCTCGGATTCTCATAAAGCAGAAACAGTCGGAGCAGGTATAAAAGAGGCTGCACAAATTGCCAGACAATGCGGTTTCACGCATATCTGCCAATTCGATAAACGTGAACCGCGAGCTATACCTTTACCTTTAAGTTAGTACTTTCTTTTCATTACGCAGCTTCTGCTTAATAAATGCTTTAAATTGCTCATCCTGGCTCTCCGGCACCAATGCTGGATTGTCAGGATTTTGCATATAAGATTCTTCTTCACTCCATAATTCTTTCCTCAGGACTCGCAGTCTTACATAATAAGTCATCAGCTTCAGATCGAGCCACATTTCTTCTTTGAAGAATTCAAATACTTCTGCCTGACTGGCTGCTGTCTCCTCTTTCTTCTGTGCAATCGCAAATTGTGCCTGAACGATCTTATTCACATGCTGTTCCATCACTTCCTGCTCTGCAGTCGTGAATGTTCCCTTGCTGATTGTATCGTTCATCAGCTTATCGGCTTCCGCTGTATGCTTCAGTATGGTCTGCTGCTCCTGCCGAATTGTATCCAATAGCTCAAAAAATCTGGAGAACGCCTGCTTAATGATATCCGTAGCCAAATGTATAACATTCTTCTCCACAGCCTCCAGCAGCTGGCGAAAAGAATGATAGCGCTTATCCGTCAATTTGACTCCATTATCAGAAGTCAACCTCCGTATCATCTGTACGCTGGTCATATAACTATAATAACGCGCGGCAAGGTCCTCCACTTCATGCTGTGCAGGTACCCTGCCGTCTTCTGCAACAAGCAGCCGTTCATTGCTTGGCATAAATGTAAAATAATAATGCACCGGTATATGATTATCCTTGCAGACAGCAGGACAAACATCCATACGTTCATCATCCTGCTGCCGATTGTGCTCAGCCGCTTCACTCACCTGCTGCGGTAATGACTCTTTCGTAATCATTCGAATTCCTCCGTTCTTTCCTAACTATATCTAGTATTTCACAAATTTACCTAACTCAATCCTACCTTATTTCCATATTCTTATGTAAGCATTTTCATTCCATACTAAAAATAACAGCCCTTAAAGGACTGTTACTCTGTTTCAGCTTCTCGAGGCAAAATCAACACTTCCACTCGGCGGTTCTTTTCCCTGCCTTCTGCTGTATCGTTTGAAGCGATCGGCTTGTACTCTCCGTACCCTTTTGCACTGAACCAGCGCGGGTCAAGCTCCGTGTTTTCTAATACGACTTTCATAAAATTGACAGAACGCATCACACTGAGCTCCCAGTTGGAATTATACGATGATGTACTGATCGGCACATCATCTGTGTGGCCACTGATTATTACTTCTCGCGGCGGATTCATCACTAGCAAGTCTGAGATTTCTCTTGCAATCTCTTCATCACTTACACTGACCTCACTGCTGCCTGAATTGAACAAGACATTGTCGTTGATCGTCAGCAGCAAGCCTTCATCTGTCAATGCAGTTGAAAACTTATCACTCAGATCTTTATCCTTGATGTATGTCTCGATTTTCTCCTGGATTTTCTTTAGCTCTTCTTGTTCGGCTGCTTCCAAGTCTGCTTCATTAGCTTTCTCTTTATCAGCCTCTTCAGATGCGACTGTCTCCTCTTTCTTTTCTTCTTCATTATTCTGATCGATAACAGTTGAACTAGTCTCGTTTCCTGGGGTCATGCTTGTATTGGATTCCAATAATCCTTCTCCGCCATGCAAGATACTACTGAAAGAGTCAGATATCTTAGCGAACTTCTGCGCATCGATTGAGCTGGTAGCAAACAAGACAATGAAAAGCGCCAGCAGCAGGGTCAGAAGATCGGCATACGGAAGCAGCCAGGATTCGTCCACATGTTCTTCATGCTTTTTGTGCTTGCGCTTCCGGCTCATACTGCCACTTCCTCTTCTTCAGCCTCAGCAAACTCAGCTTTTTCCTTACTTGGCAAGTAAGCGAGCAGCTTTTGTTCGAGCATTCGCGGTGTTTCACCTTCCAGGATAGAAAGGATGCCTTCCACCATTAGCAGCTTGTGCTGCACTTCCTGCTGTGTTTTCCGTTTTAATTTGTTAGCGATCGGGTGACAGATGACATAACCTGTGAAAATCCCCATTAATGTTGCAACAAATGCAGCAGCAATAGCGTGACTTAACTTATCGATATCAGAAATGTCACCAAGTGCTGCAATAAGACCGATAACAGCTCCCAAAACGCCTAATGACGGTGCGTAAGTTCCAGCCTGTGTGAAAATGGATGCACCAATCGCATGCCGATCTTCCAGCGCATCGACCTCTTCATTTAAGACATTACGAATATATTCAGGTGATTCTCCATCAACTGCCATGCTTAAACCGTTCCGAAGAAAGTCATCTTCTACATCACGAGCACTGTTCTCCAATGCCAGCAGTCCCTCTTTCCGGCTGATCTGCGACCATTCCGAGAACATACGGACAAGCTCTTTCGTATCGAATTCCTGTTTATTCTTAAATACAACACCAAGCAGCTTAGGGAATCGCTTCAATTCATTTCCCGGGAATGCCAGTACAACAGAAGCTGCTGTTCCGACAATGATTATTAGTATGGCAGCTGGGTTAATAAGTGCTGCAGGACTTACACCCTTCAATACCATACCGACTCCGACGGCAACCAAGCCCAATATAACACCAATGATTGATGATTTATCCATATATTCCATTCTCCTAAAAAAGTTTGATTACCATTAATATCGGATGCAATTATAAAATCTGTATGCTTTTTCATAAACTTTACGTTTCTTTTCCAGTAGAGAAGGTAAACAGTAACAAAAGTGTCATAATTGTATTCGACAGTATATTCTGCGGCCATTTACCTAAGCTAAAAACATTGCATTAGACACAGTTGGCAGGAAGACACGTGACAAAGGTGGTGTTTGTTTCTGTTGTGAAATCGCATACATAACACGTAAGATAGAAGCAAGCACTACTTTATTCATTATTTTTCACATATAAAAGGGGGAAAAAGCATGGCACAGGAAAAAGCCAGTGTCCGCGCTCGTGTTCAAAAGTTTGGCTCATATTTGAGCAGCATGGTTATGCCAAACATCGGTGCATTTATTGCTTGGGGTCTTATTACCGCTTTATTCATTCCTGACGGATGGTTTCCAAATGAAACAATCGCACAAATTGTAAGCCCGTCCATAACTTATCTATTACCACTATTGATCGGTTTCACTGGCGGACGTCTCGTACACGATTTCCGAGGCGGGGTTGTCGGAGCCATTGTCACCATGGGGGCAATTGTAGGTTCACCGGATACTCCGATGTTCCTTGGAGCAATGGCAATGGGTCCGCTCGGCGGATATGCCATCAAATTGTTTGATCAGTATGTCGGTTCTAAAGTACGTTCCGGTTTCGAAATGCTTGTCAATAACTTCTCTGCCGGTATCATCGGCGGTGCACTCGCTATTGGTGCAATCTATTTTGTAGGTCCGCTTCTTGAAGGTTTAACAAATGTATTGGCTTCTGGTGTCGACTGGCTCGTTGGACTTGGTCTTCTGCCACTTGTAAACGTCTTGATTGAACCAGCGAAAGTTTTGTTCTTGAACAACGCTATCAACCATAGTGTCTTTACACCGCTTGGAATTGAACAATCAGCTGAAGTAGGAAAATCCATCCTATTCCTGCTTGAAGCAAACCCAGGACCGGGACTCGGAATATTGCTTGCTTTCATGTTTTTCGGTACAGGAAGCGCAAGAGCATCTTCACCAGGTGCAGCAATCATCCATTTCTTCGGGGGTATTCATGAAATCTACTTCCCGTATATCTTAATGAAGCCTTTCCTTATCGTTGCTGCAATTGGCGGCGGTGTAACAGGAACTCTTCTATTCTCTCTATTGGATGTTGGTCTTCGCTCACCAGCTTCACCAGGTAGCGTTATCGCCATCTTCCTAATGGGTAACCCTAGTGATTACCTTGGCTTGGCAATCGGTATCATCGGTGCAACTGCTGTATCATTCGCAATCTCCGCTGTCGTCCTGAAACGCAGCCCGATCGCCGCAGATACGAATATCGAAGAAGCAACTGCGAAGTCTAAAGAAATGAAAGGCACAAAACCTGCAGCTGCAGTTGGTATTAACCAATCTGGCGGCGCGACAGATGAGGCCGCAGAAACACTCGATACAAATGCACAGCAAGAAGACAATAACAACGGTTCTTTCGACTACAGCAATGTAAACAAAATTACATTCGCCTGTGATGCCGGAATGGGATCAAGCGCAATGGGAGCTTCCCTTCTACGTAAGAAAATGAAGGATGCTGGCTTGACCGAAATCAAGGTTGATAATGCAGCCATCTCCAATATCCAGAATGATGCTGACATCGTCATCACACAGAAGAATCTGACGGACCGTGCCCGCAACAAACGTCCGGACGCTGAGCATATCTCAGTGGAAAACTTCTTGAACAGTCCGAGGTACGCAGAACTGATCGAGAACCTTAAGAAGCATCAATAAGTAAGGAGTGATTGATTTGGAAATGGTGAGCAGCAGAGAAAGAAGAATAATCCTGCAATTGCTGCGGTCCAGAAACCAATTCATCTCCATTCGAGAGCTGGCAGAGCTATTACATGTCAGCTCTCGAACTATTCACCGGGAATTGAAGCAAGTGGAACGAACACTTGCTGAGAATAAGCTGTCCCTGCTGCGCGTTACTGGATCTGGTATTCGGGTTGAAGGAGAAAGGGATCAGATGGAAGCATTGCAAGAGCAGCTGCGTGATGCGGTCGAGGTAGATACGACCCAGGAAGAGCGGCTGCTCCATTTGCTTTATTTACTGGTTGAAGCTAGTGAACCTGTTAAAGTAGCTTATTTGGCAAATGAAGTGCAATTATCGAAGACGGCCTTATCCGTTTATTTGGATGCATTGGAAGCCAGGCTAGCCGATTATTCGCTGTCCATCATAAGGCGCCGCGGTGTTGGAGTTGAGCTCGATGGTGAAGAGAACGAAAAAAGGAAGGTACTCGTTCAGCTCATGATGGAGCAGCTGGATCAAGCATCTATTTATACGTTTACCAATGATCATGAGGAACAGAATTTGCATCAGTTCCTTCAAAATATCATTAAGAATCAGCGTATGACAATGGTGGAAAAATACGTAATGGATCATTTAACCAAGCTATCTTATTCCATTGCAGATAATGCTTATGTCGCGCTTATTACGTATATCAGTATTACGATCCAAAGAATAAAGCAGGCTAAATTCGTCACCCTATCCCCGCCTTTACTGGAATCTTTACAAAAAACGGAAGAATATACGATTGCCACCGCACTCAGCAGGGAATTGGAAACTACCTTCTCTGTTACGTTTTCAGCCTCGGAGATCGGTTATATTGCTGTTCAGATCCAAGGAGCGAAGCGGAACGAAACAACACATCGTTCTGACCCGCTATTCGAGCTGCAAGTACAAGCTTTCATCCAGCTGGTTGCTGCTGCGATACAGCTGCCGCAGCTGGAAAAGGATGAAACTTTTACCGCTGGGTTGCTTGCCCATATCGAACCAGCAATCAGCCGGGCAAGAGAAGGAATTCAAACATACAATCCGCTTACAGAGAAGATTGAACAGGATTATCAAGAAGTTGTCTCAGCTGTCCGGCAAGCCCTTGAAACTGTGTTTCCAACTTTTCGTTTCGGACAGGGAGAGGTTGCCTTTCTGGCACTGCACTTCGCTTCTGCAAGAGAGCGGCAGCGCAGCAGACAACGTTTGCATGCCTTAGTCGTTTGCGCAAGCGGAATCGGTACTTCTAAGATGCTTGCCAGCAGGCTGCAGAATGAATTCCCCGAGATCACGCAGGTGTCGCTGTCATCCTTCCTAGAGTTGAAGGACATGGAATTGGAAAGTTTTGATTTACTTATATCAACAATCAGCCTTGATCAATTCCACCGCCAGTATTTGCTTGTCAATCCACTGTTGCCTGGACCGGATGTCAAACGGGTGGATGCATTTATTCAACAGGAACTCCCGACTATCTATAAAAAAAGAAAGCAGGCAGCACCTGTAAAAGAGATACCAGCAGCATTTCCGACAGTTTCAGCTCTCGATTCAAAACTAAAAGAATTGCAGACATTGACAGCGGTGAGCCGCACCTTATGGAATAACTTTATGATTGATGGAACATATCAATTGCAGACAGATTTGTTCGCTCATATCGATCAACTTGCAGCTGAACACGCTGTCATAAAAAAATACGGAACACTTGCTTCCCTTCTCAGACAACGGGATGAGCTCGGAGGAATGGGTATCCCTGATACAAGAATGGCTTTGTATCACAGCCGTAGCACAGAAATCGAACAGCCTGCATTTTGGATGATGGCGCTATCCTCCCCTATCATAATCAAGGGGATGGACAATCAAGTGATGGAGGCTGACCGTCTCTTCATCCTTGCTGCACCGGACAATTTGCCTTTGAGCTGTTACGACCTGTTTAGTAAGATCAGTATTCTAATATTAGAAGAGCATATTCAGCACATGATTCGTTCTGCGGATCATGAGGCACTCAGCAAGGAATTGGCGCAGCTGCTCACTGCCCACATCCAACAATTCACAGATCATTTAGGAGGGTAATCATGGAAGTATTACAAGAAGCTAATATTTTAATGAACACAAAATTGGACAATCAGGAAGATGCTATCCGGAAAGCCGGCCAAATTCTTGTGGATAATGGCTATGTTAATGCAACATACGTGGATAAGATGATCGAACGAGAAGCATTAACGTCAACTTATATGGGTAATTTCGTAGCTATCCCGCATGGTACAGAAGATGCTAAGGGCGAGGTCATCGCTTCCGGTATCTCTATCATCCAAGCACCAGAAGGCGTTACATTCGATGGCAATGAAGTAAAGCTTGTTTTTGGTATTGCCGGTAAAAACAATGAACATTTGGATATCCTTTCGCAAATTGCTATCGTTTGCTCAGAAGAGGAAAACATCGAAAAGCTTGTGAATGCAACAAGCAAGCAAGAGATCATTGATATGTTCTCTGAGGTTGATGCGTAATGAAGAGCGTACACATTGGTGCCGGCAATATCGGCAGAGGATTTATCGGTGCCCTTCTTTCTCACGCCGATGTACATGTTACTTTTGCTGATGTAAACAGTGACATCATCTCTGCTTTGAAAGAAAAGCAGCAATATGAAGTCGTCTACGCACAGGAAGAAGCACATTCTGAAACGATAACCGGTGTTACGGGTTTGAATAGTGCCACAGAAGAAGAAGCAGTCATCAAAGCAATTGCAGAAGCTGATCTTGTTACAACTGCGGTAGGTCCATCTATCCTACCTCATGTTGCACCTGTAATTGCCAAGGGACTTGTTCAGCGTGCAAAACAGCCTAAACCGGTCCATGTTATTGCATGTGAGAATATGATCCGCGGCTCCAGCCAGCTACGCGAGTTCGTCATCTCTCACATCGATGAGCAGGACATGGAAAATGTAGAAAGCTATACAGCATTCTGCGATGCTGCTGTAGATCGGATTGTTCCGATACAGGAGCAGCAGGATTTGCTGACAGTCCAGGTAGAACCTTACTTCGAATGGGTTGTGGAAAAGAAAAACTGGCAGGGCGAACTACCAGACATCAAAGCAATTACCTTTGTTGATAATCTGGAGCCTTATATTGAAAGGAAGCTTCTGACAGTTAATACAGGTCATGCTGCTATTGCTTATGCAGGATATGCCAAAGGCTATGACACCATCATTGATGCTATTAATGATGAAGAGATTCTGAATCTGGCTAAACAGGCACTAGAAGAAACTAGCTCCTTATTGCAGGAAAAATGGGACTTTGAGGAAGAAGACCTTACTCACTACATTACAAAGATCCTTCAGCGTTACCAGAATCCGTATATTTCCGATTTGGTAACACGCGTGGGTCGTGGCCCTATCCGCAAGCTTGGTCCGAAGGATAGATTAGTCTATCCAGCACAATCATTGTTAGAGCAAGGCAAATCAGCTGATGCGCTGCTTACTACTATCGCTTATGCATTGGAATTCGATCCAGAAGACGACGATGAAGCGAAAGAATTGCAGGAACGCATTAAGTCTGAAGGAGCTGCTTCAACGCTGTCACATATTAGCGGGCAGCCTAAAGACAGTGAACTAGTTGCAAAAGCAATTGAAAAATATAACCAACAAAAAGACAGAGCATAAAGCGTGACCAAAAAGAGAGTCTATCCGTTCCATTCTGAACGGATAGACTCTCTTTTTTACGCTATATATTTCATTAACTTCATAATGCATCTCAAATTAACGATAAATATATTCAAAACCTCTGCATGCCTTTACACAAGCCCGAATCAACATGTGGAAGTTCCAGAATATAAGATCCATAATATACAAACCTTTTTCCATCTTTATTACTCTTTCATGTTAGACTGGCAGAATAGTTCCTGCCACTCAATTAGTAAGCACTATCACTCTCCGCAACGAATCGTTGAACTGTTTCAATGTTGTGTTTGATCGATTTTACTGTAGGCATGGATGCACTAAAATCCTCCATACCGACATACCCATCATACCCAACTGCTTTTAGATCAAGAAGTACTTGTTTCCAATTCACAGCTCCTTTTTCGATTGGTGCCCACTGCACGGACCAATCAACAGTTCCATCCGTGTGTGTTTGTCCCCTCTGCCAGATTGCATTTTTAACATGTACATGTGCAAGATAATCGCCTAACAATTCTAGCCCCATTCTGTAATTCTCATAACCTTCGTGCACCATATTACCGGGATCATACAGAACTCCGATGTTATCAGGATCATATGAACAAACTAACTGATATGCCATACTTGCGCTAGGTGCAATTGTGTGGTGATGTGTCTCTACTAATCCTTTTACTTTATAATGTTTACACATCTGCTCAACTTCATTTAAATACCTTAACGCAGAATTAAATAACTCTTTATAGTGCTGGGAACGATTATAAACAGGAATCCCAACACGGATAGTGGAAGCACCTAGTTTTTTAGCAGCCTGCAGCGCGAGTTCTGTTGACTCCAAGTCACCAGCAGTTAAGTATGGAAGTACACTTAACATGTTAATGCCGCTATCTTCTGCTTTATCTTTTAAAACTTGTATGTCATAGTCCGTTATCGAGGGGGAAATTGTACACAGGTTATTCCTCCAATAACTCGGTTCTTCACTTTTAAAGTCAGCCGGTGTTTCACTGAACCGCCACTCTACAGCTGTGTAGTTGGTGTCTTTCAAATAGGCAATCAATGTTTCAGGCGTGATATCCGGAGTCATTACTGAATAAATAGAAAACTTCACTTTATTACACTCCTTTTATATGCTGTTTTAAAGAAAACCATGCTTTGAAGCACTGAACATCAGAAGTGAAGAAATGCCTATAACACATGCATGCTTGATCTAAGCTAGATAATTCACATTATAGCGGATGTATATGATTAACGCATGAAAAAACCTGACCACAGATTAAATCTGTAATCAGGCACGTTATGATCAATCTTTTCATTTTGTCTTCAATAAACGCTTTTGCATCCAAATAGCTGCCTGCATGCCATCACCCATTGCGATGCTCACCTGCTCGGAATGTACCGTCACATCTCCGGCAGCCCAGACACCTTCTACATTTGTTTCCTTAGTGCGGGGATTATTTTCGATATGCTTGTTCTTATGAAGCTCCACACCAAGTGATTCTGCCAGCTTGCTGTTCACTCGATTTTTACCGAAGGCGACAAAAGCTTTTTCCGCCCACAGCTTTTCACCATTTACTATAAAACCTTCCAATTGATCCTCTTCGTCTAGTACGACTTCCTGAATCGGCTGATCATAGTATTCGATTGAGTTCTTTTTCAATTCCTCGAACGTTTCCTCGGACACGGGCTCCTGCTCGTGATTCACAAAGACAATATCGTTTGACCAGTAAGAGAGCATAATGGCTAAATGAGCCCCTGCTTCTCCTGTACCAGCTATAACAGTCCGCTTTCCGCTGATTTCGTATCCATCGCAATCTGGGCACACATACACATCTGTGCCAAGCAGCGGATACAGTTCTTTGATTGGTATCCGATCTGTTATTCCAGTGGAAAACAACAGAAGTTTTGTATCATGCGTATGCCCGTCTGCTGTTTTGACTGTGAAGCCTTCCTTCCACTTCTCCACTTCTACTGCTTCCTGCTGTTCGATCTTTATACAGCCATACGAGTCGATCTGCTTCCTGCCAAGCTCAAGCAAATGATTTCCTGAAACACCCTCTGGCCAGCCGATCAAATTGTGGTAGCTTTTACACCAATGCGATCTTCCATCATTTCGCTTATCCAAAACTAGTACATCTCGCTTGTATCTGCCGAACTGGATTGCAGCTTGAATACCTGCAATTCCGCCGCCTACAATAATTACATCATACATTTACTTGCCTCCTATTAATTAAACTGCACCTATAGCAATGTTTCTGCGCCATCCGCATAAAGAACGCTCCCTGACATATGACCGGAAGCATCCGATGCCAGAAAGCAGACAATAGAAGCTACGTCCTCTGGTTTTCCAGGCTCTCCTTTTAATGGGTGCTGACCTTTGGGAAAGATTTTAGGAATCGTCACTTCTGCCAGATGCTCCTCATCCTTCTTCGTCCGTTTTTCAATATTCGTTTCGATTCCACCTGGGCAAATGACATTTACTCTAATTCGATAAGCTGATAATTCTAATGCAGCCATTTTACCGAAGGCAGTTTCTGCTGCTTTTGAGGCACTATACGCACTCATCCCGAAACCCGAGAACGTACGATTGCCATTTATCGAACTTGTGATGATAATACTTCCGCCATTGCTTTTCATGTAAGGGATAGCGAACTTGACCGTCAAGAATGTCCCCTTCGCATTCGTTCCAAGCGTCTTGTCCCAATCTTCTTCAGGTAAATGTTCAATAGGAGAAAGTGTTCCATTGATACCCGCATTTGCAAAAACGATGTCCAGTTGTCCGAACTTTTTAAGCACTTGCATGTACGCCTGTTGCAGCTGCATGCTATCTGCTACGTCGACTTTAGCTGCTATCGCCGCACCTCCAGCAGTCTTGATTTCGGCTGCTGTTTTCTCTACAGCAGAAGCGTCCATATCAAACAGCCCTACCTGAACACCTTTTTCAGCGAGCATAATTGCAGCTGCCTTTCCGATACCAGATCCAGCTCCAGTCACAACCGCTACTTTCCCATTCAAAGATGCGTCCATCCCGTCATCCACTCCTTCATCTATCTACTAGTTATTTCCTTACTGATCCCGAAGTAAAACCCCGTTCATTAAAAAAGAGTATCCGTGTAGGATACTCTTCCATGGTTAGTCCTGGCTTTCCAGCGCCAAGCGAATATGAGCCAAATGATGTTTGCCATGCCAAGCATATATTCCGATATTCTCCTTCAAGCTTACTTCACCTGATTCCGGATGCTGGAATGTTCGCTCCAGCTGTTCAGCAGTAAGCGCGCGCAACAGAACAACCCATTTACGATGTATGGATGCAAGCAGGTCCAAAGCAGTTTGTGGAGGCATGTCATAGTCTGGCAGTTTGGCCCATTCTGCTTCTTCGTATGGCTTAATGATTGGACTTTCTTCTGTCAACGCCAATTTGAAACGGATGAAGGAATTGAGATGACTGTCAGCTACATGATGTACAAGCTGTTTAATATTCCAGCCGCCTTCCCGATATGTATGCAGAAGTTCTGATTCCGACAGCCCCTTCACTAGCGATATGACCTGCTCTGGCAGCTGACTTATTTCCTCTATCCACCGCTTTATTTGCTCCTCCGATATAGTGCCTTCCTGTTGAAACTGACCGATAGGAAATCTTTTGTCCATCAAACCCCTCCCCTGTATTTAATTTAGATAATCTTACCATAAAAAAAGACTGTACCCAATTGGGCACAGTCTACATATCAGGATACTTGTGAAGCAGCGTTTGCTTCGGTAATTCGGGCTTCTGACTCTTTATCGAAGAAATGTACTTGCTCCATATCGAACAATAGCGTCCGCTTATCCTTGCCCTTGATATCCGAACGGGCATCAACACGAGCAACGAATTCCTGGCCAGCCATGTCTGCGTAAAGGAAGCTCTCAGCACCCATCAATTCGACTACATCGATTGTTGCTTCCACTTCATGAGCATGGGCGAGGCTTTCTTCATAATCTGCATCGTGGATATGCTCCGGCCTGATTCCCATCACGACCTCTCCGTTGCCATAGCCTGCTTCCTGCAGCATTTTCTTTTTAGCCGGCGGAAGCTGGAATGTAACATCTCCAAGCTTTGCTTTGCCCTCCTGGATCGTCACGTTGAGGAAGTTCATAGATGGAGAACCGATGAAGCCGCCTACGAACATGTTATTTGGATTATCATAAACGTCCTTCGGTGCACCTACCTGTTGGATGATGCCGTCTTTCATGACAACAAGGCGGCTTGCCATCGTCATCGCTTCTGTCTGGTCATGTGTTACGTAGATAGTGGTAGTCTGCAAGCGTTGATGCAGCTTCTGGATTTCTGCTCGCATCTGTACCCGCAGCTTCGCATCCAAGTTGGAAAGCGGCTCATCCATGAGGAATACTTTCGCATCACGTACAATCGCACGTCCAAGTGCCACCCGCTGACGCTGACCACCGGAAAGGGCTTTCGGCTTCCTGTTTAAGTAGTCTGTCAAACCAAGAATCCGGCTAGCCTCCTGGACACGCTTATCAATTTCATCCTTTTTGAATTTACGCAGCTTTAGACCAAATGCCATATTATTGTATACGTTCATATGAGGATACAGCGCATAGTTTTGGAATACCATTGCAATATCTCTATCCTTTGGCGGAATATCGTTCATTTTTTCTCCGTCCATATAGAAGTCACCGCCTGAGATTTCTTCCAGACCAGCAATCATACGTAAAGTCGTTGATTTCCCGCAACCGGAGGGACCAACGAAAACGATGAATTCTTTGTCATCTATCTCTAAGTTGAAATCTTCAACTGCCATAACGTTCTTATCATAGACTTTCTGGATATTCTTCAACTGTATTTTAGCCAATGTAAGCGCCTCCTTTTATATATCTTTACTTTACCTTGTTTCGTCTTTAAATTCCATTTGTCACTTGCACAAAATGTAAGCGCTTTTATTGTGCGATATGCTAAGAAGCGCAGCATTAGCTGCGCTTCATGTATCCTTCTTCCAAAAGTAATGCATCATCCAAATAAACTGTCGGAGCTTTCACAACGCAATCGATATGGACACCAGCAGCTATCGTGCCTCCAAAGGTGTTATTGCTGCCAAAAGCGATGTGAATCGTCCCATAAACTTTCTCATCCTCCAGGACGTTGCCAGTGATTCGGGCTTTTTCATTCGTACCGACACCGAATTCAGCTACATTGCGGCCATCACCATTCCCAAGCATTTGCAGCAGCATCTCTCCTTGCCTGCCGGTAGCAGCTGTCAAACTTCCTTCTTCCATTGTAAGGAGAATCGGTTCATCCAGCTTGCCTAAACCAGAAATTGAGCCATCGATCCATATACGTCCTGAAGCTGTACCTTCCAAGGGCGCAATGAATGCTTCACCAGAAGGCAGGTTTCCGGATTGTCCTTTTTCCCGGTAGATACCGGTACTTGGTACGCCGCTGCGGCCTTGGATAGAGAAGCTTAGCTCTTCCCCATCTTTTCTGATTATTACTTGCTTTGATTGGCTCAATTTTTCCGTTACCTCAAAGGTCATTTTTTCAACTGTATCGTAATCTGCACTTATTGCGCCTTCCAAAAACATATCATATGTAATACCAGGCATCGTCGCCACGCGAACTCCAGCTGCTACTGCATCCTTTTTTGCCTGTGTATGTGTGATGGAATGCTCCGTAATACAAACAGCCACATCACAATGCTTCATTGCTTCTGTCACACCGCTCGGCGGTTCCTGACCGGACTTCTCCCTATCTTGCATAACAAGCAGCAATGTTTCAGATCCGATTGATCTGCCAGCTGCATAGAGTGCTTCCGCCAGTTCCTTCTTACTGTCATCTGTGACGATAAGCAAGGTTTCTTCTTTTTTCAGTGCCAGACTGCTCCTCAATACATTCCTGCTATTCTCCACTAATTTACTTCCCATAGGGTATCCCTCCTGTTTCTTCCTATTATACACAAAGAACCCGCCTGCTTAAGCAGACGGGTTCTGATTCAGATGAATAGAAGCAAACTAACAGCCATTACCATCATGCCGCTGATTAATCCATAAATGGATGTATGACCTTCATCGTATTTCTTAGCAGCTGGAAGCAGACCATCAAGTGAGATAAAGACCATGATTCCCGCCACAGCAGCAAAGATAACTCCGAACATGATGTCGTTCAAGAATGGCATTAGAACAAGGTAAGCAAGAACAGCTCCTACTGGTTCCGAAAGACCAGATAAGAAAGAAAGACCAAAAGCCTTCTTCTTATTACCCGTCGCAAAGTAGACTGGCACTGCAACAGCAATCCCCTCCGGAATATTGTGGATGGCGATTGCAATGGCAATCGCTATCCCAAGTGAAGGATCCTGCAAGGCAGACGTAAAGGTAGCAATACCTTCCGGGAAGTTATGGATGGCGATAGCCAATGCAGTGAAAGTACCCATTTTGAGCAAGGCCTGATTCTGTGTCGGATTATCCATCTCTTCGACTTTCTTGCCTTCATGGGGATTTGATTGCTTAGGTATCAACTTATCGATTAGGGCAATGAGGAGCATTCCGCCGAAGAATCCCCCAACAGTTGCCCAGTTACCTGCCTGGATGCCCATGGCACCAGTTAAAGCGTCTTTCGCTTTTATGAAGATTTCGACCATCGAGACATAAATCATTACCCCGGCAGAAAACCCGAGACTGAGTGATAGAAATTTTGTATTTGTTGTAGAAGTAAAAAATCCCATCAGACTGCCTATACCTGTTGCAAGGCCAGCCATCAAAGTCAAACCTAAGGCTAGTAATACATTTTCGTCCATCATTGCCCTCCTTGTTCTGCTGTCATTCTCTATTTCTCTTATTATGCACTATAACAATAAAGTTTCCTAGTAGAAACTTTTAAACATGAAAAAGCCCTTTCCATCCATACTATATGGCGATGTCCTGCCTAAGTTTCCAAGAAAAAAGCTGGCATCAATTGCCAGCCACAATTTATTCCAACGCCTCGACAAACTCCATATTAACCAGCTCTTCGTATTTATAATCTCCCTTGTACACACCTGTCTTCGTCACTACATCCATCGTCTTATCAGTTGCTTCCTCCGTTATATAGCCATCCTTGCTCCATAGCTCATCAGCATATGCTCGATCCAGTGATGCTTGCAGGCTCGCTTCTTCTGTTGTAGGGAACTCCTTCTTTAATACCCGCATCGCCAGCTCTTCATCCTCATCCACCGCTTTTAAAGCCTTTGTAATAGCTTCTACAAATTTCTGGACAGTTTCAGGATCCTCATCGATAGTGGATTGCTTTACACTGATAACGCTGTACGGATAATCTCCTAAACTAGGAAACCCATAGAAAGGTTCATTCCAAACCCCTTTTTCAATACCTTCGTATATTTGAGGTTCCGCTCCATTGGCAATATCCGCCTGACCATTCTCTACTAACGATACGACTGCACTTGCATCGGCAGGCTCCTCAAGCAAAACGTCTTTACCTGGCTCCATGCCAAGTTCCATGATTAAATAACGCGTCAGTAAGTTAGGGCTGCCGCCGTAGCGTCCAGCTGCAATCGTTTTTCCTTCCAGGTAAGCTGCCAATTCTTCCTCTGATGCTCCTGCGGGAGGTGTGTCTCCGTCTGCCATCAAGTAGACATTAGCACGGTTAACAACGTTAACGACTGATACGATTGGGTCATTAGAATCAATATTAGCAAGGGCATTCGAATCCGGACCAGCGATATTACCCCAGGCATCTCCGCTTACAACGGTTGTCACGTGCGCTCCGCCAGTTGCGGTTACTACTTCTACATCCAGTCCTTCTTCCTCAAAATATCCTTCATGGATTGCTGCATACAGTGGCAGGTAGCCAGTCAAATGCACTGGTTCTGCAATAGTAATTTTCTTCAGCTTCTCTTCCTCACCGCCACCCGTACATCCTGCCAGAATACCAAGCAAAACTGCCAAACAAATAACACCAAACAACCGTACTTTACTCATTGGACACCTCCTATTGTTTCGGCTCTTGACCGCGAAGCAATAACTTTTCTAAACTGACTGTCCCTGCGTACATGAGCATAGATAATAGAGACAATACAACGACACCTACCCAAACAAGGTCAATATCTAAAATCTGTCCTGCATAAAGGATCATCCTGCCGATCCCTTGGCGGGAACTGATGAATTCTCCGACAATTGTCCCTGCAAGCGCCAATGCGATATTGATTCGCAGACTGCTGACAATCCAAGGCATCGTTGTCGGGACAACTACTTTCATAAACACGTGTCTGCGTTTTGCTCCTAAGGAATAGAGCAGCTTTTCCAGATCATTATCAATTGCTTTGATTCCGCTATGAGCTGCCAGTGCAGTGACAATGACAGTCATCAGGAAGGCGAGCATCACTTTGGAAAAGAACCCGATGCCGAAAAGAATGACGATGACTGGACCAAGTGCCAGCTTCGGTATCGCATTGAAAGCAATCAGGTATGGTTCAGATATTCTGGAATAGTAAGCAGACCACCAAAAAGACAGTCCAATCAATGATCCAAAAAACGTTCCTGACACAAAGCCAGCAAGTGTGGCAAGCGACGTATAGACTAAATCATCCCAAAGCGAGCCTTCCAAAAAGGCGACCTTGGCAGTTTCATAGATTGTGCTTGGACTGCTCCAATAATAAGGATCCATCACTTCGTATCGTGTCAGAACCTCCCATAGTACAATCACCAGTATCCCAAGACCAATCTGACCGCCAAAAACAATTCGCTTCATTCGCTGCTGGCGTTTTTTCTCATCCTCGATGTATCGTTTCTTTTCAGGTTGTGCCATTGTCTTTCGGTTCCTCTCTAAGCAAATCCAGCAATTTTTGCTTTAATGATATGAAATTGTCCGACAGCAATGTCTCTTCCCCGCGCGGCCGCTCCAATTCCACGTGAATCTTTGCCTTCAGCTTGCCGGGGCGATGGGACAGAACATAAATATCATCTGATAAGTAAATAGCTTCATCTATATCGTGAGTGATGAATAGAATAGTCTTCTGAAAGTCTTCCCAAATACGGAGCAGCCACCCCTGCATCTGCAGCCTTGTCTGTGCATCCAGTGCCCCGAATGGTTCATCAAGCAGGATAACATCCTGGTCATAAAGCAGCGTTCGCAATAATGCTGCCCGCTGTCTCATACCGCCTGATAACTCTGGCGGATAATTGTTTTCAAATCCCTTTAAACCATATCTTTCTAGTAATGGCTGTGCCTTCTTTCTTGCCTCTCGTTTCGAAACACCCTTGATTTCCAAACCGAGAATCACATTATCCAAGATTGTCCGCCATGGCAGCAGCAGATCTTTTTGAAGCATATAACCAACATAACCACTCTTACCGACAATATTCTGCCCATCCAAAAGGATTTTTCCAGTGGTCGGTTTGATAAGCCCGGCAATCATATTAAAGAGTGTCGACTTGCCGCAGCCACTGGGGCCAATAATACCGACAAAGCGTCCAGCAGGTATTTGCATTGTTGTCTCTTGCAATGCAACAACTTCCTGTCCGTCGCGTCTGAATATCTTGCTAGCATCAACGACCTTTAATTTATACATTGCGCCACTCCTGTCATTTCTATAGACCCATCATACGCAGGAGTGTGCTAAATGATTACAAATTTATAGCATGTCCAGCACAATTTTCCTTATTTCTGCAAAAAGCACAAAAAAAACAGCCTGCACAGTCGGATATGCCACGCAACATATCACCTGTACAAGCTGTAAGACAAGCCGAACAATGCATTCTGCTTGCAAATGAGAGGGATTAACCGAGAACATGACGAATGTTGCCTATTGGTTACAGTTCGTTTGTTACCCGAAAATCTTACCCTTACTTTAGCATAGGAAATATAGGATAACAGTAATCTTGTAAGGTAATTTGACATCCTTTTTATAAAAAAACATGACTGATTCACAATAGTCACAACATGATTTTCACTCTGGATAAGAACCTAACAGAAGTTTTATAGATGGAGGAGCCGCTTCGGCAGAATCTCCGCTTTCCTGCGGGCGGCTGGTGAGCCTCCTCGCGCTTCGCACTCCGGGGTCTCACCTAGGCCTTCTTCACGCGGGAGTCTCCGTATACTGCCTGCGCTTATCGAGTGTATTTTCCTAAACCATAGAATCCTTCTACGAAATATAATAAAAAACAAAAAAACCGAACTCTAGGGCGATATCAATTCAGATTTCCCCTAAATTTCGGTTTTTAATGAGCTAGATTACTTTTTTCCCAGCATTGTAATTATCATAATACTTTACTTAAGAAAGCCTTTGTCCGTTCTTCCTTCGGATTATTGAAAATATCCTCCGGTTTTGCTTCCTCTACGATATAACCGCCATCCATGAATAGCACTCGATCGCCGACTTCGCGCGCAAAGCCCATTTCATGCGTCACAACAATCATTGTCATGCCTTCGTTCGCAAGCTGCTTCATGACTTCAAGCACCTCTCCGACCATTTCTGGATCTAGGGCAGATGTTGGTTCATCGAAGAGCATCACCTTCGGCTCCATGCACAAGGCGCGGGCAATAGCCACACGCTGCTTTTGTCCTCCGGAAAGCGATTCCGGATATACGCCAGCTTTATCTTCCAAACCGACCTTTCGAAGCAGTGATAATGCCTTTTCTTCCGCATCCTGCTTTTTCCACTTGCGGACGACCATCGGAGAAAGCATAATATTTTCCATTACTGTCTTATGTGGAAACAGGTTGAACTGTTGGAATACCATCCCAACATCTGTCCGCACTTTATTGATGTTCACTTTTCTCTGAGAGATATCAGTTCCTTCTATATAAACATGACCACCCGTAATATCCTCGATTCGGTTGAGACACCGAATGAAAGTGGACTTCCCGGAACCGGAAGGGCCGATAACGACGACTACTTCTTTTTCCTCTATTTCGACGTTAATGTCCCGCAGCACCTCGAGATCGCCGAACGACTTTTTTAGGTTTTTTACGCTGATCATCTGTCGCATACTTCCTTTCTAAAAAGCTCTGTACATATGATAATACTAAACAAACAACGAAATATAAAACGGCAACCGCCAAATATGGCTCCCAGACTCTCGAATACGCTCCAACTGCTACTCTTCCCCAGTAGAACAGTTCCGGTGCAGCAATGACAGCTCCAAGTGAAGAATCCTTCACCAACACAATAAATTCGTTGCCAAGCGGCGGAATCATCCGTTTGAATGCCTGCGGCAGCACGACATGCCGCAGCACCTGTGCATGGTTCATTCCAAGACTATATGCAGCTTCTCGCTGCCCCTTATCGATGGAGTTGATACCAGCGCGGAAGATTTCTGCAATATAAGCTGCTGAATTCAATGCCAATGCAACAATTAATGATATAAGCGGCTCCGGCGGCTTAATGAAAATCGGCATCACCGCAAAGTGAATCAAAAAGATCTGTACTAACAGCGGGGTACCTCTGAAAATATTCACATACCAAATGAACGGCAGCCGAAGTATTGGGTTAGACAAGCTTTTCCCCATCCCGATCACTAATCCAATTAAAGCCCCAACGAGGAATCCAATCAAGGACGCCAGGATTGTATATCCGAGACCTCTCATAAAGAAAGGTAAATATTCGCTAATGATTTCCCATCTAAAATCCATTTCTCTCACCTCAGTATAGCTGATAAATCAAAACATAAATATAGCGTAACGGTTATTCGTTACGCTATATGATTCTTCTTATGGCTGTGCGCTTTCCAGCGCTTCGATATCCGGTGTGCCTTCAAACCACTCTTGATAGATTTCCTCATACGTTCCGTTTTCCATGATCGTTTGAATAGCTTTATCTATTTGTTCTTTATACTCACTGTCCTTCGGAAGCAGCATACCGTAGTATTCCTGATCAAAGTTCTCGTCATCTTCAACTAAAGTAAGATTGGCATCAGGATTATTTTTTACATAATGCTGAGCTACTGCGATATCGGTCACTACAGCCTCTACGTCACCGTTTTGCAATGCCATCATAGTTGCTGCTGATGAATCATACTTAGAAAGATCGCTGCTGTTCTCCCCAACGAGTTTCTGTGCAGCTTCATCACCAGTAGTACCGTTCTGTACGCCGATCTTCATCCCTTGAAGATCCTCGGCTGATTGAATATCCGTTCCTTCCGGTACAGCGATAACCTGTGTTGCTTCGAAATAAGGCGCAGAGAAGTCATATGTTTCTTTTCTCTCATCCGTTATTGTAATACCAGCCATTCCAGCTTGCAGCGTCTCATCATCTACTCCGACTAGCATTGGATCCCAGCCAGTGTTTTCGTATTCATAATCGAGACCTGCTTCTTTCATAACCGCATCCAGCAAATCTGCATCAAATCCAACAATCTTATCACCTTCCATTGATTCAAAAGGAGCGAAAGTTGCTTCTGTTCCGATAGTAAGCTTCTCCTCACCGCCAGAACCGCTTGATTCGTTATTAGATATACATGCACTTAAGAATAAAACACTAACAAGTCCAGCAGCTGCCATAAGCTTTTTTACTGATTTCATAGTTGATCTCCCTTTTCTATCTATATTGTAAACTTACAATAAAATCTATAATTATTCATTCTGGTTCATTTATTTTACATAACATCTTATGCCTTGTAAATATAAAATTAGAACAAATCGTTACTTTTCGACTATTTACGCATTTTAAATTGTCAGTATATTGCGATTTTGTGTTACAGTACACGTATACCACAGGAAAGCAGGGGAATATATGACATCATCCAGCAAGGTATTTGCAAAGGAATTCGAGCAGCTTTTGGATCTGCAGCAAGTACGCGACGCACTGTATTTTCTCAAGCAAGATAATGAACAGACGACAAGGGATCAGATAGAAGTAACGGAAGTGGAGGCGCCTCCATTCAAAGAAGAAATCCGTGCATCCTTTTTTAAGGAGAAACTGGCAGCATTCGGCTTGGAAGACTTAAAGACTGATGACGAAGGAAATGTATATGGCATACGAAAAGGCAGCGGCAGCGGACCCACGGTTGTTATAGCAGCTCATTTGGATACCGTCTTCCCTGCAGGTACAAATGTGAAAGCCAAAGTAGAAGAAGGAATCGTCTACGCTCCTGGAATCGGTGATGACGGACGTGGTTTAGCAGTATTACTGACCTTGTTGCGTACTTTGGAAGAAAATAAGATCGAAACAGAAGGAGATATCGTCTTTCTCGCTGATGTCGGCGAAGAAGGTCTAGGCGATTTACGCGGTATGAAAGCATATTTCCGGGACAATACATATGTGGATGGCTTCATTTCTGTGGAGCCAGGTGCTCCTGGTGACTTGATTTATTGCGGCGTCGGCAGTAAACGCTATAACGTAACCTTCAAAGGAAAAGGCGGACACAGCTTTGGAGATTTCGGTACTTCAAGTGCCATCCATGCAGCAGGGCGCGCGATCGCTGCGTTAGCAGATTTGACTGTTCCTAAAGATCCGAAGACAACATATAATGTAGGCACGATTCATGGCGGTACATCCATCAATACTATTGCCCAGCACGCAGGATTTCAGCTGGATTTACGTTCTGTTTCTAGTGATGCTCTTGCAGAGTTAGAGGCTAATGCACTTGCAATTATTGAAGAAGCAGCACAAGCTGAAGGCGAAGCACGACAGCAGCCGGGCAGCATTTCAGTTACGACAGAGGTGGTTGGAGACAGACCTGCAGGCAGCCAGCCAAAAGATGCCCCGATTCGTCATATTGCTTTGCAAGCTGCTGAAGTTCTTGGAATTGAGGTCGAACGGGAAGAACCGCTAAGTACCGATGCAAATGTTCCGATCAGCCTGGGTATTCCTGCACTTACACTCGGCGGTGGCGGTAACAGCGGTGGACACCATACGCTGGAGGAGTTCTTCGATCCGACTGATGCCTTTTACGGCCCGCAGCGAATTCTGCTTGCCCTGCTTGGAATGGTTGGCATAAAAGATTCTGTCGCTTCCATGCTTCCTGTCCGAAACTAAAAAATGAGCAGGTGCCTCTTATGGCCCCTGCTCATTTTTTCAATTATGCGGAGGATATTCGTATTGGATATCGTCCCACTTACGTGAATACTTAACACTCAAGTCTACCCCTTCAAAATACCATGCATCTGATCGTTCGACGAAGAATGTGATTCCTTGTACTTCCTCGGTCGTAATTGGGTCATTTGGCTGTTCCGCAGTAATACCAAGTGAAAATCCTTCTTTAATGCCGCCAATTCCGCCATAACGAACATAAAAACGCACAGCACTGCCAGGTTCAAGGTCCATTTCTTGAACAAACCAGTTTGATGCGGGTTTTGTAATGGAGATCTGCATAATTTCACCCCTTCTATACAACTATAACAAATAGTGACAAAGTGTACCTCATTCGACAAAAATCAAAGTAAAACATTGATAATTATTAATAAAAAGTTTACAATCTCTAGAGGATAGTTTACAAAAATTTATCATTATATGTTCCCGGGAACATCCCTATTTAAACACCATTCGGAGGTTTTGTAATGTTCAAGAAGAAACAAGACAAATTCTCTTTGCTTTTATCCGATATAGCAAAGAATATTGATGAGACAGCTGACTTTTTTGTTACGTATAAAGTGAAGGATGCAGCGACTTTATCCGAGTTCTCCAATAAATTGAAGGAATTTGAGACAAAGGGTGATCAGCTTGTACATACGATCATCAAGGAATTGAACCACGCCTTTATCACACCTATCGAGCGCGAAGACATCCTTCAGCTTACGAACAGCTTGGACGATGTACTTGATGGAATAGAAGAATTCTCTGGAATGATGGATACATACGGCATCTATTCTTCCGATAGCTTCATCGATCAATTCACAGAAGAAATTCGTGCTTGTGCAAAAGAAATCTTGATTACAATCGATTTACTTTCTCACAACAAATTAAAAGAAATCCAAGAACATGCAATAAAAATCAAGGAACACGAGCAAAACTGTGACACAATCTTCCGTAAATCCTTGAAACAGCTATTCCAGAACGAAAAAGATCCAATCAAGGTAATTCAGTACAAAGAGTTGTACTACATCCTGGAAGAAATCGCAGACAGCTGCCAATCTGTTGCGAACAATCTTGAGACAATCATCATGAAGAATTCGTGAGGCGTAAACAATGGATGTTTTATTAGTATTAACTATTCTAACTGTCATTTTCGCTCTTGCATTCGACTTCATCAACGGATTTCATGATACTGCCAATGCTATCGCAACATCTGTTTCGACAAAAGCCTTGAAACCAAGACATGCTATTATCATGGCTGCAGTCATGAACTTCGTTGGTGCCATGACTTTTACTGGAGTTGCTAAAACAATCACTAGTGATATCGCAAATCCTAACGACATTGTCAACGGCTCTGTCGTTATCCTAGCTGCCTTGATTGCAGGAATTGCATGGAACTTGATTACATGGTATTACGGAATCCCGAGCAGTTCTTCCCATGCCATCATTGGTTCTCTTGCAGGTGCAGTCATTGCGTCAAGCGGATTTGCTATTCTTAATTTAGACGGATTCCTAAAGATCTTGCAAGCATTGATCATTTCTCCGATTTTGGCTTTTGTTGTAGGTTTCATATTATATAACATCATCAAGCTAATTTTCCGGGAAAAGAACTTACCGAAGACGAACAAGAATTTCCGTCGGGTACAGATTTTTACTGCGGCACTGCAATCATTCACCCATGGTACGAATGACGCCCAAAAAGCAATGGGAATCATCACGATGGCGTTAATTACAGCAGGTCTGCATACAACATCTGATATTCCATTCTGGGTTCAAGCTGCCTGTGCGACTGCTATGGGACTTGGTACTTCAATAGGTGGCTGGAAAATCATCAAAACTGTTGGCGGTAAGATCATGAAGATCCGTCCAGTGAACGGCGTTGCAGCTGATTTGACTGGAGCCTTCATCATTTTCGGTGCCACTTTTATTCACTTGCCAGTAAGTACAACGCACGTTATTTCTTCCTCTATCATGGGGGTTGGTGCAGCTCACCGACGTAAAGGTGTTAACTGGGGTACTGCGAAACGCATGATCATCACGTGGTTCATTACACTGCCGATTACAGCTTGTCTGGGTGGTCTGATTTATTACATCTTGAACATTTTCTTTTAAATATAACGAAAAGCACGCTTGGAATTAACCAAGCGTGCTTTTTTTAATCTTTTCGCAAGCGTCTTGCTAACACATTTCCGAATGTCTGCATTGCCTGTACAAGTATGATCAGGATGATGATAACGACATACATAACGACAGGCTCGAAACGCAAATGTCCATATTGATATGCCAAATCTCCAAGACCGCCAGCTCCGACAAGACCCGCCATTGCTGTGGCTCCAATCAAACCGATTGTCGCAATCGTCAAACCAAGGATCATCGTTGATCTGGCTTCTCTTATGATAACGCTCCAAATAATTTTAGTTGTGGAAATTCCCATCGATTCATAAGCCTCGATGACTCCTTTATTCACTTCAAGTAATGCTGACTCCATTAAACGCGCAATATAAGGCGCTGTATAGACAACAAGCGGAAGGATAACTCCTTCAACACCTATTGTAGTTCCGACCAAGGCTCTTGTCAGAGGCAATAGCAAGAACAAAAGGATGATGAAAGGAATAGATCGGATAACATTGATGATTGTATTCACTATTGAATAAAATACCCGGTTCTCTGCTTGTCCGCCTTTTCTTGTCATGACCAGTAAAATACCTAATGGCAATCCAATCAGGATTGAAATAGCTAAAGAAATACCTGTCATTAGCAGTGTCTGCCAAAATGCCTCGGTGATGTCAGTGCCCCATTCTGTCCAGAACTCAATCATGACGCCACCTCCTCAACCGTTACGTGCTGCGACTCCAAGTACGATATTGCTTTCTCCACTTCTGCTGGATCTCCTTGCAAATGGATAAGCAATTTACCAACGGAGCTAGCTTTCAGCTGATCGATTCCGCCCGCCAGTATACTTGGAACAACTTCAAATTTCTTTGTAATCGCTGCAAGAAACGGCTCATTCGAAGCTTCTCCGATAAACGTCAGTGAAACGAGACGCCCTGTAGCAGAAAGTCCTTTCTTCACGCTGTCCGGAACTTGGAAATTTGCATCATCAAAGACAAACTTCCGTGTCTGCGGATGTTGCGGTTTGGTGAAGACATCGATAACGGATCCTTCTTCCACCAGTTCTCCATGGTGCATAACACCAACACGATCGCAAATACGCTGGATGACATCCAGTTCATGTGTAATCAGGAAGATAGTGATGCCAAGTTCCTTGTTCACTCTGAGCAGCAGTTCAAGAATGGAAGACGTCGTATTCGGGTCCAAAGCACTTGTTGCTTCATCACTTAACAGCACTTCAGGTTCTTGAGCAAGTGCCCTTGCGATAGCTACCCGCTGTTTCTGACCACCTGATAATTGGGCCGGATAGACATTTTTCTTTTCTTCCAGACCTACAATCTTCAGATATTTATCAACACGTTCTTTAATTTCATGCTTCGGCACTTTACTAAGCTTCAGCGGTCTAGCAATGTTCTCATAAACTGTTGCTGTCGACAGCAAATTAAAATGCTGGAATATCATACCGATTTTCCCTCTTGCTTTACGAAGCTGCCATTTTTTAAGCTTAGTAAGATCTACACCGTCGATGAATACTTCGCCTTCAGTGGGACGCTCCAGTAAATTGGCACAGCGGATCAGGGTACTTTTCCCTGCTCCGCTGAATCCGATTACGCCATAGATTTCACCTTTATTTATTTTCAAGGAGACGTCTTTCAACGCCTCCACTTTCTTCTTGCCCGTGGTAAAGGTCTTCGATACATTTTTCAGTTCAATCATATTGCTTCCCCCTTACCAGCTTGGAACAACGGATCCTTGGAATTCATCTTCCACAAACTGTTTTACTTCATCAGATTGATAGATTTCTTGAATCTTCTTCACAACTTCATCGTCCGTGTTCGCTGATCTTACAACAAAGTAGTTGGACCATGGGTTGTTTGCAGATTCCTCTGCAAAGATAGCATCATCATTGATATTCAAATCAGCACCCATTGCAAAGTTCGTGTTGATTGCCGCTGCTGCTACTTCCGGAAGCTGAGCTGGCAGCTGAGAAGCATCCAATTCAACGATTTCCAGATTCAGTGGATTTTCAACGACATCTTTAGCCGTTGCAGAGTTCTCTGCTTCTGGATCTACTTTCAATACTCCTGCTGTCTCAAAGAGTTTCAACGCACGATATTCGTTGGCAGGATCATTCGGTACAGCGATTTTGTCGCCTTCTTTCAATTCGGAAATATCCGAAATCTTATCTGTATAGATACCCATTGGGAACGTAAGTGTCTTAAATACTTCTTTTAGTTCATATCCTTGATTCTTTACTTGATCTTCTAGAAAAGGAAGTGTTTGATAGCTGTTCGCATCCAGGCTTCCATCATCTAACGCACTGTTTGGTGTATTATAATCATTGAATGTTTTGATTTCTACATCGATACCTTCATCGGCTGCTAGTTCTTTCACTTTTTCCATCACTTGCTCATGAGGTCCGCCGCTGACGCCGACCAATATTTTGTCATTTGCTAGTGCAGCAGATTTATCATTGCCGCATGCCGCTAAGAATAATGCTAATAATCCGATAAGTCCAAAGCTTAAGATTTTTTTCATGTTGCTCTCCCCTTTTTTCTTCGCTGTCATCAACTACAATAAAAAAGCGCCTCTCTAGATTAAGAGAGGCGCATGGTATTCGTATGCACTAATTCTCTTATCTCTCAGTACGGCTTTCACCGTCTGCAGGAATTAGCACCTAGATCATTGATCTGGTTGCCGGGCTTCATAGGACCTGTTCCTCCACCGCTCTTGATAAGAATTTCATTATACTTTTGTTGTTGATCTGTTTGTTACTTTACCTTCCAATCTAGTTATTGTCAATATAATTTTAAAATTTATAGAAAAATCAATCTGTTTTTTTGTATTAGGATAGCAGGAGAGTATGCAGTCATTTGACTCAGCCGAAGAATACGAGAATATACGACCACAGACCTTTAAAACAAGCGATTGATCAAGCGGCAAAAATCAACAGAAGTTTACATCTATCCTTTGTTACCCCCTTAGATAACGCTTCCTCCCAAGTGAATTATGGCGATTTCAACGGATTTTTAAATCTATATATGTAATCTGAACATTTTACTTGGAGTATACTATTTCTCATTAAAAATTATTTAAAACTGGTTTAAATCACAGCATGCTTGAGAACTATGAATGATTTTAAAGACCGCAAATTATAATTTTTAACACAATAAAAAGCCGGATGAAAACATCCGGCTTTCCTGTGTACAAGGCCTCCCAACACATACGTACACACACTTACTCTCTCTGTATACCAAAGCGGGCATTGATTTGCCCACGCAGCATTTGCTGGCGGCTCTCTCTTTCCGCTTCCTTCCTTTTGTCTCTCAGCATCTGCTGACGGATTTCGAAGGTTTGCACACCCTCTTCCCTTTTGTTGGCGATCTCGATCAATTGCTCTACATCCGAAAAAGAGTACTTGCGATTTCCCTTCGCTGAACGTTCAGGAAAAATGAGCTTGCGTTCCTCGTAATAACGAATTTTACGTTCAGTCAGACCAGTCAGTTCACTCACAATTCCTATTGTGATCACTTTCCTGTTCTTGTAAGAAGGCTCATTACTCATCTGTTCACCTCATCACCATGTGCTGTTACTACACATTATACCGTATTTATCCAATCATCCTAGTGTTGTGTGAGGAAACCTAACAAACAACAAAATAGTTCGTCAGCATCGCTTACATGTTTAATGCAAAGTAATTCGGCTATAAGTATACTGAACGTAACAGTAAATAGGAAACACTGAAAGGAGCGTCAAGCACGTGGCACATGATCAGGAAGCCCTTGATTTAGCCCAACAGATTGTAGAACTCGACCTGAAGCGCGATGAGTACTGGGAGGATCTTGCAGCCCTTGCAGGAGACAGAGCATTCGAACTGCTTCGACTCGTTCAGAATAGATGACATGAAAAAAGGAGACCTGCGAAATAGGTCTCCTTTTTTTATTTCACGTAATTTGGATAGTCTGTAATGATACCATCGACACCTGCTCGAATTAAGGGTTGTACTTCGCCAGGAGCCCGAATTGTCCAAGGCATAATCCGCATGCCACGTGTATGAATCCTGCCAACCAACGTATCATCCTGCGTAACATTAGTGAAATGCGTATTCACATAGTCTGCATACGTAGATATTTTATCAAGTTTACGATTTGTAAGGTCTGCACTTCTTGACGTTAGTACACCAAGCGGAACTTGCGGCAACAGCTGCGACAGATATGCAACAGATCCGAAGTTAAAAGATTGCAGAATCACTTCTTCATAAAGAACATTAGCTAATTTATATCTTTCCAGCAGCTCAGCTACTGCTTCCTCTATTCCATCGTAAAGCTCTGGTGACTTTAATTCGATAAGGAATTTTGTTTTTCCTTTATACCTTCTGATTATATCTTCTAACAGTGGGATGCGCTGACCTTCATATACGGAATCATATCCAGCGCCTACATCATAAGATTGTAAGGCGGTAAATGCAAGATCCTTCACATATACAGTCTCTTCCGGGGCATCAGCAGCTGTACGATTGATTGATGTGTCATGTATGACGACAAGCTGACCATCCTTTGTCATTTGAACATCCAGCTCGATGAAATCGGCTTGCATCTCTACAGCCAAGTCAAAGGCTGCAATTGTATTTTCAGGTGCAAATCCGGAAGCACCGCGATGAGCAATGACTGGCAGGATACCATTTTGCACGGACTGACTATCAAGCGATCTTGTAGTTACGGACTCGTACGATGGACTAATCTGATTCATCATTCGATCATCTCCCTGTAAGTATCTGGATTGTAATCTTTGCAATATGGAAAGTACAAGAATTGGACGGTGATCTTTATTCATCTTCTTTGTACTTTCAATATAACGACCTTTTATTAAGGGGATGTTGAGCTGCTGTGTAGAATGATGCAGCTTATCTTAAGAACATGTAAACATGCAACAAAGCAATAGATGTTTGCAATCTTGTAAGTTCGGGAATGCTATTTCTACAACACACTAAATCACATCACTTATTTGGAGGTAGTTATTATGAGTTTTATCTTATATCTAATTATCGGTGGTATTATCGGCTGGCTAGCAGGCTTGATCCTTGGACGTGACGTTCCAGGCGGCATCATTGGTAATATCATTGCCGGTATTGTCGGAGCATGGCTTGGCGGACTTATCTTTGGAGACTTCGGTCCAGATCTAGCGGGGATGGCAATCATTCCAGCTTTAATCGGTGCCATTATCTTCGTCTTTGTATTAAGCCTTATCTTACGCAAAATGCGTAGAAAGTAATAGAACACAAAAAAAGGACTTGCAGGCAATATTGCCTGCAAGTCCTTTTTTTTTTCTGAGATTGTATGAGCTTTGTAAAATAAATAACCATTCCCCTCTTCTCTGTAAACGCTTTTTCACCCACACTTCACGTTAACTCAATTTTCACTCGTTATAGTATAGATGAATTCGCGGAAAGGAGCAGATTATGACACATGTAGAACTGGCTGGTTTAAAAAAGTCATATGATGGCAAAAAAAATGTAATTGAGCAAGTGAATCTGCAGCTGCAGCAAGGTGAGTTCTTCGTCCTTGTCGGGCCTTCAGGCTGCGGGAAGAGCACAATTCTCCGCATGATAGCTGGTCTTGAGCCAATAACGGACGGGGAATTGTTTGTGAATGGCAAGAGAATGAATGATGCACCACCGAATAAAAGGGATTTATCTATGGTTTTTCAAAATTATGCACTGTATCCGCATTTGAATGTAGAACAAAATATCACCTTCGGCTTACATACAAAGAAAATCTCACGCGAGGAACAAAGACGCCGCTGTCTTGAAGCTGCCGAGATGCTCGGCTTAGCTGATTACTTAAGACGTAAACCACGTCAATTATCAGGCGGCCAAAGACAGCGAGTTGCTCTTGCAAGAGCTATTGTGACGCAAGCTCCTCTTTGCCTCATGGATGAGCCATTATCCAATCTCGATGCGAAACTTCGAACCCGGATGCGCTCTGAAATCAGGCAGATACAGCGGAAGCTGGGAATTACGATGATCTATGTCACGCATGATCAGACCGAAGCGATGACGATGGCAGACCGGATGATGATCCTTCATGAAGGCGAAGCCATGCAAATCGGCAAACCGCTTAATATCTACAATCACCCTGCCAACACATTCGTTGCATCATTTATCGGATCACCTGCCATGAATGTAATGGAAGCTGACGTTTCTCCGAGCGGAATCGGTCTATCACCCCACTGCACATTGCCTAACCCGATGAAAGGCAATGTGAAAGCAGCAAGCAAAAATGTTCAAGTTGGTATCAGGCCAGAGCACATCCTGTTTTCCGCTCCCGAGCAAGCAGATGCTGTGGTAGAGGTCGTTAATACTGAGGTACTTGGTACAGAGACGCTCATCACTTTCATCCTGGATAATGCCAAAGATCAATGGATTGCCCGATGGAACGGTCAATGGCAATTCTCTGTCGGGGACAGGATACCAATCCGTTTCGACTTAGACGCTATCCACCTCTTTTCAAAAGACAATGGACGGATTCTATGGGCAGCCAATGATGGACAGCCAAACCAGACAGCCAGAGAGGTACTCAGATGAATGACAGCCGGGACCTGCAGCCTGTTCCATCTCAAGAAAGCCGCCGCCCAATGCGGAACCTATTCACCTTCCTTGAGGGCTGGCTCTATTTGCTTCCTTCTATCATCCTGTTCGGCGTGTTTGTTTTTTACCCCATGTTCCGAACTATATACTTGAGTTTCTTTTTAGCTGACCAAATGGGTCCATTCGAATTCGTCGGATTAGAAAACTACCAGTATATACTAAGCTCAGACAGTTTTCAGAGCAGCGTTAAAGCTACCATTCTTTTTGTACTATACACAGTACCTGCAGGTATCCTGCTCGCTCTCTTCCTTGCATTGCTGACAAATGAAAAAATTAAGGGAATCGGCATATTCCGTACGTTGTTTTCCTCCACAATGGGGATGAGCGTTGCCGCATCCAGTGTCATTTGGATGTTCATGTATAATCCTTCAATCGGCGTATTCAGCAGAATTGCTGAATGGTTAGGCTTTCCAGCCATTCAATGGCTGCAGGATCCTGATTATGCCTTGCTCGCAGTATCTTTATCCACAGTGTGGATGAATGCAGGCTTCGCATATCTGATCATACTTGGCGGATTACAGAACATCGATACCCATCTATACGAAAATGCAAAAGTAGCAGGTGTAAGTTATCTTTATCAGCTCCGCCGAATCACACTGCCCATGCTGTCCCCTACATTATTCTTTATCGTGACAGTATCGTTTATCAACTCTTTTCAGACATTCGGGCAAATTGACATTCTTACCAAGGGCGGACCAGTAGAATCAACAAATGTAATCGTCTATTCCATCTATAAGGATGCCTTCATTAATAATGATGTCGGCTCGGCGAGTGCACAGGCAGTTATCCTATTCTTCTGTGTCCTGCTGCTGACAGCCTTGCAGTTTAAGCTTGGCGAAAGGAAGGTGCATTACCAATGATTCTTGCAAAGCGGATCAGTCTTTATACCGTCCTGGTCATCTGCGCTATCATCATGATGTTTCCGATTTTCTATGCTTTCAGCATCTCCTTCATGGATGGCGGAGAAGTTATGGGCGGACAACTTCTTCCTAGCAGTCTATCATTGGATAATTACTTAGAGGTATTTCAAAAGGTGCCGCTGCTAACCTATCTGCTAAACAGTTTTGTCACATCTGCCATCGTTATGATCGGACAGCTGCTAGTCAGCAGTTTAGCTGCCTTCGCCTTTGTTTTCATGAAGTTCAAAGGCAGAGACTTTGTCTTCTTCCTGTTTATTTCAACCATGATGATACCTTGGGAAGCGACGATGGTACCGAATTTCATGACAATACAAAGCCTAGGTTGGACAAACAGCTATCTCGGGTTGACAATTCCGTTCTTTGCTTTGGCATTCGGAACCTTTCTATTACGCCAGCATTTCAAGACAATACCACAAGAACTCTATGAAGCTTCTCAGGTAGCTGGTATTTCCAGATTTCGTTTCTTCTGGAATGTCATCCTGCCCGTCAGCAGGTCGAGCTTAATCACCTTAGGTATTTACAGCTTTCTGACCAATTGGAACATGTATCTTTGGCCGCTGTTAGTCACAAACACAGAATCGGCAAGAACCGTCCAGATCGGGCTTAAGCAGCTGCAAACACAAGAAATCGCATCCGATTGGGGTATCGTCATGGCTGGTGTAGTCATCGTAATCCTGCCTACGCTGCTGCTGTTGTTCGCCGGACAGAAAAAACTGCAAAAAGGTCTCACGCAAGGTGCAATCAAATAAAATCGAAAGAGGTTATATGATGAAAAGACTATTAGCTGTTTTATCTGTTTTATTTGTACTGTTCCTTACCGCTTGTTCCAGTACGGATTCTGCGAGCGGTACAACTGAGGATGGCAAGACAGAAATCATCTTCTGGCATGCCATGGGCGGAGAATTAGAAGCAAGTGTCAATGAAATCGTAGACGAATACAATAGTTCACAGGATAAATATACTGTAAAGCCGGTTTATCAAGGTTCATATGAGGAATCTTTGACAAAATTGAATACTGTTGCGGGTACTGCAGATGCTCCCGCAGTTACACAGATTTTTGAAGCAGGTACAAAGCAAATGATAGACAGCGGAAATATCCAGCCTGTACAGAAATTCATCGATGAAGAAAACTACGATACATCACAATGGGAAGAGAATATTTCCTCCTATTATCAAGTGGATGGCGAGCAGTATTCTATGCCATTTAACTCCTCCACTCCTGTGCTTGCCTATAACAAGGATGCATTCAAGGAAGCCGGCCTTGATCCTGAGCAAGCGCCACGCACATACAGCGAGCTGAAGGATGCTGCAGAAAAGCTAACGATTAAAGAAGGAGATAAAACGTCACAATATGGTCTTTCCATTTTGAATTATGGATGGTTCTTCGAAGAATTGCTTGCCACACAGGGAGGTATGTTCGTCGATAATGAAAATGGACGCGAAGGCGAAGCAACAAAAGCTTCATTCAACGATGAAAAAGGTCAAAAGGTATTTGAATTAATACGTGATATGTACGAGGAAGGAACTTTTTATAATAGCGGTCAAAATTGGGATGATATGCGGGCATCCTTCCAAACTGGCACGATGGCAATGATGCTTGATTCCTCTGCCGGTATAAAAGGACTCGTCGATAATGCCGATTTCGAGGTTGGCGTAGCTTATCTGCCGCACCCGGATGATGTTGATCCGCAAGGCGTTATCATCGGAGGAGCTTCCCTCTGGATGGCGAAGGATATAGAAGAGAATCAGCAGCAAGCTGCTTGGGACTTCATGAAATACTTGTCAACAGCAGAGGTTCAGGCAAAATGGCATGTTGAATCTGGTTATTTCGCCATCAACCCAGCTGCTTATGAAAAAGATATCGTAAAACAAGAGTGGGAAAAATACCCACAGTTAAAAGTAACTGTTGACCAGCTGCACGATACAGTGCCAAGTACGGCAACACAAGGTGCTTTAATTTCCATCTTCCCAGAAGCACGGCAGCAGATTGTAACTGGTATGGAGAGTCTATACCAAGGTGAAGATCCAAAAGCTGCACTAGATAAAGCAGCCGCTGAAGTGGACACTGTCCTTGAAAAAGGCAGTCGCAGCAGATAAAGAAAACCGTGAGAGCATATGCTCTCACGGTTTTTTAATACGAAGCTCTTCCAGAACGCTTCGCTTTGCGTTTATTGATAATTTTCTTAACGATAGGATAGACGACAGGTCCATACTTGATCGCTTTCCGAATAAGGTTTTTCATGTTGAAACGCCTCCATTCTTTTGTTTGTATATCCCCTGCGTAAGCTATGCTTAAACATGCGCCAATGAAAAGGCGATGAACATCCCTACTGCAGTTACAATTCCTACAGCTGGTCCTCCCTCTTCATATGCCTCAGGCGCCATAGTGGATGCCACCATAGCAATAATTGCTCCTCCTGCAAATGAATTAAGTATCGCTCTTGTACTAGCGCTTGTATCCTGAAGTAATGCAGCTCCGATTAATGCACTCAAAGCGGAGATAACCATTACGGCTATCCACATGATAATGATGCGCTTCCGGCTATAGCCGCTGCTTTGCATTCCCGAGGTACTGGAAAGACCTTCAGGAAAGTTACTGATGAAAATGGATACGATCAAGGCAGTACTTGCACCTCCCCCGCTTGCCAAACTCAAGCCGATCATGGCCGATTCTGGTATCGCATCCATTACAGTTCCCGCAAATATCGCCAAGCCTGAACCTTTCTCCTCTTTATTATGTGTCTCGTGCAGACGGCTGCTTTTGCGATTCTTCCCGCCGCTGCGTGATATAACAATATCCAATATTGTAAAGATAACTGCTCCTCCAAGAAATCCTATTGCCTCTTCTTGCAAGCCACCGCTGATTTCATATGCTTCCTCCAATAGCTCATAGGAGGTAGAACCGATCAGCGCCCCTGTACCTAAGGCCATGATAAAACCGATAATTCGCTTCTTTACTGGAACAAGCATCAGTACAGCTGCACCGATTAAACTGGCAGATCCGGCGATGGCTCCCCATAAAATAGCTTCCCACATATGCATCTTCCTTTCCGTATCATGTAGAGCCATTGCCATAATGGAAAGAAATTAAACATGGGTGAAGCATTTCCAACATAAGAAAAGAAGACCGTCGAACGGTCTTCTTTTAAGCAGCTGCTTGCTGCGGTTCATATTTTTTCAGGAGGCTAGTGAATACTGCAGCCAATACCTGCTGAAACAGCATTCCAATGACAACAGGGATAGCGACAGGAGCTGGAAAAAAACTCACAGCAAGGACCACACCCGCGCTGATATTCCGCATCCCCCCAATAAAGGTTACACTGACAATCTCGGTTCTATCGTAACGGAATAATTTTCCGAGCAGCCAGCTTAGCAGATAGCCACAGAAGGATAAACAGAATACAAGCAACACAATTCCTAAGACTGTCATATCCATTCCCTTCAAATAAGGTGCGACTACGGAAGCATTAATGGAAACGACAGCCATGAGGCCAATCTTTGAAAATGGTGCCAGGTTCTTACTCAATGTGCTTGTAACGCTTTTGCTGCAGAGTTGATTGACAAGCATGCCTGCTATCGAAGGAATGACAATCATCCATAATAAGCCTTCCATCATCGGTAATATGTCCAGCTGGACGTCTCCTCCGACTAAGAAATGCAAGATCAAAGGAACTAGCATAGGAGAAAGCAATGTTCCTAAGAGTATTGTCGACAACGTAAGACCTATATCTCCTTTCTGCATGGCAACCCAGACAAATGCAGTAATACCAGTCGGAATGGCCGTCAGCAGCACAAGCCCCGTGATCGTGTTTACATCTCCAGAAAAGAACACGTGACCTAAACCAAGTGCAATCAAAGGCATGATGAAATGAAGCACGCCAAAAGCAAGCAGCATCGGTCCTGGCCTTTTAACAGCATGCAGCAGACTGTTGAAATTGGCTGATAGGCTTCCTGCGAATGTCATACATGCAAATATCCAAGGTACCAATGCTTCACCATAATGGAGAAAATCCGCGAAGAGAAAACCTGCCAGTACGCTTGCCGGGGTCAGAAAAGGCATGTATCTTGCAAGTACACGATTCAGTTGATCCATGGAAGGATATCCTTCTTTCTAATTTTGTATCTCCCATCAGTATATCAATAATATTCATAGCTGTATGATAAATAAAAACCGCAGCTTTAAGCTGCGGCTTTTATTATTGAATTTCCATACGCAAATCGCCGACCTTAGCCCATCCAATCGATTTCATCACATGATAAAGGCCAAGTGAAATGATCAGAGGCATGATAACGCCTGTTACTAAGTAGATCAAGAAAGCTTCCCAGCCTTGGCTGGCCAAGATATTAAGCGGGGCAATGAATGAATTCAAGCCCAATCCTGCCAGTTCGTAGGATGTTGTAAAACCTAGCAGCACTGTTGCAATCGGTGCACAAACAACTGCCGCTACAAATGGCGGGATGACGAGTGCTGGATTCTTTATTAAGTTAGGAAATTGTACTTTTGGTGTAATGACGAACTGTGCCAGGAAACCACCTAAATCGTTCTGACGGATACTCATGAATGTGAATCCGACAAATTGTGCCGTACAGCCGATCAAAGCTGCCGCACTGGATACCGGATCCAGCTGCAGTGCAATAGCCAATGCTGCTGAAGACGCCGGTGTCATCAACAAAATACTCCATACTAACGAAATGACAATAGATGCTAGCAGCGGCGAGCCAGTAACAGAGTTGGTAATCTGTCCGCTCATCCATGTCAGCAGCGGTGTTGTAACGGCAGCAAGTCCCGCTCCAGCGATCCCTCCTACAAGTACTGCTGCAAATGGGATAGCCATCATATCAAGCGGTGTCTTCCCTGCTACCCGTTTTCCTACAAATGTTGCAACGACAGCAGCAAGCACAGCACTGATTGGCTGTCCTGAGACCATCGATGTCAGTAAACCGTCATCGCCTACAGTCATTGCAGCTCCGCCGATAGTCGCACTGATCATAGCACTGAAGACAACTAACGTATTACCGCCTAGCTGAACAGCTATTCCTGCCCCTAAGGCTGGTGCTAACAACGCTTTTGCAACAGTACCGACAGCAATTAATGTTGGCCAGTTTAAAAATTCACCAAAAGTCTCCATTAATAAACCAATACCGAGGGTCACGAGGACTGCATTCGCCATTCCTTGTGATGCTTTGTACATTCGTTCGATAAAGTATTCCTTCATTCTTCTCGCTCCCTCTCCACTAAATAGTTATTAAATTCTGACTATTTAGCATTCCATTCTCTCTTTTTTTGTGTATAAGGGCGTGACTCCTTACAATCTTGTACATATTAAATGAGTACATATTAGTATTTAGATATACTACCATCATTTTTAGGAGGAAGTAAATATATTTTTTATAATGTTATTTAATTTTCAGTTTTTTTATATTTTTCCTTAGTCAAAACTTTGAGCTTATGTCGAGAAGGAAATCCCTTGATTTACAATGCTCAGCTATCCTCAAGCCTATTTTCCTCCTGTTTACTCCACCATACTTAGTGTTATAAGTTAATCCTATCTTTGTAATGGTTATTTTTTCATGTTAGGATGTTGGTTTATCTGGGTATAACAATAGGTAGCAAAAGTCTGACAAGAACCTTTGCATGACAAATTTAGGAGGTGCCCTCCCATTACGGATTTAATCGATTATTTCACTAGTAATTTTACATTTATACTTGGATATACATGGGATCACATCAAACTTGTTGGTTTAGCCATTATCATCGCGATTGTGATCGGTGTCCCATTAGGTATTTATTGCTCCGTCAATAAATACGCAGCCTCCACTATTCTCCAAATTGCTTCTATCATGATGACTATTCCAAGCCTTGCTTTATTTGGAATCATGATTCCAATTCTTTCACTCATAAACGAAGGAATCGGTACGTTACCGGCTGTCATCGCACTTGTACTTTACTCACAGCTGCCGATCATCCGGAATACGTACACAGCTATCAGCAATGTCGATCCTGATCTTCGCGACGCTGCAAATGGTATTGGACTGACTACATTCCAGCGTCTCTACAAAGTGGAGCTTCCAAACGCCATGCCATTAATAATGGCTGGTATCCGTACTGCTACCGTTCTAAATATCGGTGTCGGTGCTATCGCTACATTAATCGGTGCTGGAGGTCTGGGAGGCATTATCTATCAAGGAATCCTTCGTACGAACAATACGATGATCCTGGCAGGAGCAATTGCGGTTGCTGTTTTAGCATTGATTGCTGATTTGTTCCTTCGCTTAATCGAAAATATATTTACGCCTAAGGGTGTTAAAAAATAATAAGGGTGACATTATGATACATTTTAACGATGTAACAAAGGTATACAACGGCAATGTGAAAGCTATTGAAAATATGAATTTTACGGTCGAAGATGGTGAACTGGTTATCATGCTAGGTCCTTCCGGCTGCGGAAAGACGACTTTGCTTCGGATGGTGAACCAGCTGGAGAGCATTACTGACGGCGATATCATGCTCAACGGCAAGAGCGTGCGGCATTCCAATAAAATTGAAATGCGCCGCAATATTGGGTACGTCATTCAATCAAACGGACTATTCCCCAATATGAACATCGAGGATAATGCAATGATTGTTCCGAACCTGCTCGGCTGGGACAGAAAAAAAATGCGTGATCGCTTCAATATGCTAATGGAACTTGTAGGCTTGAAACCTGATGAATATCGGAAACGATACCCACATGAGCTTTCCGGAGGGCAGCAGCAGCGTGTCGGTGTAGCCCGTGCTTTGGCAGCAGATCCACCGGTTATGCTAATGGATGAACCATTCGGGGCACTTGATCCAATCATCCGTACTCACCTTCAAGAGGAATTCCTGCAAATTCAGAAGGAACTAAAGAAAACCATACTCTTTGTCAGCCATGACATTGATGAAGCAGTCAAGATGGCAGATAAGATTGCGCTTCTTAAAGGCGGAAAAATGATGCAATACGCGGAACCAGCAAAAATGCTTAACAAACCAGCCAACAGCTTTGTCGCAGAGTTTGTCGGTCAGGACCGTGTGCTGAAGAGCATGAGTCTGTATACAGTGAGAGATCTTGCAAATGCACTGACACTAAAGCCTGTGATGGAATCTCCTGATTCTCAGAATATCAACGAGAACCTTTCCTTGCGAGTGGCTATATCGAAGATCTTAAACCAGGAAGCTGATCAGCTGATTGTAGAGAACGACAATGGCACGCGCAAAGGAAGTATTACTTTAGACTTGATCGAGCAGTTCTTACACCGTGAGATCAAGGAGAGCGTCTGAGGGGGCTGTAATCATGGATAGGACAAACAAAACCATCGCCTTGATTATCAAGCTTATTTTCTGGGCACTGCTCATCGCTTTCTTTGTTTGGGCATTCGCTAACAATATGTTCAGCAAAATCTGGGAACAGCCGGATACTTTCCTACGCTTACTCGGTGAGCATATTACGATTGTACTCCTTTCAGGAGCTGCTGCTGTGCTGCTTGCAGTACCACTAGGCATCTTCGTTACACGGCCTAAGTTCCGTAAATCTGAATGGCTGATCGTAGGCATCGCAAATCTTGGGCAGACGATTCCAAGCTTAGCTGTACTTGCATTAGCCATGGGCTTCCTAGGTATTGGAATCAGCGCAGCAGTAGTTGCCTTATTCGTCTATTCCCTGCTGCCTATTTTACAAAATACGATAGCTGGCCTTGATTCCGTTGATGACAACATGATTGATGCAGCCAAAGGCATGGGACTAACCAATGCACAGATCCTTTGGAAAATAGAACTGCCGAATGCACTCACCTCCATTATTGCAGGAGTGCGTACAGCATTGGTCATCAATATCGGAACAGCTGCACTTGCTTATCTAATTGGCGCCGGCGGTCTGGGTGTATGGATTTTCACTGGTATCCGTCTCTTCGATAATGCTTTCTTAATGTCTGGAGCAGTTCCCGTCACTCTGCTTGCCATCGTGATTGACTATCTGTTCAAGTGGCTGCAGTTTGGTTTAGTGCCAAAAGGACTCCGACTTGCCAGAAAAGCACAAAATTCGTAAGGAAAGGATACCTGAATTCATGAGAAAACGATTAACTCTATTCGCCTTCTTAATGGCTCTGCTTGTCGTACTAAGCTCTTGCGGACCTGGTGGGAAAAGTATTACTGTAGGAGCAAAAACTTTTACTGAGCAGCTCGTAATAGCCAAAATGACGGCCTTCATATTAGAAGATAACGGTTATAATGTCGAAGAAATTCAAAATCTAGGCTCCTCCGCTATGCGTCAAGCGATCGAAACGCGCCAAGTCGATATGTCATGGGAGTATGTTGGTACAGCACTTGTCACCTATTTGGATCAAGAGCCGATTGCAGATAAAGATGAAGCGATGCAAAAGGTTAAGGAATTGGATAAGAATAACGGCATTGCCTGGACAAACTTAACTGATGCTAACAATACTTATGCATTGGTGATGGAACGTGACAAAGCCGATGAATTAGGCATAGAGACTTTAAGTGATTTGGCAGCTTATGATAAAGAAAACCCGGAAGATCTCCGATTCGGGATGGAGACGGAATTTAGAAATCGGAGAGATGGAATGCCCGGATTAGAAGAGCATTATGGATTCAAAGTTCCTGACTCCAATATCCGCGAAATGGAAATCGGTTTATATTACACAGCATTAGGAAATGATGAAATCGACGTCACCCAAGCTTTTGTAACCGATCCTCAGATTAATTCAATGGATCTAAAAATATTGGAAGATGATCAGAAGTTTTTCCCTTCCTACAATTATGCAGCCACCATCAATCAGGAAACTCTGGATGAGTATCCTGAACTGACAGAATTACTGGAGCCGCTCCAGAATGCCCTGACAGAGGATACCTTGCGTGAATTGAACTACCAAGTAGATATTGAGCAAAAGAGTGTAGAACGTGTAGCCAAGGACTTCCTCGACGAAAATAATTTACTCAAGGACTGAAAAAACGACCCGGACAGGGTCGTTTTTTGTATGTATCTTGCGCTACCATAGATGTATTACATACTAGGAGACGAAAGAATGTTATTATCGATTCTCATTTTCCTGCTCGCAGGTATTGCTGAAATTGGCGGAGGGTACTTGATCTGGATGTGGCTGCGTGATGGCCGCCCTGGCTATCTTGGTTTTCTCGGCGGCATTGCCTTGGTTATGTACGGAGTGATTGCCACTTTCCAGACCTTCCCTTCATTTGGACGTGTATATGCAGCATATGGAGGTGTTTTCATTGTATTGTCCATCCTATGGGGATGGTTCATTGACAAGGAAACACCGGATATGTATGACTGGATTGGTGCCGGATTATGTATAGCAGGTGTCGCGGTTATGCTTTGGGCACCGCGACATTAAAAAAGCTGCCAGCTTATGCTGGCAGCTTTCGTTCTATACAGTTGTTGAGCCATCGGAGCTTAAGATATTACGGTACATCGACGGACGGCGGTCACGGAATAATCCCCATTCCACACGCTGCATAGACAGCTCATCCAAATCGAATGTAGCAGTCAGGATCTCTTCTTCAGTGCGTCCTGCTTCCGCAAGCAAGTTCCCTTGCGGTCCAGCGATAAAGGAAGAACCATAGAACGTAATAGAGGAATCTTCGTCGGTTTCCACGCCAATCCGGTTTGATGCTAAAACAGGCATTAGATTGGTTGCTGCATGTCCGCGCATGCACATTTGCCAATGATCCTTCGAGTCAATGCTAGCATCCTCAGGCTCTGAGCCGATCGCTGTTGGGTACAGCAGGATTTCTGCTCCTTGAAGCGCCATGCTGCGCGCTGCTTCCGGGAACCACTGATCCCAGCAAATGCCCACGCCTATCTTTCCGAATTTCGTCTCCCACACTTTGAAACCAGTGTCCCCAGGGGAGAAGTAATATTTCTCTTCATAACCAGGTCCATCAGGAATATGTGTTTTTCGGTAGATACCAAGCACAGAGCCATCAGCATCGATCATGGCTACTGTATTATAGTTCGCATTGTTCTTTTTCTCATAGAAACTGATCGGCAGTACTACTCCAAGCTCCTTCGCTACTTGCTTAAAATGCTGCACTGCTTTGTTTTGATCCAGTTCTGTAGCAAACGCATAGTAAGCAGGCTTTTCCTTTTGACAGAAGTATGGTGTTTCAAACAACTCCTGCAGCAGGATGACATTCGCACCTTGAGCTGCTGCTTGGCGTACAAGCTTCTCAGCGTTCGCGATATTCTCCCCCACGACACTGGAACACGCCATCTGTGTTGCTGCTAATGTTACCTTTCTCAATTACTTCACTCCTTCACTGCAGGCATCTGCTGTGTTGTACAATGCACATTTCCGCCCTCTTTGATGATAGCTAATCCATCAATTGTACGAATTCGGCGATCCGGGTACTGCTCTTGCAGCAGCTTGATTGCCCGCTCATCCGTTCCTGTTGCTGTATTACCGAAAACAGGAAGTATGATTCCTCCATTTACAAAATAGAAATTGATATAGCTCAATGTCAAACGCGTATCGTTCCAGGTAGCCTTCGGCGGCTGCTGGATAGCGATTACTTCAATCTGACGTCCTCTTGCATCCTTGGTTTCATCGAGAATGCGAAGATTCTCTTGGGTGATTTCATAATTCTCGTCTTCAGGGTCATCTGTCACTTGCAGCAGCAGTTTACCTGGTGCTGCAAAGGAAGCGATATTATCGACATGTCCATCCGTTTCGTCCCCAGCTACACCACGTTTCAGCCAAATCACTTTCTCAATGCCGAGATATTGACGAAGGTATGCTTCGATATCTTCCTTAGAAAGATCTGAGTTGCGATTCGGATTTAAGAGACATTCCTCTGTAGTAATCAGTGTCCCTTCCCCATCTACGTGAATAGATCCACCTTCTAACACTAATGGTGCATCCAGTTGCTTCACGCCAAAGTGATCCAAAACAGCCGGAGCTACTGCATCATCTAGATCCCAAGGGAAGTATTTTTCACCCCATGCATTAAAACGCCAGTTCACACCAGCCAATTTGCCAGCTCCATCTCGGACGAATGTCGGACCGTTATCTCGAAGCCATGCATCGTTATGAGAAACCTCAAGTAATGTTACATTTTCATCTTGTCCTACATAAGCAGCTGCAGCATCGTGATCCTTTGCATTTACTAATACAGTGATTGGCTCGAATTCTGCAATCGCAAGAATTAGTTCTGCATAACCATTACAAACAGTTTCCCAATCCTCTGGGTAGACCATAGAATCTTTCACAGGCCAGCTGATCAGCGTACGCTCATGTTTCTCCCATTCAGGAGGCATTGTATATATTAAATGTTTTTCCATTTCGCATCACTCTTTATTATAGATTCTTTAAAACAGACTTTCCGGAATATCATATAACAAAAGTACCTGAACAACAATCAGGATGAAGGCTTTTTATGATAGATAGCAGAAAATAACTGTTCACATCCGTGTAACGTTTTCTTCAGGGATGGGAAGTCAGATAGACAAAAGTAAAGGCTGCGGATGAACTGCTTATAATTCGCACGGATATGCAGGTTCGCTTCGGTGACTTCAGGCCAGAAGGCAATTACTTCAGATGCCTTTTCCTTTACCATGCATCCAACTATATCCGGTGACAATCCATTCCGTAAAGCAGAATGAATCGCAATCGTCATACGCTCGTCCTCTTCATGTGAAAGGACATAATACGGGAAAGCCATCTTGTTAATAATCTCCCCTGCAACTGTCTGACGCTGATCATTTGTCAGTTCAGCTAATTGAATCAGTTCATCCAGTGCATCAGCAGCATGCGCTAACGTATGAACCCATCCGTATGTTTCATCATAACCTTCTCCAACAGTCTCCTGCTGGAAATAGGTGAGAAGCGCTTGGAAGACTCGTTCAATTGCGTCCGCAGACAGAAACGCTTCCTTTCTATGGCGATAAAGAATAGCTGCAATCCATAGTGTTGTAAAACTTCTAGTGTATTTTTCTTTTTTATAAAGGTATCGTTCTGTCAGGAGCTCCTCCAGAATTTGATTCATCGCGCTTGGCGAAACTAGTCCTTGTGTTATCCATTTGTTCGCCAATCCATAAATCAACCTATCACGTAATATTGGATCCAGATCACCGATATACGGCAGCATAGAAAATAATAAACCCTCTATATGAGTTGATGTTTTTTCGGTTTCAGCTAGTTCTGTAAGCTTTTGTTTCAAGGCTTCTCTTTCCATTCCACCATCCCCCTCACGAACCAAATTATACCATTAAAAAACGAAGGATTTCTCCTTCGTTCACTCTGCTGCTTGCGCAACTGGTACTGCATTCGGTTTTGGTAATGGTTTAGCGAACTTCTCTTTGAAGTAGCTGATAACAAATGAAGTAACTGCTATGGAAACAATGGAATAGATACCTTTGATAAGACCTACTGAATAAAGACTGACCATAACAACACAGAAATCAAAGATAAAGTTGATTGTTCCAGGATTTGTTCCGAAACGTTTCTGCAGGAACAAAGCGAGGATATTGGCTCCTCCTAATGATGCTTGGTTCGCAAAAAGGATGATCAAGCCAAATCCGATAATCAGGCCGCCAGCCACAGCTGAAACGATGCCCGGCAGTTCAATAGCGGGATAAAACGGATGGAGAAATGAGAATAACGTCAGGATTGATACGGATAGAATTGTAGTTACCGTAAAACGCCAACCCATATTGATAAATGAAAAGATATAGAATGGTATGTTGATAATAAAGAAGACGACACCGAAAGGCATAGACATTAGATATGATAATCCTAAGGAAAGCCCTGCTGTTCCTCCTGTCACCAGCTCAGCGCTTTTGAGCATATACAGACCAATGCTGGCCAGGAAACAGCCGAGAATAATTTTAAGATACTTTTGCGGCAAACGAATTGCTCCTCTCCAAGTTAAAATCCATGTTGAAACACGCCCGCAATTGACAATATGAGCGTTTAAAATCACGACATCCTGTTTATTCACTTTCTATGTTAGAATAAATAACATAAGAAATGAATAGATATTTGCAGGCAATATCATGATTCGGGTTTCATAATGAAAATTATATGCAGGGATCACCTGCAATGTGAAAGGAGAACAAATATGGATCACATCGATCGTACGCTGCTGGAGCTACTGCAGCATGATGGGAGGATAACAATAAGCGAATTATCCAAGAAGCTTGCACTGAGCAGACCGAGCGTTTCAGAACGGATAGCAAGGCTTGAGGAGCGCGGTGTCATCGAGCATTACACAGCCCGAGTAGCGCATGCGAAGGTTGGACTGGATATTTTGCTGTTCATCCAGGTTAGTGAATTGAAGATTCCTCATTTGGAGTTTGAAAATCTGATTGCAAAAGAAGAAGCTGTGCTTGAATGCCACCGGGTGACCGGACCGATCAATTATTTGCTGAAGGCAGCAGTCCCTGACATGAATGGCATGCGGGAATTGATCGATCGGCTGATTCCATATGGGGCATTCAATACATCAACTGTGCTGACATCTCCGGTAGCTTACCGGGCATTGCTGCCTAGGGAAGATCAGTAATGCTTCCATTCCTGTTGATAGATTTCAATCAAATGAGGATCAACCAATGTATTGGGACGAAGTGTTACTTTCTCTCCATCTGCATTGGTGATTTCCTTATCCTCATCCTTTCCGAATTCTGTCATTCCAGGAATCATAGACGACTTTAAGTATTCGGTTGGTACGGTAACGTCAAGATTTTCTGGATCGATTGGATTCCTGCTAGCCATAACAAATCCCCAGTTGCCAAAACTCGGCACATCCAGATGTAAATTTTCCGTTTCCAACCCTGTTGCACGAATTGTTTCGTCTATTGTCCAATAGGATTCAGTTGCGAACACCGGACTTGTTGCCTGAACGATCATCGCTCCCTCTGGATGCATGTGATTGCGCACTAAAGAGTAGAATTCCTCGGTATACAGCTTGTTCAAACTCTCATCATTCGGATCAGGCAAATCGACGATGATGACATCATAGACCTGGTCCGTTTCCTTTAAGTAAGTAAAGGCATCCTGATTATGGATGGTGACTTTGTCATTCAGCAGCGAGCGATTGTTCAAGTCGAGCAGCCTCGGCTCCGTCTCAGCCATTTTTGTAACAGCAGGGTCGAGGTCAACTAGTGTAATATCCTGAACATCATCATATTTCAGAATCTCATTCGCCGCTAAGCCATCCCCTCCCCCAAGTATGAGAACGTGTTCATGCTGTTTAGCTTGTGACATAACCGGGTGTACAAGTGCATCATGGTAGCGATGCTGATCGAACGAACTAAACTGTAATCCGCCATTCAAATACAGCCGCAAATCATCTCCATCCTGGGTTAGAATGATTTTCTGATATTGGCTTTGTTCCATGTGAATGATTGGATCCTCGTAAAGCTTCTGCTCAAATGAAAATGCAGTTGCTTCTCCAAAAAAGACACCAAGTATGAGCAGAATTCCGATGATTATACCGACTGTAGCGTGCAGTACAACCCGCTTCACTTCTTCCCGGAATAACCAAAGGACGACCAGTGCCACTATTAAATTGACTAGGCCAACTAAAAAAGCTGATTTGACGATTCCGAACTGCGGGCGCAGCAAGAAGGCGAAAAGCAGCCCACCAATAAGACCGCCTGCATAATCACTGAAAAGTACTCTTGCTGTACTGCGGCCAATTGTCTCCCCGATCTCATTCGCTTTCCTAATGAGAATCGGCAGCTCTACTCCGGTAAGCGCTCCAACGATAATGGTGACGAAATAGAGATAGAACGCATCTGTTCCGTCAGGAGTGTATGCTGTGATCCCAAACATAGTAAAACTCGAAAAGCCACCAATCAAAGCTACAAAGAATTCGATATAAATGAATGCGAGAATAAGTCGTTTCGTCACACGTTCACTTATGCTGGCGCCAATACCCATACCAGTCAAAAACAAAGAGATGGTGAGTGTATATTGCTTCACACCATCTCCGAGAATATAGGACCCAAGAGCCCCGAACAAGACTTCAAATATAATACCGCAAATGGAAACGATACCGGAAGCCCAATAAATGAATGAGGTTTTATTTGTTACTTTCTGCTGCATGTCTTTCATCTCCGAACTTCTTTTAGCTTACGTAATGGACGCCCCGATGACGAACCCAAGACCAATTGAAACAGCTAAAGAAATAATCCCAACTGCGACATTGTTTTCTTTCAGCTTGGATTGAACAGAAAAACGCCGTGTCACACCCTCAAATACGAAGTAGGCAATCATCTGCAGAACGACACCATACGCGCCCCAGATAAGTGTTTCCCAAAGTTCACTGCTGTGATAAATGGAGAATGACAGTACAAGACAGATTCCAATGATCTTACCGCCAATCGATAAAGCCACAGCTGTATTGCCCTTTTCAATTTCTTCCCAGTCCTTGTATTTATGTGTGATCAGCTCAAAAATGATAAGACCGATGATAACGATCACAACTGCAATGATAAAGTATAGAAAAGTCGATAAAAATGGATTCATGATTCTATGCCTCCTTATAGGTTTGTTTATTTACCAGCATCTGGTCCGCCGCCTCGATAGTTAGACGTACCGCGTCTCGTACTGCTGCCGCCCGAACCGCCATCATCATTCGACCGATATGTCGACGTGTAGCCGCCATAACAGCCGCCGCTCTGACAAGTATCCATTCTGTTCTGGCTCCAATTACTGCCAAAGAGAGAATTCAATAGAGCAAATGTAAAGAATGTATTTAAATAGTTCGGTGAGTAGTTATTCCGCACAAATGTCCGGTCCGCTACTTCTATCAATGTGACATCCTCATCATCCTCACTCGGTTTCAAGGTAATGAAGACATCGTCGTAAATCATTATCTGCTGTCCGTTCTTCTTATCGCTGATTTCATCCGGTCCTTCGGCTTGTTTGAACAGTTCTTCCAATTCGTCTACTGTATAAAGGCGCGTTGCATATACATTTGCACTGCCGCGTCTATCACCGGAAACAACATCAAGCAAATAGAAGTTATTATCAATCAATGTTTCGATTGATTCCCCTACGCTATTCTCAAACTCTGAAGTAACTGTCTCCTTATCAGGTTCATCCGGTATATCACTGACAGAAGCAGTTTGCTCCTCGGAATTACCGCACCCAGCCAAAATAAGAACAAATACCATGCAAAATCCAGCCAGCCAGTATTTCATGAAGGCTCCTCCCTTCTTATCGATTTCCATATGTAAAGCAGACAGACGAAGACCCTTGCTTCACGCAAGGGTCAGCCTGCCGATGGCAATGGCTGCTTATTCTTTACCCATTTTCTTTTTCAAAGCAGCTAACTCATCGTCGACACCATTCTTATCAAGTGCAGCAAATTCATCATCTAAGGAACGATTGGATCGGGACATATCCTCACTCGTCTCAGCTTCTGCTTCATACTGCAATACTTTTTCTTCCATACGTTCAAAGCCGCCGCGGGACTCGTCACTGCCAATATTGGACATTGTACGGTTCATCTTCGTACGTGTTTTGGCAGATTCCGCACGTGCTTTCAAGGAATCTTTCTTCAGCTTCATTTCAGCATATTCTTTTTTCATTTCATCCAATTTCTGACGGATGGACGCAACATCACTGGATGCGCGCTCCCAAGATGCGTAAAGTGAATCAGCTGTCTGCTGATGTGTCTGCTTATCTTCCAAAGCTCGGCGTGCTAAATCATCATTACCAGCTTCGATTGCTGTCTCAGCCTGTTGCTGACGTTTATCCGCCATAGCCTTGGCATCATCGTATTTGCGTTTCAGCATCTTTTCATTAGCAATTTGCTTCGCTACCGCAGTTTCCGCTTCACGAATATCCGCTTCCATGTCACGCATGAACTGATCCAGCATTTTCACCGGGTCTTCCGCTTTATCCAGCATTGCATTCAATTCTGAGTTTACGACTGTTTTTACACGGTTAAAAAATTTAAACATAATAATTCTCTCCTTTGATTAATTTAATTTGAACCCGCAATGATTTTAATTTCACGCGGTTTGATTTCATAGCCATAGCTGACTTCAACTTCGCTCCCCCAGCCTTCAAGGCCAAGGAAATGTTCTTCATCCTCATCATAATAATCCGCAAAATGGACGATCGAGCCGTTCACATTACGGCTTCTTCCTTCACCAACGACTCTAGCTTCACCCTGCTCATCAAGGAAGTAAGTCCGGCCTTCATGCGTCAGCTGCTTCGGATATGGTTTCGATACCGATAGCGGGATTTTTTTATATATTCCCAGCTCCAGTTCATCATCCATTTCAGCTGATAGCCATATGGTCGTATCCCCTTCCACCAGCTGGTAATCGAACCATTCATAGTTCCCTTGTCGGGAAGTGATTTTTCCGACTACTTCATAGGTGACCAAATCGTATTCGACGATGTCGCCCACTTGGATGGATAGTGCATGACGTTCCCTTACAGCAGGACGCTCAGGGGACTTTTTCTTGAATATACGGGAAAGAATACCCAAAACCTTTCACCATCCTCTTATCTTGTATCTTATATACGTGCAGGGATACAGAAGGTTTCAAACTTTTTTCCTGCTTATAACTAATTATACAGGTGTACAGCCGGACATGCATGGACTTACTACGCAAAACAGGATTATCAGAGTCAAAAGAAGGGGAAAATAGCTACAGATTGTCACAAAGGAGAAATTGTATGATCATCCGTTTCGGCTACGTATCTACTGCATTGAATTTATATGAAGCATCACCAGCAAAGACTATGACATTCGCCAGATGGTCGAAGCTAGAAAAAGAAGAAAGAACGGCACAGCTGCAAGCAATTACAAGGGAAAACCTGGAGCGTACAATCCGTATCCTTCACTATAATATTGCCCATCAAATCAAGCTTTACCGATTTTCTTCCTCCGTTGCGCCACTCGCGACCCACGAAGAAGTTGGATGGGACTATATCTCGCCCTTCACTGACTTATATGAGGAGATTGGACGGCTAGTGCGGGAATACGGCATCCGCGTAAGCTTTCATCCGAATCAGTTTACCCTTTTTACAAGCGATAAACCGCATATTACTTCAAATGCTGTCAAAGATATGCAATACCATTACAATATGCTGACTGCTATGGGATTAGAAGACGAAGCATATATCAACATCCATGTCGGCGGTGCATATGGAAACAAAGAACTTGCCCTGGAGCGTTTCCACGAAAACATCAAACAGCTTCCCGATCCGATTAAGAGACAAATGACGTTGGAGAACGACGACAAGACGTATACAACAACGGAAACATTGGAGGTATGCGAAAGACACCAGATCCCAATGATGTTCGATATCCATCATTACATGGCAAATCATACAGAAGAGGAGCCATTAGAAGAGATTCTCCCGCGTTTTATGGCTACATGGAAAGACCGTAAACATGTACCAAAAATCCATACTTCCTCTCCTAAGTCAGAGAAGGCATATCGCAGTCATGCTGACTATGTGGATGTAGAATTCCTGATGCCTTTAATTAAGCATTTAAAAGAAATTGGCCAATCAGTGGATTTCATGATTGAAGCAAAACAGAAGGATAAAGCCGCGTTACAGCTGGCAGAAGATGTCGCTCGCATACGGGGTGTGAAAAGAATAGGAGAAGCTACAGTAGAATTATAAGAAAACAGGCATTCCATCAGCGGAATGCCTGTTTTCATTTCAATTTAATTGCTCCTAGGTCTTTGCTATAGCGCAGTATACATTCGCGTAGCTGATTAATCGCTTCATTCAGTTATTACTTTAATAGCGCCAGCATTGCTTATACATGAGGTGTTGCTTGGGAGGTTCCGCTCATCATCGCATAATAATGGCGCTGATAGTTCCACCTTACTACCAACTGAGGAGAAAGAGGCGATCTTATTTTTTAAGTCAAAACTGAAACAGCAATCACTTTGTCGAAGTCTTCTGGATAATCCGATTGATAGCTTACATTACTTGCTTCTGAATTTAGTCCTTCGGTTCCTTAAATAAAGTACCAAACCTGTAGCAGCTAACATGACCCCTGCCACTATCATATTGCCGATTGGGGAGGCTGTATCAGGCAAATGCTTTCCTTGTTGGTCATCTTGATATGGTTTACCAGCTGATTTATATGTAAAAATAATTTCATCTGTTTCCCTATTCGAGTCGTCAGCCTGCTGCACAGTCCGTAAATTAATCTTCGCCTTTTCGTCAGAGTCAACCTGCTGCAGCACAGTTACTGAATCAACTTTCTCCTTTTCAGCAGAGTCAGCTTCAACTGGTGTATTAATTGGATTCACATCAGTCTGATCATCAGTTATGGGAATGTCCTGAGTTGTATTAACTTCTTCATCATTCCCTTCAGATGTACCTACCTCGTTTTCGATATGCTGTTCAAATTCCTTTATATATGCTGACAGTTCTTCAGGAGTATGAAAATCATCAAGCGTTAGATCTTCAGCAGCAAGCTGCTGATCAAGCTGCTCTCGATCCATTCCCGCTTTTTCTAAAAGGAAATGAACAGACACTTCATTTATATTTTGATAAATCATGTCATTTACTTCGTTCAGGTTATCGTAGTTGTATAAATCGAAGCCATATGCGGCAAACAAATCTGCCAGTTCATCTATTCTCAGTTTCAAATCATCTGCCAAAATACGTAATTCCTCAGTTGTAACTTTTTCTTCCTTCACTTCATCTCCTGCATTTTCTGACTCGCTTCTACCTGAGTCATTTGAGACAAGCTCTTCCTCTTGTACTGGAGCAGGAAATTGAATCAATCCATAACCATAGAGTACATCTCTTCCTTCCCGTCCCAGATCCTTACTGTACTGCTGGAGACGCGTCCTCAATTGCAAATTGGTATCATCAGGAAACTGCTGCTTCAACAACGCGAGCATGGCTGAAACATGCGCCGCGGCCTGAGACGTACCACTCATCACCCGATAATCAGAACCAAGATATGTACTTTGGATATCTGCTCCCGGAGCTGCAAATTCCACCTTGTCACCAATAGAAGAGAACGAGGCAATGTTGTCGTTCGAGTCGGTAGCAGAAACAGCAATGACAGCTTCATAAGCAGCAGGATAATCCAGCGGATGACCAGCTCCTTCATTTCCACTAGCAGCCACTAACAGGATTCCAGCTTGATAAGCTTTTTGTACGGCATCCTCCAGGGCATCACTTTCATCCGCAGCCCCCATGCTCAGATTAATGATGTCCATATTATTCGAAATGGCCCAATTTATTCCTTCTAACAAATCGGAAAGATATCCTTCCCCTGTATCATCCAGCACTTTAACAGCAAAAAGATCCGCATCCGGTGCTATGCCATCTGTTCCACGCTCATCATGCTCTGCACCAATAATTCCGGCCACATGAGTACCATGCCCCTCATCATCCTCGTAGGATGTTGTGTAATCAACAGCCGAATAGCCTCCTGTTATATGCAATTCCTGATGCGAATAAATTCCACTATCCATAATGGCGATTTTGACACCTTTACCTGTTAAGCCATCTTCCCAAGCTGCTGAAGCCTGAATGGAAGCGATATTCCATTGGTCCAGAACCGGCGTTTTAGACTTGTCAACCACATCGCTAGTTGAAATACTAATCTTGCTGTCAAGCTCTACATATTTAATATCAGGATTTTCTTTCAATACATCAATTGTTTCTGTATCCGCTGAGATTGCTGCAGCCGATAATTGTTCATACTGCTCCTCTATTGCAGCATCACTTTCCTGAACTGCTTCTTCTCCTTGTTTATTTTTATAGACGACAATGACTTGTTTTTCTTCTTCCGCATAGGAATGATTGACAGGAAATAAGCAAGTCAATCCTACTAATAGTGATACAAATACGACATTTCTTCTCAAAAGCTTATTCATTGCTAGTTTCCCCTCAACTAAGTAGATTCTCTCCTTTATATCGGCTGAAACCATTCAAACATGAAAACAACTAGTGTGATTTATATAAAAAGCTAACATGAAAAATCAAGCAACCTGTGCCCTAAGAGCATAAATTGCTTGATTCTCAAGTTAAAATATTCAAGAAGTACAAATACGTACAGCTTCCTCTCTCTTATTCACTGTATACTCCTCCCCTACCTTATCTAGCAGTCCAGTTTTTTGAAGCAATCGCTCTGGCTGCCCGTGAACACCAAGGAAAAGCAGCTGTTTACCATCAGCTTCATAATGATCGACGAGTTTATGCAAGGCAGCCTCGGCGGATGTATCCATATAGGAAACCTTTTGCAGGTCAAGGATAAGGGAATCTGGTTCCTCATTTATTGTCTTTTCCACTACTTCCTCCAATATATCAGTGGATCCGAAGAACAACGGACCTTCGAATTGCCACATCCGCACGCCATCTGTTTCCTTTACATGAATTTGTTCGTCTTTCACAAAGAGCACGGTGCTCATACGTTTGACGAAAACAACAAAGGCGAGTAATAGTCCGCAGCCGACACCGACAGTCAGATCAGCAAGTACCGTCAACGCAAAAGTGACAATCAGGATGAAGGAATCGAATGTACGCATTTTGATAATATGGGCTACTTCTTTACGTTCACTCATATTCCAAGCAACAACCATAAGAATTGGCGCCATGCTGGCTAGCGGGATGGCAGAAGCATAAGGAGCAAGCAGAAGCAGGATGATCAGGACAAAAGCACAATGCACCACTCCGGATACAGGCGAGAAGGCATTACTCCGTATATTTGTTGCAGTCCGGGCTATTGCTCCAGTGGCTGGAATACCTCCGAATAGCGGGACAGCGATATTCGCCACACCTTGACCGATCAATTCCCGGTTGCTATGATGTTTTGTTTTCGCCATATTATCAGCAACTGTAGCAGACAGGAGTGATTCCACCCCGCCCAATAAGGCAATAGCCACAGCAGATGGCAGCAGGTAGAGAATCTTGTCCAAAGTAAAAGCCGGTAACTGGAGTTGTGGCAGCTGGCTCGGTATATCACCATACACACTGCCGATGGTTGCCACCTGTCCTTGGAAAAACAGGACTGCTACAACTGTCGATAGAATCAAGCCTGCGAGTGCTCCAGGTACTTTCGGCAAGATTTTAGGCGTGAGGAGAATGGCAGCAAGGGACACACCTGCGATGATCAGGCTGTATAGATTGATTGTATCCGCAGCTGCAAGCAGTGCTTGCATTTTCGGAAGGAATCCCTCTTCTTGTTCAGCCTGAATACCCGTGAAATTCCCGATTTGCCCAGAAAAGATAATGACCGCGATTCCTGCTGTGAAACCGACTACTACTGGACGCGGGATGAATTTGATCAAACTCCCGAGCTTGAGCAGACCGAAAATGACGAGCAATATCCCAGCCATTATGCCTGCCACCAAAAGATCCTGATAGCCAAATTGAATGACAACACCTAAGAGAATCGGAACAAATGCTCCAGTTGGCCCGCCGATTTGGAACCTCGATCCGCCCAGCAATGAAATAAGCAGACCGCCGATGATGACTGTATACAGTCCATATTCAGGATTTACTCCCGATGCAATAGCAAAAGACATCCCAAGCGGAATGGCGACGATGCCAACGATAATTCCCGCAATGATATCCCGACGCAGCGTTTGCAGATTATAACCGCTGTATCTTCCAAGCCTTTTCATTTCATCACTACCCTTCATTTTGTTGTCACCTTGCTTTTTTGTTTGCATACATTGCAAGAAGCGCCCTGCTGCAACCTCCTTTACAGATTCATTGGAATTAAGTATTCGACAAATGCCGAAATTTGTATATCGTACCCATAGGCTATAAATCTTGCTATTCTCATAAATGTGCCCTTGCTTTCTTTAGTTTCTTAATCCTAACTATCTTCCTGCTCACATAGAAGCTAGGTTCGTAAAATCTTAGTAAACGCCGTTATATATAGGCTTGTTTGTAAAATGTTTGTAAGCTTATTATTTTGCCCATACTTTCTGCCTGTCCCTTTCTGCCCGTGACTAATCACATGTTCTGATGCTAGTTATCAATCTAATCTCCTCTTTAGATTATTAGAATTCTTATATATAAGAGAAAGATTAGAATTTGCTTAGAGTATTTATATATGCTAATATACGCATATAAGCATATAAGAGGAGCGTCTATATATGAAGTACGATACACACTTGGAACTGACAGATGAGCGATTGACACATGTTTCGCAAATCTTCAAAGCCCTCGGCGATCCGACTAGAATCCGAATCCTGCACTTGCTGCTCGATAAGGAATACAGCGTAAATGAAATCGCAGAGAAGCTCGAGATGCATCAGTCCACTGTCTCTCATCAGCTGAGCTCAATGAAAAAAATTCGGCTCGTTAAATCGAGACGCGAAGGCACGACGATTTATTATTCCCACGATGACAAGCATGTCATCGATCTACTGACAGAAGCTATCAACCACGCCTGCCATAACTAACTAATCGGAGGAATATGTATGGGACACGGACATGCACACGATCATGGACATGATCATCACCACCATCACGGACATAATGCGAATAAAAAAGCCTTACTGATCAGTTTTATTTTGACAGCTGGATTCATGCTGATTGAAGCAATAGGAGGCTTCCTGACGAATAGTCTTGCTTTGCTGTCAGATGCCGGTCATATGCTAAGTGACGCTGTATCTCTCGGAGTCGGTCTGTTTGCCTTTATACTAGGTGAGCGAGTAGCTAATTACAGTAAGACATACGGTTATAAGCGATTTGAAATATTGGCTGCCTTATTCAATGGAGTCACGCTCATCCTTGTGTCCCTCTACATTTTCTATGAAGCAATCCAGCGTTTCCGCGAACCTGCAGAAATTGCTTCCGGGGGCATGCTGATCATTGCTGTCATCGGTTTCCTTGTTAATATTCTAGTTGCCTGGATTCTGATGCGCGGTGATACGAGTGAGAATCTGAACGTACGCGCAGCCTTCCTTCATGTAATCGGCGATTTGCTCGGATCTGTCGGCGCTATCGCTGCTGCGTTGCTCGTGCTTCTATTCGGCTGGAATTGGGCCGACCCAGTCGCAAGTGTCATTGTAGCTGCCCTAGTAATTATAAGTGGCTGGCGTGTAACAAAGGATGCCATTCATGTGCTGATGGAAGGAACGCCGCGGAATGTGGAAATGAGTAAAATCATTGATTGTATCGAGAAAGCACCCGGTATAATTTCCATTCATGATCTGCATGTGTGGAGCATCACCAGCGGTCAGAACGCTCTTTCCTGTCACGCTGTAGTTCAAGGTGACTTGCTAGTCGAGCAAAGCCAAGCAATGCTGCGGAAAATTGAGCATGATCTAGAGCATTTAGGAATCGGTCATGTGACGATCCAAATGGAAACAGCAACCCACACGCATGAGGAATCACTCATGTGCCAGCATGACACCAGCGCCCATATACATGTCCATGAACATTGAGAAGACGGGGATAATATCCCGTCTTTTTTCTGTCATTTCGATTGCTTTTTTCCTAAACACGAAAAAAGCGCCCTAATGTTAGGAACGCTTTCCAGGTCGCTTTTATAACTATTCACATCTAGACTGCCTTTTGTTCCGCATCCAGCTTCCTAATATCAAGCTGCGGGGTAATCATATACAAAATGAAAGTACCAGCCAGACCAATCATTGTAAGTAATATCCCCATCGTAATTGATGACAGAAATCCACTGAGTGTAACAGTCAAGGAAACAATCAACATGGAGAGATTGTACTGAAGACCTCCGAATGCCATGTATGCACTGCGCTTGTCATCCGGGGGAATTGCTGCCATATAGGACTGCTCCACTGGCACCCGGAATACCTCACCGATTGTTAGTACTGCCATCATGATGAACAGCACCCAAATCTGATTCGAAAATGACAGCGCAGCATATCCCATTGTAAAGATGAGACAGCTGGCAACGAGAACGAATCTGTCCTTCATCCCAACAATAAGCTTGGCAGCAAATAAGGCAAGCAAGGCAACTAAGATCGTATTTTCACTTCGTAACAAACCCATCATTTTTACGCCATCTATTTCCCAAAACAAGAATTGCTGTGTCGGCATTTCTTCCGACAATCGGATTCCGATATAACTTGTCAGCTGGAATTCCATGCTCAGCACTAGGATTCCGCCAGCAATGAACCAGACAAACAGTCGATCCTGCATGACTGATTGATAGGTCCCGAAAATCTGTGTCACGTGCTGTAACGGTTTGACCTCCACTTTCTTTGGAAAATGCGTCTCCGTGATAAAGAAGTACACGACAAACAACGTTCCTGCTGCGGCGATTGTCAGCGCCATGAATAATTGGAATAAATAGTTCTCAAACATGAAGGCTCCAGCGATACCACCTAGGGCGATGGATAAGTTACTAGCCCAATATCCAATAGAATAAATGAGACGTCGCTGATCTGGTGTACTAACATCAATCAGCATGGCATCATTAGCCGGCCCAGCTAATCCCCAGCAAATACTATTGAGCATGATCATCGCATACGTTATCTCAGCTGATTCGAACCATGGTGAATTACTAACCATCATCATGAAAAATGCTACCAGCCGGAGTGTTTCAGCTAGCAGCATGATTTTGCGCCGTCCGAATAAATCACTAAAGTAACCTCCAAGCAAGGACATCCCGATTCCGAGGAATACATTGACAAGCAGCAAGAGACCTGCCACTTTCGCTCCGAAATGCATCGCCAAGTAAATGGTCATAAATGGGGTTACCATACTGCCGATCAAGCTGGACACGAAGGATTCCACGAGCCTTATCTTTATATTTGGATGAAAATCCCTAAAACGCATCGTATCCCCCCTTTTTCTATATTTTCTAATTATATAGATATTTTACAGGAAATTCCACGGGGTATTAAAATAAAAAATGACCCCAGACTTTAGCCTGAGGTCATTCCGAATGTGCTTGCAAAAAATTGATCATATGATCAAAGCTGTATTGTGCTTCTTCCAAATATAATTTTCGCTGGTATTCATGCCCGGCAGCTGGATGCGAGGAGTCAAAGAACATTCTCTCTACATCCACTCCTGCCTTCTCAAGTTCATCTGCCATCTCTACGCTTTGGGGGTGCAGTTTATCAGACTCACCTGATGAAATGAAAGTAGGCGGATAATCCGACGTAATCTGAAAGACTGGAGACATATCTCGCAGCCGAGGATCATGCGTATAATTTTTGTTTCCTGTATATGACCACAAGAATGTCGTCATATTGTTGAAGCCCGTCTGCTGGGCATCCTCCAAGTTCAATACACCATTATAAAGCAGTGTACCCCGAATCTGATCCGATTGTAGTGCTGAATTCTCCCCAATAATTGATTCCGTAGTTGGATTGGTAGCCATTGCTGCAACCATACCGGCTAGGTTTGCACCCGCCGATCCCCCGCCAATGAATACTTGTTCCGTATCTCCGTGGTAACGGGATGCTTCTCGCAATGCAAAGCTGATAGCATCATTCAACTGATAGAGTTGTGTCGGAAAGTTATATTCCGGTGCCAACCCGTAGTTAACGTTCACGACCAGATAGCCTTTTGATGCAATCCACATTGTGAATGGATTTTGGGCTGCCTTGTCGCCTCCAATCCATCCGCCGCCATGGATATAGATAACGATTGGAAGTGTTCCCTGGGCATCCTCGGGATAATAAAAGTCCAATTTACCATCATAGTTTTCGGTCGGATAGGCAATATCCTTCACAGCTACGACATTTTCCGGATCGGGTATATTCGGCTGTTTATTGCTTTGATCAATTGCCATAAATGCTCTAATCTCAGAAGAAAAGAGACTGCCGATGAGGAGCAGGATTCCAATTGCCAAAATGATGACACCTGAAATCCACACTCTTTTTCTCCGCAACATGCTATCTCTTTCCTCCCCTCTGTTCGCTCATACGCTGTCTCATGCTATTAGCTTATAATAAATACGGTGTAATATCCAAGCCTTGCGTCTGTCCAAGTATTACCTCTGCTACCAGTTTCCCAGAAAATGGCGCAAGGTTGAGCCCAGCAGGACCAAATCCTGCAGCCAAGTGAAGTCCGTCAACGTCCTTCACTGGACCTAGAATTGGGTATGGGTTCGGACCCGCAGGACGAAGACCTATGCGGAATTCTGTCACTTCCTCATCTGCAAGACCTGGTGCGACCTTCAGTGCTTCCCGTAATACTTCCTGCATGCCGGCAGCTGTCTGCTTTGTATCGTAACCAGAACCCACTTCTCTCGTAGCACCCGCCACAACCTTTCCGTCATCAAAGCCGAGCAGATAGTGGCTGCTTTTCGGTAGGATGACAGGCCAGTTGCTTGTATCAGCGTCAACATGCATATGCATGATTTGACCTTTTTGTGGCTCTACCGGAAGTTTGATATTAACTGTTTCCAACAGCGTATTAATCCACGCTCCAGCTGCTGCAACAACAGTATCAGCTTCGATTATTTCTTCGTTGACACGTACACCGATGACCTTGTTTCCTTTATGAAGCAATGACGCTTCTCCCTGCACGTATTGAACACCGTGTTTTTCTCCTGCATCCAGTAAAGCCTGAAGCAGTTGTCGTCCATCAACACGCGCCGCTCCTTCAAGGAAGAGGGCTGTCATATCTTCCCGCAATGGTGGGAATTTAACTCGCGCTTCTTCTGCACTCAGTCTTTTGATTTCCCCGATTTCCGGTGTCTCAACCCGCTGTTTATAAGCAAGTTTTTCCAGCTCATCCAGACGCTTCTTACTTGCACTCACATACAATGCCCCTACTTGCTTATAACTCACATTATCCTGACCATCTTCCTTGAGCATCTCAAGCAGCTCAGGATAATAGATAGCACCTGCTTTGGCTAAACTGAAATAAGGCTTGACTCTTACACGCTTTGACAGCCAAGGAGAAATGATACCTGCTCCAGCAGCGGTGGCTTGCCCTTTTGCTTTTGAATCGACTATCGTCACTTTGGCTCCTGATCTGGCCAAATGATAGGCTGTACTGGCTCCGGCGATTCCTCCGCCCACAACAACGATATGCATAACGTTTCCCCCATTTTCTTTTCTACCTATTATACACGCATGCAGCATCTGTTTCAGTGTATACCTTTCATGCTAAACTAGTAATATAAACTCCAAGGAGATGAAAATGATGAAGCAAACATTGATCGACCGCCTTACTACATACGCAAAAGTGGATACACAATCAAACGAAGACATCGAAACAACCCCTTCTACCACGGGACAGCTTGAGCTGGCAAATATGCTTGTTGAAGAGCTGAAACAAATTGGGATGGAAGAAGTCACAATTGACGACAATGGTTATGTGATGGCAACACTGCCAGCTACCACAGACAAAGACGTTCCAGTTATTGGTTTTATGGCACACGTTGATACAGCGACAGATTTCACTGGCAAGAATGTCAACCCACAGGTGATCGAAAACTTTGACGGAAATGATATCACACTCAACGAAAAGCTAGATGTTGTACTGTCCGCAGCTGAATTTCCTGAATTGCCTGGCTACAAAGGACATACACTGATGACGACAGATGGAACAACACTTCTTGGGGCAGATAACAAAGCCGGTATTGCAGAGATCATGACTGCAATGGAGTATTTGATCCAGCATCCTGAAATCAAGCATGGCAAAATACGCGTTGCCTTCACACCGGATGAAGAAATCGGCCGCGGTCCGCATAAATTCGATGTAGAAGCATTCGGTGCTACATACGCTTATACAATGGATGGCGGTCCACTAGGTGAATTGGAATATGAAAACTTCAATGGTGCACAAGCCAAAGTTACTTTCAACGGTAACAATGTACATCCAGGAACAGCTAAAAACAAGATGGTAAACAGCATGAAGATAGCGATGGAATTCCATGACAAGCTGCCAGAAGATGAAGCACCAGAATATACAGAAGGACGCGAAGGTTTCTTCCACCTGCTTTCTATCCAAGGAGACGTCGAACAGACGAAGCTGCAGTATATTCTGCGGGACCATGATCGAGAAAAATTTGAGGCGAAAAAAGCGTTGTTCGAAGAAATCACTGCAGAAATCAAAGCAGAATATGGTGACAAGAGCATTCAGCTTGATATGCATGACCAATATTACAACATGCGTGAGAAAATCGAGCCCGTCATGGAAATCGTTGATATTGCATCCGATGCGATGAAGCGCCTGGACATTGAACCAGTGATCAAACCGATTCGCGGTGCGACAGATGGATCGCAGATTTCTTATAAAGGCTTACCGACACCAAACGTCTTTACAGGCGGAGAAAACTACCATGGTAAGTTCGAATATATTAGCGTCGACAATATGGAAAAAGCAACAAAGGTTATTATTGAAATTGTAAAACTGTACGAAGAACAAGCAAAATAAACAAGGAGCCGGTTTCCGGCTCCCCCATTATTGACATTCTTTCATTTATTGCATATAATTATCTCGAATTCGAGATAAAAAAGGAAGCGTGAAAGACTATGGCAAATGATAACGTAGGTTTATCGTTGAAACTATTCATTGTACTGACAAGAGCACTACAGTCCATTAAGAAACGGATCGAGGAAGATATTAAGAAGCAAGGAATCAACTTGACGGAATTCGCGGTGATGGAGCTGCTATTCCATAAAGGAGATCAGCCCATCCAGAAAATCGGCAGTAAAGTCCTGTTATCCAGCAGCAGCATCAGCTATGTTGTAGATCGCCTTGTGCAAAAAGAAATGATCAGAAGACGTCCATGTCCAGATGATCGACGCATTACGTTCGCTACTTTGACCGAAAAAGGACGTGCTTTCATGGAGGATTATTTCCCGAAGCACGAACAAGCGATTCACAGCATTTTAGCAGGTCTTGACGATGATGAAAAAGCCCAAGTCATTGAACATATTAAAACATTAGGTTTACATGCCGAGGGTACTTCGACTGACAAATAAAAGGAGGAACAAACATGATACACGTCTTCAAAGCTGCTAAACAAGCAGACAAACCGACATTTTTACTGCTGCACGGTACTGGTGGAACGGAAAAGGATCTTTTGCCGCTAGCTGATATGATCGATCCTGATGCAGCCGTATTAAGCGTACGGGGAAATGTTTCCGAAAATGGCATGCCCCGCTTCTTCAAACGTCTGGCTGAAGGTGTTTTTGATGAAGAGGATTTGATTTTCCGCACGGAAGAACTTCGCAGCTTCCTGGATGAAGCAGCAGCGAAATACGAATTCAATCGAGACAATATTATCGCAATTGGTTATTCCAATGGTGCCAATATTGCCGCCAGCCTCCTCTATCATTATACTGATTCACTAAAAGGAGCAATCTTGCATCATCCAATGGTGCCAAGACGAAATATCACACTTGCCCAGCAGCAAGGAACACCTGTGTTCATTACTGCTGGAGATAACGATCCAATCTGCCCGAAATCCGAAGCAATAGAACTTGAACAGATGCTTGGGGAATCTGGTGCTGACGCATCCATTCACTGGGAAAGTAACGGTCACAGCCTTACCCATACAGAAGTTCAAGCAGCTGCTGTATGGTATCGTAAACACTTTTAAGCATACGCCTAAGGCGTATGCTTTTTTTGTGCATTAAGGAGCGTGCACTAACTAGCACAGGCTCCTTTACATTATTCCATCCCGATCCAGACACTCTTTACTTCTGTATAGTTATTTAACGCGTATGATCCCATTTCTCTCCCTATACCGGATTGTTTGTATCCGCCGAAAGGAGATGCAGCATCGAAAGCATTGTAGCAGTTTACCCATACCGTTCCAGCCCGAAGACGGTTTGCAATATAATGTGCTTTGGTGACGTCCTGCGTCCATACCCCTGCTGCTAGGCCGTATTCGCTAGCATTCGCACGGCGAATCAATTCATCCAAATCATCATAAGGCATTGCTGAGATGACTGGCCCGAAGATTTCTTCTTTGGCGATCGTCATTTCATCCCGTACATCTGCGAAGATCGTCGGGGAAACAAAATAGCCTTGCTCTTGTGGCTTGGTGCCTCCGGTGATGAGCTCTGCTCCTTCATTTCTTCCCTTCTCAATATATCCAAGCACTCGCTCCTGCTGCTCCAATGATACGAGCGGACCGATTTCTGTATCTGCATGAATACCAGCACCTTGCTTAATTTTCTCTGCGTGAGATGCCATGTCGGCGATAACATTATCGAATTGCTTTTTCTGGATAAAGACACGCGATCCGGCGCAGCAGACTTGTCCTTGGTTGAACATGACCCCATTTAATGTACCAGGAATTGCCTTTGTCAGATCGGCATCTGGCAGAACAATATTCGGTGATTTACCGCCAAGTTCTAATGTTACTCGTTTCAGTGTTTTAGAAGCATTCGCCATGATTTGTTTCCCGACGCTTGTGGATCCAGTGAAAGCTATCTTATCAACCTGCGGATGATCGACAAGCGGCTGACCTGCCGTTTCTCCGAATCCAGGTACAATATTGAGAACACCGGATGGGAATCCTGCTTCCTCTGCTAGTTCTGCTAAGTATAGTGCAGACAATGGCGTCTGCTCGGCAGGCTTCAGTACAACTGTACAGCCCGTTGCGAGAGCTGCTCCAAGCTTCCACATTGCCATTAATAGCGGGAAGTTCCATGGAATGATCTGTCCTACCACACCAAGTGCTTCATGCCTTGTATAGTTGAAATATGGGCCATTGACGGGAATTGTCTGTCCGACAATCTTAGTCGACCAGCCCGCATAATAGCGCATATGTTCAATCGCCAGCGGAATATCCGCATTGCTCGTTTCCCTGATCGGTTTCCCATTGTCCAATGTCTCGAGCTGGGCAAGTACATCTGCATGTTCTTCCATCAAGTCAGCCAGCTTGTACATGATTCTGCTTCGCTCTGCTGCCGTCATCGTCGACCAAGGGCCTTCATCGAATGCAAGTCGCGCTGCTTTCACTGCACGGTCGATATCCTCTGCTCCCGCTTCATAAACAGTCGCGAGTACTTCGCCTGTTGCTGGGTTATACGAATCGAAAGTCTTCTCTGTCGCACTCGCCACGAACTCCCCATTGATATACAGCTTCTTCGTCTCATTCAGAAAACGCTCCACTTTCTCGTGCATACCTGCTGCTAATTGACTCATAGAAATCCTCCTCAGATTGTATTCTAGTTTTGTCTAAGCGTCGTGATGCAAGATTATAGACTATAGGAAACCGCTTACAGTTGATATGGTAGCATCTAAAGGTTATAGAAAGCAATTGATAGCACAGAAGAATAGTACGCTATATTTCGACATAGAGAAAGCTCAGCCAACAGGCTGAGCTTTTATGTTGATCTCTTGCAGGAACTGCTTTACGACTTGCTCATAATCCTGCTTATTATCGGCTAATGACATCGCATGGTCGCCTTTTTCAAACAGATGCAATTGCTTGTACCCACTTTGCTTCTTCGCGTACAAGTCCTTCGTCATTTGCACAGGAATGTAGGAGTCTGGCAAGCTGCTGATAAAGAGAACCGGTTTTTCGATATTCGCCACAGAGTGGATCGGAGAAACATCCCGAAAACGATAGCCATCCAATTTACGTACGAATAATTCTGCAGCGGGCAAAAACACTTGCCTTGGCAGATGGAATTGGACTTTCAACCTATAGGCGACCTGTTCTGCGAAATCACTGTAAGGGCAATCGGCGATATAGAAATCGGCTCCATCTTCCACCGTGCCTGCATAAAGCAAAGCAGTTGCTGCCCCCATTGATTCGCCATGTACACCAAGCTTCAAGTCGTAATCATATCTTTCCTTCGTCCATTGAATTACCCGAGCGAGATCGTGCCTTTCCTGATAACCATACGTAATGCTTTTGCCGTCAGATAGTCCATGCCTTCTCTGATCGTACAATACGACATTGAAACCGAGTGCCAGGAATACATTCATGTATTTAATGGAATTATATTTGTTTACAGCTACTCCGTGCGAGATAACCATCACATGGCGGGAATCGGGATCTCCTACATAATGTGTACCGTAAATCTTCCCTTCTCCTGAAAGTACACTGAATTCCTCTTTACGCAGTGCATCATAAGCCGCTTTGTTGTAGCGCCCAGCCTCCACTTCCCGGCTGATCGTCTCTTCCTCCGTGAAGGCTTTCATTTGCCTTAGTTCCTTGTTCACAAGTGTCGCAACAAGCGCTGTGTACCCTCCAAGCAAGCCGGCAACGGAAAGAAATAACCCTTTTCTCCCCATATCACTACCCCCTTTTTATATTCTATTTTACAATAAGTAAGACAATCATTGCTTTTCTAAACAAAATGAGTTAACTTATCAAGTGATAAGTTATTAAAGAGGGCAGACACTATGGCTAGAAAAAAAGAAGTTTCCGCTGAACAGACCCAGCGCACTATTATCGCGACAGCTGAACGGCTTTTCATGACACATGGCTACCGGGCGATCTCAACTCGCCGGATAGCAGAGGAATGCAACATTACGCAGCCAGCTTTATATCATCATTTCCCGAATAAACAGGCCATCTACCTCGAAGTCGTCCGCTCCATTATGGTCCAGACAGAGGAAGCGATGACACACGTACTTCAGGATCACGCCAACAGCAAGGATCGTATTCGTCAAATAGCCTATTTTATGATTATGAACCATCAAGGTGACATGACGCAGATGTTTCATGATCTGCAATACGAGATTGAGGAAGAACATCGGAATACGATTCAGGACTGGTGGCTGCGCAGTTACTTCAATCCTGTGATGCAGACTTTGACAGAAGGAATTGCCAAAGGTGACATTAAAACGATACCTACCGTTCCCCCGATGGAGCTAACCTTTTTCGTCCTCGAGATGATGAAGTCCTTTCTGCCTCCATCCAAAGAGGATCATGAAGCCCGACGTGCGTTCGCAGACAAGAAATCAAAGATGCTTGTAGACATCCTTTTTGATGGAATCCAGAAAAAATAAAAGATTATGTGCATAATCTTTTATTTTTTGGGTATAACTTATCAGTTGATAAATTAATTAGGAGGAATCATTCATGAAAAAATTAGGCGCATTTATAAGCGGCAAATCTGGGCGGTGGATTATCTTGGCTGCTTGGATTGTCCTTGCCCTCGTATTAAATTTAACCTTACCGCAAGCAAATTCACAGGAGGACGAGCAAGCCGAAACATTCCTCAATGACACAAACAGCGAGGAAGCTGCCCGTATTATTGAAGAAGAATTCTCTGATAACAGCGGTCTGCCCGCCTTGCTTACCTGGTATCAGGAGGATGGCCTTACAGATGAAGATTTGCAATCGATCCAGCAGTTCAGTGCTGATTTGCAGGAAGCTGACATTGAAGCAGCAACCGTAACACCATTTCAAGAAATCCCCCTGCCAGCATTAAAAGAACAGCTTTCCGATGATGGTACGACGCTCGTCATGCCAATCCTATTTGATAATGGAACAGCAACAGATACAGTCGAAGCTGGCCTTAAAAAAATTCAAGATACAGCAAATGATGCATTCACGCAGAATCCATTTGAACAAGACTTGAATAGCGGCGATCTGCTTGTCCGAGCAACCGGTCCTGCTGGTATTTCGGTGGATGCTGTCGGTCTATTCTCTCAAGGAGATACAACGCTTCTGTTTGGAACCGTACTGATCGTACTTATCTTCCTTCTCGTTATCTATCGATCTCCGATACTGGCACTAGTGCCGCTTATCGGCGTAGGTTTTGCTTATTTAGTTATCAGTCCGATTCTTGGCGCATTAGGAAAAGCCGAATTGATTTCGTTTGATTCTCAAGGGCTTGCGATTATGACCGTACTGCTCTTCGGCGCAGGTACCGATTACTGCTTATTCCTGATCACCCGCTTCCGGGAAAATCTATGGGAAATTAAGAGCAAGAAAACAGCAATTGTCCGTTCCCTATCATCTGCTAGTGGTGCAATTGCAATGAGCGGATTGACTGTCATCGTTGCTATGCTGGTACTGCTTGTGGCTGATTATGGATCGATTAATCGGTTCGCTATTCCATTCGGCATCGCCATTTTCATCATGCTGCTTGCAAGTCTTACACTCGTACCAGCATTGCTTACTATCATCGGACGCGCATCCTTCTTCCCGTTCATTCCCAGAACAGAGGATATGCAGGAGGAACGTGCAAAAGAAAAAGGTAAACCAGTTCGTACGAAGAAACCGCAAAATAAAATTGGCAATAGCGTGGGCAGACTTGTCATCCGTCACCCATGGAAGATAGCCATTGCTACAATCGTTGTACTTGGAATTCTTGCCGGAATCTCATCCCGCATTACGTATACGTATGATACGCTATCATCTTTCCCAGATGATATGCCGTCAAAAGAAGGCTTTGAGATACTGACAGATCACGTCAATGCTGGTGAGCTTGCACCTGTTTCTGTTATCACTGAGACAGATGATCCAGAAGCTGTCCGTGCCGCTCTGGAAGAACTGCCTTATGCAGCTACTGTAATGGACCCGGAGCAGTCAGAATCAAACGATCAGTTAATCCGCATCCAACTCGAGCTGGATGAAAATCCTTACTCAAATGAAGCAATGGCTCACATTCCTGATATAAAAGAAGCTGTATCCGATACAACTGGAAATGCCGATAGTGTTTGGATTGGCGGTCAGACAGCAGAACAGTATGATACACAACAAGTGACAAAGCACGATGAAAAGTGGATTATTCCAATCGTTATTGGCTTTATCACCCTGTTATTACTCACGTATCTGCGATCTGTAACGGCAACAATCTACTTGGTCGCTACCGTTTTGCTCTCTTTCTTCAGTGCATTGGGCCTCGGCTGGCTCATCCTGCATTACGGATTCGGTGTCGAAGCAATTCAAGGCTTCATCCCGCTGTATGCTTTTGTGTTCATCGTTGCGCTTGGAGAAGACTATAATATTTTCATGATCTCAAGCATTTGGAAACGCAGTAAGACGATGCCGCTTAAACAAGCTATCGCTGACGGTGTTGCCCATACCGGCGGTGTTATTACGTCTGCCGGGTTGATTCTGGCAGCAACATTTGCTGTATTGACGACACTGCCTATTCAAATACTTGTCCATTTCGGAACAATTACAGCAATAGGTGTATTGCTCGACACCTTCCTTGTCCGTCCTTTCCTTGTACCTGCTATTACTGCAATTCTTGGTAAATGGGCGTTCTGGCCTTGGAAGAAGCGAATTCAGCAAACAGAAGAGAATGAACAAAAGGCACATGGCTAAAATTAGCCGGGACAGCATAGTTGTCCCGGCTTCTGTTTTATTCAAGCAAATCTTTTCCATACCACCCTGTGAATTTGCTACAGTTAAGACAGACTTATAAAAAGGAGCTGAGCAAGAAATGACAGAACGTGTGCAATTAGGAAAATCCGGTTTGTATGTTAATCCGATTGGAGTCGGTACGAATGCAGTCGGAGGCCATAACCTCTATCCAAATCTAGATGAGGAACAAGGCAAGGAGGTTGTCCGCCAAGCGATTGAAAATGGGATGAATTTCTTTGATACAGCTTATATTTACGGTCCGGAAAGATCTGAGGAGCTCGTCGGTCAGGTGATCAAGGAAAGCGGCAAACGCGATGACATCGTAATCGCAACCAAAGCTGCTCACAAAATTATCAATGGCGAAACACTGATGGACAACTCTCCGCAATTCCTGAAAGACTCTGTGGATAGCGCATTGAAGCGCCTGCAAACAGATTATATTGATTTGTTCTACATCCACTTCCCTGACGCAGATACACCAAAAGCGGAAGCTGTCGGTGCACTGAAGGAATTGAAGGATCAAGGCAAAATCAAAAGCATTGGTGTTTCCAACTTCTCAATCGAACAGCTGAAGGAAGCAAATGTTGATGGTTACGTTGATGTTTTGCAGTCTGAGTATAATTTGTTCAAACGCGGTGCAGAAAACGACCTTCTCCCGTATACAGCTGAAAACAATATCTCCTTCGTACCTTACTTCCCGCTTGCATCTGGCTTGCTTGGCGGTAAATACGACGAAAATACAAAGTTTGATGATCTGCGGGCAAATGATCCCCTTTTCCAAGGTGAAACGTTCAAGCAAAACTTGAAAAAAGTAGATCAGCTGCGAAATATCGCTTCTAAGAAGGATGCAGAGGTTGCTCACGTCGTGCTGGCTTGGTACCTAACACGAGACAGCATTGATGCAATTATCCCTGGAGCGAAACGCCCGGAACAAGTACTCAATAACCTAAGAACCCTCGACGTGAAACTGTCAGCAGATGATATCGAAGCGATTGACAAGATTTTCAGATAAGAAAAAAAGCGGATGCGCATGCATCCGCTTTTCCTTTATTCTTGTTCAGATTGAACAAGGATCTTCACTTGGCTCTTCTCTTTGATCAAGCTTTCGAATCCTTCTTCAACTACTTCATCCAGCTTGATTTTCTTTGTGACTAGCTTCTCAGCAGAGAAGTAGCCTTTTTCCATTAAGGAAAGCACTTGCGGGAATACATCACGATAACCAATGATACCTTTAATGGAACGTTCCTGAATAACAATATCATTTGGCATGATTTCAGCTGGTTTTTCCCAGATGCTCACGATCATCGTTTCCCCGCCGATATCCGTAGACTGGATCGCCTGACGCAAGACAACTGGTACGCCAGTTACTTCAAAGGCAACTTCTACACCACCATCAGTCAATCTTCTGATTTCCTCAACTGTATCATCCACCTTGCTTGGATCTACGATAATTGCACCTAATTCTTCTGCTTTTGCTTGACGTTCCGGTGATAGTTCAACTGCATAAATTTCCGTTGCACCTGCTGCTTTCAAGGCTTCAATAACAAGCAAGCCGATTGGACCACATCCAAAAACAGCTACCTTGTCCCCTGCTTTTACCTTACTGGAACGCACCGCGTACAACGCAACTGCAGATGGCTCTACCAGCGCTCCTTGCTCATAGCTTAAAGAATCCGGAAGCTTGAACAGAAGCTCTTCATCAACGGCAACATATTCGCTCAAGCCGCCGCCACCGCCAGCAAGTCCGAGGAATCCCATTTGCTTGTCCAAGTTATATGCACCTTGATGTCCATGTGTTGCAAAGATTGGTTCCACAACCACACGGTCGCCAACCTCGTAATCTTTTACCTCTGGTCCTACTTCGACTACTTCACCAGAAAATTCATGACCCATTGTAACTGGAGCCACTTCACCAGTCAGTGGATGCGGATTATCAACTGGAATGAAAATTGGTCCACCAAGATATTCGTGCAAGTCGCTTCCGCAAATACCGCACCATTTAACCTTCATTTTCACCTGATTCGGTTTGATGATAGGTTCATCAATATCTTCTAATCTAACATCCTTCTGATTATGCCAACGTAATGCTTTCATTTGTTCCATCCCCTTTTTGCAGCATTTCTTTCTACATTCCTAGTATACTGCTGGAAAATGATATAATAAATTTCGGGTTATTTAACTTAAATAAACGTTTGCTTAACTAAACGAATGAGGGATAGACATGACTATCGAACAATTGAAATATATAGTAGCTATCGCACGATCAGGATCATTAAAAGCTGCTGCAGCTGAACAGCATGTAACGCTCCCTGCACTGAGCCAGGCGCTGACTAACCTGGAAAGAGAATTGAATATCAGCCTTTTCCGCCGATCGCGTACAGGCACGACGCCAACTGAGGAAGGCCGTAAGCTTATACAGCATGCGGAGGCTGTCTTAGAGAAACTGCAGGAATTCAGCGAAGAAGCAGAGACATACACGGAATCACTAAATGGAGAACTGAAAATTGCAAGCTTTCCCGGACCGATGGAGATTTTGGTTGAGCTTTTCTCAAATTTCCGCAAGCTTCATCCAAATATTAAAGCTTCCCTATTTGAGAACACATCTCAGCGCATCATGAGAAAAGTAGATGCGGAAGCTGTCGATATCGGACTTGTCATTTATACTGAAAAGGAAGTCCAAAAATACCGTAATCTCGTCTTCAAAAAACTACTTGACGGGCACATGGTGACAGCTGTCAATAACAAACATCCTTTGGCAAGGGAAGAATTAATCACTGAAGAGATGCTCCTTAAACAGCCGATTGTTCTTTATAATGATGCCTACATTCAGGCTTTTATGCGCCAATTCAAATCGCTTCAATATGATATCCTGTTTACTACGAACAATGTACAGACCATACGGAATATGGTAGAAAATGAAACAGCTATCAACATCGGCTTCGACTATGCCTTTCGGACCGATGCCGAACTATCAAGAAGCAAAGACATCACACTGCTTCATTTTGCACCGCCTTTTTTTCAGACCTACTCCTTCGGCTATGTGTACCACGGAAACAATACACTTTCCCGTGTAGCCAGAACATTTTTACGCGAATTGGAAGAAACTATCCTTGCTAAGGAAGAATCACATGCTAAGTCGGATCCATCGTTGTACACGCATATAAAAAACACGCCTGTCATATGACAGGCGTGTTTTAAAATTAAGCAGATGTTGTTCCTTGTCCGCCATCGATTCGGTAATAAGAACCAGTGATGAAGGATGCTTTTTCAGATGATAGGAATAACATCAAATCAGCAATTTCTTCCGCAGTAGCATAGCGCTTCATCGGTACACTCGCTTCAAAGCCTTTTCTAGCTTCTTCTTCATGTCCTTGAGCAGCATTTGTTTCAATAGAGCGCATCATTGCTGTATCCACACCAGATGGAGCAACAGCGTTTACACGTACGCCATAGTCTGCCACTTCCAAAGCTGCTGTTTTGTTGATACCAATAAGTGCATGCTTCGAAGCAATATAAGCACTCATACCTGGAGCACCAAGCAATCCGCCGTTGGAAGCTGTATTTACAACAGCGCCGCTTTTTTGTTCTGTCATTACTTTCAATACATGTTTCAATCCAAGGAAGGCCCCTACTACATTGACAGCCAATACCTTTTCTAAGTTCTCAACAGTTGAATCAACGATATTTTTGAATTCTCCATTGATACCAGCGTTATTGATAAAAACATCAATGCGACCGAACTGATCTTTGGTTTTTTGCACGTAATCAATTACTTCTTCTTCTTTCGTAGCATTTGCTGCCAGCAGGATTTTCTCTGCGTCAATGGATGCCGCAGCTTTCTCTAGCGCTTCTTGGGAAAGGTCTACAAGAGCCAGTTTAGCGCCCTCTGCTGCAAATTTCTTAGCAGCTGCAATCCCGATTCCGCCTGCTGCTCCTGTAATAAGTACCACTTTGTCTTTGAATTCCATCTCTTAAGTCCCCTCTCAGAATATGTACTATCATACTTATTATCGGTAACTATATTACTATTTTCAACTAAGATGCTTAAAATATACACAAAAAAACAGGAGAACAATTTGTTCTCCTGTTACTCTATTGGATTCAAAATTCGATGCAGGAAGCGCTGTGTACGCTCCTCTTTAGGATGCGTAAGCACGTCTTCCGGCGGTCCTTGCTCAACAATGAAGCCGCCATCAATGAAGATTACTTCGTCAGCGATTTCCTGGGCAAATTTAATTTCATGAGTTACGACAACCATTGTCCAGCCCTCGCTCGCCAGATCCCTCATAACTCGGAGTACTTCTCCAATCAGCTCTGGATCAAGTGCTGAAGTAGGTTCATCAAAAAGCATAAGTTCCGGCTTGATTGCAAGCGCACGGGCAATACCGACCCGCTGCTGCTGTCCGCCTGATAGTTGATACGGATAAAGATCCTTCTTATCCTTCAATCCTACTTTATTAAGCAATTCAATTGCTTCCGCTCTTACCGTTTGTTTGTCCCGTTTCTGAACCTGAATAGGTCCTTCCATGACATTTTCCAGAACGGTGCGATGCGGGAATAGATTATAAGATTGGAATACCATACCTGATTTACGACGCAGCTTGATCAATTCCTGCTGTTTAACCTCTTGGCTGAAATCCACTTGATGGTCTTCAAAACCAACAATACCTTCATCCGGAATCTCCAGTGCATTCAGGCAGCGAAGCAAGGTTGTCTTTCCGGAACCGGATGGTCCAAGAATTGCTATTACCTTTCCTTTATCGACTTGCATATCAATAGATTTCAGTACTGTATTTGTACCGAAAGTTTTCTTTAAACCTTTCACTGCTAGCATAGCTACACCTCCTTATCTTGCTGTATAGCGGTCTAATCTGCGTTCGAGCTGATGCTGAGCCAGCGACAGGACGAAACAGATAATCCAATAAATGAAGGCAGCCAATATATAGATGTAAACAATCTGATCCAGATTCGTTGCACCGATTTGCTGAGATTTACGAAACAGCTCGGTTACGAGAATCTGAGATGCTAATGACGTTTCCTTCACTAAGCCAATAAAACTATTGGATAAAGGCGGTACGGAAACTCGTAACGCCTGGGGCAGAATGACACGAAACAACGTTTTTCGATAAGTCATTCCGATTGTAAAGCCTGCCTCCCATTGCCCCTTAGGAACTGAGAGGATGGATGCTCGGAAGATTTCGGAAGCATAAGCCCCGACATTTAAGGAAAACGCGATAATAGCTGTCGGATACGGATCAATCATAATATTTAATTCCGGCAGTAAGTAGAAAATGATGAACAACTGAACAAGCAGAGGCGTTCCGCGGATAGCAGAAACATAGACAGAAAAAATCCACCGCAAAGGCTTGATATTTGAGATCCTTACCAATGCCGTGATGAGTGCGATGATGATACCAAAAAAGAACGAAATAAGAGTCAAGGGGATCGTGACTTTGATCCCCTCAATCAGTATCGGCCAGAATGACTGCTGCAACAGCTCCCAAGGGATGACAATCCCGCCGAATACCATATTACTTGTTAACATCTTCGCCAAACCATTTCGTTGAGATTTCTGCTAAAGTACCATCTTCACGCATCTCATCAAGTGCTTTGTTGAACTGTTCGACTATTTCACCGCTGTCCTTGCGGAAAGTGAAGTACGTCTCGTTTGGTTCTCCAGTTTCAAAAGCGATTTTTACTGGAGCATCCTTTTCTGTATTGTTCAAATAGTCAAGGACTGCAAGTTTATCGTTGAAAGTAAGATCAACGCGTCCTTGTTCAATCAGCTGAATCGATTGTGCCAATCCTTCTACACCCTCGATTTGTGCGCCAGCTTCTGTGGCCACTGCATTGTAGTTACTTGTTAGAGATTGTGCAGATGTTTTACCTTCAACATCTTCGATTGCTGTAATGTCATTGTTATCTGCAGATGTTACGACAACGGACTGGGATTTAGTATAAGGATCAGAGAAATCATACTGCCCAACGCGATTGTCGTTTTCCCCTTTACCCACTTGATTCGCAATCACATCGAAACGAGCACTGTTCAAACCAGAGAACATGGAATCCCATTGTGTCTCTTCAAATTTCACATCAAGATCCAAACGCTTACCGACTTCCTTCATCACTTCCACGTCGTATCCTGTAAGTTCACCGCTATCATCATGGAATGTGAAAGGAGCGTATGTTCCTTCTGTTCCGACTGTAATTTCACCTTTATCTTGAACTTCTTGCCACAAATCGCCATTACTGCCATTTTCGCCAGAATCGGAAGCGGAATCATCTCCGTTACCGCAGGCAGCAAGAATTGCAAATATCGACATAAATAGTAGACCTAATAGTGCTTTCTTCATGTACCAAACCCACTTTTCTATAATTTTTAACTTTCATCAGTTTAAGGCCATCCACAGGAAAAGTAAAGAAATAAGTCTGAGTAAACTAATCAGGATTAAATCACCCTTCTATCGCTTATTATAAACGTATCTGCGCCTCATCATTCAGCTTTATTCTCCATCACAACCTTATATCTAAACGGTTATTCAATGTTACAATACCCAGCTAGCGAATGGATGGAACATATTTATCGAAAATGAAAAATTAAATGCATCTATCCCGTGTGGAAGAAAGTACATGAAAGCTAACATGCATCTATCCCGTGTGGAAGAAAGTACATGAAAGCTAACATGTGTAAAGAAACAGAAGGATGGTCAAATTAACAGCAGAGCGAAAGTTGGAGGTAACAGGAATGTCCAATATAATTAACTTCAGTAAAACAGCATTAGAACTAATTGACTCACAAAAACGGATCGCCATTTTACCTAGCATGGACAAGCTATTAGAGAATAATCATTTTCTTAATACCGATGCTATAACCCGAATCTCGAGAGAAGCCTTTACAGAAGTCAGTAAAATAATTCCCCCTTACATTGCCCAGATGCGGACTACAGATCTCTTTCTCGGTACGGTGGAATGAACAAAAAGCAACGCGGCTTTTTCCTGACAGCTATCGCTACAGGGACAATGCTCAATCCGCTGAATTCCTCGATGATTTCATTGGCTCTTCATGCTATCCAGCATGAATTTTCGCTCAGCTTTGCAACAGTTTCCTGGCTTATTTCTACCTATTATTTAGCCAGCGCGATTGTTGTGCCAATTGCCGGCAAAGTCGGGGATCTGATTGGTCGGCGTAAGATGCTTTTGATCGGTCTGCTGCTTGTTGCTGTGTCTGCTGTTGGTGCTCCATTTGCAGGTACATTCCTAATCTTATTAGGCATGCGGCTTTTTCAGGCAGTCGGCAGCAGTTCCATTTATCCAGCCGGTATGGCACTTGTGCGTACACATATCCATGAAAAACAAGCGTCAGCACTTGCCATATTATCCATCTTCACATCCTCTATGTCAGCGTTCGGGCCGACTGCCGGCGGATTTCTGATCGACTTTGCTGGCTGGCAGTCAATCTTTACGGTCAATGCTCCATTTATTCTGCTTAGTTTTCTGCTGACTTGGTTTGCCGTCCCTAAGGATCCAGAAACTACGCACTATACTTTCCGTGAATTCTGGAAACAACTCGATAGCATTGGAATTATCCTTTTTGCAATCGGTATGAGCTTTTCTTTATATTTTCTACTATCTTTTGAGCACGGTATCCATTTAATACCCTTGGGGATAGGGATTATATTTCTAGCAGCATTTATTGTGCGTGAATTGCGTGCCGGATACCCTTTTATAGATGTACGTTTATTGCGGAGCAACAAACAACTGACACTCGTCTACATCCAGTTCATACTATTGAATATCTTTAACTATAGTCTCTTCTTCGGACTGCCGAGCTTCTTCCAGGATGTCTTGCATTACAGCCTGAAGACGAGCGGACTGATGATGATTTTCCTTTCTGGTGCAAGTACTTTTGTGTCATTCCTGATGGGACGCTGGATCGACCGTTCCGGTACAAGTATTCCTACAATTGTCGGGGCTGTGCTCATGATTGGCGGAACTGCAGCATTAGCTCTTATATCCCAGCATCTTACTCTTGGAAACATCGGTGCTGTCCTCATTTTTCTTGGTATCAGCTACGGAATTGGAAATGTCACCTTGCAAGCAGCAATGTTGCATGCTTCCCCTGAACCTATTATCGGGACAAGCTCAGGTCTTTTCCAAACATGCAGATATCTCGGTTCAATTCTTTCTTCGGTTGTCTTAGCGATAGTTTTCGGTTCTGACTTATCTCTGCCCGGTTTCCGGATCCTAATGATAGTCCTTGTCATCACCGGCCTGGCTTTCTTAGTTACAGCTATCTATTCAAAACAGATGGAAAAAGCAGCGGTATGATTTTCTGCTGCTTTTTCCATCTTCTATTGACAGTCACCTCTAATGGTCATACAATTAAACAAAATAACAAATAGTTCCATCTTTTTTATTGCTTCTAATTGAAATCGCTTACAATAAGGAGGAATACAATTGAAATCAACGACTAACCCTTATTTTGTTAAGGTACATGAACAAGATAATGTTGCTATCGCTGTTGCTGATGGTGGTCTTGCTGCTGGTACTTCTCTTGCAGATAACATTGTTGCGCAGGAGCACATTCCACAGGGTCACAAGCTTTCCTTGCAACCTATCCATACAGGCGAACCGGTTATCCGCTACGGCGAAGTGATTGGGCATGCTACAACAGATATTCCCACCGGAAGCTGGGTACAGGAACGCCACTTGCTCCTGCCGACGCCACCGCCGCTGGATGAACTCTCTCTTTCTCCTGATCCCGCTGCCCCCCTTCCTTCATTAGAAGGTTATACATTCGAAGGCTACCGTAATCCCGATGGATCAGTCGGCACCAAAAACATACTCGGCATTATAACTAGTGTCCAATGTGTCGTCGGGGTAATGGATCATGCAGTGAAACGACTGAAAGAGGATATCCTGCCTAACTATCCAAATGTCGATGATATTATCGGTCTTCACCACGCTTACGGCTGTGGGGTTGCTATTCAGGCACCGGAAGCAATCATCCCGATCCGTACTGTTCAAAACCTGGCACGCCATCCGAACTTTGGCGGAGAGACACTAGTTATCGGTCTTGGCTGCGAGAAACTCATTCCATCACGAGTAAACCCAAGCGGAAACGATGAAGATATCATTATGCTGCAAGATCAGCATGGCTTTCATGTAATGGTTGACAAAATTATAGAAAAGGCCGAGGCAAAGCTGGTCACGTTGAATAAGCGAAAACGAGAAACCTGTCCTGTCTCTGAATTGGTTATTGGCACACAATGCGGCGGAAGTGATGCGTTTTCCGGCGTCACCGCGAACCCTGCCGTAGGTTATGCATCGGATCTACTAGTCCGTGCTGGTGCAACCGTAATGTTTTCCGAAGTGACAGAAGTGCGGGATGCAATCCATTTACTCACACCTCGGGCTGCCAGTGAGGAAGTCGCCGAAAAGCTAGTGCGGGAAATGGATTGGTATGACCGCTATCTAGCTTCCGGCCAGGCCGATCGGAGCGCCAATCCGTCGCCTGGGAACAAAAAAGGCGGCTTATCCAATGTTGTAGAAAAGGCGTTGGGATCTGTCGCCAAGTCTGGACAAAGCACAATTGCAAATGTCCTCGCACCAGGAGAACGTGCTGAAACGAAGGGCTTACTATTTGCCGCCACTCCTGCCAGCGATTTTGTCTGCGGTACACTTCAGCTTGCTTCCGGCATACACCTGCAGCTCTTTACAACAGGCCGCGGCACGCCATACAGTCTGGCAATGGCACCTGTCGTGAAGATATCGACTCGAACTGCCCTGCACCAGCAATGGAAGGATTTAATAGATATAAATGCTGGTACGATCGCTACCGGGGAAGCAACATTGGAAGAAGTAGGCTGGGAAATATTCCACTTTATACTGGATGTAGCAAGCGGCAGGAAACAGACTTGGGCAGATCATTGGGGCACCCATAACGATCTAGCTCTGTTCAATCCAGCCCCTGTTACATGAAAAAGGAAAAATCCCGATGCATAGAGCGTCGGGATTTTTTTGTTATCCTATGAAAAATCGTAGAGCAGCCATAAGCACTACACCTATTACTACCGTTAACAATAGGCTCTTCGTCCATAATGCGAAAAGAATGGTAGGAATCATAATTGCGATAACCTCCCAGTCGAAAGAAAGCGGTCCCTTTTCTCCTAGTACATTCGAGACAACTAGTGCAGTCAGTATACATATAGGTATATAGGACAGCCACCTCATGGCAAGCACCGGCAATTTCAGGTTTCTGATAATGAGAAAAGGCAGGACGCGCGGCACTATCGTCACTGCCGCGCAAGCAGCAATCAGCAGCAGCATGGATAAAGAAACGTTCATTTTTCAGTTACCACTCCAATCGTTGCACCGAGAATGGTCGCCAGAAGTACAGCCATATGGGAACTTACAAAGAAGGAGAAACCTATCATCAGAATGACAATACATAGTATTAGTCGAATATAGTGCTTTATTTTCGTCGATTCAACTGCATCCAGCTGCAGCACAAGCAGCGCAATAAACATACTGGTCAGAGCAAAATCCAGACCAAACGTCTCCGGATCTGCTATCCAGTTCCCGAATATTGCACCGACAGCACAAGAAATAATCCAGCAAATATAAGCCGTCACATTTAACCCGTTCATCCAGCTTGCTCTCATCCCTTGTTTCTGCTGTGTCTTTACCGAGGCAACACCGAATGTCTCATCTGTCAGCAGTATGCCAAATCCAATGTTCCGCCAAACAGAATACTGTGTAAAATGCGGAGCCAGCGTCGCACTCATAAGAAAATGACGTAAATTCACGATGAAAATCGTTAAAATAATTGCAGCAGCCGGGCTTCCCTCAAGTACTAATGCAGCAAATATAAATTGAGCTGATCCAGCATATACAAGCACTGCCAGTAACACTACCTCCAGCGCACTAAGTCCTGCTGCAATACCGATTACTCCAGCAGCAATCCCAATGCTGATATACCCAAGCAGTGTAGGGATACAATCCCTCACTCCCTGCCTAAAATTCATCTCATTGTTTTCCTCTGCTCCAATCGATGCATGCACATCGGCCATTCTGCTCCCACCTATCAATCTTCTCTAGTATTGGTAGACAGTATACCAAAAGCAGGCACGTAATGGGAATCACAGAAATAACTTAAAAGACTTCAGCCAGGAGTTCTATTCGTATGTTTTTTTCTCTGGATAGAATAAGATAAGACTAGTCAAGATTACATATTCCCATAGCAGTTCTATATGAGCTATAGATAATAAAGTAAAGTACCTGCAATTATTAACTTTTTAAAAAAGGATATATATATAAGTATAAAAAGTTTTTCACCGCTTAAATCTGGGTATAAATACTTAGTTTCGAAAAGAATAGGAGTAGATTCCAATAATAAATAATCCACCATCAACGACACAAGTCCTGGATAACAATGCTGTCTTAAGCGCAGCAGAGAAGTCCTTAGCCATGATAGAGTTCACACCATTTGGCGAGGTATTATGGGCTAATGAAAATTTTGCTGCAACCATTGGCTATCACAAGGCAGAGCTGCCTGGTATGCATCACCGGCAATTCTGCACACCAGATTTTGCTCATAGCGCAGATTATAATCAGTTCTGGAGCCGACTGCGCAGCGGTCAATCTTTCCAGGATAAGATCATGCGAATTGCCAGAAATGGTGATGTAATCTGGCTGGAAGCTACCTACATGCCTGTCTGCGGCGGTGACGGAAGTGTGGGAGCCGTCCTGAAAATTGCAACTGATATTACTGCAAGGGAAATTGGCACAAAAACAATTACATCCGACCTGCAGCAGATGGCAAATGACTTACGTGACCGAACGAGTTCCGGAATCGAAAAAAATAATGGAGCCGCCGATTCAATACAGTCCATCGTTGCTGCGACGACCGCCAATATTGATGCAACTAAAGCCTTAATTAAACAAACAGGCTCCATTCAATCGCTTGTCCAAACCATTAGAGACATTGCAAACCAGACGAATCTATTAGCGTTGAATGCCGCCATTCAAGCAGCCCATGCTGGCGAACATGGCAGAGGTTTCAATGTTGTTGCGGATGAAGTCCGGAAGCTTGCATCACAAGCAGCAGAAGCAACAAAGCAGGCTCAAGAGAATATCGGGAAGATGACTGAGCATATTAAACGGATTGAAGCCGTTTCGCATCAGGCTCAACAGCGGAGTATGGATGGGAAAACCCGCGTGCAAGAGGTTATAGAAGAACTTTATACCTTGGAACAAGCGGCCCAGAATCTGGATAAACAAGCAAATGAACTAAGTCTCCTTATTTAAGGAACCGCATTATTGCGGGATTTTTTATCTATAGGAAAAAAGTCTAGTATAATATTCACAAGTACTTGATTCCTAAATTATACTGACCTGGTATATTGAGGAGAAATGGTTAATTGACATAAACCGGTAAAGCTAGTACGCTTAAGTCCCGTTAAGGAATGAAGTTTGGGGAGTAATTCAGTATGTACAAATTCGAGATTGATGACAAAGAGAAAGTACTTCATATAACAGCAGAAGGGTTCTTTAAGAATGATGAATCCACAGAATTCATGGAGGTACTTTATGAAACATTCGGGTCTATCCAAGCCACCGAATATGATCTGATTGTAGACCTTATTCATTTGAATGTTATAAAGCAGGATCTGGTTTATAGAATTGCTGATGCTTTTGAATTATATGATGAACTCGGTTTCCGTAACATTGTCATCGTCAATCCAATTTCCATTTTAGCGAAAGTACAGCTTTTCAATATCGCAAGAAGCGTGCATTTCTCCGGCACCTTCGTAGATTCATTGGAGGAATGGCAGCCGCGTTAACGCACTGCCATCCTGTCCGGAGTCTTCTTTTTTGCCACATGGACAATCAAACCTATCAGTGTGAGTACGATGAGCGAGGTCAAAGCAATTCTGCTTGCCAAATCTCCATAACCTCTTAAAACAAGTGTAATACTTCCATAAATCATCGGCCCAATAATGGAGGACACCTTTCCAGAGAATGCAAACAGGCCGAAGAACTGCCCTCTTTTTTCAACTGGAGATAGATCCACAATTAAAATCCTCGATGTAACCCAAATAGATCCTAAAGCGATCCCGAAAAGACTGCCCGCTATCCAAAACATCCATTGCGCTGTTGCCAACACGCCGACCGTTAAAGCTATCACCATAATTAATGCCACAAATGAAAATGATCGATGCGCCCCTACCCGATTAGCTATCTGGCCAAAGCAAAATGAACCTATGATTGCTGTAACCGTTGAAACTAAATACAGAATGATGAACTGTCCGGAACTGAACCCAACAACCGTGACAGCATAAACACTCATTACAGCAATGGTTGTCGCTATTGCATCATTAACAAAGAAATAAGCTACCATGAACCGAAAGATGGATTGATGCTTGCGGATTTCCTTGAATGTTGCGATGATTTCTTTATATCCGATCAACAGACTCATACGTGGCCGCTTCTGCACTGACTGCTTGTCTTTCAGGAAAAACAGCAGCGGGAGCGTAAATATGAGATAGAGACCTGCTGTAGCCAAGAAGACGTATTCATAGCCGTCATCCAGCAAAAAGTAGACAAGCAAGCCGACTAGCGTCCCCATATACCCCACTGCTACACCGAATCCCGACAATGTCGACAGCCGGTTGCGCGGTACCAAATCACTGATTTTCGCATCATAAAATATAAGACTGCTATTATAGAAGAACTTCGCCAGTACAAATACAAGAACTGTAGCTACAAACGGCGCTGGAAGTCCCCATAGGGTTGCGTCCAAATTCCATCCCGCAAATACGCCCATTAAAACTGTACATAGAATGGAGACGCCAGCAAATCGGATAATATAGCGCTGTTTATAGCCAGTCTGGTCGATCCAGACGCCAAACAACGGTGAGAAGATAACTAGAAAAAAACTCGCCAGTGCATTTGCATAAGCAATCAGGGTATTCCCAAGCTGTTCCAATTCTGCTGTATTGCCGATTGTATCAGTAACATAGAATGGGAAGAAGACAGTTGTGATATTGGAAGAAAAAATAGTATTGGCAAAGTCATATAAAGCCCACGACAAAATAGGCAAGGACAGCAAAAATCCGAATCCCCTACCTTGGTCGGGTGTCTGCCTTTCGTGTTTGCTTTCCATAGGAAACCTCCTTTTTCTTCCACTATACCTTATGCTTGCTGACATGCATGCTTATTTACAAAAAAATTACAGTGCGCATTTTTTGTCAAAAATTTCTTGCTCGTAAAGCATTGCTATCGATTTTAGGTATGCCAAAGGAGGTAATGAGATGGATACTTTCGCTAATTCTCCAGCTATATTCTTTATCCTTTACTTTGTATTTCTCTTGGCAACTCTGGTCGCAAGCATCATTTCACTAGTTATCCATAAACATGGCCGCTTATTCTCACTCCTGACCATCCTTCTGGTGCCCGTATTATTTATCACAAGCTTCTACAACGCCCTCATGCGATCAGGCGGAACAACGGAAATTCAGTTCTTTTTTATCAGTCTATCAAGAGGTGATGGCTCCACGCTCATCATGACTGCTTGCTGGATCTTACTTTTATGCTGGTGGATATGGATGATCTCATTTCGTTTTCACTTAAGGAAGAAAGGGTAAAGCTTCTAAGAACATTTTAGGGGTGATTCAGTTTGCAGCTTATCGCAACAATTGGGGTCTTGATTGGTATTCTCCAAGCTATCATGATAGTTTTCGATTTTCGCAGCCGTCGCCAGATGATGAAGATTATGTATATCGTTTGGCCAATGATCGGTCTCTACTTCCCTATAATTGGCCTTTGGGCTTATTATAAGATCGGCAGGAAAGACAGTATGAAGGTAAATAAAAAACACGATCAGATGCAACATGCCGACAAACCTTTCTGGCAGCAGGTTTTCGTCTCGACTACCCACTGCAGCAGCGGGTGTGCGCTTGGCGATATAATCGGTGCTCCGATAGTTTTCTGGGCTGGTCTGACAATCGCAGGAAGTACCTTGTATGCTGACTTTGCCGTTGAATTCATCCTGGCCTTCTTATTTGGGATTGTATTCCAGTACTACGGTATGGGAATGAACAAAGCAAAAGACAGTCATATAGCTGATGCAATCAAGACAGATGCACTTTCGCTTATTGCGTTTGAAATAGGCATGTTCGGATTCATGCTATTGGCGCATTCCGTATTCTTTGAAGGGTTGCATCCGAATAGTGTACTATTTTGGTTCATGATGCAAATTGCCATGATAATCGGATTTGCTACTAGCTACCCTGTCAATTGGATTATGGTGAAAAAAGGCATGAAACACGCGATGTGAAAAAGACACGGAAACAACATACCTGTTGTTTCCGTGTCTTTTATCATGAAGCATTCTCTTTCAGTTTCTTCATTTCTTCCACCCATGCCATCACTTCTACACGGATTTCTTCTTGCTTTTCATTTACCTGGTCAATCTTTTCTTGTTCCAGGTCGCTTAACTCTTCTTTTGCCATATCAAAGCGTTCCTGGATAAGCTGGGATACAGCAACTTTCACTTCCTCTGTGATAACCTCATCTTCTGCAAGATTTGTAAGCGCAGCTTCGTATCGCACCTCTTCATTACCCATTATATTCTTTATCTTAGCAAGCACTTGCCGCTGGCGATCGTATTCATCGCCTACTTCCCACCCATTCGGGGGTATATTGACAGGCGCCCATGCCAAGTCCAAATTTGATGGCAGCCATTCATATTCAATGGTAGTCTGAAGATCTGCTGCACTATCTGCAGCGTAATATTTTCCTCTGCCTGCTTCTGCTACATCAGCTAGTTGATTTTCTGATTCCTCATCGACATCAAATCCAATAACGTTAACAATGCCCGATTCATCCGATGCAGCTTGCTCGGCTGCCTTGATTGGATCACCGTCGCATGTCTCTTTCCCATCGCTGACAATATAAATTGCGGTTGCACCATCCATCGAACTGCTTTTGTCTGCTGCTGCTTCAATTGCTCCTGCAAGCGGCGTCCAGCCTTTTGCCTCGATTTGGTCTGTTGCTTTACTGAATTTCTGATTATCATATGCTTCAGAGGTATAGACCTCTTCAATACCTGAACAAGATTCATCCATATCTGTATCCGATTCAGACCCTTTATGACCATAAACGATCAAAGATATTTCACTTGAGCTTCCCAGTGTTTTAGCGAAGCTCTTGACGGCATCTTTAGCCACTTTCATCTTCTGCTCGCCATCTACATCCAAAAGCATGCTGGAGCTGGCATCCAGCAAGATAATGGCGTTCTCAGCTTCAGATGATGCATCAGCATCTTCTTCAGCTCCGGATGCGGCAGGTATGGATCCTCGAAAGCTGGTTTCATATTCTCCGCGTCCTGAATCGTTTGCCCATAATATGGACTCCCTAAAACAGCTATCAGAGCCTTATGCAGTGTTTCAGGGTTATCATCAGACTCGATTGCTTCCTTCAAGGATGGAATTGCTGCATCTATAATGTCCTCGTCTTTTACATTTCCATCGCTTTTAGCTGTGTCAGTTTCTATCGGAATATCAGAAGTCTCTTTTCCACCCTGCTGTTCTTTAAGCACCGACAGCGATCCTTCCGTGCTGACTTCCTGTATCGTACTTATATCCATTGTTTCATCTGCTTCTATAGTCGCTTCTTCTGGAGCAGATTCTTCATCTGGAGCACTATTCGGACTGCATGCTGCCAATACGATAAGCGAAACCAAAAGCAGGAAAATGGAGGTGTTTTTCATTCGAACCTAACTCCTCTCCTTTGTTGCTATTAGTACGAATTATCAACAGCTTAGTTTCAAAATTCAGGAAATCCAAACCGCGCTCTACTCCTTAACCTGTTCTACAATGGACTCCCCAGCGGAATCATCATCGTACATCCATTGCCACTGTTCATGCAGCCGTATTCGGCCGTCTGCCAATATTTCCGGCACAGAAACACACTGTCCGCTCCGCAGCTCGCACTTATCATTAATATGATGATAACGAAAACGAAGCTTTCCATCTGTTTCCACCAAACCAATCAGCCTTCCTTCCAGAATCGAACCGCCGCTATATGCTGCGGTAAGAATCTGTCCATCCTGCTTGTAATGAAAGATGGTTTCACTTGAGGTTTCACCATTGTCTGTATTTGTGACGGCGCGAAAAGTCAGGTTATGATAATTCATCCTGTCCCTCCACTTTAAGCCGTTTTCTTGCCTGTTCTGCGCGTTCCCTTGCTTCTTCCACAGTTTCAGCAACGGATAAAGCTACAGCAACTCTGCGGCCTACTGTTGTCGATGGCTTGCGAAAGACACGAATCTGCGTTTGGGGCTCTTGCAGTGCTTCTCTTAAACCCGATATATGATAGGATTCCAAAGCTGTGCCCGCTTTTAACGGACTGGTTGCACCAGGCTGCACCAGCTTGATTTCTGTAATCGGCAAGCCTAATATTGCTCGCACGTGCAAGGCAAATTGGGACAACTGCTGTGTCACCATCGTCACCATTCCCGTGTCATGCGGGCGTGGTGACACTTCACTGAAGTATACTTGCTCCCCTGCAAGGAAGAGCTCTACCCCGAATAAGCCATAGCCGCCTAATCCGGTTGTAATACGCTCTGCTATCTCCTGTGCTTCTTCAAGCTGCGAATCTGTCAGCTGATGAGGCTGCCATGAAGCGGTATAGTCGCCATTTTCCTGCTCATGCCCAATCGGCTCGCAGAAGAAGGTACCGTTTACTGCACGGACTGTCAGCAGTGTGACTTCCGCATCAAAGTGAATGAATTCTTCTACAATGACTCGCGGTTTCTGCACTCTTCCGCCTTCCATGGCAATTTGCCAGCTTCGCTCGATATCCTCCGGTTTCCGGCAGACACTTTGTCCTTTACCAGATGAACTCATCAAAGGCTTGATGACACAAGGAAAACCGATTTTCTCCACCGCTTCCTGAAATTCCTCGTATGTATCTGCAAAACGATAGCCAGCTGTCGGAATATCCAATGTTTCAGAAGCAAATCTGCGGATTCCTTCCCGATCCATTGTTAGCTGTGCAGCTTTCGCAGTCGGTACGACATGATAGCCTTCCCTCTCTAGTTCAACTAATTCATCTGTAGCGATTGCCTCAATCTCCGGAACAATAAAATCTGGTTTTTCCCATTCTACTATCTGTCTGAGCTTTTCACGATCCAGCATATCAATAACATAGCTGCGATCGGCAACAGACATTGCCGGAGCCCCATCGTACCGGTCCACTGCAATTGTCTCTACGCCAAGCCTCTGCGCTTCGATTACAACCTCTTTTCCCAGTTCTCCAGAACCGAGCAGCAGCAGTTTTTTCGTTTGATACATACTATCGCCTCCTGAGTTGCAATTAGTAAAAAGTTTTGCGCCATGATTCGACTTTATCTGATAAACTTATGTTACCATGCCTGTCCAATTCAGGTAATCCTTACTTTTGTCGCAGGAGGAAAAACGTTGCTTCCGTTCATTGATATACCGGGTATCCATCTTCTCTACACTATCACTAGCGTATTGCTCATAAGCGTACTCACCAGGCTTGTATTATATGTGAGCCAGAATATGATGCGGACTGCCGTCAGTACATGGAAAGTGATTTTAGTATCACTAGGAACTGGCTTAAGTGCCATTCTGGCTACATATTCGTTTACCCTATCGATTGATGCGGGCCCTGCTCCTCAAGCGACATGGCTTTTCTTCATTGTCAATTTTCTCTTAAGTTCCGTAAGCGGCGCTCTTATTCTGCGTGTCGTACGCAGTCCGATAGGAAACACCAGACATGATTTGCTTATCAGCCTTCTTTTAGCCGCCTTAATTTACTTATTACATATGTTAACACCGATTTCCTTATATCCGAATTTGCTCGATGTCCACTTTATAGAAGTACTTACTTCAATGATGTTGACACAATCGACTATATTCACCTTATTCCGTTTTCTTAATATGTATACGAATGGAGAACAAATGAAGTGGAGCAAGCTATTGTTATTATTCGGAAGTCTGATGTCTGGAATTGCTATTGTCGGTTTAGGTTATTGCATCTTTGCAGCTTTCACTTCTTATCAATCAGCAATGTCTTATAACCTTCATTTCATGCTTCCTACTGTTATCGTTTTAACTTCTAATACAGTCTTGACTGTCATTCCGTTGCTTTATAGGAACAGGGCACTAGTGACGACACAGCAGCTCTATCAATCTCTGTTCAATGACAATCCTAATGCTGTATTGGCAGTTGAGAAGTATGGTTCGATTCTGCATGCTAATAAAGAAAGTGAATTTTTGACCGGCTATAACGGGGATGCTATCAAAAGAATGGATGCAGCAGCTCTGTTCCTTAATAAAGAGATATTCCGGAATCACCTTAATATCCTTAAGAATGGCGGATCACATCAATGGGACACTAAAATAATTAGCCGATCAGGTGTACAAATAGATGTTCATGTTACTGGCATCCCTACGATTGTGAAACATCATATTGTTGGTTACTTTCTCGTCATCAAGGACATATCGCAGACGATAGAGACAGCCAAACAAGTTGAATTTCTTGCCTATCATGACGATTTGACCAAACTGCCGAATCGCCGCCTGATGCAGAAGCAGATGCAGGAATACGCAGGCAAAGGAACCTCCTTCAGTATTCTGTTAATTGATTATGATTTGTTCAAACGAATTAATGATATTTTTGGACATTCCTTTGGCGATAAGGTCCTAGTGGAAACAGCAGCTCGTCTGGAAAGAATCTTGGATGGTAAAGGCACCGTCAACCGGGTTGGAGGAGATGAATTCCTACTCATCGTACCCGGAGAGTCCGCAACTCGACTCGCTCAATACATTGTCGAGCAGTTCCGACAGCCAATGCGGCTTCAAGATTACGAGCACGTTTTGCAAGCCAGTATCGGCATTGCTTCCTTCCCGGAGCATGCGGAAGATATGGATAATCTCTATAAGTACGCTGATATTGCGATGTATCAGACGAAAGAAAACGGTGGAAATAATTACACTGTCTTTCAGCCGGAGATGGCAGAAAAACAGGTGCTTCGGTTCGAGATTGAACATGAGCTGCAGGAAGCGATCGAAACACAGGCTTTTGATTTGTACTTTCAGCCAAAATTCCACAGCTTCAAACGTACAATAACCGGAGCAGAAGTGTTGCTGCGCTGGAACCATCCCGAACGCGGCTTCATTCCTCCGAATATATTCATTCCGATTGCCGAGGAAAGCGGTCTGATAGTCGCTATCGAGCGCAGTGTCATTGAGCGGATAATGGCTTGCTTAGCGAAATGGCTGGAAGAAACCGACGAATGCACTATTCCTTGCATCTCCATCAACGTATCTGTTATTACGTTCCTGCAGGATGATTTCTCAAGTTTCTTCCGAGATCGACTGAATCATTACAATCTGGATGGCAGCTTGCTGGAACTGGAAATCACAGAACGTGTTGTCATGCAGAATGAAACCAAAATAAATTCCATCCTCCAGAAATTGCGTAAAACAGGGGTTAAAATTAGTATCGACGATTTCGGAACCGGGTATAGTTCCTTGAACTATCTGGATAAACTCGAAGTCGATATCTTAAAAATTGATCAAACGTTCATTCAACATATCGAGTATAATCAATCCATTGTCGCCACCATCCAGTCTCTGGCTGAAAACCTAAAGCTTCATACTATAGCTGAGGGCGTCGAAACGGAAGCTCAGCTGCAAGCACTTCAAGAGCTTGGTTGCACAGAGGTACAAGGTTATCTATTTTCCAAGCCGCTGCCTCAACCTGATTTCGAGTCAGCTTATATAATGCATATACCCGTGGATGCCTAGCATTCCGGGTATTTTTTGTATAGATCTTTATCTGCTGCCGCATACTAACAGCATTACTTTGGGAGGATGTGGGAATATTGCGGAACTATGCAGACAGAAAAGCCATCCTGCTATGCGTGGCAGCGATACTTATCTTCGTCTCTCCCCTATTCCTGCTGGGAGATCACGCCCATATCCGAGTCCATGACAATCTTGACTCCAATCTTGCTTGGTATAAAGTACTTGCTGCAAGCGGGCAGATGTTTGGCGGTGTCCATGCGGTCATCCCTCAAATTATTGGCGGACTGCCTCGGGATGCACTCGGCACAGAATGGACACTTATCGTTTGGCTGCATGCTTGGTTTCCGACAATGACTGCTTACGCAATCAGCCAGCTGCTTACCCGGCTGATTGCGTTTCTTGGGATGTATTTACTCCTTCGTACTCATATCATCCGGAATATGAAGGCACATTGGATTGCTGCTCTCGTTTCACTTGCATTTGCTCTGACACCATTCTGGCCGTCTGGCATGCTTAGCACCATGGGACATCCTTTAGCACTTTGGGCTTTCCTATCTATCCGATCCCAAAAAGCGAATTGGAAGCATTGGACTGCTATTACTTTATTACCGTTATACGCTAGTTTTGTTCTTGGATTTTTCTTCTTCCTCGCACTTATGGGAATTATATGGCTGGTCGACCTGCTTCGATATCGCAGACTGAATCTGCTGTTCTTGGCAAGCATCATCTGGATGACAGCTGTTTTCCTAGCAACGGATTACCGGCTTGTCTATACAATGATAGCTGGTTCTGAAACCATGCATCGTGTTGAATTCGTGTCCTCCAGACAGGATTTTGCCCAAACGCTCCGCTTGTTCTGGAAGAACTTCACGTTGGGACATAATCACGTTATGACCCTCCACACCTTCGTGATTCTGCCAGTGCTGGTGATAGCTTTAATTGTGGTCCTCTTCAACCGAGGCCGTACAAGACCAATGAACATTTATCTCGGCCTGACTGGATTGAATCTGCTGTTATCGTTTTGGTATGCCCTTTGGTTCAATAAGATTTGGAGATTACCGAAAGAGCATATCGACCTGCTTTCAGCCTTTAATTTTGCCCGCTTCCATTTCCTTCGTCCACTCGTTATTTATGTTAGTTTCGGGCTGGCTTGTTATCTGCTATGGCAGCTTGGAAAACGCAGCATACGAGTTTTTGTGTATGCTTGCCTCTGTCTCCAGCTTGTCATATTAGCTCTATCCAACGAAGAAATTGTTTATGGTCTTTATCAGCATACGCCTTCTGTGGAAGCCTTCTATGCTGTTGATCAATTCAAGGAAATCCGTGATTATATCGGCAAGCCTCAAGACACATATAAAGTGGCAAGCATCGGCTTGCATCCTGCTATTGCACAATACAATGGTTTCTATACTGTCGATACATACAACAATATTATTCCTTTAAGCTATAAACATCAGTTCCGTGAAGTCATTGCTGGAGAACTGGCCAAAAGTAAAAATCTGACACGTTACTTTGATGAATGGGGCAGCCGGCTGTATATTTTTTCAGCAGAGCTTGGAAAGCACTATGACTTTCGGAAAGACACCGGCCGCAGCATCCAGAATCTTGATTTGAATGCAGAGGCTTTACGGGAGCTGGGCGGAACCTATATCCTATCTTCCATTTGGATCGAGAATGTGGCCGACAATGATTTGCACTATGAACGAAGCTTCCATCATCCCGACTCTGCTTGGAAAGTCCATCTATACCGGGTACAACCATAAAGGAGGGAATCCATTGACTACATCTTTGCCTGTTCTTACATTAGTGATTCCTTGTTATAACGAAGAAGAGATCCTGACTGATACTTGCTCCAAGCTCACATCGACTCTAGCCGCCTTAATGCAGGAGCAGCTTATTTCACCTTCAAGCAGTATCTTGTTCGTAGATGATGGCAGCAAGGATCATACTTGGCAGCTGATCAAAATAGAGCATTTGGCCAATCGTTTCGTCACGGGAATAAAGCTCGCAGCTAATGCAGGACATCAGCGGGCACTTCTTGCCGGAATGCTCCATGCGAAGGATTATTCCGATTGCGTCATCACATTGGATGCAGATTTGCAGGACGACATCTCTGTTATCCGGACTTTTGTACTGCGCTATCTGGAAGGCTATGAAATTGTGTATGGCGTACGAAATGACCGCACATCGGATACCGGTTTCAAGCGTAATACTGCATCACTCTTCTATCGGACAATGGAGATGCTCGGAATCCGGCTCATTTCCAATCATGCCGACTATCGATTGCTGAATAACCGAGCCTTAACAGAACTAAGTCGCTACAACGAATCCAAACTATTCCTTAGGGGCATCATTCCACAAATAGGATTTCGATCTGATATCGTAACTTATGAACGAAAGCCGCGACTAGCTGGAGAAACAAAATACCCTCTGAAAAAAATGCTCAGTTTTGCATTCGAAGGTATCACTTCTTTCAGCATCGCTCCTATCCGTATTATTGCAGCAGTTGGCTTCGCCCTGTTTCTTATTAGCCTGCTCGCTGCATGTTATGCTGCTATGCAGAAAATATTCGGGGAGCCCGATGCCGGCTGGACTTCCTTGATTATTTCTATCTGGCTGCTCGGAGGTCTGCAACTCATGGCCATTGGTATTATTGGTGAGTATATTGGTACAATTTTTGCAGAAGTAAAAAAGCGCCCCTTATATACAATCGATAGCATCTTGAAGCAATTGAATCCGCAAGATAGCACGCACTTTACGAAAACTTAACAAATATTTTGCATTGGTGCAGGTTTTCTGTTAGAATATCTTACAAACAGGATACCCCCAAAATATTTCTGTTTTATTTGCTGCTGTGTGCTCAGCAGCAATAAAAAAGCCACTCATCTGAGTGGCTTTTTTGCTTTTATCAATCCCCGCTTAGTCGTGCTTTACGAGCAGTCTCTGTTTGCTTTTCAACATAATTATGATACTTCTGATGCCAAATTTTAATTGATACGATATAGAGAACCACGTTTGCAGCAATGAGTATGGCGATAACCGGCCAGAACCAGTTCGAAACCGCCGCTTCCTCGTAAGCCAATCCAATTGGCGAGAAGATGACATAGAAAATGACAATCGAGAAAATTAACGTAATGGATACACCAATGGCGTGCTTCCAAGGGACAAGATGATCTTTCCCATTTTCCTCATAAAAGACTGGTTTGATCACTTTCAACGGCTTAATTTTTGCCATGATAAGCATGAACCCGACCTCGATAGCTAACAAGATTCCGTATACGTGGATATAGTTGATACCAGGATCCCAATCGAATATCTGCCGGAAACCCCACACCATCATATAGTAAGCAATAACGTGGAATATGATGACCACTTTAGCAGCTGAAGCTGGTACGCGTTTAAAGATCATTCCCATCAATACGATAACAAGGATAGGTATATTAAAGAATCCAGTAAACTGTCGGATCAGATTCCACAAGCCATCTGGTGCGTACATGAGAAATGGTGCAACAAAGAAGGATACAAGGGCTATGATAATGCCAAGGATCTTGCTGACCTTAATTAATTTCTCATCAGAAGCACCCGGTTCGAATACAGGCTGGTAGATATCAAGCACCAGCAAAGTAGCGACACTATTTAAGATAGAGTTGAAGCTGCTTAGCACAGCCCCAAATAATACGGCAAGGAAAAAGCCGAGCATCCATACTGGCAGCACATCACTGACAAGTGTCGGGTAGCTTAAGTCTCCATTTTGAATAGAATCACCATATAAATGAAACGCGATAATACCAGGTATCAGCATAAAGATCGGTACTAACAGCTTCAAATACCCTGTAAACAGGACTCCTTTTTGCCCCTCTGCCAGGTTTTTCGCACCTAAAACACGTTGAATGACATATTGATTTAATGCCCAATAGAATAAGTTGGCAAAGAGGATTCCTGTAAAAATAGAGAAGAATGGAACATTATCTGTGCTGCTGCCAATAGCATTCAGCTTCTCGGGGCTATTCTGGACGATGTGCTTCATTCCATCTACCATATTTCCATTACCCAGCAGAACGAAACCGAGTATCGGAACTAGGAAACCGATGATGACCAAACCGATGCCATTCAACGTATCAGATACTGCCACAGCCCTCAAGCCGCCAAAAATCGCATAAACTGCACCAATGATACCGACGAACCAGACTGTCAGCCATAACGCCTGCGTATATGTAATATCGAGAAGTTCCGGTAAATCGAATAATTGAAGGACGGATACACCGCCGGAATAGAGCATGGAAGGAATCGTCACACACATGTACCCGAGCAAGAACAAAATGACGGTCAATCGCCGAACAGTTTCATCATACCGTTTGCTCAGAAATTCCGGTATGGTGGAAATACCAATTCCAAGGAACTTTGGCAACAGAAAGATTGCCATAATGATTGCAGCAAGACCAGCTGTCACTTCCCAGGCCATGCCAGACATATTATTGGTAAAGCTCTGCCCATTCAAGCCAATCAGCTGCTCTGCAGATAGATTCGTTAGCAGCAAGGAACCAGCTATGAACAGACCGGTCAATCCGCGGCCGGCAAGGAAATATTCATCTGCCGTACTGACATTCCCTTTTGTCATATAGTAGGATACCACTGCGACCAACGCCATAAAAAAGGCACAAGAAACCAAGATAAAAATAATTTCTCCAATACTGAACATGCGATCACCCTTTATGTAAAATAGCCTGTAATTTGTCAATTTGTCAGGCTTCTTTTAAGTAACCGTTATCATGCCTCGGGAAACCTCTTTTAAAGAAATATTTTTCTTATTCTGTTCTCACATATACGAGTTCATATCGATTTTCCTCGTGGAGTGAAACCCATGCTAATTCAAGCTGCAGCAAATCCCCAAGCTGCTGCTTTGCTTTCTTTCCAGGCATCCATTGTTTTTCAAATCTAACTGCATCGGGTACGCGGTCTACTATACACTCTCTAATAAGACCAGAATGTATTCCAACGTGTATACTGGCCTCTATTCCTTCTACAGGGATACCTAATTTGGTGTAAGCAAAAAGAAAAATATATGTTGGTTCAAGCTCGTCCTCAATAGCAGCATCTGGGGCTAGCTGCTCTTCTGCATGCTTCCATTCTCCGAGTGGATAATCGGTTACAGCTGAAAGAAAATGTACTGCTTGCTGCTTAAGCTCCTCCTCTGTATATCTCCTGTCTTTATTCCATGGCGTAGCTCCTGAATAAAACAGTACTTCCGCATTCTTTCGGACCGCAACTTGATCAGGGATTTCATCAATAGGGTGATTATCTACAAGGGCGCTTTCTGCCCAAAGCTGCACACCATCTTCGTTATAATAGTTTACAAAATCTTCCGTCATCCCCATTAAGCTTGCCCAATCCTTATGGTCGGCTGCAGCCTCTATATCTTTGAGAACCGGTGGGAGTTCGGTGAATAATACTGTACCATCTGCATGCACGCCAATAACCTGATCTGAAAGCTTATATACTGTACTTCCACCTTCCACTGCAATCGCAACAGGTGTTTCGGAAAGCAGTTTTTGTTTTGCCTCCGCCGCATCTATCAACTCATCGCTATCAATCAATGTATATGTATTTCGATATAGCTGCGCTGCCGTAACAAAACCCGAATCATGGACCTCTACAGCTAATCCTGCACCAGGAATTGGTAAATGGTGAACTGCATCTTTTTCAGCCAGACGGATTAACGTGCTCTGGATCTGTACAGCATAATCCTCCTGAATTACTTCCGCTGCTTCCGGATAAAAAACTGCAGCAAACTGCTGTGCAATTACACGAGCATCCCTGCCTTCTTCATCTGGCAGCTTCATCTGCAAGTCAAACCCAATAAGATTTTCATCTTCATCTAGATCTACTATACCGCATGGCTCTCCTTCTGCTGTCAAAAGACGCAGCAAACTTCCTTCTGTTGCGACCTGCACTTTTGCAGGAAGAAATTGCTTAAGCTTCTGTATTAGTTGTTTCATCCGTAAACTCCTTTTATCTCGTTCCCATTATTATGGCACAGAAATAAGAAGACACACAACAGCAGCTGCTGTTGTGTGTAGTTAATTAATGCCCGTGTGCGGTTAATCTAACTTTTGACCCTACCGGATCTATAAGTGTATAACTGTTCATTTCCAGTTTTATCGGTAATCCGACTGACTCTGCTCTTTTAATCGCTGCTTGAAGATTCTCTTCATCCGGGAAGACAATTGTGAACCATTCCATGCCTGCTTCCTCTGGACTAACAGATGGTGCATTGGCACCGTGCCATGTATTAAGGCCAATATGGTGATGATAACTTCCCGTCGATACGAATAAAGCTCCTGGATAGCTAGAAACGACTGACTGGAAGCCAAGTACATTGTTATAAAAAGCAGCAGCTTCACCTAGATGACGCATATATAAGTGAATATGACCCATAACAGTTCCATCCGGAAGGCCAGTCCATTCTTCTTCAGATGCTTCCTTTAATAAACTATCCCCATCAAGTGGATCAGTTGTCATCTGTATTTCTCCATCGATCCATTTCCAGCCTTTGTCTGGTTTGTCCGCATAAATCTCAATGCCATTACCATCGGGATCATTTAGATAAATAGCTTCACTAACCCCATGATCTGATGCTCCAAATGGCACTCGATTCAGCACATAAAATTTCACAACATCAGCCAAATCAGCTCTGGTAGGAAGAAGCAAGGCAAAATGATACAATCCTGCATGCCGATCCGGCATTCTTTGAAGGTTTTGACCTTCCTCCAGATAAAGCAGGATTTTGTTTCCAGTTCCAAGCGATACCTTTCCTTGTTCTTCTTCTATAATGTGTAAGCCGATCACTTTTGTATAATAGGCAACAGATTGCGCCAAATCTGCCACACGTAATTTTACTTGCCCAATGTATGTCTGTGGTGGTTGTTGGTAGTGCATACACGCTCCCCCTCTATACTTACTTTATGTAAGTAAGTATATTTTAGATATCTATTTACGTCAAGTAACAAAAAAGAACACCACGTTTACGTGGTGTTCTTCTTATTTATGGCATTAATAGACCAACAATCGTTGCAGATAGGAAGCTAACAAGTGTAGCACCATAAAGCAGTTTCAAACCGAATTTCGCTACAACATTTCCTTGTTTTTCATTCAAACCTTTTACTGCTCCGGCAATAATACCGATAGAGGAGAAGTTCGCAAAGGAAACAAGGAATACAGATACGATGGCGATAACGCGTTCACTCAAAACAAACTCTCCGCCAGATAGAATCTGCATCGCTACGAATTCATTGGATACCATCTTCGTAGCCATGATGCTTCCTGCATCAACAGCTTCTGACCAAGGCACACCCATAAGGAATGCGAATGGAGAAAATACATAACCAAGCAAGTCTTGGAAGCTGATGCCGAAAATTCCTGAGAAGATACTGTTAATCATAGCAATCAGCGCAACGAAACCGATCAGCATTGCAGCAACAACAATAGCTACTTTGAAACCGTCCATGATATATTCCCCGAGCATTTCGAAGAAGGATTGCTTCTCGCCTTTTTCCTCCTCAATCATATCTTCCTTAGGATCCACTTCATAAGGATTGATGATAGAGGCGATGATGAATCCGCCAAACAGATTCAATACTAGCGCTGTTACGACATAACGCGGATCTAGCATTGTCATATACGATCCAACAATAGACATAGAAACAGTGGACATTGCAGATGCACAAAGCGTATACAGACGATGACGCGGCAGCAAGCCAAGCTGTTTTTTCAAAGAAATGAATACTTCTGACTGACCTAGAATCGCTGATGCAACAGCATTATAGGATTCCAGTTTTCCCAGTCCATTAACTTTGCTAAGCGCAAGACCGATATATCTGATGATGAAAGGAAGAATCCGCCAATATTGAAGGATTCCGATCAATGCCGAGATGAATACAATCGGCAGCAACACATTCATAAAGAATGCGGATTCTTCTACATTCACTAATCCACCGAAGACGAAGTTAATTCCTTCAGCTGCGTAGCCAAGCAATAGATTGAACCCATCTGAAATACCTTTGACCAAGTAGTTACCTACTTCTGTATTCAATAGAATGAATCCAAGTACAAGCTGTAGGATGATCATGATAATGATCGGGCGAATCTTAATCATTTTTTTATTCGAACTAGCAATCCAAGCTAATCCTAGAAACACGAATAAACCGATGATGCCGATAATATAACTCATGTTGTTCCCCTTTCGCGTATATAGCCAAAACTGCGACGATGTTAATCATCAAAGTAAAACATATTTTTCACAACGAGTCCTATTATGCCATATTAATTACACATTACGTAGAACTAAATTAAAAGTAATTCTATTAACAATATTCTAACTACTCCCTTATGTGTACAGCCTTGTCTTATGAAAGACAAGGCTGTACATTAATGGGATGAATCTACGCTTAAAACGACCATTTCATCATAAGTAACAGCTTCTCTTAGTTTAGCTGCTGTCGCCACAGATATACGTTCTTCTTGTATATATTCATGAATCGCATCTCTTTCCATTCGGATTGCACGCATCCGGAACTTATGAAGCTGCTCTTGAAATGCTTCATCGCTTTCGAAGGAACGATAGCGTCCGGCTAGTTTCTTATTGTATAACTGTGTCACAATCAAGGATTCATGACGGTTTGAAGAATTAGTCTGCTCTCTTATCGCATCAATAGCTGCTTGAGCACCGGCAGCTCGCAACTGTTTCAGCTCATTGCCAACCTCCGGATTTTTGCTTAGGATCTGTTCTGCATGCAGCTTCCAGTTTTCTTTCCATTGCTTACGGAATTTGTGTCGGATCCTCGCAATCTGGAATGCTCGTTTAAACCTGCTGAAGGTAGTATTGACGAGGTATTGCTCTGGCTGGGTGCTAAGTACCTGGTACAATTGATAAGCTTCCTCAGAAACGACATTTCCTGCTCCTATATCTTCAATACGTCTATGTTCTGCTTCTCTGCCGACTTTAATCAAGGATTCAATTGTCTGCTTGTTCGGATCCTGCAATATACCTTTTTCCAGGTCGACAAGCTGCTCCTCCAAGTCGCGCACTACCACGTTTACAGCCAGCTGTGTTTCCCGGACGGCGTCTGCCTGGAGCTGATTAATCGTCTGCTTAAGGATAAGGCGATACACCTCTTTGAAGGGAAGCAGCCCATCATCTCTTTTTTCCGGCTTCGGAATCATGATCGGCAAACCAACAGCGGCAAAAATCAGGCTGAGCAGTATTACTCCTGTTGCGACAAATAATACCGTATTTCGCATTGGGAACAGTGACCCATTATCTAAATAAAAAGGAATGGATAAAGCAGTTGCCAGTGTAATTGTTCCATGAATTCCGCTCGTAGCCATAATGAGCGCATAATAAGCGCGCCCGACGGTTTCCGTATCCTCTGCAATAGCTTTGTTCGGATAGTTCCTGGACATAAAACGCTCCATCCGGCTTTTTGGAAGTGTTGTAAAAGGTTTGTACAAGCTGTACACCCATAGGAAACGGATAACGAACAAAGCGATAAAGACAATGATAATAACTCCAAACAATCTGCCCATACCGATTTCATCCGTATCCTGAATTCCCTGATACACTTCAGGTAATAGGAACCCTAATAGGACGAAAACAAGACCATTCAATACATACTCTACAATTGTCCACGTATTATTGGATAGGATTTGCAGCTTGGTTGTCGTCTGCTGCAGACGATCTCGTTCAATACCATGAATGATACTAGCGGCTACCACAGCCAGAATCCCGGAAACATGCACCTCTTCTGCCAGTACATATAGGAAGAATGGCGTCATCACCTGCAGGACAATGAGCATGGAATCATCCTGGAAGCCATGTTTCATCAGCTGCAGCCGGATGGTGACGATCACATATCCAGCTACTACACCGATGACCAAGCCACCAATTGAGACGAACAAAAATTCTACTGATGCTCCCCCGAACGAAAAGACACCAGTCAGCGCAGCAGCAAGCGCCACTTTGAAAGATACGATACCAGCTGCATCATTTAGCAAGGATTCTCCTTCTAATATAGGCATTACATTTGATGGAAGCTTCAATCCACGCGTAATGGACTTTACTGCCACATTATCCGTCGGCGATATCGTAGCAGCCAATGCGAATGCAACGGCCAGAGGCATGGATGGAATAAGCCAGTGGATCAAATAGCCGCCTAGTCCGACTGTAAGAAATACAAGTCCAAAAGCTAACAGTATAATTGGCGTTCTCAGCTGCCATAACTCTTTTCGAGATGCTTTTTGACCCTCACTGAATAGGAGCGGAGCAATGACACAGATCATGAATAATTCAGGCTCGAATTCAAGTGATAAATGTAGGGGAAGTATAGATGCGGCCAAACCAAGGATAATCTGGATTAGTGCAAGCGGCAGAGGCAGTATTTTACTGACTGCAGTCGAAAGGAGAACCGCTAATAATAATACGAACAATGCTGTAAAGAAACTCATGCTGTGTGCCAAACCTACTTTCAATAATATAAACTAGTTTACGTCAATTCATCTTTTTCACTCGTTTAGAAAAGACCGCTTCCTGCAGGGAGCGGTCTTTCATTTAGAAGAAAGTCATTCGATAAGAACTGTTAAACTCAGCTTCCGGAGCAAGCTTCTGAATCCCAGCCTTTTGTGATAACAAACCTGTTGAATCCGTTGTATCTGCAATTCCAAACCACGGCTCGATACATACGAAAGGAGCCATCGTACCTGTTGCCGTATCATATTTGGACCAAATTCCCACATACGGAAAGCCTGGCAGTGAAACAGCCACACCATTTCCTTCACTGGATTGGAGACGTACTTCTTCGATATGATCGTAAACAAGGGCATCATTCTCGAAAAGTGCTGCCTGAATCGACATAGCCGGCAATACAGCCGGCTGTTCTTTCTCTTGGATTAATCCATCAACCAACTCATAAGTTGTGACTTGTTTGTCTTGTACTGGCTTCAAGTGAAGCTTATAATCAGCGGCATGTTCACCTGATTGAAGCGGGATACGAAAAGCTGGATGAGCACCTATAGAAAAGTACATCGCATCTTCCTTTTCCAAACTGTTCACCTTCCAGTCTACATGCAGCTGATCCGCTTCCAGCCGGTAACGAATTTCCACTCGAAATTCGTAAGGATACACATCTAGGTATTCCCCGTTGGATTCTTTTGCAAATGTAACGGAATCGCCTTGTGCGTCTGACACTTGAAAAGCAGCATCCCGCAGGAAACCATGCTGGGGAAGCTCGTATGTGTTACCCTCCGCTGTATACCGCCCATCCTTCAAACGCCCGACAATCGGGAACAAAACAGGAGAAACGCGCCCCCAATAGGCAGCATCGCCGCTCCACATATAGGAAAGCTGCGTATCTTTATGCAGCACATTTCTCACTTCTGCTCCTAATTCTGCTATTTCGACACTAAGAGATTCATTTTCGATTCGAATCATGCTTGTCCCACCTGTAAAATTTTCTTTCGGATTGCTTCTGCAACACCATGAGCATTATTGGAGGTTGTTATAAAATCAGCAGCTTCTTTTATAGCTGGAATGGCATTGTCCATCGCCACTCCGCAGCCGGCGTACTGGATCATGGATAAATCATTTCCATTATCTCCAATTGCCATTACCTCTTCCCGCTTGATTCCAAGCTGCTCGGCCAGCTGTTTCACTGCGTTGCCTTTGCTAGCTTCCGGATGGAGTATTTCATAGAAGTATGGAGCGCTTTGCACCATCGTGAAACGAGCCTTCCATTCATCAGGCACATTAGCTATTGACTCGCTCAACCGCTCCGGCTCATCTATGAACATCACTTTCGGAACAAGCACATTCCGGGGAATTTCATCGACAGTTCGATAATGCAGCGGCATCTTCGTCATAAAGGACTCTAGGACTGTATAATTGCTGATATTTCGGTTCGATGTATATAAGAATTTAGAGTCAAAGTAATGCATTGGCGTATCAAGTTTCAAACTAAGCTGATGTAAGTCGATGAAGTCATCGTAAGATAAGGATAATTGCGATACTACTTCATTTGTATGAGCATTCTGAACAAGTGCTCCGTTGAAGGCAATGACAAAATCTCCGTCCTCATTCAGAATCAATTCTTCTAGATATCGGTAAACTCCGTGAATTGGTCTGCCTGTACACAGAACAATTTTAACCCCGAGCTTTTTCGCTTCCTGGAGTGTCTCATGCACTTCCATTGTCACTTCATGCTGATCATTCAATAACGTTCCATCCATATCTATTGCTACAAGCTTATACATACTTCATCCCCCTTTATTTTTTGATTGCTATGTATCTCTTTACTAGTATATCGAAAGTGGACGTGCTTCGGTGCTATAAACCTTTATAGTAAGTTGCAATTTCCCTGATAACTTTACAGCCATTCTTTTCGAATACGCGCTGCATCGGCAAATTATCTGCATGGGTACTGCCTTCATATATGACAGCACCCATCTCTTTTAGCATCATAAGGCTGGCCGCATGGACGATTTTTCCTAAACCCTTCCCGCGAGCTGCAGGCACGGTGCCAATATAATATATACGACCTTCTTTATTTCTCCCCGGCTCCAGATGCGGTATCGTCATGGCGATTGGGATATTGTCCTGAAAGATGATTCGACAGCTAGTTTGCCATTTCTCGCCAAGAAGAGCCTTCACATCATCCAGCTGATTCTCTATAGAACGTGCAGAGGCACGATTAGCGGACTGTTCCATACAGGACTTCCAAATCTCCAGAAATCTTTTTTCATCCGTTTCACCCATTCCGATAGCTTCCCAACGATAATTAGAAGAAAGTGGCTGTTTCTCTGCCAGCTGTTTACGATACAGGTGCTTCCTTGCAAATAAATCATATCTATAATCGGACAAAAGCGAATGAAGGGTGTCATAATTTTTATCTTCTGTACATACAGTTACTCGAGTATGGATAGAGGAATTTTTACCCATGACACTTTCCGCATGTTCAAGCAGCTTGCGCAATTCGTCTACGGAAGCTGCTTCTATTTGCTCGATATCGACTTGGTTCGAAAAATAAGCTAGCTGAAAATGAGCTGTGGTCTCTACCATCTCAACCCATCCAGCATTTCCTGAATTCTGATTGCTTCATCTTCAGAGATATTCCATTGCGCTATTTCTTCCTTGATGGATGCTAATGTGCCATATTCTCTGACAAATCCATTTAAACGCGATGTGATTGTGGATGTATGAAATGCTGCTTCACTTGGAAAATGAGTCATCAGCTGCTCCGTCGCCTTTTTAAAGCGTTTCAAGTAGTACTTCTGATGATGCGGTTCTGCTTCAGTAAAATCGTGCAAGGGAGCTATTTCTGTATAAATCGTATTCTTTCGTTCAACTTCCAGCTGCTGTTTTACAGCTTCCATTATTGTTTTCTGTTCTGCATTCTGATACAGCAGAAGGCTGATATACTGTCTTTCTTTATAAGCTGGCCGGTTCGGATTATGATCATTCCAAAATTTGCGTAGCAGCTGTTCAAGTGAAATTGCATCCGGATCGTAGGTAACCTCAACCGTTTCGGTGTGATCTCCCATCTGCCGATAAGTAGGATCCGATTTCGTTCCGCCTGCAAATCCGACTCTTGTGCGGAGGACACCTGGCAACTGCCCGAAATTTGCCTCTGGACTCCAGAAGCATCCCATGCCAAATACAAGTGTATCTATTCGTCTTTCTTCTAACATGTACTGTTCAATAGCTGCTATGTTTATGTCCATTTACCTATCTGCTCCTTCTATAATAGAGAATAAGAACTGTAAATAAATCCCACACAGTTCGTCATGAGTTGACCTTCTCATGCGAATATTCCCTTTATTTGACTAACGAATCATCATTCCAACAAGGTTTTACTATGCTATCATGTGACTTATGAACCAGGTTAGAAGCAATAGCAATACTAATTTTTAAAGAATGCGACAACACGTGTTAACTTCCTGTAAGACTGCTCGTTATAAAAAAGGAGGAAGAAAGTAAGATGATGACAATTCCTGGCAGCATGGAAACACGTGCATTGCCACGTATCAAGCGCACGTATATGCGTCCGCGGATCGTAGCGTTCATTCCCGCCCATAATGAAGAAAAAGCGATTTATGACTGCCTGACTGGTCTGAAAGAGCAGGTACTGCCAAGCGGAGTTGAGCTTGACGTTTTTGTTGTAGCAGACAATTGCACCGACCGGACTGAAGAAGTAGCGAAAGAAACCGGCGAAGAGCTTGGATTATCTATTGAAATAATCGTAACAGAAAACAATAAACAGAGAAAAGTCGGAGCGCTTAACGCCGTTTGGAAAGCTATCTATGGAGACAACATGGACATTTACGAAATGGAACGGACTGATTACCAAATTGCCTATCAGCGTTCTGTCAAGGGCATCCTCGGAATGGACGCTGACAGCCGATTAGCACCGCGTGCCTTGCAGCACTTATGGGATGGAATGATGAGTTCCCGGAATATAGGCGGTGTGATGGCAAAATATACAATGCGAATGCCGAAAAAGAAAAGCCTGCTATCCAAAGATGATCCTTATTACGAGGAAAAGCTTGCTAGCGGCGAGTATGGCGGTGCTATGTCCAGATGGTGGACACATCAGCAAAAGCAGGATATGGCAAGCTGGCTTCTCAGTCTACAATACCGCGGCGGAAGCACGTATGTGCTTGGCGGCCAAGCTACCCTTTTCCGACCAGAAGCTTTATACGAGGTAATGCAGAGCAACAAGCTGGATGGACCTTGGCAGAATGACACAGATGTTGAGGATATGCTGCTCACTTGGCAGCTTCAGAAAAACGGATGGAAAACACTCATCAGTCCGAATGCTCGCTGCTTTGTTGATGCCATGCGCTCTTATCACACCTTCCGGAATCAGCGGGTAAAATGGAGTTCCGGCACTGTAAATTTGCTAACCGATCGCGATTTGATGTTGAAAACGAGACATACTGGTTATTTATGGCGTTCACAGCTAAAGACGATGATGGATTTGCTTGTGCGCGTACTCTTCGTTCTTCTCTTGGGAGCTGCCATTGCAACAGATCAATTCCTGTGGTCATGGGTATGGTTGATACCAATCGCACTTGCTTCGGTTCTCAACACAATCCTGGCATTGAAGACACCGATGCATCGACCCATAGATATTATCCTTGCCGTCCTGCTGATAAGCCCAGAGCTTTACTTATGGGTCAATTTAATGACCTTTGCACAGGTCTGGGCTGAAAAACTGTCAAACGATAAAAAAGATGGCTGGGCTAATCAGTATCAAGCAGAGGCAGGTAAAACGAGAAGCAAACTTCTGCAAGGTGTCCTTGCCTTGCTGTTGTTCCTTAGCATTGCCGTTTTCGCTTGCTACTATTTCCGAGATTATCTGACAAGTGAAGCTGTCCAGCAAGCGACGAATCCATACTTGATGGCCGGCTGGATCGGACTCACTGGATTGACCATCTTCATGTCCTGCATTATGCTCTATCAGATCTGGACTTTGCGCGGCAGACACCGCGCGTGAATTTGACAGGCTGCCCTTTCCTTAGGCAGTCTGTTTGCTTTATACTTGGAGCAATAGATAGAAAGAAAGAAGGGATTCCTTTGTTGTTCCGGCCATGCATTGATTTACATAATGGACAAGTGAAACAGATCGTCGGCTCGTCAATTACAGCTGAAAGTGATCATGTTGTTGAAAATTTCGTATCCGCTCATGATTCAGCCTACTATGCTGATCTTTTCAAGGAAAAACAAATTACCGGAGGGCATGTCATCATGCTTGGTCCTGGTAATGAGTTGGCTGCAATGAAAGCCTTAAAAGCTTATCCTGGAGGCCTGCAGATCGGCGGAGGCATTCGACCGGAGAACGCAGCAGACTTTCTTGAAGCCGGAGCCAGCCATGTTATCGTCACCTCTTATATTTTCCATGACGGCAAGCTTGATGAGGATCGGCTGCGTAAAATTAATGAAGCTGTCGGCAAAGAACGACTCGTCATTGATTTAAGCTGCACATACCATGACGGCAAATGGTTTGTAGCAACTGACCGCTGGACGAAGCGAAGCAGCTTTGAAGTCAATGCGGAGAATTTAGAGATGCTAGCAGAGTTCTGCGATGAATTTCTCATCCATGCAGTAGATGTGGAAGGAAAACGGAATGGAATTCAAGAAGAGCTAGTCTCTCATTTGGCCGCACATATGCCCATTCCCGCAACATACGCTGGAGGAATACGTTCCCTTGACGATATCGACCTTTTCCGCCAGCTGACAGATGATCGTATGTGCTATACCATCGGCAGCGCGCTCGATTTATTCGGTGGTGATATTCCTTTGGAAGCTGTAGAAAACAAGGAAAAAAGCTAAGACCCTACCGAAAGTCGGAAGGGCCTTTTTTTATTTCAGTTTATCTGTAAAATTCGATAGGAAACCTTGTGCTTTCTCAGTCAGATTTCCGACGACATCATTAGCTTGGTCCGTTAAGCCTTGTGCAGCTTCTGTACCTTGATCAACTGCTTCCTGCCCTAATGCTGTCCCTTGTTCTGTCAGCTCAGCAGCCTGATCTGCTAAATTATCGACGCCTGCTGCTTCTGTCACTTGGTCGACAGCTTGCTGTGCTTGCTCGGTTACTTGCTCACCGTTTAGCAGCTCACCTGCTTTATTCACAAGCTCTTCTGGTGCTATATCACTTATCTTGTTGCCGATAAGCTCTTTAAAGGAATCAAAAAGACCCATACATACACCTCCTATGGGTTCACTATATGGCATCAGTGTTCTATATACAACTTTCACACAGCAATTTTCATGTAAAGAATCTGTGAACATTCTATAGCTGCGCTGTATAATCCCATACATCCGCCAAAGATGCTTCTAAGGAGCGATTCGGCTGCCATCTGAGCGCTCTGATTTTCTCTGCCTTCATCGGCAGCTTCATTTCCATTGCTTCTTCTGTCTCTGACTGAATGGTAAAGTCAATGCTGCTCACTTGGCGTAAGATAGACAGAATTTCACCTAAAGAAACCCAACGCCCAGAAGTAATTTCATACGTTTCTCCAGCAGTTCCTTCGATAAATAGTGTCTCGTAAGCATTGACCAAATCTCTGACATCGATAAAATCTCGTGTCACCGCTGCATTACCGACCTGAAATTGTGATTTTCCTGATACCTGCAGTTGTCTTAACTGTTTCGCAAATAAGGTACAAACACCATTCGAAACTCCAGGTCCAATAATATTGGAAGGTTTGGCGATCATCACATCGACTTGAAAAAGATTATGCCACGCCAGCCCAACCGTCGTCTGCATTGTTTTCGTAAGACTGTATGGATGAGTCGGAGATGCTGCACTGCTTAGTTCATCCTGCAATACACTTCCAGCGATTACCACACGCGCCGATAGTCCAAGGGCCCGTACAGATTCAACGAGATGAAGCGTTGAATCCACATTTGCCTGCCAGCTTTTGAAAGGCGTTTTCCATGATGCAGGTACACTGTTCTCCCCTGCAAGATGGAGGACATAGTCCGGTTTAGCATCCTCCATCAACTTATGAACAGCAGTCTTATCACTTAGGTCAAGGGAATGGATATGCAACGCCTCTTGATTCATGTTCAATTTGGTATTCCGAATAACTGCGTCAACGATATAGCCTTTGTCCAGAAAATACTGTACTGCATGTCGACCGGTAAATCCACTTGCTCCTGTAATCAAGATCCGCTTACTCATACGTACCTCCTATCAGATAAGGTGGACATCCTGAAACAGTTGCGACCAAAGCGCATTGTTTCCTTCCCAAATTTCAAGGTTCGGCAGCTCCACACTGTAGACGTGATTGATTGGCCAATGCTTTTCGACAATACCTGAGACAGGACCATGGTTCACAACCAAGATCCGGAAATCATTGGCAATGATAGTGCGGAGTACTCGCTCAAGCTCTGCTGTTTCTTCCAAAGAGGCATTTGTCCTGACAAACAAAATGCGCTGGGCCGTTATCAACTTCTCCAAAAGACGATTGACCCGACGATCCAGCTTCTCTTTAACCTGCGGATACATAGCCAAATGCGTCAAGCTGTTATGCGCTGTATCAAAATCGTGACTGGACATAACAAAATTCCTGTCATCCGACACAAGCAGCATTTGCTCTGTCGCCTTACCTACAATTCGCAGGTTTTCCTGAAGCATGAAATCGGCAAACCGTTTCTCGAACAACTGCGTTACTTTAGGCAACAGTGGTGTTCCCATCCAGTCAAGCGGACCAGAGAATGGGCGAAGATTATTCTTTTTCATCTGTATTGCTCCAAGACATAAATCGCCCAAACTGAACACCGCATCATATCCGCCTTTTATCAGCTCATTTCCCAACTGGCATCACTCCTTCCTAACCTCCCCTACCTTATATAATTCGCGTCCCGTATCTTACGGAAGAGCAAACTGTCCAATCTGAGGAGAATTAAGTTTGATGCCAGGTCCTTTTTATGCCTTCCGCCACATCCGTATGGGGCTTCCAGTTTAGTTGTTTCTGGGTCTTTTCGTTGCAAAGGCAGCTATGGGAAATGTCACCGGCCCTTTCTGATGTGAATTGAACGTCCAAAGCAGGATACAACTGTCTAAAACATTCCACCAAATCCAAAATGCTCGTACTTTTGCCAGTACTGGCATGAAAAATTCCATTTTGCTGCTGACGCATGGCCGCAAGATTGGCAGTCACGATATCCTTCACAAAAATAAAATCCCGAGATTGGGAACCATCTCCATTAATCGTAATCGGTTCCTTCCGTTTCAGCTTTTCGGAAAAGACAGCTACAACACCACCTTCTCCCTTTGGTTTTTGTCTGGATCCATACACATTTCCGTAGCGCAGAATCACATACGGTAACTGATAGAATTTATGGAATAGCTGAATATATTTCTCTGCTGACAGTTTTGAAGTGCCATAGAAAGAAATCGGATCCGGGATATCATCTTCTTTAATCAATTGCTTTTGGATATTACCGTAAACAGCGGATGTGGATGCAAAAATGAATCGCTTCACCCCGGCCGTCCGGCTCGCTTCCAGCATATTGATCGTACCGCCGATATTGACATCCGCGTCGTGAACCGGAGCAAGGATACTTTTCGTCACATCTGCTTGCGCTGCAAGATGAAACATGACATCCGGCTGTTCCTCGATAACTGCTCGGTACGCATCTGCACTTTTGACATCGAACTGATATAGCTTCACATCCTGCGGTATGTTCGCCTCATCACCTGCAGAAAGATCATCTAGGATAACTACTTCGACCCCTTCATTCCGTAATGCTTCCACAAGATGGGAACCAATGAACCCTGCTCCTCCAGTCACGATTGCTTTCATCTTCATCCTCCCTAATCAGCTGCTTGGCACAAACCGCTTATAGATTTCCAGAAGACGATCCACACCAGCTTCCATCGACCAGTGGTTTACTCCCCATTCACGTGCCTGCTCCCCTAGAACTTGGCGATAAGCATCATCATCCAGAAGTGTCTGGACTGCGCTCAGCAGCGCAGCTGTATTAGCTTTTGGCACTATCAAGCCAGTCACCCCGTGATTCACCATTTCAGAAAGCCCTCCTGCATCTGTGACGATAACTGCTTTCCCGCTGATCTGTGCCTCGATAACACTCAATGGTTGGTTATCCATCAGGCTAGGGAGTACGCAAATATCCGCAAGCTTCAAAAGGACTGGCACATCCTCCCTCTTTCCAAGGAATAGTACTTGCTTGTGCATACCAAGTTCTTTCACACGCGCTTCGAGATGCTGCTTCCATTCGCCTTCTCCAATGATCCAGCAAACCCAATCGTCGCGATCCTTCAACGAAGCCAGCGAATCAATCAGATAGTCTAAGCCTTTTAGTTCTATCAGTCTTCCAGCATAAACGATTACCTTCTTATCAGGGGGAGGCTGTATTGTAGTAGGTTTAGCTTGCTCTTCTAGGAAAGTGTCAACAGTGAACCCATAATGGAGCTTTTCGAATTGTTCTTTAGGTACACCGAATTCCTCTATCATTACTTCCTGCAGCCAGTCATTTGCCGTTATTGTTACGTCTGCACTGGAAGCTCCCAATCTTTCAATCTCGTCAAAGTAGGGTCTTGCTAGATCAGATGTAGGGGATTTATGGATTGTCTGCAGCTGATGCCGGATTTCGTGTGACACCAATCCATGCAAGGTAGCTACAAGTGGCACCCCCTCCGGTCGCACCCGATCGATTGCTACGGTAGAAATGACGTCGTGTGTGTGGATGATGTCATATTCACCCAGCCCAAATTCTGCCGCTGCGAGTTCATACGTGTAGCGCTGAACTTCGGTATATTCCACCAGATGGTTTTGATAGACCTTAGGAAATTTCTCTTTCTGAAGAATGCTATACACATAGGGAGACCAACGATCCCGAGCTATTGTCTTACCACCGGAAAGCTGTACATAGGTGTTCTCTCCGCCGTACCCCATAATATCCGCTGTATGCCCTAACTCTTCCAATCGGCTTTTCAATTGAGATAAATATTTCCATACTCCGCCAAGATGCGGAATGGACCAATAAGTTGCCAGTAAAATCTTCACTCTTATACCTCCATTACGTTAAAAATACCCGTTTATAAGCTCTACCAGTATATGGTTCACATCAAAGCATGTGCCTGGCATATGAAAAAGCCTCCTGCATCAGCAGGAAGCTCCAATCAATCAGGGATGACCGCAAGTATGTCTGAATCCGGTATGGTTATACGACTGTTATTGATTAAGATTGTTCTAGTCCCATCAGCATTCAATTCTGTTTGGAAACCATGTATGTGATCAGGATGGAATGGAACAGGCGTGGCAGGAATGAGCTTCGGTGGGGTCGGTACCTGAGCATCTTCCGCAGGTGCAGGTGGTGCAGCTGCTGTTACAGCCGGTTTAACAATATCATTTACTTCTGTTACAGGAAGCTCCGCTAATGGAGTCGGTGCCATATCCACTATAGGTATAGGCGTTTCTTCTACTGAAGAAATCGGCCCAATCTCTGTCTGCATTAACGGCTGTGCTTCCTCCACTATTTCAACTGGGGTTACTGCAGGAGTCAGAAACGAAGCTGGGAATCCTCTGCCAGGAGATAAAGCCCCTCCCCAGATGGTACCGCCTGACCATGCACCTTCCTGCCTCCTGCGATATATACGTGTAAGAATTTGATTTGACACAATTATCATCCTTTCCACAGCCAGTATATGAGCATGATTCACCTTTGCCACCAAACGTAAAAAAACACCTCACTCTGTGTTTCCATCCAATCCATTTGGCTAAGCTTCCATATACTAATCTACGAAACTACGATTTTGAAACAAAACTTTGATTTTGAAGGAGGTTAATTGTGAAGGTCTTAACTGTGTTAGGAACACGTCCGGAAATTATTAGATTATCACTAATAATTAAGAAGCTTGATACACTCGCAGATTCGCATATCCTCGTTCACACCGGCCAGAACTACACCTCAACCTTAAGTGATGTGTTTTTTGACGAAATGCAAATCCGCAAACCGGACTATATTCTGTCCCAGAGCCAGCAGACATTAGGAGAACAGCTGGCCACTATGTATAAGGAACTGGAAATCATCCTGAATCAGGAACTTCCTGATAAAGTATTAGTTCTTGGAGATACAAATAGCGCCTTAAGTGCATTGCTTGCTGAGCGAATGCGAATACCTGTCGTTCATATGGAAGCTGGGAATCGCTGCTTTGATTTGGAAGTTCCAGAAGAGAAAAACCGTCGTGTCATCGATGCGATTTCGACTCTCAATCTTCCTTATACACCGGGCAGCAGAGAAAACCTGCTCCGAGAAGGACTGCCTACACAACGTGTAATTATATCCGGCAATCCAATCTACGAAGTATTGAAACATTATGAGTCTGACATCCGAAGTAGCCGCATTCTGAAAGAACTCAAGCTGAGAAAAAATGATTATCTGCTATCAACCATCCATAGAGCAGAAAATGTCGATCACATTGATAGACTTCAAGAAATTCTACTAGGCCTTAGTGAAACAGCTGAGAAGCTTCAAAAACGTTTGATTTGCAGCATCCACCCGCGTACAAAATCTAAGATAACCAAAACCGACGAATTGACACTTAGTCCACTCGTCGAATTCCATGAACCTTTCGGCTTTTTCGATTTTGTCACACTTGAAAAGCACGCTTATCTGGCTCTGACTGACAGCGGCACTGTACAAGAAGAATGTTGTCTATTTCACACACCGACCGTAACGGTTCGAAAAACGACCGAACGTCCTGAGACCGTAGCGTGCGGAAGCAATATGGTGTCTGGCATTAGCGCTGAAGCTATCCAACGCTGTGCAACGATAATGGCATCGGCCTCAAAAAATTGGGAGTTTCCTTCAGGATATGCAGACCTGCATGTCTCGGATAAAGTGATTAAAATTCTTTTAGGAGGTTTGGAAATTGTTTAAGGATAAGACGATTTTCATTACAGGGGGTACAGGTTCGTGGGGATACGAGCTTGTAAGGCAGCTTCTGCAGCACCATCCCAAGGAGATCCGCATATTTTCCCGTAACGAATCCCACCAGTTTACGATGAAACAGGAATTCGATAATAACCCGAAGCTTCACTTCAAGATCGGGGATATTCGTGATCGCGAAGCCTTAATCGAAGCAACAGACGGCGTGGACTATCTATTCCATCTGGCTGCACTCAAACATGTACCTGTTTGTGAAGATCAGCCGCTGGAGGCATTAAAGACCAATGTAATCGGAACTCAGCATGTCATTGATGCAGCTATTCATCATAAGATCGATAAAGTCATCTATATATCTACAGACAAGGCATCTGATCCAGCTAACTTCTATGGACTATCAAAAGCCATGGGTGAACGACTGATTACACATGCTAATACGCTTCACGCCAATACAACGTTCGTTTGTATCCGCGGGGGGAATGTACTCGGGACAAATGGCAGTGTCATACATGTATTTAAGAAGGCTATTCGACAGAACGGAAAGATCGGGATAACCGATCCGGAAATGACCCGCTTCTTTCTAACTGTAGAGGATGCTATCAAGCTTGTTTTCAAAGCGACTTTCGAAGCCGTTGGAGGAGAAATCTTCATCATGAAGATGCCAGCTATCAAAATCACAGATCTGGCCAAAGTTTTAATGGAGGCATCCGGAGCGAAAAATGTAGATTTTGAAATACTAGGTATTCGTCCTGGTGAGAAAATCCACGAGCTGCTGCTGACAGTGAATGAAAGTCATTCTGCCATCCTCTACGATGATCGTTATTTCGTCATTCTCCCCGACATCAAGTCAGAGGATATCAAAAAATATTACAAAGACTATAAAAAAGTGGAAATAACAAATTACAACTCTAGTCAGAACCTTTTATCTCTGGACGAGATAAAAACCATGCTTGCCAAAGGTGGTTTTATTTAATGAAAATACTTATCCTCGGCGGAAAGGGTATGGCAGGGCATGTAATGTACAGCTATTTACGCAAACAGGCTGATTATGATGTGTTCTATACTTCCCGCGATCGAACGGATAAGGACAGCATATATCTTGATGTTGTCGACACATCTGCCTTAGAGCAGCTGATTAATTCTCTTGAACCAGATATCGTTATCAACTGTACCGGTATTCTGAATGAAGCTGCAGAGCAAAATCCGCTTTTAGCCTTCCGTATCAACAGCCTGCTTCCACATCAGCTTGCTGCCTTTATGAGTCGAAAAAAGGGTCGCTTGATCCAAATCAGCACAGATTGTGTGTTTTCCGGTAAGAAAGGCGGATATACAGAGTCAGACTTTCGTGACGGGAATTCCGTTTATGCTCAAACCAAGCAGCTTGGAGAAATAACGGCAAATCCACACCTTACAATTCGCACCTCTATCATAGGCCCAGAACTGAAAAAAGATGGAATCGGACTCTTCCATTGGTTCATGAACCAAAGTGGCACAATCAAAGGATTCGAAAGGGTCTATTGGAATGGCGTCACAACACTCGAATTGGCTAAAGCAACTGATTTCTTTATCCAGCAGGAGACGAGCGGACTGTTTCATCTCTGTCCGCCAAATAAAATCAGCAAGTACGATTTGCTCCAGTTATTCAAGGAAATATATCAAAAAGACGACATCCAGATCATTCCGGATGCCGTACAAGAGTTAGATCGGACAATTTTGAACACAAGAAATTCACCTGCATATGCTGTACCAACATTTCGTGACATGCTGGAAGAACAAAAACAAATTTATCCTTTATTAGTATCCTGAAGACCTAGATTCAGCAGCATTTGCTTAAAAGAACCTGCATATGCTGCATAACCAAATCTCTCTTTTACATGAATGCGGGCATTCTCACGGATATAAGCACGCTGCTCCGTATTCGTCATGAGTTCCTTTGCTTCTTTCAGCGCAGATTCAGGATCACCTATTTGATAATATTTCCCTGTTTGGTTGTGGATCACTGCCCGTCGTACACCGTCAGAATCCGTTGTCAACACCGGGCAGCCGCAGCTGATAGCTTCCAAAACCGCATACCCTGCTCCTTCAACTTTCGATGTTGCCAAAAGAAAACCACCTGAATCACCGACCATAGAAAAATAATATGGCATATCTGTATGAGGTACATCAGGAAGAATGGAAACATGGTTTCGTAATTGTAAGTCATCCAGCATCTGTTCAAAAGCAATGTTTTCATTTGGATCTGCTAAAGAAGGGTCATGGAACATATATAGCCGCAAGTCCGGGCGAAGTTCTGACAGCAGCTTGCGGCCAATTTGAAGAAACTCACGCCAGTTTTTGTTATCTTCAATTCTCCCAATCCATGCAATGATCGGCTTTTCAGCAGAGGTCCCGTCAATGTAGGAAAATCCATCTGAATCAAAGCAGTTGTCAAATGCGAATGTAGGCGTATGCGGGTAAAATTGCTCATATATTTCAGCTATGTGTTCCGTCTTCGGATGCAGCAACGCATTTGCATAATTATTTACAATCGGTACAGCCATCCGTAGCTGGGAGTATGCGAGTTCCTTTGGTCCAAACCCTTGTACTTCCAATATTAGTTTCCCCTTGAATCCGAGACGTCTGAATCTGGGGAAACTCAAAAAGTCTGAAGTCACGACTGCAGCATCAAAGTTGTTTGCATCAAATATCTCTTTTATTTCTGCATCCTCATTGGTTATATACAAAGGAGCACCATGATCATTGACCAATTCACGACGTTTTCCGTAATACAAAAAGTGCGAAGAGATGCCCTCCAGCTCCAGGGCTGCTCTCCGCTGCCGATTAAGCGTCTCTACGCCCCCGCTTGGTACGTAAAATACGAATAACACCTTCATGTTCTGCCTCCTTCACTAGACGTGCAATATTCATCCTTACTATGCCTATGTTGGAGACAGAAAAATTATGATAATTAGGAGGAAGCAGCAATGCTGCCGAAAGTTACGATCATCATCCCTTTTTATAATGACAAGTATGTACCTATTGCCATTCAAAGTGCCTTGGATCAAACATATCCGAATATCGAAGTTTTAGTAGTTGACGATGGTTCCACATCAGAAATGGAAAAAATACAGCCTTATTTGGATCACATCACATATGTACGTAAAGAGAATGGCGGCACAGCCACTGCTCTGAATTATGGAATTGAAATGTGCACAGGTGAATACATTGCTTGGCTCAGTTCCGATGACATGTTCCTTCCGCACAAAATCCAAGTCCAGATGGATTATATGCTGGCAAACAATGCTTCTGTAAGCTTTGCAAACTACCATTTGATAGATAAAGATAATCAAGTTTTCATTGAATGGTGCGGAAAGCGATTCTCCCCTGTCAACAATGCGAAAGAAGTTTATGAATCATTCCGTACAGAAAACCCTGTCAACGGTTGTACGATTGTCGCCCGAAAGGATGTATTTGAGACTGCCGGAACCTTTAATCCTGGCTTTCTATATACCCATGATTATGACCTTTGGTTCCGGATGCTGCTTAATGGCGTCCATATGCATTATATAGACCAAGTGCTCATTCATTTCCGTTCACATGAAGAATCAGGTACATCCAGATTTCAGCCTCGAATCCGTCATGAAATTAAGACGATTGAAGAGTATTATCGACCGATCCTTGACGAATACCTGGAGAAGTATGCATCCTTCCATTAAAGGAGGCTCAACCATGCAGAAAAAACAGATAATCTCGTTTATAAAACGGGCACCTGACGGCTATAGCATCCCGGATCCCCGTTTGGTAGAACTTATGAAACAACATCGTAAATCACTATAAAGGGAATGGTGAACTTGAGAATCCTGCTCGTTTCTTATTATCCCATGCCCCATGTAGGTGGGTTGTGGACAGTAGTGAATAACCTTCAGAATGAACTGACGAGGCTCGGCCATGAAGTCGATGTTTTAGCACAGACAGAATCACTGACGGAATACCGTATTCTCGGTCAGGAAGCACCCTTCAAAATAGCCGATGTCCGTCCCTATATCGAAGGAGAAATTGCAGCAGCTTACCCTAATCTCGAACCTGGTTCTTGGATTCATACAACAGAAGTCCTCCGTTACAGCCTTGAACTGACAGCACTCGCTACTGGACTAGATCAATACGACGTCATTCACGCGCAGGATGTAATAGCCGCTAGCTCTATAGAACGTGTAAAACCGACACACATCCCTCTCGTCACAAGCGTCCATGGTTATTTGACAAAGGAGATTTTCTTAGCTCTTCAAGGTATTTATCCAAATAAATCAGCCGAGGAACTATATAGCAGCTTTGAATACCAATATCATGAACACATTGAACATATAGGCTGCCACGTCAGTGAATTCATCCATACACAAGCTGATATAACGAAAAACAGCTTGATCGAACAGCACCGAATTCCGGAAAACCGTTTTGTCCAGTTTCCTTATGGGATGGATATAACATCTTTTCGCAGTACGCAGCCTCAACTAGACAATATACCTGTTAAAACCAAGCCTATCATCTTATTTGTCGGCAGGCTCGTCCAGCTAAAAGGAGTCCACATTTTGATTGAAGCCTTATACCAATTAAAAGAACATACACCAGACTGGGAATGCTGGATGCTTGGTGACGGATACGAGGAAGCAATTAAACGATTCACCGATTTGATGGAAGACAGAGGATTGCTGTCAGACATTCGCTTGCTTGGATCGGTAACCAATGTGAAAGATTTCCTGGAAACAGCGGATATTTTCGTTCTTCCAAGCCTGCAGGATACCCAACCCCATTCCGTCATGGAAGCTCAGCTTTCCGGGATCCCTGTCGTCGTAAGCAATGCTGGAGGGTTACCCGAGATGGTCCAAGAAGGCGTAACAGGACTTGTATCTGAAGCAGGCAACCCTGCAAGTTTTGCTAATCAGCTGGCACGTCTCCTCGAGGATGCCAACCTGCGCAAGCAAATAGCTAGTCAGGCGCAAGCATGGGCGAATCAGCAATGGTCGCTCGTGAACATGGGCAAAAACACGGAAGATTTATATAAGAAGGCAATTCCCGTCTCAAACTGACAGAATCGATGAATTTGCATCAGGGTGGCTGTCCTTTACAATAAAAATTACCATTCATATCTTATAGTATCTTCTTTTTTGAAAGGAGGACACATTCATGGTAACCGTACTTGATGCAAGAACATCACAGAATGCAAGCACTTCAGGATCCATTTCCATCCCAGTCACAGCCGGCACCCCGCAGCTGTTTGGTCAAATCGGGCTCATCACTACGGGCGCAACGACACCTATTCGTGTTCAGATGAGCGGAATCATATCCTTACAGCTTCCGCTTCTTCCAGCGCTTACATCTGTAACAATCACAGTTGTACGGGGAACGGCACCGACAGATCCAGTCGTCTTTTCTGCTTCATCCAACTTGGATCTTGAAATTCTCGGTCCGCAGGCCTTCACCTTTATTGCCGCCGATTTCAACGTACCACCTCCAGCCGGCGGTCAGCTGACGTACACTGCGTTCATTTCGTCTAACTTGCTCGGAACTGTTCGAGTAGGACCCGAAAGTTTTTACGGCATCGCCTTCACCGGCTAAACAAAAGGAGAATCATTAAATATTCCTCATCCTCCTACATTCGCCGTGCCTGTACCAATACCTCGTTCATACAATATTCCAGGAAGGTGGTGAGCATATGGCGAAAAAATACAAATACGAAGAAGGAAGCTATATGGGTGTAGCTCAATCAAATAGAGAAAATGATAGTAATGATAATAACTCCGACAAAGACAAAAACAATGATTGCCAACTCTGTTGTGTAGGCGGTACACGATGGGGAGGATCATTCCTTTCCCCTCAAGATCCTCCATTCCCTCCATATTTATAAGTATTAAAGCGACATACCCAATCGGTATGTCGCTTTTTTCAATTTACTGCAGCAATATCAAATATCTTAGCCAATTGCCAGCCGGCTTCAAAAAGGTGCATTTTCTTTAAGCATCTTTGCACCTTCATCCATCACGTTATGTTATAAAACTTGAATTCAGGGTAAACAACAATTGATAATTTTACGGGAGGTAAAGTGGATGAATCCAGATTACGAGAAATGTATTCAGGCTTGTTTAGAATGTATGCAAGCATGCAATTCATGCTATGATGCGTGTCTTTTGGAAGATAACGTAAAGATGATGGCCGATTGCATCCGGATGGACCGGGAATGTGCAGATATGTGTGCATTTGCTATCCAGGCGATGCAGCGGAACAGTCCATTTGCCGAACAGATTTGTACACTATGTGCAGAAGTATGCCAAGCCTGCGGCGAAATCTGCAGACAGCATGAAGTGAAACATTGTCAGGATTGCGCGGATGCATGCTTTGCCTGCGCTGACGCATGCCGATCTATGGCTGCATAAGAAAAGACTGCCTTGATACGGCAGTCTTTTTCGTTCTTTGGGCATGCTATTATTATCTGTGCTGCAGTCGTCTGGAGTAAACCTCAATCAGCAATACAATTGCTGCGGCTGCATGCAGCATCCAGCCGACGAAAGGTATCCAGCCAAGACAGGATGCGACGATTCCGACAACGCTTCCGGCAAGAGGTCCTTTAACCCGGACTGCAAGCGCCAGCGTAATGATATGCAGCACAAGCATGATGATTAACGGCATCCAGCTGTTTGATAAAATAATAAGAGCACCAAGAAAAGGAATTGCCAAAATAGCTTCTAGGATTCCCGTAATCAGCTTCATAGTTCTTGTTGTAGACATAATATGTTCGCCCTTTCTATACGTACGCGGTTTCCTACATATACGTATCATACCGGAAAATGTTTCATCTGAAAAAAGTTCTATTCAACGTGTCTTTTTTTGTCGTATAATGGAACGTCAAGATTTTTAGAATCAAAATACGGAAAAGAAACAAGGGAGATGACAATGACAAAGAAACCGATCATTCAATTCAACAATGTAATGAAGCAGTACGATAAAGATACCACCGTTTTGGACAATGTCAGCTTTGAAATCGAGCGTGGTAAATTCTATACCCTACTGGGACCTTCCGGGTGCGGAAAAACGACGATTTTGCGTCTGATTGCAGGGTTCACAGAATTAACTTCCGGAGAGATGCTATTCGATGGGAAACCTTTGAATAAGATCCCTGCCAATAAAAGATCTGTGAACACAGTATTTCAGGATTATGCTCTATTCCCTCATCTAAATGTATATGAAAACGTCGCCTTTGGCTTGCGCATCAAAAAGATGCCTCAGAAGCAAATCGACGAAAAGGTGAAGGAATCCTTGCGTTTTGTTAACCTGGCTGGTTATGAAAAGCGGGAAATCAGTGAAATGTCCGGCGGACAGCGTCAGCGTGTTGCCATTGCACGTGCTGTCGTGAACGAACCCGAAGTAATTTTACTGGATGAACCATTATCCGCTCTAGACCTGAAATTACGTACAGAAATGCAATACGAATTACGTGAGATGCAGCAGCGTCTGGGCATCACATTCATCTTCGTAACGCATGACCAGGAAGAGGCCCTCGCTCTCTCGGATGAGATATTTGTCCTAAATAATGGTAAAATTGAACAAAGCGGCACACCAACTGATATATACGATGAGCCAATCAACCGTTTTGTGGCTGACTTTATCGGAGAATCCAACATTGTTGATGGCCGGATGATTCGGGATTACGAAGTGGAGTTCACCGGCAAACGTTTCGCTTGTGTTGACCAAGGTCTTCAGCCGAATGAGCCCATTGAAATTGTCATCCGCCCCGAGGATTTGCATATAACAAGCGCAGAAGCCGGAAACCTGCGCGTAAAGGTGGATTCCCAGCTATTCCGCGGGGTCCATTACGAAATCTCCAGCTACGATGATGCTGGTAACGAATGGCTGGTTCACTCTACGAAGAAAGCTGTTGTAGGAGAGGAAATCGGACTTGCCTTCGAGCCAGAAGCTATTCATGTCATGCGTCTGAATGAGACGGAGGAAGAATTCGATAAACGACTTGAGGCGTACGACGATGGAGAATAAGACGACTCGCAACCTGTATACGATCCCTTATGTTATTTGGGTCGCTTTCTTTGTCATCGCACCGATATTATTAGTGCTGTACTACTCTTTTCAGGATCTGGAAGGTAATTTTTCCTTAACCAACTATCGTAACTTCTTTACACCTATCTATTTGGAGATGACATTAAGCTCCTTCTGGTATGCTTTCCTGATTACACTAATTACACTGCTGTTTGCTTACCCGATAGCTTATTTACTGACAAAATTGAAGCATAAGCAGCTGTGGCTCTTATTAATCATAGTGCCCAGCTGGATTAACTTGCTATTGAAAGCTTATGCTTTCCTCGGCATCTTTGGCACATATGGAATGGCGAATAAATTCTTGGAAACAATCGGGATTGGATCGAAGCAGCTTTTGTTCACCGATTTCAGCTTTGTATTTGTTTCCGTCTATATATTCATTCCGTTCATGATTCTGCCTATCTTCAATGCTTTGGATAAATTGAATCCAACTTATCTAGATGCAGCGAATGATCTGGGAGCATCGCGCTGGACAACGTTCCGCCGGGTTGTCTTCCCATTAACGATTGATGGTGTAAAAGCAGGCTGTCAGATTACGTTTATTCCAGCTCTGTCATTGTTCATGCTTACTCGTCTTATCGCCGGCAGCCAAGTTATTACCCTTGGTACGGCAATAGAGCAGCAATTCCTAGTTACACAGAACTGGGGCATGGGATCGACTATTGCTGTCTTCCTGATCATTTTCATGTTCATCATCATGTTTGCAACCGGAACGAAAAGGAGGAGAGCACGTGGATAAGAGAATTTCTCCCCTGTCACGGATTTTTCTGATCGTTATGTTCGCTCTATTGTACTTGCCTATCTTTTACTTGATTTTCTATTCGTTTAACAGCGGTGGCAATATGTATGACTTTGAGAACTTTACTTTTGATTGGTACAAAGAGCTGTTCCAAGATACTCGGCTTTTGATTATCGTTTTGAATACCATCGTCATTGCCCTTCTATCCGCTTTGATCTCAACGGTAATCGGTGTGCTTGGGGCGATGATGATCTATAAAATACGTTCTAGCAGGACAAAGAATGCCCTGCTGTCATTGAACAATATCTTGATTGTCAGCCCGGATGTCATCATTGGTGCCTCGTTCTTGATTCTATTCACGATTGCAGGTATTCAGCTTGGCTTCTATTCGGTGCTGCTATCGCATATCGCGTTCAGTATTCCGATTGTTGTCTTAATGGTATTGCCGAAGTTGTCCGAGATGAGCCCTTCTCTGCTTGATGCAGCAAGAGATCTTGGAGCATCACGCTGGGAAGTCATCACAAAAGTAGTGATTCCTTATATCACGCCAGGTATTTTCGCCGGCTTTTTCATGGCGCTTACCTACTCACTTGACGACTTTGCTGTTACGTTCTTTGTAACAGGGAATGGTTTCACAACATTGTCCGTCGAGATTTATTCCCTAGCGAGACAAGGTATTTCCTTGTCTATCAATGCACTTTCAGCAATAATTTTCATTGTTACGATGCTGATAGTCGTTATTTATTATTTCCTTACCCGACGTGGCAAGAAATCGCCTGATCTGGAGGTGCTCAAATGAAGCAGCTGATACGTTTAGCTGTTGTGATCATTGCTGTGAGCGCTATTTTGCTCGTTACGATTTCGCGCTTAAATGCGTCACAAGGCTACTCTGGCGGCAATACGCTTACCGTTTATAACTGGGGCGACTATATTGATCCGGCAGTAATCGACGAATTCGAAAAACAAACAGGTATTACCATCGTCTATGAAACATTCGATTCGAATGAAGCAATGATGACAAAAATTCAGCAGGGTGGTACAAGCTATGATGTCGCGGTTCCTTCCGAGTATACGATTGAAAAAATGAAGGAAGAGGATTTGCTGCTGCCGATTGATCACAGCAAGGTACCAAACCTGAAAAATATCGATTCCAGGTTCATGGATCTGGCGTTTGATCCTGGCAACGAATATTCTGTACCGTATTTCTGGGGAACCGTTGGTATTGTGTATAACACGAAGCAAATTGACGGCATCGAGTTCAACAGCTGGGAAGATCTTTGGAATCCTGCCTTGAAAAATGAAATTGTGTTGATCGATGGCGCGCGTGAAATCGTGGGAATGGGGTTGAACAGCCTTCATTACTCCCTTAACGATACAGATCCAGAACGTTTACAAGAAGCATATGACAAACTTGTCAGCTTAAAACCGAACGTCAGAGCACTGCTTGGGGACGAAAACAAGCTGCTGATGGCATCCGGAGAGGTGTCCATCGGTATAACATGGTCTGGGGATGCTTCCGAAATCATGGCAGAAAATGAGGATCTTGACTATGTTGTACCAGAAGAAGGCTCCAATCTATGGTTCGATAATATGGTCATTCCGAAGACAGCCAAAAATATCGACGCTGCGCATGAATTCATCAACTTCATGCTCGATCCAAAAATTGCTGCCCAAAATACCGAGTATGTAAGTTACTCCACTCCGAATAAGGAAGCATTGCAATATATGCCGGAGGAAATGGTCAATGATGAACGCTTCTACCCGCCGCCAGAATTGACAGATCGTCTCGAAGTATATGAGAACCTTGGCAAGGAAAACCTTGCAAAGTATAATGAATTATTCCTGAAATTCAAGATGGAATAAGCAAAGGCATGCGTTACGGCGCATGCCTTTTTATTTCTATGTATACTAAACAAGAAAACCTTATCCAGAAAATCTAGATAAGGTTTTCATCAACTTAAAGTTGTGCACCATTCGTTTCAATCACATTCTTATACCAATGGAACGATTTTTTCCGGCTCCGTTCCAATGTACCGCTCCCATCATCATGCTTATCGACATAGATGAAACCATAACGCTTAGAGTACTCTCCTGTAGAAGCACTTACCAAGTCGATGCAGCCCCAGCTTGTATAGCCCATCAAGTCCACGCCATCCTCAATTGCTTCCTCCATCGCCACAATATGATCACGAAGGTATTCGATGCGGTAATCATCGTTGATGCTTCCATCTGCCTCGACTTTATCATATGCTCCCAGTCCGTTTTCCACGATGAACAACGGCACTTGATAGCGATCATACATATCATTCAATGCAATGCGCAGGCCCAACGGATCGATTTCCCAGCCCCAGTCACTCGCTTTTAAGAATGGGTTCTTCACACCAGACATGATATTGCCCTGTGAAAGCTCTTCTTCACTCTTTTCCGCTTTCTCTGTACGGGACATGTAATAGCTGAAGCCGATGTAATCAACTGTTCCCGCTTGAATTGTTTCCAAGTCACCTTCTTCTATTTTCAGCTCTACACCTTGTTCCTTGAAGAAACGTTTAGCGAAAGCTGGATAAGCACCTCGCACCATTACATCGCCGCAATAGTTGTTGAACATGCGAGCTTCCTGATCTGCGTAGAAGATATTTTCCGGCTTACTGTCGTACGCATATACCGGTGCATAAATGATCATGCAGCCAATTTGCGCTTCAGGACTTATTTCGTGACAGTATTGAACAGCTTTCGCACTGGCAATAAACTGATGGTGCAGCCCTTGGACAACGGATTGATACTTATGTTCACCCGGTTGGATGGAGAAACCAAGACTCATGATCGGCATGATAAGTCCGCTATTGATTTCATTGAATGTCATCCAATATTTCACTTTATCTTTATAACGATCCAGAACAGCTTTTGCATAGCGCTCGAAGAAAGTGATAACCTCACGGCTCTTCCAGCCGCCATATTCTTTCACTAGGTTAACAGGCATCTCATAGTGAGAGATTGTAACAACCGGCTCAATACCGTGTTGAAGCAACTCATCGAACACACGATCATAGAATGCAAGTCCTTCCTCATTCGGCTCAAGTTCATCGCCTTTCGGGAAGATACGAGTCCAAGCAATGGACATACGAAATACTTTGAAGCCCATCTCTGCAAGTAGCGCAATATCTTCTTTATAACGATGATAGAAGTCGATTGCCTCGTGGTTCGGGTACGTGTATTTATCCGTATCGATTTCGAAATCAAATCCTGGCTCTGCCAAGATGCGCAGACGCTCTTTTCCGCCTGGAAGTACATCCGCGATATTCAAGCCCTTATTGCCTTCATGGAAGCCTCCTTCCATTTGGTTAGCAGCTGTTGCGCCGCCCCATAGGAATCCTTTTGGAAATGCTGTTTGATTTGTCATAGTCTATCTCTCCTTTTATGATTTATGATGCTTCTTTTGATGTAGTTGCCGGAACTGCTAAATCCAGTATTGCTTCACCACCGTTAACCGTGCCTTCTGTAAGTGCTGTAATATCTTCATATTCAGCTGTATTTGTGATGATAACCGGTGTAATTACGTCATATCCTGCTGCTTGAATGGCTTCTATATCGAAGGATACCAGCTTCTGTCCTTTTTGGACTTTATCGCCTGATACGATATGAGCTGTGAAATGCTCCCCATTCAATTTCACCGTATCAATACCGACATGAATCAGCACTTCTGCGCCATCTGTACTTCTTAAGCCAATAGCATGCTTTGTTGCAAATAATGTAACTACTTCACCATCTATCGGAGATACAACTTCACCTTTTGATGGGAAGATTGCTATCCCTTTGCCCATGATTTCCTGTGCAAATGTCGGATCACTTACTTCTGCAAGCGGGCGTACCTCTCCTGTCAGTGGACTAGCGATGACTTCAGATACTTTCTCTGAATCTGTTTCTTCTGCTGTATCTACTGCTTTTTCTTCTGTCGTTGTTGTTTCTTCAGCAGGTGCAAGGACATCTTCAAAGCCGATGATCCATGTCACCACAGCTGCTGCAACAAATGCTAGGACAAGGCCAAGAACAGCAAAGATGAACTCTGGTCCTACGAAAGTCGGAAGACCTGGAAGCCCTGCCATTCCAGCAACGATGTAAGCTTTTACATCTGTAAGTGCATATAGTACTCCACCAGCAGCAGCACCGATCAAAGCTGCAACGAATGGCTTCTTCAATCGCATATTAACCCCGTACATAGCAGGCTCTGTAACACCCATTGTTGCTGTCAAAGCGGTCGTGAAGGACAACGACTTGAATTTTTTGTTTTTGGATCGCATTGCAACCGCGAAAGCAGCACCAGCTTGCCCAAAGTTGGCAAGGAACATGGCTGGCATCATGTAATCATAGCCATTTACTGCAATATTATTCAGCATGATCGGAACAAGCGCGTAATGCATACCAGTTATAATGATAAGCGAGAACGTACCTGCAAGCAGGATCATGGCAATAATTCCAGCGTTTTGGAACAAGAAGTTTGTTCCCGTAGAAAGATAGTTACCTGCGATAGCTCCAAGTGGCCCTACTGTAATCAAAGTAACTGGCACTACGACTAATAATGTTACGGATGGGACAACGATTAGCTTCAAGGAAGCGTGTGTTATACGGTCAACCCATTTTTCTACATAAGACGCAATCCAGATAGCCAGCAAGATTGGTATAACCGTAGATGAATAGGTCGCAATTGTTACTGGCAATCCGATAAAGCTGATGGATCCTCCTTCTGCGAACATGGCTGTCAGCGTCGGATGCAGGATGGCTGCTCCTATCGCAGCTGCCACATAGGGATTAGACCCGAATTTACGTGCTGCACTGATTGCCAGAAGTATCGGCAGGAAGTAGAATGCACCGTCTCCGATTACAGTCAGAATTTGATATGTTTGGGAGGCTTCTTGCAGCCAGCCAAATGTCACCAGCAACGCCGCAATACCCTTGATCATACCGGCACCAGCGATAGCTGGCAGAATCGGTGTGAATACACCGGAAATAACGTCGAAGATAGAGCTGATTACATTTTTCTTTTGTTTCGATTCGCCTTCTGTACTCTTTGACTCACTTAAATTGCTATTTGCTATAATTTCCTTATACACCTTTGGCACTTCATTGCCGATGATCAGCTGAAACTGACTGCCGCTGATATTGGAACCTAGAACACCATCTACCTGCTCCAGTGCTTGGCGATCTGCTTTACTGTTATCGTACAAGTTGAAGCGAAGGCGTGTCATACAATGGATGACATTTTGTACGTTTGATTCTCCGCCTACTAATTGCAAAATTTCTTCTGCTGTTTTACGATGGTTCATGATAGACCCTCCATTCGGGGATATTATGTGATGAGGATAAAGGGTGCCACCTTTATCCTTTTTTCTTTGATAAGGTCAGGTTTGGTACACAAAAAAACCCAAACTACACCCCGTGCACAGAGTCGCCTCTGTTTTCGGAACATAATTTAGGTTTTGCCTGCTTATCAGTAACAATCCTAAAGGATAGTTGTATGCGGTTGTCTTGTATTACACACTCAATTTATCATGTAAGCGGATTATTGTCAACGCTTTCAATCTATGTTTTTTATTCATTATTTACGGATATCATTTGTGGTGGCGTATATAGAAAACAGAATTCATTAAACGATCCAATTAAGCAATAGTCACCGGTTTCTTCTGTCATACATAGGCTATGGCACATGATGAGATGAAGGAGGAACCCGCTTGACAGACTTGACGATGGCCCACTGGATGTATTTGGCAGGAACACTTTTGATTATTTTAACGATGCTTTTTCGGCAGAATGTGCTGGTTCCATCATTATTGATGACCTTCTTAGTAGGTTGGATGTACTCGGGGACGCTTGTAGAGGGCCTGCAGGCAACCTTCAGTGCAAGTCTCACAGCTGCCTCAGAGCTATTTAATATCTTCTTAATTATTACCGTTATGACTGCTCTGCTGCAGTCTTTAAAAGCATTGCGGGCTGATGAGCGGATGATTCGCCCTTTTGGTTATATTATGACTAACGGCCATACTTCCTTTTGGGTATTGGCATTCATTACGTACTGTATTTCCCTATTTTTTTGGCCTACACCTGCAGTGCCGCTCGTAGGTGCAATTCTGCTCCCAGTTGCTATCAAGGCTGGTCTGCCTCCACTAGCAACCGGTGTGGCAATGGCGATTTCCGGTCAGGGTATGGCGCTTTCTGCCGACTATATTATTAAAATTGCACCGATGCTGAGTGCATCTGCAGCTGGTGTAGATACTGCTGCGGTGGCAGACAAAGCGCTTATTTTATCGCTTATTACCGGTATCACAGCCTTGCTGCTGGCCTACTTCCGGATTCGAAAAAAAATCTCTTCTCCTTCCATAGTGCACCTGGAAAGATGGAACGGAAACGATGCGCCTAGCGAAGCTCATTCAGGTAAAAAACCGAGATTCAGTATCTTGTTTGCGATTTTAGTGCCCGCAGCCTTTCTTGTTGTTGTTATCTACATGGCCTATACGGCCTTCAGCAATACCGCTTCTCTTGAGGGCGGAGCTGGGGCTGCTTTAATCGGAGGTGCTGCTATCCTGCTCATGATTGCAGCAGCGATCGCTTACAATTGGAAACAGTCCTTGCATAATGTAAGTGACCACTTGGTAGATGGCTTTACCTTTGCTTTTCGGGCAATGGGACCGGTTATTCCGATTGCAGGTTTTTTCTTTTTAGGAAGCGGAGAAATATCTGCCAGGATATTCGGTCTGGAAGATGCGGCACAGGCTCCTTCCTTTCTTTTTGATTTAGTGGAGGCTGGTCAGCACTATATTCCAGAGAATCCTATTTTCGCAGGATTCGGTTTGCTGATAGTCGGCATGGTAACTGGGCTGGACGGTTCAGGCTTTTCCGGACTCCCTCTCGTCGGAGCCCTTTCAGGTGCCCTGGCACCCGCTGTCGGCATGGATGCCTCCACACTTGCTGCAATTGGGCAAATGGGAGCGGTTTGGGTTGGCGGCGGCACACTGATTGCCTGGTCCTCTATTGTAGCAATCGCTGGATTTGCACGAGTGCCGGTGATGGAATTAGTGCGGCAATGTTTTATCCCAGTCGTTATCGGACTTTTACTTTCTACCACCATCGGAATTTGGTTACTGTAAGAGATACAGAGTCTTGGAGATAAGTGTTTTAGCCAAATCGAAAACTGTACTTAAATCTTCTTTGTGAAGATTTAAGTACAGTTTTTCTATTATGAGATCCGACCTTTTAACCAACAACCTAAGAATGGCCTATCTGCGTTTAGAGTGTATTCAAATGCTGGTGGACCGATAAGAAATAATGCAGAACCAGAAGACCAATGTTTTTCTAGATTTCTCCCAGCATCTACCGGGAAGGGTAACGGTGCATCACGGTCATTTATACAAAGCTTGTCTCAGCTGAGCAGCTCCTTCTGCCACAGCTTGATACGCTTCTTCTACTTCAGCTGTAAAACCAGCAAAGCCATGAATCAACCCTTCGTAATTCTTCACAAAAACATCTACACCCACCTGTTTTAAACGTTCAGCATACGCCTGTGCTTCGTCTCGCAGCGGGTCATATTGAGCTGTCAAAATAGCCGCAGGCGGCAATGCATGGAGCAGCTCAGAACGAATTGGCGATGCATATGGATGAGATCGATCCGCTTCCGACCTGTAATAATGGCTTCGGAACCAGTTCATCAAACGTTTGGTCAATAAATATCCTTCTGCATTCTCCTGTAAAGAAGCAGGTTCGTCTCCGATATAACCTGTCGATGGGTATAAAAGTAATTGAAATACAGGTTTTTGGCCGTTTTTTTCTTCTGCCAGCAGACATACTACTGTTGCGAGATTCCCCCCTGCACTATCTCCTCCAACAGCGATCTTGTCTTGTTCGATTCCCAATCGATCTGCATTGGCGGCTATCCATTGAAAGGAATCATAAGCATCTTCCACTGCTGTCGGGAATTTATTTTCTGGTGCCAGCCTGTATTCTACAGAGATTACTGTGCAATCTGCCAAATTGGCAATCTCGCGGCAAGTAGCATCGTGCGATTCAATGCTGCCAACAACCCAACCGCCGCCATGATAAAAGACAAGTGCAGGCTGCGTCTTATTATCAGAACGATAGATACGGATCGGCAGCGTCCGACCATTTAATTCAATCTGGCTGTCTTCTACTTTAGCCACTTCTTGTTTCGGTCCATCTTCCTGCATTCTAGCTTGATCGCGAAATTGCTCAGGTGAGACCGATTCAAGCGGTATCGGATGGGCATTTACTTCTTTCAAAAATGCCTGTATTTTTGGATTCAATCCCATAGTACTTCCCCCTTTTTATACCTATTCATTTTCCACAATATAACTGCAATTTAAACATCGGTGCATTGCAGCTGCCTACCACAAGGTTTACAATAAGATAATTCGATACTGATGGGGGTACAGCATGTGAAGAAATCAACGTATATCTGGTTAGGCATCGCTTTATTCGTAGCAGCACTTAACTTACGTCCTGCAATCAATTCCATTTCTCCGCTTATTGAAATCATACAATCTGAATTACATATGAATGCATCTAGTGCAAGCCTGCTCACCTCCATACCCGTTTTATGTATGGGGATCTTCTCGCCGGTTGCCGCTAAGTTGGCCAATCGCTTCTCGCTTGAATATGTGATCGGCTGGTCCTTAGCCGTCATTGGCATCGGTACTATCATTCGCCTGTTCACTCATACTTCCATCTTTCTTCTGATTACAGCTTTCTTGGCAGGTATCGGTATTGCAGCTGCGAGCCCCCTGCTTTCCGGTTTCATAAAAAAATACTTCCCTAATAGTAGTGCGTTCATGATCAGCATCTATACTGCTGCCTTAGCTGTTGGTGCTGGCATGGCCTCCGGGGGTGTAGCGCCAATTCAGCATCTAGTTGATTCCTGGCAAATCGCTTTGGCTGCCTGGTCATTATTAGCACTGATAGCAATCATAATATGGATACTCGTCGTATTGCCTCAGAAAAAGAAAGACAGGGCAATTCAAACATTCGGCGGCGCAGCGAAACTGCCTTGGAACCAGTGGAATGCCTGGCTGCTTACCTTTTCCTTCGGCGGTATGTCGTTTATTTTCTATTCGTTGACTGCTTGGCTCCCCCCTATTGTAGAAAATATGGGGTACAGCAAAATCTATGCAGCCAACTTGCTCGTCATATTCATGCTTCTGCAAGTACCAGCTAACTTAGCAATACCTTATCTGCTAAAGAAAATTCCCAGTCGTCTGTTCTGGCTTGTGACGGCCGCCATATTCGAATTGATCGGCTTTGCGATGATTTCTTTATCCTTCCTTCCTTGGCTGGCAGCTTGCTTCATCGGTCTCGGTGCTGGCGGTTTGTTTGCAATGAATCTGCTGCTTCCGATTGATGTAACTACTACCCATCAGGAAGCTGCCTCCTGGTCGGCCATGGTGCAGGCAGTCGGTTACATCATCGGATCATTTGGCCCTATTATTCTAGGGACTGTCAACGATATGACCGGAAGCTTCTCTTATTCCATCTTTGTATTGATAGCTGTGAACCTATTAATGATCGTGATGCAGTTTCTCTCCGTCAAACGGAACTTCAAACAAGAAAAAGTAGCCTCCTGACTAAAATTGGATGATTAGCAGTTTGCTAGATTGGGTATCTTATTACTACAAACCCAATCACAAGGAGGATTCCAATCATGAGTTCATTAACAAAAGACGTTTTCACCACATATGCCGAGGAAAATACATTCGAGTTAGAGCCATACTTAGACCATCTGTTTGAATTGAATGAAGAAGAATCCGATAACGAATAAAATAAAAAAGAAGCAGCGGCTGTGGAACGGGACTGACCCCCTAGGCTGAGACAAATAAAAACACCTTCAAGCTTGAAAACGGATCGTTGT
>NZ_LR700942.1:1015674-1047776 GCF_902497585.1 Terribacillus sp. AE2B 122 | reverse complement strand
ATATCGGCAATTGGCTGTTTGAAGGTGTTTTGATCTCTGTCTCAAAAACGGGGGTCAGTCCCCCCCGACCTGTCCTTTTTCTTATAGCAACTTATTAGAAGTTAGGAAACGTTCCAGTCGATCCATGCCTTCTTGGAGCAGCTCCATATTGTACGCATATGAAAGCCGCATATACCCTTCTCCAAGATAAGAGAATGCGTCTCCTGGTACGATAGCAAGACCTGCTTTCTCCACTAGTGCCAAACCAAGTTCCAATGACGTCATTTCCTTGATCGGGAATTTCGGGAAAATATAGAAAGCCCCATTTGGTTTCTCAACAGTCAATCCCATGTTTTTCAATCGCTCCAAGCAGTAGTCCCTGCGTGCACGATATGCTTCGCGCATGTTGACTGGATCGTCCAAACCACTCGTCAGTGCTTCAATTGCAGCATACTGGCTGACAGAAGTTGCGCAAGTAGCGTTGTATTGATGAACTTTGAGCATATGCGTGCTCAGCCATGCGGGTGCCAAAGTAAATCCGATTCGCCAGCCGGTCATGGAATGGGATTTACTCAAGCCGTTAATAATGATCGTCTTATCTCTAACCTGTGGGAAACTGGCAATCGATATATGTGTCTCATCGTACGTCAACTCACTGTAGATCTCGTCTGATAATATGAATATTTCCTTGTCAGCTAAAAAGTCCGCAATCTCTTCCAAGTCATCATATGTAAGTGTTACTCCAGTCGGGTTGGATGGATACGGCAGGATGACACATTTCGTCTTTGGTGTAATGTATTGTTTCAATATGGAAGCCGTCAATTTAAATCCATTTCCGGTTGTATCTGCCAGAACAGGCTTTCCTCCCGCCAGCGAAATAAGCGGTTCATAACCAGGATAAACTGGACCGGGTAAAATTACTTCATCTTCTGGCTGCAGAATAGTCCGCAGCGTGATATCAATAGCTTGTGATGCTCCAACTGTGACGATGATTTCTTCTGCCGGACGGTATGGTGGAGCGTATTTTGTGTAAAATTCACTGATTGCCTGACGTAAAGGCATTAAACCAGCATTTGGTGTATACGTCGTCTTGTCAGAACGGATAGCATCGATTCCTGCTTCCTTGACATGAAGCGGAGTAGGGAAGTCAGGCTGTCCAATCGTCAGACTGATCATATCCTCTTTATCTGCAACAAGATTGTAAAAGCGGCGAATGCCGGAGATTTGTATGTTTGTAACGCGTGGATTGATAAGATGTTCCATCTGAGATCCTCCATTGTCATACTTTCTTAACATAATGTTCAAACAATTTTGATTATAACGTGATAGTATTGGGAATAGCTAAAGGAAAATATATAGGGAGGCTAATAATTATGAGACCCCGCAAGCTTTCTTTAGAAGAATTGATCACGCAAAACAAAAATGAGTTATTACAGGATGATCAGGCAATGCTTAAGATTGAAGAGTCGCTCGATGATAGATATGGCATTCCGGCTGATCATATGGAATAACGATTGATACATTATAACATAGTGTGAGAATACAAAGGAATCCCGGCCGCTAAAGGGATTCTTTTTTTGTTTAGGTGCTTTATTTTTAGTCGAAACTATTGAGAGGAGGTATGGCGTTGATGATTTTACCTATAATGAGTCTGTTGGGCATTCTATCTGTATTTGCAGTTATATTCTTCAGTATCAGATGGCTCGTAAGAAAGCAGTGGTACTATTTTTTATCTGTATTATGTGCGCATGTGGTATTGGATTATTTACATCGTATCGGTTGGCTGCAGTGGGAATCTTTAGAAGGAAATCTCCTCCTGGTAATGACCTTGGTTTGCAGTGTGCTTATCTTATTTAGATTATTTACTATTGTAGCGGAAAAGAAGAAAAAGCGTACAGCGTAGGGGTCAGTCCCTTAGCTGCGACGCTTTTTCTTTTCTGGCCAGGTGAACTGACCAAGTGAGGATGGAGTATAATATGCCGATCTGCTCACAGGTGTCTGCTGTTTTGGTTTGGTATCCTGCTGAGGTAAATCCAAATAGCTGGAAAGGATCCGCTTTGCTTGAGAAAGGGAGAGGTTTGGCCTCGGGTTCCGAAAGGTCTTGTCCAATTCTCCAAGATGCGGCAGTGTTTTGAAATCTTCCTTTGCAGCCGGGATATGAAAGTAATAGTCTGCTATTTGTACCAGCATGGTAGAGTGCTGCCTGCTGAGTTTAGGGTGTTCCGAGAAATGCAGGCCAATTTTCTTTGCTTTGTTCTGTTCCAGCAGTTTTGCTACTGTTTGTTTCTTTAATTGATATAAGTGGCTTGGATCAGAAGCTGTTTTTGCGTGCCGATTGACAACGAACAACGCTTTTGCTATATCCTCTAATGTCCAGTTCACTTTCATGCGATTAAACCTCCTATTGTAGGAATTGACCCTATCGGAGAATGGTACTATAGTACAGAAAAGCTGTACGGTTGGCAAGCTCTTTCTTATTTAAGCTCGACATGTTTTGGTCCATGCTGCAGGGTAAGTATTGATATTTCTGGCGGACATGCAAAACGAATTGGCATCCTAGTCGTGCCGACACCTCTTGAGACGAAGACATGCAAGGGTCGTGAACCGACTTCATAATGACTATCCACATATCGTCTGCCATATGGAGGTACAATCACTTCGCCGTAAAAAGGAATTCGCACCTGGCCGCCATGCGAGTGGCCGGATAATTGAACGTCAACAGGTAAATGTCTGACATTCTCAGCTAAATCCGGTTCATGTGCCAACAGGATGGTAAAGGAATCTTCATCGCTATGACGAGTCGCTGCATGCAGGTTCGGTGTACTTCGGATGACATCATCAATGCCAGCCAGAACGATATGTTCCTGTCCGCGTTTTAGGAATGTAGCTGTATTGTGCAGGGCAGTGAATCCTCCAGCTTTCATATACTTCGCAACAATTGCTTCACTTTCGTCACGATAATCATGGTTGCCATATATCCAGTACTTTCCGAATGGAGCCTGAAGTGTCGTTAAGCAATCGACAATCTCTTGCTTCCATTTCAGCCGGATCGGACGATCGGCAAAATCGCCAGTAAATACAATGACGTCTGCTTGCTGTTCTTGAATATGACGTACTAAACGTCTAAGCTTCCTAATGGAATAATGATAACCTAAATGCAAATCACTGAACTGAACAATTTTCAGTCCATGGAAAGATTTCGGTAGCCTTTCACTAGTAAGTGTATATGACTTAGTCACCAGTTTTGCTGGTTCTATATGTCGTGCATACATATATCCAAGGCCAGCTGCGGCAACAATAGTTCCCGCAGCAGCTGAAATCCAATTCTTATTCATAACAATCATGCACCTTCTTTTATCCGTAATAAAGGCACTCTTCCCCAATACAATGGAGAGAATGCCTTTTTTAATTAGATGATGAACAGGATGGCGAAGAAATGGAACGCCGAGCCTGCCAGCACGAACAAATGCCATACAACGTGATGGTAGGGAATCTTTCGCCAAACATAGAACACAGCACCAATTGTATAGAAAAGGCCGCCAATAGCCAAATAAAGAATCGTCTGATGCGGCAGCGCCGCCAGCATTGGTTCCCATACTAGGACGATCATCCAGCCCATCAATAGATAGAAGACTGTAGACATGATCAAGAATTTCTTGACAAAGAAAATCTTAAAGATGATTCCTCCAAGTGCAATGCCCCAAACGATGCCAAAAATGGTCCAACCGAGTGAGCTTCTGAGGCCGATCAGCAGTAAGGGTGTATAGGTACCAGCGATGAAAAGATAGATAGCTGCGTGATCGATAATCTGGAAAATATCCTTCACTTTTCCCTCGGGCAAGGCGTGGACGATAGTCGAAGAGAGATACATGAGCAGCATCGTTGTTCCATAAATCGTAACAGAGACGATGATCCATGGATCCTTCGTAAAGCTGGCCAAGACTACCGCAACAACAAGCGCTGCGATACTCAGTAAAGCACCGAACCCATGCGTGATGGAGTGAGCTGCTTCTTCTTTTTTCGTGAAAATATAAGTTTCCAATTATTTACCTCATTTCTGCTTTGTTTCAGTATAATGCTTTTTCTAGCTTTTCACCATAAAAACAGAGTCAATCCTGGAAATATTTTATGGTGCAGAAGCCCAAATGTGACACATTGCGGACGTTGTCGAAATTGGTAGCCTGCAGTGGGTTGTGGTAAACTGGTATAGGTGATTGACCTCCTTCTATTGCCGCTGACAAAAGGAGAGATCGAATGGCAAAATTAGAGTTGCAGGAACTCACTGGAATAACGGTAGAGGACTTGATGATCGAGTCTGAAAAAGTTGCTCATGTTCAATTGAATAACCCGTTGGAGCACGCTTTGCTCGTGCTTGTTAAATCAGGTTATTCGGTCATTCCCGTACTTGATCATACGTATAGACTGCAGGGCATGATATCGAAGACAGCAATCCTGAATGAAGTTCTCGGTATGGAGAGATTCGAGATGGAGAAGCTTTCTGAAATTAAAGTGTCGGAAACGATGCTGCCAGATGTACCCGTATTGAAAAAGTCGGATTCGTTTCTAACAGCATTGAAAGCTGTGGTGAACCACGCTTTTCTTTGTGTGCTTGATGAGGAAGGATACTTCGAGGGCATCCTGACTCGAAGGGCGATTCTCAAAAAAATGAACAGGTACTTGCATGAACAAGTGCATTACCATCCAACCGGCGATAAGACCAATGTCTGATGACGTGTTTCCGGCGAACAGCCAGATGGCCGAAAAAGCTTGTTGATTAGTAAAACTTTTGATAAAGTAATTCCATACGTTGTTACATAGGAGGCAAAAACCGTGAAAATGATGGACGCAAATGAAATCATCTCTTTCATTTCGAATAGTAAAAAATCTACACCAGTTAAAGTATATGTAAAAGGAAAAGGCCTGGACACGCTAGCTTACCCAGAAAGCGTAAAAGCTTTCCCTGAAGCGAACACAGCAGTTCTATTCGGCGAATGGAGCGAGTTGGAAGGTTTCTTGACAGATACAGAAGCAATTGAGGATTATGTCATCGAGAATGACCGCCGCAACTCTGCGATTCCTCTATTAGACTTGAAGGGAATCAATGCCCGCATCGAGCCAGGAGTTGTCATCCGTGACCAAGTGGAAATCGGCGATGGAGCTGTTATCATGATGGGGGCTTCCATCAACATTGGTTCTGTTATCGGTGAAGGTACAATGATCGATATGAACGTCGTGATGGGCGGACGAGCAACTGTTGGTAAAAACTGCCACATCGGAGCTGGTACTGTCTTGGCAGGTGTTATCGAACCACCTTCTGCAAAACCAGTTGTCATCGAAGATGATGTTGTCATCGGTGCTAACGTTGTTGTATTGGAAGGCGTTACAGTAGGTAAAGGAGCGGTTGTTGCTGCTGGCGCAATCGTGACAGAAGATGTAGCTCCAAATACACTTGTTGGCGGAACACCAGCACGTGTATTGAAAGAAATCGATGACCAGACGAAAGCAAAAACAGAGATTCGTCAGGAACTTCGTAAATTGAACTAACAAGGAAAAAGGAGCAGCTGCTGCTCCTTTTTTTATTATCAAATAAAGCAGGTGATTGCATGGAAGATACATTGATACAGATCAGACGGGATTTGCATCGTATACCCGAACTTGGATTCCAGGAAGAAAAGACACAGGCATATTTACTGGATTACATCGGCGAACTTCCTCAGGAATACTTAGAAATAAAAACTTGGCGGACTGGTATTGTCGTGAGAGTCACCGGATCTGTCGGATCAAAAACGATCGCATATCGTACTGATATCGATGGATTGCCGATTACGGAAGCCACCGGACTGCTATATCAATCTGAGCACAACGGCCGTATGCATGCCTGTGGGCACGATCTGCATATGACAATTGCATTAGGGGCATTGACTGCTTGTGCTAAAGATCAGCCTGCACAAAACGTCGTATTCATTTTTCAGCCTGCAGAGGAAGGTCCAGGAGGAGCTCTGCCGCTTATACAAAGCGGCATTTTGAAAGAGTGGTGGCCGGATGAAATATTCGCTCTTCACATTGCTCCTGAGCTGCCAGTTGGTACTGTTTCCTCCAGAACGGGATTGTTATTCGCTAATACAAGTGAGCTTTTCCTTGACTTCAAAGGGAAAGGCGGACATGCTGCATATCCGCATTTGACGAAAGATATGGTTGTGGCGGCTAGTACCTTTGTAACGAATATGCAGGGGATAGTAGCGCGTAATTTGGATCCACTGCAAAGTGCCGTCATAACAATCGGGAAGATGGAAAGTGGATTTGTGCAGAACACAATCGCTGAGACTGCTCGCTTGGAAGGAACAATCAGAACGATGGATCCGGAAGCTATTGCCCTGGTGAAGCAGCATATCGAGCAGCAGGCAAGAGGACTGGAGATCAGCCATAATTGTCAGATTGAGATAGATTATGGTTCGAATTATTACCAGGTGTATAACGACGGAACCAAGGTGGAAGCATTCCGAGAAGTTATAGCAAAAACTTCCTTGACGTATAAGGAAGCTCCGCCGGCAATGACTGGGGAGGATTTTGGCTATATGTTGAAGGAAATTCCCGGATTTATGTTTTGGTTAGGAGTCGATTCACCTTATGGATTGCATCATAGTAAGTTGCAGCCTGATGAAAAGGCATTGGGACATGGAGTCGAAGCTGTTTTAGCTTATATAAATCATGCATAAGAAAAGCGCAAAGCTTATGGCTTTGCGCTTTCTTCTTTTCGCTGCATAAAAACTTGATGCGGATAAGGAATTTCAATACCTTCTCTATCGAAGGCTTCCTTGATTGCCTTTTTCATATCGCGTTCTGCTCCGTATTGTTCCATATTGGCTGTGTGACCAATGATTCGCAAGGTGATTTCAGATGCTCCCAGTTCCTGTACGCCAATCACATCTGGTCCTTCGCGGAAACGTTCATCCTGCTGGAAAGTATTACATATATCCTGCAGAACCTTGAGAGCATGATCAATATCATCTTCATAGCTGATGCCGATATCAACCATAGCACGCATGTTTCCGCGAGAGTGGTTGCTTATTCCGTTGATATTACGGTTTGGAATGAAATTCAACGTACCATCGAAGCTTCTCACCTGTGTCGTCCGTAATCCTACTTCCTCTACAACACCATTGTAGCCAGATGTGGTAATCACATCTCCAACTTCAATTTGACGCTCCAAAAGAATGAAGAATCCAGTCACGATATCACTCACCAAACCTTGGGCACCGAAACCGATGGCAAGTCCGATTATCCCAGCTCCTGCAATCAATGGGCCGATTTGAATGTCGAACACACCAAATATCATGACAATGAGGAGGAAAATCAAGGTATACCCATATGTATTGATAAGCAGTTTTTCTAATGTCATCATTCTGCTTGTAGAAATACGCTGTTTGGAACTTGCTTTGCTTAAGCTCGTAGAGATCAGTTTTTTTCCGACAGCTCGTAAAACGAAATAACCGATAATGATTAGCAGCAGCTGCAGACCGATTGACACGGATTTTTCGATTAAGCCATCGTAGTTGAATTGTAGTCCGTCTGTTAGAAAGTTCATACCATGTCTCCTTTTACAATTTTCTGCTCCTAGGTGAGTTCCCGGAATAGTCAAAGATGAAACGCTCTGTAACACATGCTGCTTCTATGCATATAGTGACACAGGTATAAATGAAGGGGGAGAGCCCATGATCGGAAGTGTTGCACCTCAGTTCGAGCTGCCAGCTGTCATGCCGGATGGTAAGACGGCAACCATCAGCTTGAAACAGTTTGATACGAAGAAATGGCTGGTGCTCTTTTTTTATCCTCGTGATTTCAGTACAGTTTGTCCTACTGAATTGAATGATTTAGCAGATCAAATTAATACAGTACGTGAATTGGATGCAGAAGTAGTTGCAATTTCTACAGATAGTCTCATGTCTCACGCTGCATGGCAAAAATTACCTCGGGAGCAGAATGGTATTCAGCATATCACCTATCCATTAGCTTCGGATTTTACAGGTGACGTGTCACAAGCTTACGGTGTGCTGGATGGGAAAAGCTATACTTCTGTACGAGCTACGATTATCGTCAATCCGGAAGGCCAGATTTGTTATTATTTAATGCATGCTGATTTGGTGGGGAGAGAGACATCAGAATTGCTGCGTGTATTGGAGGCTCTTCAAACAGGAGAAGCCTGTGGGGTGAATTGGCAGCCTGGTGATGAAGTACTTGAGAGGGAGGATGTTCCATTATGATGCCACAACTACCAGATGCAATTGACCAGCAGGCATCAAACTGGCTTTATCCACCTCAGCAAATTGCCGGCGGTCGGCCAGTAATCATTTACTTTTGGTCTATTAGCTGTTCAGTCTGTAAAGATAAAATGCCTGTTTTTCTGGATTTTGCAAAACATGAAGGCCAGTTTTTTGACATTCTATTAGTTCATGTTCCTCGCTCAACATCGGATTTAGATATTGAAACGATACATGACTATTTGCTTCCAAAGAATATAGATCTGCCTGTCTATCTCGATCAAAGACATCAGATGAAGAATACATTCAGAGTACAAAAGCTGCCTTGCATTGTCTTGCTGGACAGAAAAGGCAGAGTTCGACATTTACAGTCTGGCGGTAATTTTACGACTATGCTGACAAATCAGCTAGATGCGCTAAGATACAGTTAAGCAGACTTTCTACTTATAAGTGATTCATGGTAAGCTTGCTCTATCAGAACATAAAGGATGATCGATATGAGCAAGCTACTATACAGAGAAGACGCATTTTGTGAGAAGTGGGAAACGGAAGTTGACAATACATATGAAAAAGATGGCCTCTATTATGTATCACTGAAAGAAACAGCTTTTTACCCTGGTGGAGGCGGGCAGCCAGCAGATCGAGGTACAATAGCCGATTTGGAAGTTAAAGCTATAGAAAGCAAGGATGCTGTACCATACTACGGTTTGGAGTCCCGCATCAAAGGAAAGGTCGAATGCCGGATAGAATGGGATTATCGCTTTGATTTAATGCAACAGCATACTGGACAGCATCTACTTTCTGCTGCTTTTCGTCTCGTTTTAGATCGACCAACGATTGGATTTCATTTAGGACAGGAAGCTGTGACAATTGATGTATCTGGTGACAAACTGACAGAAGCTGAACTGCAATTGACAGAACAAAAGGTGAATGAACTAATCTATGATAACCGTCAGATTTCCAGCTACTATGTGACAGCTGCACAGCTAGCCGAACTGCCTGTTGTCAAGCTGCCGTCTGTAACAGAAGACGTTAGAATAGTTGAAATTGATGGAGTGGAATACAATCCTTGTGGTGGTACACATGTCTTATCTACTGGACAAATAGGATTGATCAAAATCCTTAAAACAGAAAAACAAAAGCAGGGACAGCGTGTTTATTTCCTATGCGGCAAGCGCGCTTTAGAAACTACTAGGAATATGTTTAGCATTGTGGAGAAAGCTGCAGACCAATTCCAAACAAATAGCCAGGAAGTTCTCGACAGAATTCAGAAGCAAGCAGCTGATTTGCAAGCCGCTGTCAAAAGAGCGGAAGAGTTGGAAGCAAGACTTGAAGAATTGGAATTGCAAGAGCTCATACAAACAGAAACCCCTATTGTAGCCCGTTCTTATGAAGGGAAAAACGTTAAAGCATTACAGCGTATGGCAGCAAAACTGCTCGAAGCAGGCAAGGAGTTTGTTATACTGTCAGATGCAGGGGAGCGGAAGCTGGTATTAACTCACCAACTTAATGAATTCCATAGCGGGAATCTATTCCGTACATCCCTATCCGAATTCGGAGGTAAGGGTGGCGGAAGTGCTCAGATGGCACAAGCTAGTTTTCAACAGACAGAGGATTTAGAACGATATGTACGATTCCTGCAAGAGCATTATCGAAGCATCGTGTAAACGATGCTTTTTTTATTTAACATAAATTCAAACTTTTTTAAATAATCGTTAATTTAAGCTGGTAAATTAGTTCGGAACCCGATATATTAGAACATGCGACTAATCTTGGAGGGGGAGAAGGGTTTGCATATATTCAGAAAATTGAAGGAGTTTTATTGGCCATACCGGCGCAACTTCTACTTATCGCTTCTATTCATCGCCATTGTGACAGCTATTACGGTTGTCTATCCAATCATATTGCAAATTACGATTGATGACGTAGTTCTGGGTAATCAGTACAATCTTATTCCGATTATCTCAGCTGGATTCGTCTTATTAATGATTATTAAAGGGATTGCCAATTTCCTGCAGCAGTATCTGGGAGATTTATTCGGAGTTCAAACTGTTTTCCGGATGCGGAACAGTCTATACCAGAAGCTGCAGAGACTGAGCTTTACGTATTATGATAATGCACGCACTGGAGATCTGATGTCCAGACTGACCGCAGATGTAGAGGGGATCCGTTTTTTTCTGTCGGCAGGAGTAGGGCAATTCCTGCGCGTTGTTTTGTTGATCGTGATTAGCCTTGCTGTAATGTTCGCTTATTCCATTCCTCTTGCACTTGTTACGATGATTTCTATGCCGTTTTTAGCTGTAGTTGTCTATCGTTTCGACCGGCGTGTGCATCCTGCTTTCCGTAATATTAGAACTTCCCTTGGTGTGCTTAATACTCGGGTGCAGGAAAATATCAGCGGAATGAATACAGTCAAATCCTTATCACGTGAGGATTTTGAGATTGATCGATTCACAGATAATAATTCCACCTACCGTGATAACTATATTTTCACATCCAAGGTGTGGGCAAAGTTTTTCCCGCTCATGGAATTGATCGGCAATATTTGTATGGTAGTTCTCATCTCTTATGGAGGGTATCTTGTGATTTCTGGGCAGCTTGAATTAGGCGCTCTTGTCGCATTCTTCAGTCTTGTCTCCTATATCCTCGGACCGCTCGCGAATCTTGGCTTCATTATCAATATGTTCTCTCAAGCGAAGGCTTCAGGGGAAAGGCTGCTGGAAGTTCTAGAAGCAAGAGAGGATATTAAACAGCTGGAACAGCCGATCGGCACGAGTCAGATCAGCGGTCATGTAACGTTTGATAGCGTTTCACTTCAATATGCCAAGGATGATGATATGGCTCTGAAGGATATCAGCTTCGATGCACCGCCAGGAAAAATCATTGGTCTCGTGGGTGGAACTGGATCAGGAAAGACGAGTATAACCCAGTTGATGACCCGTTTTTATGAACCAACATCAGGCGAAATCTACATAGACGGTAAGCCTGTACAGGATTATGACCTAAGAACGCTTAGACAGCACATCGGCTTCGTCTTACAAGAGGCGTTCCTCTTCTCGACAACAATTAAGGAGAATATTGCATATGGGAATCCGGATAATGTCAGCTTTGAGCAAATAGTGGATGCAGCCAAACGTGCGCAAGCCCATAACTTTATCATGGAATTACCTGATCAGTACGACACACTGCTTGGTGAACGGGGAATGGGTCTATCTGGAGGTCAGAAGCAGCGAATCGCAATTGCACGGGCACTGCTCATTGATCCAAGCATCTTGATTTTAGATGATGCGACGAGTGCCGTTGATATGCAGACAGAAGTGCAGATACAAAAAGCACTGAAAGAAGTAATGAAAAATCGTACAACGTTCATTATTGCGCACCGTATATCATCTGTTAAGCATGCTGATGAGATTCTTGTTTTGGATGATGGAGAAATTGCTGAACGAGGGACACACGATTTCTTGCTGCGAAACGGCGGCTTATACCAGCGTATTTACGATATTCAGTATCAAGATCAAAAGGCAATTATGCGCTCAGCGCAGTAAGGAGGGGAGCCTATGGAAAACCTGCATTATAATAAGAAAAAGCATACAAACAGATTTCATTATTCACAGGATCAGGCAATGGAGAAGCCGTTTGACTGGGCTCAAATCAGGCGGCTTCTTGGCTTTATGAAACCATATAGCAGAACATTACTGCCAGGATCGATTGTTACGATGCTGCTCTCCACACTTATACGTTTGCTCATTCCGATTCTTATCGGTAAAGTGGCGATTGATATGGCTATCTCATCAGGGGATACCCGCTTTCTTATCTATTTGGTAGTTGTTATTGGAGTGCTATATGTGCTCAACTATGTGGCGAATATACTGCGAATCAAATGGGTGAACATCCTCGGACAGCATGTGATTTATGATTTACGGAAAACACTGTTCAGTCATATCCAGCATCTGTCGCATCGTTTTTTCGATACCCGGTCCGCAGGTTCCATTCTTGTTCGGGTTCTTAATGATATTAACTCCTTACAGGAGCTTTTCACGAATGGAATTATCAACCTGTTAACCGATACTGTCATGCTGATCGGTATCATAGCTATCTTGTTTTTCCTAAGTCCGAAACTGGCAATTGCAGTTCTTATTATTTTACCGCTCATGTTCTTCATCTCAACAAGGCTTAGGAGAAGCATCAGACGTTCCTGGCAGCAAGTGAGAATGCAAAAATCACGCATGAATTCGCATTTAAATGAAGCGATACAAGGCATTCGTGTAACACAATCTTATGCCCAAGAGCCGGAAAACACAGATTATTTCGAAGCGCTTAACCGAGATAACTTTGAAAGTGAACGGATTGCCACGAAAAAGAGTGCGTATTTCGGTCCTTTCGTAGAACTGAGTAATGCCGTCGGTACAGTTATCCTGATCGCATATGGTGCCCATTTGATTCTGTCGGATCAGATTGAAATTGGAACGTTCGTTACTTTTGCTTTCTTCTTAGGAATGTTCTGGGAGCCAATTTCCCGCTTAGGACAAATTTATAACCAGCTGCTTGTCGCAATGGCATCATCGGAACGTATTTTTGAATTTCTCGACGAAGAACCGAATGTAGAGAATCGAAAGGATGCAAAGCCTTTTCCGAACATAAAAGGAGATATCCGGTTCGAGAAGGTTGTGTTTGCTTACAACTCTGATCGGATTGCACTTCAAGAAATCGATTTGCATATGGAAGCAGGGCAGACGGTTGCACTCGTCGGTCATACTGGTTCTGGGAAATCGACGATTGCTAATTTGATCAGCAGATTTTATGATCCCACTGCTGGGGCTGTAAAAATTGATGGTAAGGACCTACGAGATGTTAAACTACAAGACGTAAGGCAGCAAATCAGTGTTGTCTTGCAGGATACATTCGTTTTCTCTGGTACCATCACGGAGAATATCCGATTTGGTAATCCGAAAGCAACGGACGAACAAGTGAAGGAAGCCGCACGTATTGTCGGGGCGGATGATTTCATCCAGCGCTTGGCCGATGGTTATGAAACGGAAGTGGAAGAACGAGGCAACATCCTGTCAGCTGGAGAAAGGCAGCTGCTGTCTTTTGCTCGTACTATGCTCGCTGATCCTCGCATCATCATTCTTGATGAAGCAACAGCCAGTATTGATACAGAAACTGAGCTGAAAATTCAGCATGCATTGAAAACCTTACTGCAGGGGCGAACAGCTATTATGATTGCGCATCGTCTTTCCACAATCAGGGAAGCTGATAATATCATTGTACTGGAACAAGGCCGTATCTTGGAGCAGGGCAATCATTTGACGCTGATGGATGCTGGAGGCAAGTATTACGAACTGGTAAAAACCCAATTTCAATCAGACGAAAAATAGGAAAGAGCGTATCTCGCAAGAGATACGCTCTTTCTTTTGGGTAATTTTATTTTCTCTGGGCATAACAAGAGGAACGATTATCTTTACAGAAAGCAGGGATACACATTGTTTGCTTATGATAGTGTCATTTTAGCCCGTATGCTTACTTCGATGACGCTCGTCTTCCATATTATCTTCGCGACAATCGGTGTTGGTGTTCCATTGTTGATCAGTGCTGCCGAGTATGTCGGTATCAGGAAGCGAGATCCAAGTTATATTTTACTCGCTAGAAGATGGACACGAGGATTCGTCATTATTGTAGCTGTAGGAGTAGTAACTGGCACAGCAATTGGTCTGCAGCTGTTTCTTCTGTGGCCGACATTCATGCAGATTGCAGGTCATGTCATCAGTCTGCCCCTTTTTATGGAGACTTTTGCATTCTTCTTTGAAGCTATTTTTCTCGGTGCTTATATTTATACGTGGGACCGTTTTAAAGGACGATACACGCATTGGTATCTTTCTTTACCAGTTATCATCGGTGGGGGATTGAGTGCTGTTTTCATCACAAGTGTAAATGCCTTCATGAATACGCCACAAGGTTTCACACTTGAAGGCAGAACAATCACGTCTGTCGAGCCGCTGACGGCGATACTCAATCCGGCCACACCATCGAAGGTCTTCCATGTACTCACTTCATCGTATATGACGTGTGGTGCCATTCTTGCCGCGCTAACAGCATTCTTCATTCTCAAATATGGCAATAACAAATACTACAAGAAAGCATTAAAGCTTACAATGATTGTGACATTGGTCTTTTCCATATTCACAGCTATTGCCGGAGATACATCCGCTAAATTCCTGGCCACATATCAGCCGGAGAAGCTAGCAGCGGCTGAATGGCATTTTGAAACGGAGAAAGGTGCTGATCTGATTCTCTTCGGGAAATTGACAGAGGATAATGAGATCAAGGGTGCAATCCATTTGCCGAAGCTGTTGAGTTTCTTGTCCTTCGGTGATTTCAATAGTGAGGTCATAGGCTTGGATAGGGTCGATGCTGATTTGATACCGCCTTTGTGGATTCATTATATGTTTGATTTAATGGTCACACTTGGAGCATATAGCATCATGATCAGTATGCTTTTCCTTGTGTTCATGTTTTGGAAAAAAAGAGACCAATATAATAAGTGGTTATTACGCGCAATTGTAGTGAATGCACCATTTGCTATGCTTGCTCTCGAATTCGGATGGATTTATGCCGAGGTAGGAAGACAGCCTTGGATCATGCGGGGATACTTACGAGTCGCAGAAGGGGCAGTTTCTTCGCCTTATGTGCATTATGCCTTTGCCATGTTCCTGGTTTTATATGTGCTGCTCGGAACATTCGTCACTCTCATTCTTGTCAGGCTGTATAAGAAAAATCCGATTAAGAAAGAATGGGAACAGCGATTTCCAGATACCTTGTTTGGAGGTGATCAGAGGTGAGCTACGAAGTATTAGGACTGTCAGCATTGTGGTTTTTCCTTTTTGCTTATCTGATCATTGCATCAATTGATTTTGGTGCCGGTTTCTTTGCGTATTATGCCAAGCAGACGAAGAAGGATCATATCTTGAACCGCTTGATTGCCCGCTATCTATCTCCTGTTTGGGAAATCACGAATGTGTTCTTTATCTTCTTCTATTATGGACTGGCTGGTTTCTTTCCGGATGCTGGTTATTATTACGGATCTGCCATGCTTATACCAGGATCGATCATTCTCGTCCTGATAGGTATAAGGGGATCCTTTTACGCCTTCGAGAATTACGGATCACGCAGCAGCTTGCTGTACACATTCCTTTATGGTGCAAGTGGATTGCTTATTCCAGCCGCCATTTCAACAGGACTGACGATTTCAGAAGGAGGCTTTTTACGCGAGGAGGGTGGCAGTATACACTTGCGTTATACAGAGCTGCTCACAAACCCGTTTTCCTGGGCTGTCGTATTTCTTGCAATCGTCTCTGTACTGTATATCAGTGCTAACTTCCTGACTTATTATGCTAATAAAGCAGGAGATGAACCTGCACGAAAAATATTGCGGTCGTACGCTCTTTTCTGGTCGGCCCCGCAAATTATTGCTAGCTTGACGGCGTTCATTGCAATCAGCAGACAAAATCCAGAGCACTATAACAATATGCTTGATCTATGGTGGATGTTCGGTCTGTCTGTTCTATTTTTCTTAGGCGCAGTCTATTTCATTTACAAAGAAAGAAACTATGGGCTTTCATTCATTTGTGTGATGCTGCAATTCTTCTTTGCACTTCTTGGTTATGGTATCGGTCATATGCCATATATACTATATGATCAGATCCAAGTGACAGCTGACGCAACACTTCCGGCAATGGGTACAGCTCTGCTTTTTGCCTTCGGTGGTGGCTTGCTCATGTTGATTCCTTCCTTGATACTCGTCATGCGGATGTTCCTATTCGATGCAGAGTATGTAAAAGGAAAGAAATAATACAACCTTGACTGTTTGTGATAGACTAAGATTAGTTTATGGAATAGTGGAGGAAGTACGATGAAAAGAGAATTTGCTGTAATCGGATTAGGCCGCTTCGGAGGCAGTATCTGTGTGGAATTAAGCCGGGAAGGATTCAACGTGCTTGCAATCGATATCGAAGAGGACAAAGTAAATGAATATCGTAATATCGCATCACATGCAGTTATCGCGGATACAACGGATGAACAGGTTTTGAAAGAACTGGGTATCCGAAATATCGAGCATGTAATTGTGGCAATCGGTGAAAATATCCAAGCGAGTATTCTGACGACACTAATGCTCAAGGAACTCGGAATCAAGAAAATAACAGTCAAAGCCCAGAATGATTACCATGAGAAGGTACTGAGCAAAATAGGAGCAGACCATGTTGTCCATCCGGAACGAGATATGGGAAGACGGATTGCCCATAAAATAATCAGCAACAATATTCTCGACTACTTAGAGCTTAGTGACGAACATAGTATCGTTGAAGTAAGAGCTGGTAAGAAGATGGCTGGAAAATCTCTTATCGAGCTTGATATACGGGCAGCATTTGGCTGTAACGTAGTTGCAATCAAGCAGGGTAATGAGATAAACGTCAGTCCGTCACCAGATGCCCTGCTCGATACCGAAGATGTATTGATTGTCATTGGTGCAGACCGTGACCTGGCTCGATTTGAACGTTCTCTAGCAGATGATTGAACCGTTAACCCAAACAGTTAAACTGTTTGGGTTTCTTTATGCTCAAAAAAGGATACATACATAAGGAGGAAAAAATTGAAACGGGAGATGTTATTATGTTTGAAAGAAGAACCGGAGCAGTCCTTGCTGATCAATTAGTCGATTGGGGTGTAGATCACATATACGGCATACCGGGAGATTCGGTTAATGAATTCATCAGTGATTTACATAAGAAAGAGGACGAACTGAAATTCATCCAAGTCCGTCACGAGGAAGCCGGGGCACTTGCAGCTGCTGCCTATGCCAAGCTTACTGGAAAGCTTGGGGTCTGTTTGTCGATTGCAGGACCAGGGGCTGTCCACTTGCTGAATGGCTTATATGATGCGCGGGAAGATAAGGCACCTGTTCTTGCTATTGTTGGACAAGTACCAAGTAATGAGTTGGGTACCGGTGCTTTCCAGGAAGTTAAACTCGAGCAAATGTTTGAAGACGTAGCTGTTTTCAATGAGAGGGCAGAGTCATTCGAGCAGTTGCCAGATCTTTTGAATCAAGCAATCCGAGAAGCGTATGCTAACTCAGGCGTTAGTGTACTTGTAGTCTCTGATGACCTTTTCGCTGAGAAGCATCCAGAAAAACCCGGTAAAACATCAGCTAATTATGCAAAGCCAAGAATTGCGCCTGCTAAACAGGATCTTGAGGAAGCAGTCAAACTGATCAATCAAGCGAAAAAACCAATTATTCTAGCGGGAAAAGGGGCAAAGCATGCCCGTACAGAGCTTCTCACATTTGCAGAGCATATAAAATCTCCAATAATTTTAAGCCTTCTTGCTAAAGGAATCATTCCTGACCATCACAGTTATTGCTTGGGTCAGCATGGACAAATTGGGACAACACCTTCTTATGAGGCAATAAATGAAGCGGATTTGCTGCTGCTTGTAGGAACCAGCTTCCCTTATCGTTCGTTCCTGCCGGATAACTTACCTGCTATCCAAATTGATAATAGGGCAAGCGCAATCGGCAGTATCTATCCTGTAGAGGTCGGTTTGCCAGGAGATGCTAAAGAAGTACTAGGGGAATTGACAAGAACGGCAGAGGAAAAGGTTGAGACGGATTATATCGAAAAATATCAAGCAAAAATGAAGGAATGGCATACGCAGCTTCAAATGCAAAAGAAAAGAGAGGAGTCACCAATACAGCCTCCTCAAATTATGTATGCCTTAGAAAAGAATATAGAGAAAGATGCCGTCGTTTCATCTGATGTAGGGAATGTAACTGTTTGGACTACACGATATCTGCCTTTGACACAACAGGAATTCATTGTATCGGGTCGACTTGCAACAATGGGCTGCGGACTGCCTGGTGCCATTGCAGCGAAGATGGCATATCCAGATAAGCAGGCAATAGCCATATGCGGGGACGGCGGCTTTAGTATGAATATGCAGGATTTTGTCACGGCGGTAAAATACGATCTGCCAGTGAAAGTGATTGTTCTTAATAACAGCCAGCTTGGCTTGATCAAATTTGAACAGGCGACGATAGGTTCTTCCAACTACGGTATTGATATGGGAGAAATGAATTTCGCTCAATTCGCTCAATCCTGCGGAGGGGAGGGCTACCGAGTTGAGAAGTTTGAAGACTTGGAAACGAGCATCAAGCAAGCATTCCTATCCGATAAACCGGCGATAATTGATGTGGTAATTGAGGATATGGCGCCGCTGCCAGGGAAAATTTCCTACCAGCAGGCTGTAAAATATACAGAATATCTGATCAAAGAATTCTTCTCTACCGGGAAAATAGAGCTACCGAACATGAAAGAGTCAGTAAAACGTCTCTTGAAATAAGAAAAGCCTGAGCGATAAGCTCAGGCTTTTTATTATACTTCCATGATGATCGGAAGTACCATTGGGCGGCGTTTCGTTTTTTCGAACAAGAACGGCGCGATTGTATCTGTAATTTCATTTTTGATTTCAGACCATTGAGTTGTTTTTCTTTCCATCACTTTATTTAGATGGGCAGAAACGATTTTTTGTGCCTCATTGATAAGGTCTTCTGATTCACGCATGTAAACGAAACCGCGGGAAATGATATCCGGACCAGAAGCAATACGGAATTCTTTCATATTGATGCTTACTACGACAATGACAAGTCCTTCTTCGGAAAGGATGCGGCGATCGCGTAATACGATATTACCGATATCACCAATACCGCTGCCGTCGACATAGATGGAACCAGATGGAATCTTACCTGCAATGGCAGCACTATCTTTGCCTAATGCCAATACATCTCCGTTATCCATGATGAAGGAATTTTCTTCGCTAATACCAGTAAGCTTACCAAGCTTCATATGCTCGACTAGCATACGGTATTCACCGTGGATCGGCATGAAGTATTTCGGATTCATCAAGCGAAGCATTAGCTTTTGTTCTTCCTGACTACCGTGACCGGAAGTATGGATGTTATTCAATGCGCCATGAATGACGTCAGCTCCTGCGCGATACAGCATGTTGATAATACGGCTTACACTAATCGCATTACCCGGAATCGGGGAAGACGAGAAGACAACCGAATCACCAGGCTGAATCTGAATCTGACGGTGTGTGCCGTTAGCAATTCGAGAAAGTGCAGCCATTGGTTCACCTTGAGAACCAGTACATAGAATAACTACTTCATTCGCAGGCAAACGATTAATCTGATGTGAATCGATGAATGTTTCCTTCGGTGCATTGATAAATCCAAGTTCGATACCGAGGTTGATATTTGTTTCCATACTTCTTCCGAAGATGGCAACTTTTCGGCCTGTTTTCACAGCTGAATCGATTACTTGCTGCAACCGGTGGATATTGGAAGCAAAAGTAGCGAATATCAAGCGGCCGTCAACACGTCTGAAAATATCGTTGATACTTTCACCAACAACACGTTCAGACATAGTGAATCCTGGTACTTCACTATTTGTAGAGTCGGATAGTAAGCAAAGTACGCCTTCTTTGCCGATTTCAGCCATTTTTGCAATGTCAGCTGGCTGTCCGACCGGAGTGAAATCAAATTTGAAGTCACCGGTATGCACGATGTTGCCAGGAGGGGTCTTCACGACTACACCGAATGATTCCGGAATACTATGTGTTGTACGGAAAAAGCTGACAGATGTTTTTCTGAACTTGATGATGTCATCTTCTCCATAAATGTTAAGCTTTGCATTGCGCAAAAGGCCATGCTCATCTAATTTATTTTTGATCATTCCCATTGCAAGTTTTCCTGCATAAATTGGAATGTTCACTTCTTTTAAGAGGTAAGGTACGCCCCCGATGTGGTCCTCGTGACCGTGAGTAATGAACAAACCTTTAATTTTATCCTGGTTTTGCACGATGTAAGTGAAATCAGGAATAACATAGTCAATACCGAGAAGCTCGTCCTCAGGGAATTTGATTCCTGCATCGATTATGATGATTTCATCCTGGAATTGGACACCATACATGTTTTTGCCGATTTCTCCGAGTCCGCCAATGGCAAAAACAGCTGTTTGGTCATTTTTTACGAATTTCATTTCGCTTGCTCCAATTTGAAGTCTTCAGATTGCTTCTCATATGCAAGATGTGCTTCATCGAGCGGCTGGATGAACTCGATGTTGATATCACGATCTGCTAGTGTTTTACGTACCTGTCTTATACTTTCCGCTTCCATGTACAAGCTCTTAGAGCGTTCACGTACAGGAACTTCGGATGGGTTTTCCTGATAAAATACTTTAAATACCATATCTATCTCTCCTATTCTTATGGTTGACAATTGCTTTATATCCATAACGAACGGAGCAAGTCTGTGTAAAAACCGAATTGCTGACGTATTGCTATTCAGTTAGATCTTGTCCGCACGTAGTAGGCACTCGTCGTTTTTGGCCAAATAAATCTTTCCACCGTTTCTTTAACTTTTCCTTCAAACGCTTGAGCACACGAAGCAACTCCTTTCGTTTCGCAGAAAAGCAAGAAAAAACGTTTACCCGTCCAATCCCTCTTACTTACAGTATAGTATGAAAACGCTAAGATGAAAACAAAAACACAGCATACTTTCAAAAAAACTGCCGATAAAAGGAAGGGATGGTTGTTTTCTCTTGGGATTCATGTAAAGATATTTTTCGACGAACCTGCATAACTTATACTCGATTATAAGAAGTAGAGAAGAAAGATGCAAGGGCAGGAAAGACTAAGAGGAGGATGTACTATGGAGAAAAGAATCGTATTCCTGGATATCGATGGCACAATTCTGAACACAAAGGGTGAAATCCCTCAGGCAACTAAGGAAGCTGTTCAAGCACTGAAGGATAATGGTCATTATGTTGCAATAGCGACAGGGCGGGCCCCGTTCATGTTTGAGGATATCCGTAAAGAGCTTGATATTACTTCTTTTGTAAGCTATAACGGTCAGTACGTCGTCTTCGAAGGGGAAGTCATCTATCGCAATCCGATTAAACGGGAGCATTTACTTCATTTATATAATGAAGCGTCCGAGAAAGAGCATGCGATGGTGTTTATGGGAGATACGATCATGAAGGCATCTGAAACTGATAATGGATTTGTACGTGACAGTCTGGCATCTCTAGGGTTTACATATCCGGAAATTGATAAAGACTATTTTCATCATGAACCGATTTACCAGGCGCTCCTATTTTGTGAGGAGCATGAACTACAAGATTATGCGGATCATCATAAGCATGTACGGTTCATCCGATGGCATCCGCTCTCCTGTGATGTACTGCCCGGTGACGGTTCTAAGAAAATCGGAGTTATGAAGTTGCTGGAAGCAGCAGGTCTTTCTGTACAATCAACATATGCTTGTGGAGATGGACTGAATGATTTGGAGATGATTGAATTCGCAGGCACTGGTATTGTGATGGGTAATGCAGTACCTGAATTAAAGGAGCTGGCTGACATACAGACCGCTCATGTGGATGAAGATGGGCTTTCGCTTGGTCTGAAAAAGGCTGGGTTGATATAAAAAGAAGCGCACTCCTTGAGAGTGCGCTTCTTTTACAATTCAATCGGTTTAGAGTTGTCCGGCTGTGCGAAAGGATCTTCTTTATTGATACGATCATAGAACATTGTTCCGTTTAAATGATCGATTTCATGTTGGAAGACCACAGCTGCATAGCCTTTCAGGCGCAATTTAACTTCCTTGCCTTCCAAAGTGACGGCCTTGATTGTGATGCGGGAATAACGAGGTACGTACCCGGGTATTTCACGATCAACCGACAGGCAGCCCTCTCCGCTCATCAAATAAGTATGTTCGACAGAATGACTGACGATTTTCGGGTTAAAAAGACCATATTCATAAAAGGTGCCGTTAGGATCTTCGAAATAGACAGCTATCATTCGCTTTGAAATACCGATTTGAGGTGCAGCCAAACCTACGCCGGGGCGAAGATCATATTTTGCAGCCAGATCATCATCCTGGCTATTTCTCAAGTATTCAAGCATATCTGTCAACGTTTGTTTATCTTCTTCCGATGCAGGCAGCTCCACTTCTTTAGCAACTTGTTCAAGAATCGGATTGCCTTCTCGGATAATATCTTCCATGGTAATCATGCTGATCACTCCTTGCACTGTTACTTTTCCGTTCTATAGTGTATCACAAGAATGTCTGTATGACACCAGAATCAATTTACAGAATCGTTTTTCGTATTTCTTTCGCGAATTTTGTGTTTAGTATACAATGTAGGTGAATACATAGAAGCTGTGGGTAACATGGCAGAGGAGGATACGTTTTGCGCAAGTTAGGATTAGGCATACTCCTGATGGGGAGCGCTATGGGACTCACTGCATGTAACAATGCATCACCGGAGGAGCAGGTCTACAATCATTTAGAGGAGACTGTATCTCTGGAATCGGGATATGTCGAGCAGCAAGAGTCTTTGGCAGATTTGGAAAAGAAAGAACAGAACTTATACAACGAGATTTTGCAGCTGGGTACGGATGAATTGGATCAAATCAAAAGTAAATCCCAGGAAGCAATCGACTTGATCGGCCAGCGTAAAGATGCGCTTGCGAAGGAAAAAGAGAGCTTGGACGAAGCAGAAGCTGAGTTTAAGGAACTGGATTCTATCATCGATGAACTAGAAAGTGATGATGCAAAGCAGAAGGCTCAGACACTTTATGATACTATGGAGGCGCGATATAGTGCATATGACAAACTCCATGAAGCCTATACGAAAGCGTTGGATGAAGATAACACTTTGTATGATATGTTCCAGCAAGATGACATTACGCAGGATGAATTAACCAGCCAAATCGAAAAGATTAATGCAGGTTATGAAGAAATCAAAACGGCCAATGAGGAATTCAATACACAGACAGAAGCGTTTAATGAGCAAAAACAGCAGTTTTATGAATCTGCTGGTCTGAATGTAGAGAACGAATAAGGAAGAACCCTTTTCTCGAAATGAGAGGAGGGTTTTTTTATTGTACTGATACAGTGTTAATATATTGTGTAGTACAGTTGGGAATCCGAGAATTGTGAAGATTTCTTTAATACCGTTTTCATAAATTATTAGCAATATCTAATCTAAGATGTTGACGTTTTCCGGCAAGATAAGCTAAACTATAACAGGACATGAATTGTATCACTATTTGTTATCGTGATTTATGTAACAGTTTTGTGTACTTCTGTTGTAACCGGTTAAACGGGGCCCAGAGCGGGTACAGTAAACTATTGTGGTACTTCCTGTGTTTTTGGAAAGGCTATTACAGTAAATATAGTTCTAGGAAGGATAGGTGACTAGCTTTGAAACGTACGCTAGAAGGTATTGAAGAACAGTTTGAAATGCTTCAGATCCTTAACGAAAATGGCGAAGTTGTAAACGAAGAAGCTTTGCCGGATTTGTCAGATGAAGAATTGAAGGAATTAATGCACAGAATGGTGTATACGCGCATCCTTGATCAGCGCTCCATTGCATTGAATAGACAAGGTAGACTAGGATTCTACGCTCCCACAGCAGGTCAGGAAGCGTCCCAATTAGGTACGCATTTCGCTTTGGAGAAAGAAGACTTCATCTTGCCTGGATACCGTGATGTACCACAGCTTATCTGGCACGGTCTTCCACTTTATCAAGCATTCCTATTTTCCCGTGGTCACTTCCATGGAAACCAGTTCCCTGAAGGTGTGAACGCGCTAAGCCCGCAGATCATCATCGGTGCTCAGTACACACAAGCGGCTGGTGTTGCATTAGGAATGAAACGTCGCGGTAAGAAATCCGTTGCGATCACTTACACAGGTGACGGCGGTACGTCACAAGGTGACTTCTACGAAGGCATGAACTTCGCAGGCGCTTATGATGCACCAGCTATCTTCATTGTACAGAATAACCAATTCGCTATCTCTGTACCTCGTGAAAAACAAACAAAAGCTAAAACACTTGCTCAAAAAGCTGTTGCAGTAGGTATCCCAGGTGTCGTAGTAGACGGTATGGACGTACTTGCAGTATATGCAGCTACAAAAGAAGCTCGTGAGCGCGCGATCAACGGCGAAGGCCCTACATTGATCGAAACACTTACTTACCGTTACGGTCCGCACACAATGGCAGGTGACGATCCTACTCGCTACCGTACAGAAGATATGAATTCCGAGTGGGAAAAACAAGATCCATTGGTACGTTTCCGCAAGTACTTGGAAGCTAAAGGACTATGGTCTGAAGAAGAAGAAAACAAAGTGATCGATCAAGCGAAAGAAGAAATCAAAGCTGCGATCAAAGATGCGGATAACTATCCGAAAATGAAAGTATCCGACTTGATTAACAACATGTACGAAGTACTTCCTTCTAACCTTGAAGAACAATTGGAAGTGTACAAAGAAAAGGAGTCGAAGTAAGTCATGGCACAAATGACAATGATCCAAGCAATCACTGATGCTCTCCGTACGGAACTGAAGAATGACGAAAACGTTATGATCTTCGGGGAAGACGTTGGTAAAAACGGCGGCGTATTCCGTGCGACTGAAGGTCTGCAAGCTGAATTCGGCGAAGACCGCGTATTCGATACACCACTTGCAGAATCTGCAATCGGCGGTATGGCTGTAGGTCTTGCGATCGAAGGCTTCCGTCCGGTACCTGAAATCCAGTTCTTTGGCTTCGTATATGAAGTTATGGACGCAATTAGCGGACAATTGGCTCGTTTGCGCTACCGTTCCGGCGGCACGCAAAGCGCTCCAGTTACAATCCGTGCGCCATTCGGCGGCGGTGTGCACACTCCTGAGTTGCACGCAGATTCCCTTGAAGGACTTATGGCACAACAGCCTGGTCTTAAAGTGGTTATCCCATCTAACCCTTACGATGCAAAAGGTCTTTTGATCTCTGCGATCCGCGACAACGATCCGGTTATCTACCTTGAGCACATGAAACTTTATCGTTCATTCCGTGAAGAGGTTCCTGAAGAGGAATACACTGTTGAACTTGGTAAAGCAGCTGTTAAGCGTGAAGGTACTGATGTAACATTGATCGCTTATGGCGCAATGGTACAAGCTTCTTTGAAAGCTGCAGAAGAACTTGAGAAAAACAATGTATCTGCTGAAGTTATCGACTTGCGTACTGTAAGCCCGATCGATCTTGATACAGTTCTTGCATCTGTTAAGAAAACTGGCCGTGTGGTAGTTGTGCAGGAAGCACAACGTCAAGCAGGTATCGCAGCTCACTTGATCTCTGAGATCCAAGAGCGTGCTATCCTTCATCTTGAAGCGCCAGTAATGCGTGTCGCGGCACCAGATACTGTATTTGCTTTCTCACAAGCAGAAGAAGTATGGCTTCCAAACCATAACGACATCGTGGAAAAAGCAAACGAAGTAATCAATTTCTAAAAGCAGAATCAGGAGGTAATTATTTTGGCTTTCGAATTCAAAATGCCGGATATCGGTGAAGGTATTCACGAAGGTGAAATCGTAAAATGGTTCGTCAAAGAAGGCGACACAGTAGCAGAGGACGACGTACTTTGCGAAGTCCAAAACGATAAAGCAGTAGTTGAGATTCCATCTCCTTACGAGGGTACAGTAAGCAAGATTTCTGTAGGCGAAGGTGAAGTAGCAATCGTTGGTGATACACTTATCACTTTCGACGGTGAGGCTGGCGATGCTGACGGCGGAAATGCTCCTGCTCCAGCTGAGCAAGAACAAACTTCCATCCAAGCTAATGGTACAGAATCCAACGAAACTGTTGAAAAAATCAAAGAAGAAGGTCCTAAAGCTGAAGCTGGCGAAGCTCCATCTGGCGATCTAATCATCGCAATGCCTTCTGTACGTAAATATGCTCGTGAGCAAGGCGTAGATATTAAACAAGTATCTGGTTCTGGTAAAGGCGGCCGTGTATTAGCTGAAGATATCGACAGCTTCAAGAACGGTGGCGCTGCTAAAGCTGCTCCACAAGCTGAAGCTTCTGAGCCAGCTGCAGAACAGAAAACATCTGCTCCTGTTGTTTCTGGTGATGAGTACCCTGAATCCAGAGAGAAAATGAGTGGAATCCGTCGCGCAATCGCTAAAGCGATGGTTAACTCTAAATCTAAAGCACCTCACGTTACATTGATGGACGAAGTAGATGTAACTGAGCTAGTTGCACACCGTAAGAAATTCAAAGCGGTTGCTGCTGAAAAAGAAATCAAGCTTACGTATCTTCCATACGTTGCAAAAGCACTTGTTTCTGTATTGAAAAACTTCCCGATCTTGAACTCTTCCATCGATGATGCGACAGATGAGATCATTACAAAACATTATTACAACATCGGTATTGCAGCTGACACTGAAAAAGGTCTTCTTGTACCAGTTGTGAAAAATGCGGATCGCAAATCCATCTTCACAATTTCCCAGGAAATTAACGAGCTTGCTGTTAAAGCGCGTGATGGTAAACTTGCTCCGGATGAAATGAAAGGTGCTTCTAGCACTATCTCAAACATCGGTTCTGCTGGTGGTCAGTGGTTTACTCCGGTAATCAACTACCCAGAAGCAGCTATCCTAGGTGTTGGACGCATTGCTGAAAAAGCAATCGTTAAAGACGGCGAGATCGTTGCAGCTCCAGTGCTTGCGCTTTCTCTAAGCTTCGACCATAGAATCGTTGACGGTGCGACTGCTCAAACAGCAATGAACCACTTGAAACGTCTATTGGCTGATCCACAACTAATCATGATGGAGGGATAACAAATGGTAGTAGGAGACTTCCCAATCGAATTAGATACTCTTGTGGTAGGTGCGGGACCTGGCGGCTATGTAGCTGCCATCCGCGCTGCACAAGAAGGGCAAAAAGTAACAGTAGTAGAAAAAGGAAACCTTGGCGGTGTTTGCTTGAACGTCGGCTGTATTCCTTCCAAAGCATTAATCCAAGCTGGCCACAAAGTGGAATATGCTCATGGTGATGCGGATCTTGGTATCTCTACTGAAGGTGCGAAAGTAGACTTCTCCAAAGTACAAGAATGGAAAGCTAGTGTTGTAAACAAGCTTACTTCTGGTGTTGGCGGTCTATTGAAAGGTAACAAAGTAGACGTTGTTAGTGGCGAAGTTTACTTCGTAGATAAAAACACTGTTAAAGTAATGGATGAGAAGAGCTCTCAGACTTATACTTTCAACAACTGTATTATCGCTACAGGTTCTACACCGATCGAGCTTCCTAGCTTCAAGTACACTGATCGTGTTCTAGATTCTACAGGTGCTCTTAACCTTAAAGAAATTCCTAAGAAACTAGTTGTTATCGGCGGCGGTTACGTAGGAATCGAGCTTGGTACTGCTTACGCAAACTTCGGTACTGAAGTTACTGTCCTTGAAGGATTGAAAGATATCCTTGGTGGTTTCGAGAAACAAATGACATCACTTGTTTCCCGTAAACTGAAGAAAAAAGGCGTTAACATTGTGACTGAAGCTATGGCTAAAGGCGTTGAAGAAAATGCTGACGGCGTAAAAGTAACTTATGAAGCAAAAGGTAAAGAAGAAACTATCGATGCTGATTATGTACTTGTTACAGTTGGTCGTCGTCCTAATACTTCCGAACTTGGTTTGGAAGGAGTAGGAATCAAGATGACTGATCGCGGACTTATCGAAATCGATGAGCAATGCCGTACAAACGTTGAGAACATCTATGCAATCGGTGATATCGTAGAAGGCCCGCCACTTGCACACAAAGCTTCTTACGAAGGTAAGATCGCTGCGGAAGCAATCAGCGGTAAACCATCTGCTATCGATTACAATGGTATTCCGATGGTAGTCTTCTCTGAGCCTGAGCTTGCTTCTGTAGGTCATACAGAGCAGTCTGCAAAAGATGCTGGCTACAAAGTAAAAGCTGCTAAATTCCCGTTTGCTGCAAACGGTCGTGCACTATCTCTTAACGACAGTGATGGTTTCATGAAACTTATCACTCGTGAAGAAGACGGTGTTGTCCTTGGTGCTCAAATCGCTGGTCCAAACGCGAGCGACATGATTGCTGAGCTTGGCCTTGCTGTTGAATCTGGAATCACAGCTGAAGACATTGCACTTACAATCCATGCTCACCCATCTCTTGGTGAGATCACTATGGAAGCTGCTGAAGTTGCAATCGGCACACCTATCCATATCGTAAAATAATAAGAGAGAGCCTATCCTTCATGGATAGGCTCTTTTTTAATTTTTCCATACATTGCATTGATCCCCAAATCTCTACCTGAAAACCAATCCTCTATATCGAGTTCTAATTTATTTCCTCTTGGTAAAGCCGTCATCAATCGTTTCGTTTTAAAAGAATAAGCAAACGTGTGTAATGTACCGAACAGCTGATCATAGTCCTCAAAGAAGAGGGGGGAAGCTGAGTCAGAAAATAATGCAAACAATTCCTTCTGTGTCATACTCGCTGTATTCGTACTTAGAAGAAAATTATCTCGTTTAGCGGAACTCGTCATATCTTGTCGGTTATATGCTTCAAGTTCATCTTGCTTAAAGTGGTTGACACAGTTCAATCCGGCCTCAGAAGATCGGACAGAAGTCTTCTCTGGAGTGACTTCAATGACAGCATGTGCACCCTTAGCATCTCCGACTGAGAAGTTGTAGCAAGCTGCATGTGGCAGCTGTCTAAACAGATCAATGACTTGTTGTGTTGTTTCACACATATCAAGTGCAATCCTAATAACGGTCCAAGCTGACAAACCTTTTCGATAACCGAAATTACTGACGAAGTGCAGGCCTATTGCCAATCCTCTTTCATTTACTCCATCATGTCTGCCGATTAGCTGGAGGTTGTAGCCCATTGAACCATAAGCTTCTTTTGGCGCAATGAAGCTCAGGCAATGATCATAAAGCGAGGGACTAAAATCATAATTGCGTACATAATGGTGTTGATCGACATAAGCGGAGCAGCCAAGTGCTTCCGGTCTTGGCATGTTATAGCCGCTGTATAATACAGCCGCTTCGTGCTGCGTTATACCTAAACCATCTGCTAAGCCCTGGATTTCATCTAATAAATGAGGAGCATAACTAGTGAACAAAGCTTTAATCTCTTCGTATTCGGTTAGCGCGGAGGAGAGCTGGCTGAATTGCTGAAGTATAGGGTTTCCAGTATAAACAGCAGCCGTTTGCTTTCCTATTGTATAAGCACTTCCTCTGGCCTGAATAATGTCGGCTTGTATTTCTTCCATATAATCACCTCTTCTGCAGATTAATCTTCGATAAAATTTGAGAAAAATCCTGCAAAAAGAAAAGACAGGAGAATTACTCTCCTGTCTTGTTCACCTGCTTATCTGTTTTGCTACCTATATTTAGTCGTTTTGCTTCTTTTTTAAGGGTGATGATCAGCGATATCACCACAAGTACCAAAATGATGGCAAATGGGAAAGCAGCAATGATTGAGGCAGTTTGCAAAGCACCCAAACCGCCAACCCAGAGTAAGATGGCAGCAGTTGCTGATTGAATAAGTCCCCAGGTAAGTCTAACGGATTTACTTGGGTTGATATCTCCGTTGGTTGTTTGCATACCTAGAACGAAGGTAGCGGAATCGGCTGACGTGATAAAGAATGTCCCAATGAGAACAAGTGCTATTAAGGATATAATTAGCCCGCCAGGAAGGTGGGATAACATAGCGAATAATCCAACTTCCTCACCTAAAGAAGTGATATCGCTCATTAAGTCAATTCCTTCAAAGTATTCCATATGGATTCCGGTTGCTCCGAAGACTGCAAACCACATAGTACCGAAGATGGTAGGAACCAAAAGAACACCTGTTACGAACTCACGGATTGTTCGTCCTCTTGAAACGCGGGCAATAAAAGTAGCTACAAATGGAGCCCAAGCAATCCACCATGCCCAGTAGAATAATGTCCAGTCACCAATCCACGCGTTATCACCATCATAAGGTGTTAGGCGGAGACTCCATTCCGGTAAGTTCTGTACGTACTGTCCTAAAGAAGTTGTAAATGAACTGAAAATGAAGTTTGTTGGGCCTAAAATCAATACAGCGACCATCAGCAGTATTGCTATGACGATATTTGCGTTACTAAGTATTTTAATACCTCTATCAAGTCCGCTCAATGCCGATGTGATGAACAATACAGTTACTACAGCGATAATAATTAATTCGAGTGTAAATGTTGGTTCTATTCCATCAAACAGATAAGATAGTCCACCGCTGATTTGGATGGCACCCAATCCTAAAGAAGTAGCAACTCCGAAGATCGTTGCAAATACAGCGATGATATCAATCGTTTTCCCTAAAGGACCAAAAATGCGTTTTCCGAAGATCGGTTCCAAGATAGCGCTAATTACGCCCCCGTTGGAATCCTTCCGGAATGTAAAATACGCAATTGCCAGAGCCAGGATAGCATAGATTGCCCATGGGTGCAGTCCCCAATGGAAGAAGCTGTAGGATAGAGCGGTTGTTCCTGCCTCTGCTGTCTGTGCGTCTTCTACGATTGTTGGGGGATTATTAAAATGGTTGAGTGGTTCTGAAGCCCCCCAGAATACTAAGCCAATACCCATTCCAGCACTGAACAGCATCGCGAACCAGGATATGTAGCTGTATTCCGGCCTGTCATCAGGTTTACCTAATCTGATTTTTCCATACTTGGAGAACATGAGGAAAAAAGCAAAACCGAGGAAAATAGTAGCTGCAATCAAATAGAACCATCCAAATTGATCAATAAGGAAGCTCTGAATAATGTTTGTAACATTCGCGGTATTTCCATTAGGTAGTATGGACTCAGGAATACTCCCCCAAATAAGGAAAGCAACTACAATTCCAATTCCCCACCAAAATACACTTGTCGTTTTCTTCATAAACAATTCCTTTCTGCTTTAAAGCTCATATAATCTTGTACAAATGACCATTATAACAATCCCTACTTCATCTTCCTACCCATCCCGACAAATTAGTAAACCTTAACCGGTACATTTCTCCCAAACTCGACATGATATGACCTTCTTACATTACAAGTCCAAATCTTTCCTCTATAATGGCAGTATTATGTCAGTTTGGAGGTTTTTGTAGTGAAGAGATTCTTAGTATTTCCCATGCTCATCTGTTTATCCAGTATACTGATCAGCGGATGTGCCAGTTCAGAGCAGACAAACAGCGAGTCGGAACAGACTGAAAGTACGAAGAGTGCATCTTCCGGACAGGAACAAACGAAGGAGAATGCGCAAGAAGAGAATGATGAACAGCAGGAAGAGGAACAGCAAGAACCGCAATATAAGGTTTCTGAAGTCTCTTCCATTGTTCCAATTGACGATGCCAATTCGCAGGTTGCGCTACTAACTTTCGATGATGCTCCTGACAAGCATGCACTTGAAATAGCTGAATCGTTGAAGGAAGCTGATGCACCGGCAATCTTTTTTGTGAACGGTCACTTTTTGACAACAGATGAAGAGAAAGAAACATTGAAAAAAATTCAAGACATGGGGTTTGCAATCGGAAACCATACATACAGTCATGCCAACCTGAATGATTTGACTGAAGAAGAAGCAAAAGAGGAAATTATCAAAGTGAATGAACAGGTTGAAGAGATCATTGGTGAGAAACCCGAATTCTTCAGAGCACCGTTTGGAGAGAATACCGATTACAGCAGGCAGCTGGCAGAAGATGAAGGTATGACAGTAATGAACTGGACTTACGGTTATGATTGGGAGAGTCAGTACCAGGATAGTGACGCTTTAGCGGATATTATGGTTAACACGGAACTGTTAGGGAATGGTGCAAATTTGCTCATGCATGATAGAGAATGGACAGCTGCAGCTGTGCCGGACATTGTGACAGGCTTGAGAGATAAAGGCTATGAGCTTGTCGATCCGGAAACAATTGAGCGACCTTCATAAAGAGGCTGGGACAAAAGTATTTTAGCCATATT
>NZ_LR700942.1:926144-1015523 GCF_902497585.1 Terribacillus sp. AE2B 122 | reverse complement strand
CGGCGCTCAAGAATAACATTCGGTTTTAAGTAATGGGAATTTAGTTATGTCCCAGCCTCTTTTATCGGAAGGCACGGTGTTCTTTAATAACTCGGATGTATTCAATTGATTCATCCATTAAACCTTGCACCGGCAAACCTGCTTCCAGATTTCGTTTAATATAGCTGATATTTTCGGCGCTAATGATTTCACCTGGAATGAAAATCGGGATTCCTGGCGGATAGACCATGATGGATTCAGCGCTGATACGACCTTCTGCTTCTGCTAGAGGGATTGCTTCTGTATCTGCATAAAAAGCATCACGGGGACTTAAGGATAAGACAGGTATATCTGGTACAGATACCTCTATCTCGGTAGCTGAAATTTCTGCTTGATGAAGGTCTGCCAAATCTGTCAAAGCATCGATAAGCTGCTGGATTTCTTCAACTGTATCAGCCGGTGTAATCAGAAACAGCAAGTTATACAAGTCAGAAAGTTCAACCTCGATATTTTTTTCTTTTCGCAGCCAGCGTTCTGCTTCGCTACCCGATATACCGAGCTGTTTTACAGACACAAGCAGCTTAGTCGGATCCATAGCAAAAGCTGCCTCTGAACCAAGAATCTCCTTACCAGCACAATATAGGCCCTCTATGCTGTTAATGCCTTGCCGTGCATCATTTGCCAGCTGTATACTATGCGAGTTCATATCCTGGCCTTTGGTAGCAAGCTGGCGGCGCGCTGCATCCAATGATGCTAGCAGAATATAAGATGTACTCGTTGATGTGAGCATAGAAAGAACCGTCTGAACCTGTTCATGACGTACCAATCCCTCACGCAGATTCAAGATGGAGCTTTGTGTTAGTGAGCCTCCAAGCTTGTGGACACTGGTAGCGGCGAGGTCTGCTCCTGCAGCCATGGCTGAAACAGGCATTTCATCGTGAAAGTGAATGTGAACACCATGTGCTTCGTCAACAAGAACAGGGACTTCGTAACGGTGGGATATTTCTACGATATGTGCTAAATCGGCAGCCACACCAAAGTAAGTCGGATTGATGACGAGTACAGCTTTTGCATCCGGATTTGCTTCCAGTGCTTTTTCAACAGCTTCCGGAGTGATACCGTGTGATATACCAAGTGTGTGATCCAGCTGAGGATGCACGAAGACAGGTATCGCTCCAGAAAAGATTAGTGCGCTGGTTACAGATTTATGGACGTTCCGGGGTACGATAATCTTGTCCCCTGGTTTACATACACTCATGACCATTGCCATGATCGGAGTACTTGTTCCCTGGACGGAAAAGAATGTATAGTCTGCTCCAAAGGCTTTGGCCGCAAGCTGCTGTGCTTCTTGGATCATCCCGTGTGGGTGATGCAAGTCGTCCAGAGGTTCTATATTTATCAAATCGATGGAAAGGGCATTCTCACCTATATATTCCGAGAATTCCTTATCCATGCCTTTTCCGGTTTTATGTCCTGGTATATGAAACTGCAATGGTTTATTCGCCGCATGCTTACGCACACCCTCGAATAGTGGTGCTTGTTCTTGTGAAAACATCTTAGCTGACACCTCTTTATATGTTAAAAACAAAAGAATTATAGCAAAACTGTATGGCGATTACTAGCGATTTTTGTACTTAGGTATATATTAGCTAAGTAAAACTTGGTACTTTAATTTGGTTTTGATTCAGAAGTGTCAATTAATACTCTTTTTTTACAAGATAGGACTGTTTGATTGTGTATTGTGGCTATGTTTTTTATTTAATTTAAAGCGTATTTGGAAGTTAGAATCTATGTAACTCGTCTTTAGAACAAAATCTAATAAATATAAAGACAAGGTCTGGCTGATAACCTTGCATCCATTCTGGTTTGCAGACAGTTTGTTTTTGCCCTTCAATCGTTTATTGTCTCTTATTTCTTGCCTTCCTTATCGCTTAACTTTTGACATATCCCGTGATTCTATATATACTTTCCTGAAATATGTTTAAAGATGCTATGTCAAACTCAAAAACAAATATTAGTAGAATAGAATGTTAGAAAGTGGGTACAACGCGATAATGAAGACCAACTTATTACAAAATAAGTATTCAGTTTTTTTTTCAATCGCAGTAGTTTTATTGTGGATGAAAACCTATATTGTTCAATTAACACAATTTGAATTAGGAATAGAAAATACGCTGCAGGAATTTCTATTATTCCTTAACCCTTTGGGATCGTCATTGTTATTTTTGGGATTAGCTTTGTTATTTAAAGGTCGCAAAAAATATATAATGCTTATGGTTATTTATTTTATAATGACGTTTCTTCTATATGCAAATGTGTTATATTACCGCTTCTTTAATGACTTTATTACGGCGCCAACTATGTTCCAGACTCAAAACTTCGGGGATGTCAGCGGTAGTGTAGGCTCATTGTTGAGAGGCTATGACTTCTTGATCTTTATCGATTTCCTGGTGTTGATTGGATTACTAGTTTTTAAGGTTATTAAAATTGAATATTACGATATGAAACGCCGCCAAGTAGCTGTTTTATTCTCTTTGGCATTAGGAGTTTCTTGTTTGAACCTTGCTTTAGCTGAAACAGATCGACCAGAATTATTAACTCGTGGGTTCGACCGTAACTATATTGTTAAGTATTTAGGGATGTACAACTATACTATTTATGATGCGGTTCAAAGTACAAAAGCATCTGCTCAAAGCGTTTTAGCGGAGAGCAATGATATGACGGAAGTGATAAATTTTACGCAAGCTAACTACGCGGAACCAAATCCAAATTACTTTGGCGCAGCTCAAGGGAAAAACGTCATTTACCTCCATCTTGAATCTATTCAGAATTTCTTGATTGATTACAAGTTACACGGAGAAGAAGTAACACCATTTTTAAACTCACTGACGCAAAACGAAAATACACTTTACTTTGATAATTTTTACCATCAAACAGCTCAAGGTAAAACGGCTGATGCTGAGTTTATGCTGGAAAATTCATTATATGGACTACCTCAGGGTTCAGCATTTACAACAAAGGGATTAAACACCTACCAGGCTGCGCCTGCTATTTTAGACCAGCAGGGGTATTCATCAGCTGTCTTCCACGGGAATACAGGAAGCTTTTGGAATCGAAACGAAATCTATAAATCCTTTGGGTTTAACAATTTCTTTGATTCTTCGTTTTACGATATGAATCCGGAAGACTTAGCGGATTATGGACTAATGGACAAACCGTTTTTTGAGCAGTCGGAACAGCTCTTAGAAACATTACCTCAACCATTTTACGCGAAGTTCATTACAGTAACACACCATTATCCGTATCCTATTGATGAAGAGGATGCCACGATTGCACCACATACGACTGGTGATAAATCAGTAGATAATTACTTCCAAACAGCACGTTATGCGGACGAAGCATTGGAGCAGTTCTTTGCATATTTGAAAGAATCAGGATTATATGAAGATTCTATAATCGTTATGTATGGTGATCATTACGGTATTTCAGAAAACCATAATAAAGCAATGGAAACAGTCCTAGATAAAGAAGAAATTACGCCAACTGATAATGCAACTTTACAAGAAGTACCGTTATTTATACATGCACCCGGTTTAGAAGGCGGTGTGAATCATACGTATGGCGGACAGATTGATTTGCTTCCAACACTGCTCCATTTATTAGGAGTTGAGACAAAGGATAAAATTCAATTAGGGACAGATTTATTGTCAGAACAGCACGATCAAGTTGTTCCTTTCCGTAACGGTGGATATGTAAGTCCTGATATCACCTATACAGATGGTAAATACTACGATACTGCTACAGGTTTATTACTGGAAGATGAAAACCAAATACAAAAAGCTGAGGAATATCAAGAATCTGTTGAACATGAGTTATATTTATCAGATAAGGTTGTAAATGGTGATTTATTACGTTTCTATACACCGGAAAATTTTACTCCTGTGGATCGTACGAAATATAACTATGATAATGAAGAATTAGATAAAAATGAAGAGTTAGATGAAAAGGAAGAATAATCAAGAAGGCTACTCAATGCTTTAAACAAAGCCCCTGGCAGATACTTTAAATAAGTGATCTGCCAGGGGCTTTTATCATTATGTAGTATTTCTTCCGATCGTTTGAATAATAAGATCAAGATAAGATAGTCGATATACCGATTCATTCACATACAGGTTCAAATCGCATGGAAAGTTATTTTCGTGTTACACTATTATCCAGAGAAAAGGAGGGGTAGAATGAGTTACAGCTATCCGATTGATGAAACTTGGACAAAAGAGGAAATCATTGATGTAGTGAATTTCTTCTCATTAGTAGAGCGGACATATGAGGATGGAATCTTGCGTGAAGACTTGCTGCTGGCCTATGATCGCTTTAAGCAGATCATACCTTCCAAGTCGGAAGAAAAGCAGATGGACGCTAAATTCCAGAAGGATTCCGGTTATTCCAGCTATAGAGCAGTAAAGAAAGCCAAGGCTGCTTCACCTGGAGAAAAAATTAGAATGTAAAAAAATCCCCATCCTGATTCAGGAAGGGGATTTTTTATATTAAGTAGGTTCAAAAGCTGCCTGTTCATAAAGAATGGCTGTATGTTTCAGTACATCCTGACATACTTTAAGGAATGCTTCTTTGGAAGCAAGTGCAGGGTCATCGGGCTGTAAATGGACACCGCAGACAAGTTCTGCTTTTTTGACATGCTGCAGCCGGTCTGCAATTTTGTCGTAAAGCTCATCAGTAATCGGAGAAGCATCCGGTTTCATATGATCCATTGACCACACGTAGCGGGACGGGATGGAATTTAGAATCTGTGTTTTTGCCTCTGCCATTTTATAGCCGACTGTTTCCTTCAATGGACTTTCATAAATAAGTGCAAATTGCACGAATACATGTGTACCCCAAAGTCCGATTTGGAAATGAGGCAGTTTCTTATATCCGCGTTTGCTGGAAGCAAGAGCGGACCATGTGTCGTTCGGTGCGTTCTTCGTGCGGCGAGCATGCTTGGCTACATGGACATACATATCATGATCGGTTACTTGCTCTGCATATGGAGCTAGTTCTGTTGCAAGCATCTCCAATTTTGGAGAAAGACGACTGCGCAGCACTTCCATTCTTTCATCTAAACCATCTATTGTAAAAACATCGAAATCTTCTTTTGTGAATAATGCGGTCATTCGTGTCACTCCTTGCTGAAATCTTCCTTCATCATACCCGTCCAATAGTTAAAATGCAAGCGAGGAAAGGTTTACAAACCGCATAGCAGTGGTAAAAAAGAAACAACTTGATAGATGGTATAAATAGAATAGGAGGAGATCAAGATGCGTGATGTAATGGAAGCCTTACGTAAAAGGGAAGCACAAGAGAAGGTGCCTGCTATACGTCTTGAGATCGATTATTTTCTAGTTACTTTGTCTGATGCTATGCAGGAGGAAGATGAGATTGCAGTGAAGGAAGCAAAAGCGAAGCTTCGTGTACTCAGCGAGCAATTGAATCGGTTCGAATCGTGAACTATTTGTGATAAGCTAGTGGAAAGAATGGGGGGCACATGATGGAGCAATCAATAAAACATACATTGCATAAGCAAGCGCAACAGTGGGTGCTAGAAGCAGGACAGCTTATCAAAGAGAAGATGGATGAACCATTGGAGATCATGACAAAGTCAAGCCCGAAAGATCTTGTAACAAAGATGGATAAAGCAGTTGAGTCTTTCTTTTTGGAAAGAATACGTGAAAACTACCCATCGCATAAAGTGTTAGGGGAGGAAGGTATCGGAGAAGCTGTTTCCGAAACGAAAGGTACAGTCTGGATAATCGATCCGATAGACGGTACGATGAATTTTGTCCATCAGAAGTCGAATTTCGCTATTTCAATAGGAATTATACATGACGGTATTGCGGAAATCGGGGTAATTTATAATGTAATGGAGGATACGCTTTATCATGCAATGCGTGGCGAAGGGGCGTTCAAGGGTGACTTTCAGCTGCCAAAGCTTCCCGAAAAGACGCTTGATCAATCGATCATCGAGCTGAATCATTTCTGGCTCTGCCCAAACCGTCGGGTGAATGAAGAAAAGCTGCAGCAGCTCGTCTATCGCGCAATGGGAACTCGAGCATATGGATCAGCAGCGTTGGAGCTTGCTTTTCTGGCTGAGGGGATTACGGATGCTTACTTAACCTTCAGTCTGCAGCCATGGGATTATGCTGGGGGCTTTGTAATACTGCAGGAAGTAGGAGGAAAACTGACTGATGCAACAGGCGAGTCCGTCAATTTCCTGAATAAGACGACAGTAGTCGCAGCAAATAGCAGCATTCACGAAGAATTAATCAAGGATTATATCGAATTGAAATAAAAAAAGACGGGCTAGCCCGTCTTTTTCACTGTCCTTTTCGTTTAGCGAAGATACCGGCACCCATAATGAAGAAACCGGCGATGATCGCGACTGTCATTAAGCCATAGTTTTGGTAGCTGATCGTCACGCCTGCTGCTACGAAGCAAGCAATAACTAATATTGCTGTCAGTAAAGCTAATCCCTTTGACATCGTTTCACCTCATTTATTAAATTAAAGGTTCATCTGTCTTCTTTTCCCGGTATAAATTAAAATTCCCGGTCGCTTTTCGTTCCTTTGTCCGCAATGAGATACGGTCTGAGCAATCGTTGCATATATGCATGCTATTGCGCCGATTCCGCAGTTTCTTCGCATGCGGACTTCCATCATCTATTTCTTCGACTTTATCGCAAAGTACACATTTTACACGCATGCTATCACCTCAGGAGAGTATAATACTTTTTCAGTTTACCATACGATAAGCCATTATGTGTATCTTACAGAAAGTCTCTATCATTCATATCCGATCATAGTAGATTCTAAACAGGAACCTCAGCAGATCTTTATCTGACGAATTGCTTTGATCGGATCTTCCTTCCTGCTGGGCAGATAGCAGTGAGCAGGTCCGGAATCTTTGATGCTGCGGCCATCTACTGCGAATAGGAACATGCTTGCTTTAAGCTCGTCCAAAGGTACGATTTCTTCACCAGAGTCTGTCATAAATACCGCATGCGTGGCATCTTCTTGTATACTGGCTGTTTTGAGAAAATCGGAAATGGGCATTACATAACTGTTCTCGAGTGCCAGTTTTCTTTCAGCCTTTGTAAGACTCTTATTAATAGGCGGCTTCATCTTTTGCTGATAAATAGAGCGATCCCAGTGCTTTTCTTCCGCAGCAGGAATTGTCTCAACCTCTTTAAAAGCGTTTTCAAAAAGGATTTTGCGATCGTCAAAAATCCAGACGGATGGATCAAGTGTGAGTGGAAAATCCACTCTGCCTGTCAGGGTGATTACCATAAAGCGACACTTCCTTTTCCAGAGTATCTATAGATATAGCTTAACATAAAGATTGTGACAATTGACAACGATTCGACAAAAATATTACCAGGACGTGTCTTGCAATTTAGCAGGACTACCGCTAGAATTGTATAGAAGAAGTCTGTTTAACGGAGGGATAATATTGATATCTGAGATCACCGTTAGTAATCAAGAGAAAGCATATGCCCTTCTTTTGGCGGATGCTGATAAAATACTTAAACTAATTAAAGTACAGATGGACAATTTGACGATGCCGCAATGTCCGCTTTATGAAGAAGTACTCGATACACAAATGTTTGGTTTGTCACGTGAGATAGATTTTGCAATTCGATTGAATCTCGTGAAAGAAGAAGATGGAAAAGAGCTTCTTGAAAACTTGGAAAGGCAGTTGAATGTGCTGCATGAGGCAGCACAGCGGTCTATGCGTCCTTAACAGCTGAAGGCCGCCTGCAATTGCTTGTACGGGCATCCCATACGAAAGATGAAACCCCATTGCCCTTTAATTTGGCGGGGTTTTTTTATTATTCTATGAATCTGGCGATTTGTAACGATTGTAAAATACATACTATGGGAGCTTTAAGATGAAAAAAAGATTGCGTAATTTCGATTTTACTTTGCTATTTACTCCGCTGCTGCTGACTGCATTTGGCGCAGTAATGGTTTATAGTGCAAGCTATACGGTAGCGGTTGTCAAGTTTGATCAGCCAGCCACTTCCTTCTTTATCAGAACGTTGATTTGGATCGCTTTAGCGATGCCAGTCTTTGCGTTTTTCTGTTTTGTTCCATATCAGAAGTTCCAGAAATGGATTAAACCGATCATGCTGGTTATCATTGTTATGCTCGTATTGGTTTTGTTCACTGGTAAAGTGAACGGATCCAGATCTTGGTTTAATCTTGGTTTCTTCAGCCTGCAGCCGGCAGAGCTGGCTAAAGTGGGTATGATCATCTATCTATCTGCAGTTTATGCGAAGAAACAGAAATACCTGGATAGTTTCTCAAAAGGTGTTTTACCGCCTCTTATTGCATTAGGGCTTATACTTGGCTTGATCGTTATTCAGCCGGATGTTGGTTCAGCTTCTATCGTATTCCTGATTTCCTGCTCGATCATAGTCAGTGCAGGTATACGTTTGAGGCATTTGAGCCTTCTGATTGCTGCAGGTGTCGGACTTATACTCGCTGTAATGCCGCACATGATTAACGAAGAACGTATCTCGCGATTCACCGGAGCTTATCAGCCATTCAGTGAAGACAACGTTCAAGACGGAGGTTTCCAGCTTGTACAATCCTATCTAGCTATCGGAAATGGTGGTATATTAGGAGATGGATTGGGACAAGGCATCCAAAAGTTAGGTTATCTGCCGGAACCGCACACAGACTTCATTATGGCTGTCATAGCGGAGGAACTCGGATTTATCGGAGTCGCTGCCGTATTGGCGATGCTTGCGATCATTGTGCTGCGCGGTTTTTATATCGCCAGACAATGTCGAGACAGTTTCGGTTCTTTATTGGCAATAGGCATTTCGTCGATGGTGGGGATCCAGACCTTCATCAACCTGGGCGCAATCACCGGTCTATTGCCAATCACAGGTGTTACACTGCCATTTGTCAGTTACGGTGGTACATCCTTGATGATTCTATTCGCTTCTATGGGTATATTGAATAACATTGCCAAGCATGTACGTTCGCAAGAGCTGATCGTGTCAGAAAGCACCTTCACGCAGGATAAGCGGGGAAGACGTCCCTCCAATCGACAGAGGATCCGCACCACTAGTACTACTACACAAACTAGGGAAAAGACTAGAGGAGGAGAACGATGGACGAACTAAGGGGAATCAACAAAGTTCTAGTAGCAAATAGAGGTGAAATTGCGATACGTGTATTCCGGGCTTGTGTCGAGCTTGGAATACATACAGTCGCAATCTATTCAAAAGAGGACAAATCCTCCAGTCACCGCTTCAAAGCGGATGAGGCATATTTAGTCGGCGAAGGGAAAAAGCCGATTGATGCCTATCTTGACATCGAAAATATTCTTGAAATTGCAAAAACTTCCGGTGCAGACGCTATTCACCCAGGCTATGGATTTCTTTCTGAGAACATCCACTTTGCAAGACGCTGTGAAGAAGAAGGAATCATCTTTATCGGCCCGCGCAGCGAACAGTTGGACATGTTTGGGGATAAAGTGAAGGCGAGACAGCAGGCGTTGCTTGCAGAAATACCAGTTATCCCAGGAAGTGATGGACCAGTCCAAGAGCTGGACGAAGTGAGAGCTTTCGTCGATACTCATAACTATCCAATCATCATCAAAGCTTCTTTGGGCGGCGGCGGGCGAGGTATGCGTGTCGTACGCTCGGCGGATGAACTTGCCGAGGCTTATGAGCGAGCAAAATCAGAGGCTAAAGCTGCATTCGGCAGTGATGAAGTGTACGTTGAGAAGCTAATTGAAAATCCAAAACATATTGAGGTACAGATCCTTGGGGATAGTGCCGGAAACATTATACATTTATACGAACGTGACTGTTCCATACAGAGAAGGCATCAAAAAGTTATTGAAGTAGCTCCAAGTGTCGGCCTGCCGGAAACACTTCGAATTGCTATTTGTGATGCGGCTGTTAAATTAATGAAAAATGTTTCTTATTTGAATGCCGGAACAGTTGAATTTCTTGTGGCGGATAACAACTTCTATTTCATCGAGGTTAATCCTCGTGTTCAAGTAGAGCATACGATTACCGAGCTGGTTACAGGAGTGGATATCGTCCAAACACAGCTTTTGCTTGCTCAAGGGTACAGCCTTTCAGATGAACGCCTTCATATCCCTGCACAGTCAGAGATAAGAACAAACGGCTATGCGATTCAAGCACGTGTGACAACCGAGGATCCGCTTAATAACTTTATGCCAGATACCGGGAAAATTATGGCTTATCGTTCCAGTGGTGGATTTGGTGTTCGTTTGGATGGTGGGAATGCGTTCCAAGGTTCCGTCATCAGCTCTTACTATGATTCCTTGCTTGTAAAAGTATCGACGTGGGCAGCGGATTACAAACAAGCTGCTTATAAGATGGAAAGGAACCTTCGAGAGTTCCGTATTCGAGGCATCAAGACAAACATCCCATTCTTGGAAAACGTCATCCTGCATGACAAGTTTTTGTCTGCTGACTATACGACTGGCTTTATCGATGAAACACCGGAATTGTTTACCTTCCCGAAACGTCAGGATAGAGGAACAAAAATGCTCCAATATATCGGCTATACAACTGTTAATGGATTTGATGGCAGTGGAAAGGTCGAAAAACCTGAGTTTCCGTATCCAAGAATTCCGAAGCTTTCAAAAGGGCTTGATTATCAAAACGGAACAAAGCAAATTCTGGACGCGCATGGTCCTGAAGGGCTTTCCGACTGGCTGAGAGAGCAGGAAGAAGTCTTGCTAACGGATACAACCTTCCGTGATGCTCACCAATCACTTCTTGCTACACGTGTTAGAACGAAGGATCTATTAACAATCGCTGAGCCAACTGCGAAACTATTGCCTAACCTATTTTCAGTCGAGATGTGGGGCGGTGCTACCTTCGACGTAGCTTATCGGTTCTTAAAGGAAGATCCTTGGGAGCGCTTGACTAAACTACGGGAGAAAATGCCGAATGTGTTATTCCAGATGCTGCTTCGTGCAAGCAATGCTGTCGGTTACAAAAACTATCCGGACAATGTAGTTGAAAAATTCGTCAAAGAGAGTGCTGAAGCTGGCATTGACGTATACCGTATCTTCGATAGCTTAAACTGGATTGAAAATATGAAGCCCGCTATTGAGGCTGTACGACTGCAAAATAAGGTGGCAGAAGCTGCACTTTGTTACAGCGGGGATATCCTGGATCCGAGCCGGACGAAATACGATCTAGCATATTATACGAAGATGGCAAAAGAACTTGAATCAGCAGGTGCTCACATTATTGGCATCAAGGATATGGCAGGACTGTTAAAACCGCAGGCTGCATATGATCTGGTCAGCGCTTTGAAGGATACTGTATCACTTCCAATTCATTTGCATACGCATGATACGAGTGGCAACGGTGTTCTAACATACATGAAGGCTGTTGAAGCTGGTGTCGATGTCGTCGATGTTGCTGCAGGTTCTATGGCTGGTCTTACCTCTCAGCCTAGCGCCAGCTCTTTTTATCACGCGATGCAAGGGATGGAACGCAGACCATCCATTAATGTCGAAAATTATGACGAGCTCGGTTCTTATTGGGAAGATGTCCGCAACCGCTACAGTGACTTCGAGAGCGGTATGAAAGCTCCGCACGCAGAAGTGTATCTGCACGAAATGCCGGGCGGACAATACAGCAACCTGCTGCAGCAGGCTAATGCAGTTGGGTTAGGCGATCGCTGGGATGAAGTGAAGGTTATGTACAGAAGGGTAAACGACCTTTTCGGAGATGTCATTAAGGTAACGCCTTCTTCTAAGGTTGTAGGTGACATGGCGTTATTCATGGTTCAAAACGACTTGGATGAAACTAGTGTCATTGAAAGAGGTGCAGCTCTTGACTTCCCGGATTCTGTAATAGAATTCGCACAAGGCTACCTCGGGCAGCCATATGGCGGCTTCCCGAAAGAATTGCAGAAGGTGATTGTGAAAGATCGTGAAATAATTACGAATCGACCTGGCGAATTGTTGCCTCCTGTCGATTTTGATCAGCTGCGAAGTGAATTGGACGAGAAAGTGGAAGCTGACATTACGGAACAGGATGTTGTTGCTTACTCACTGTATCCGAAAGTATTTGAAACATACGCAGCCTTCAAAGAAGCTTATGGTGACTTGTCTGTACTGACAACACCAACATTCTTCTATGGTATGAAGCTGGATGAAGAAATCGAAGTAGAAATCGAACCAGGAAAAACCTTGATCGTAAAGCTTGTCGCAATTGGCGAAGCGGGTTCAGATGCAATGCGGACGATTTACTTCGAATTTAATGGACAGCCTCGCGAGGTTCTAGTGCGTGATGAACAAGTTCAGGCCACAGTAAAGACGACACCAAAAGCTGATAAACAGAACAAGAAGCATATTGGTGCAACAATGCCTGGAACAGTTATTAGATCATTAGTTGCTGGCGGTGCGCAAGTACAAAAGGGTCAACAGCTCCTAATTACAGAAGCGATGAAGATGGAGACAACAGTACAAGCGCCATTTGATGGTACGATCAAAGAAGTATACGTTAAAGATGGAGAACCAATCCAGGTTGGAGATCTGCTTGTAGAATTTGAATAAAAAAAAATCCACTGCCGCTAAGATGGCAGTGGATTTTTTTATAGTTCTTTTTCGTATTTCGCGCTTCGGAAGGACAGCATGATATAGTAAGTCATGATGCCGAAATAGACGCTGATAATCAACGAATGCATGAGAGCCACGAATAGATTCATTCCAGTGAAAATGACAAGCATACCGACGACTGCTTGTGCGGCTAGGAGACAAAAGCTGATGATCCAGCCTTTAGTCATCACGGCGTGCCCTTTGTAACGACGAAGCACCTGAATCATGATGATGAAGGACCAGACAAGCGCTAGCATAGCTGCACCGCGGTGAAGCATCTGTACCATTTGCGCTGTGCTCAATCCGAAAAGACCTGGATCTGCATTCGAGCATAGAGGGAAATCTCCGCAAACAAGGCTTGCATTCATATGACGTACAAGCGCTCCGGTATAAACAACCAAATAAATGAAAATTGTATGCAGATAAAATTGAATTCGCATACCTTTTCTGATAACAAGTGCGCGTGCATCGAACTTCTTGTCCACTTCAAATACTATGAGAGTAAGCAGAAGCACAGAAGCGAAGGAAATAAGTGAGATTCCGAAATGCAGCGCCAATACAGTATCGGATTGCTGCCAAACAACAGCAGCTGCTCCAATTAATGCTTGTATTACAAGAAAGGCTACTGCCACGATGGACAAGAACTTAACTTCTCGAATATGACCGATTTTGCGCCAAGCGAGGATTGCCAGTAACAGAATGACGATCCCCATTGTTGAAGAAACAAATCGGTGGGCGACTTCTATAATAAGCTCGGGCGTAATGTTGGTTAAAGCCCCTTCGCACAACGGCCAGCTTTGTCCGCAGCCATCAGCTGAGCCCGTCTTGGTAACAAGGGCGCCGCCAAGCAAGATGAACAGCATACCTATCGTGCTGATCACAGATAAGGTTTTCAATAATTTCATGTATAAACACCTCTTATATACAAACTTATAGCTAGGATAAAAACATTAAGCCTATCGTAACATGAAATCTATTTATAGAAGGACACATTTCTTGTCAATTTTATGACCTGTGCTTTTCCGTGCTTCAATGAATGGAGTGAGAAGATAAAGTATTAGTTCAGCAAATTGTCAAAAACACGTTTCAATTGACGCAGCTGGACGTGTTACAATGTTAAAAGTGTGATAGAATACAAGAATTATGTTTAACCAAGCAGAAAGGATGTGCTGGTGTGGAAAAGATCGAAACAACTTCTTCACAAGTATTGAACGGTGCTGAACAAGCCGATTCTACTACTAGTCTGTGGACAGACTTCAAGGCGCTTATAAAAACTGGTATTATAAATTCAAATCTGTTGACTGCTTTCGGCGGTTTCTGGCTCGCACTTTATATGACGAACCAACAATTCGTCGACCATATCCCGACATTCATTTACATGATGCTCGGAAGCGGATTGGTCATAGCTGGCGGATGTGTGATCAATAACTATTACGATCGTGATATCGACCACGTGATGAAACGGACGAAAAAACGTCCGACGGTAACAGGTACGATTCCGCTTTCTGTCGTTCTTACAATGGGAATTGGATTCACAGTCCTCGGCGTCGGATTTCTATTCCTGACAACTTGGCAAGCTGCAGCAATTGGTATTTTCGGCTGGTTTGCTTATGTTGTACTTTATACGATGTGGTCTAAGCGTCGTTATACAATCAATACAGCAATTGGAAGTTTCTCTGGTGCGGTTCCTCCGCTAATCGGGTACGCTGCTATTGATGGCGGTTTAAGCACAGAGGCTTGGATTGTTTTCGCTATCATGTTTATCTGGCAGACACCGCATTTCTTAGCATTAGCTATGAAAAAAGCAGATGATTATAAAGCTGCTAATATCCCGATGCTGCCTTCTGTATACGGCTTTGGAATTACGAAGCGCCAGATTGTCGTTTATACAGCATGTTTGCTTCCGCTTCCATTCTACCTAACTTCTCTGGGAACTGTATTTGTTGTCATCGCTAGTGTATTAAACGTTGGCTGGCTTGCAATCGGTATCGCTGGGTTCTTTATGAAAAATGATTTGAAGTGGGCGACATGGATGTTCGTCTTTAGCCTGAATTACTTGATGATTTTCTTTATCGCACTTGTGGTTTTCACAACTCCTGCGATCTTCTAATAAAAAACACCTCCATATGGAGGTGTTTTTTTGTGTTTATGCAGTAGGAAGTATCGGGAATAAGAACCATAAATGTGCACCGGAGAGAGGGAAAGTAAATGGATATGGAAACACCGCGTTTAATTATGAAAGCTATAACAATGGAGATGGGAAAGCAGCTCGTTCGATTTCCTGTTACCTTCTTTTATGAACAGGAAATTTCGTATGTGACGGATTGGCCGACAAATGCCTTGAAGGCAGAGCTGCCTCTATATCTGGAGGAATTTGAAACTGGACAGACAAGCTACGGTTTTGGACCATGGATCTTACATACAAAATATCAAAAGGATATGGTCGGAGATATTTTTATTAAACAGCCTTCTCAAGATGCTGCTCAAGCTGAGTTATATTTTGATATTCGCGAGGAGATGCAGGGGAAAAGATACGAAGATGAAGCAATAATCAGCATTTGCGATTGGCTGCTGAAGCATGGCATCGAGACAATACATGCATTCTGTAAGCCAGAGGAGGAAGAAAAGCAAGAAGTCCTGACAAGATGCGGCTTCAAAAAGCTTGGTCAGATAGAAGGATTGATTCAGTTCCGAACTTATCGACAGCTGCTTCCTGCAGATGGTATGTGAAGCTTGTCGAAGGAGTCGACTATCTCCGAAATGGATTTTGTATTATAATAGGTGCAACTTATGGAAAGGGGGCAGGATGCATGAAGAGCTTACGAATCGTATTATTGTTACTCGTAGTGGGAGCAGGCGTGTTGTTCTTTTGGAACAAGGATGAATATCTGGCTCCTGCCCAGGATGCAAAGTCGGGGGATACAGAGCAAACACCAAAGGCGGAAGCTGCCCAGAAGCCGAATGGGGATATAGAGCGGTGGATCAATCAAGCGCCTGAAACATTAGAAGAGGATCAAGGTGAACCAAATCGAATTGATCAGTCTTCTTATGGTTATGAGTGGTATATATATGATAAAGGTGATGCTTATGCACAGTATGGTGTAAAAGATGGTCGTGTTATCACTGCCTTTGCTGTCGGTGAAGCATCCCTTGCAAAAGCAAAGCTTGGTGAGAGCCGGGAGGAAGTAGAACAGGATTACCCGCTTCAAGAAGAAGTTTCATTTCGATATGATAGCGATCGATATACGTTCAAGCTGAAGGAAAAGGATCAGCAGATACAGCCCCTTGCCCAGATTGGTGATGGTTTGTTCGCTCAGTTCTATTTCGATACATTTGAGGATGAACTGACTGCTGTACGAGTGCTGACTGATGAACAGCTCGTAATGGAGCGTCCTTATGACGTAACATATACTGGTCAGCTGCCTGAGCAGCCTCAGCTATCGAATGAAGAATGGCAGCAGGTACAGGGAGGAATGGAACAGCAAGTCATTGAAATAACGAATGTTATGCGTTCACATTTTGATGTTCCGCCGCTCGAATGGAATGATCAGGTAGCCGCTGTTGCGCTTGGTCATAGTGAAGACATGCAGAAGCAGCAGTATTTCTCTCATGTGACGCCAAGTGGTGAGGAACTTGGAGATCGGCTGGCAGACGGTCGGGTCAGATTCCAAAGTGCAGGAGAGAACATCGCTGCTGGCTATACAGATGCTCCTGCAGCAATGATTGGTTGGCTGAATAGTGAAGGGCATCGTAAGACAATGCTTGACGCATCATATGAAGAGCTTGGTGTAGGCGTGTATCGTTACTACTATACCCAGAATTTTCTTTTACAATAACGGGGTTTCCGCTGAGGAATCCCGTTTTTTTTGTGTCATTTACCGGAGTCTTTCATACATTGGTCAGAGAGGGTATTTATCTGGTTAGGAGATGAATGTAATGTCCGATACGAATTTGCATCCTTCTATTCAGGAATTCAGACAATTCGTTCAGCAGCATCCTAAGCTGATTCAAGAAGTTAGGCAGAATCAGGCAGGGTGGCAGCCATACTATGAAAAGTGGGTGCTGCTGGGTGAAGAGGATCCGAGCTGGCAAGCATATAAAAATGGAGAGAATGCAAAAGCAGAAACAGAGGAAAAAGCAGAGGCAGAGCAAACAGAAAAGGAATCAGAAGAGACAGGAAAAGAAATGTTTAACAAGGTGATGGGAATGGCAAATCAGTTAGATTTGCAAAAACTGCAGGGCCATATCCATCATTTGAATGGAGCGCTTGAAAATATAAAGCAATTAATTGGACAATATCAAGGTGTGAAACAGCAGTTTCCTTCAAAGAAGAAGACGCCAACATTCTTTCATAAGGACTAAAAGGAGGTAGGGTGATGCGGCAGGAAATCTATCAAAGGTTGCAGCACCGGGAAGAACTGCTCCGTTTTGTCAGACTTCACCCGGTATGGTACCGCACACTCGCGCGTGACCCGAGCACATTCACTGATTTGGAAAAGCAGGCGAATTATTTTTACGGTAAAACTGTTCCGCAGCGTATTGGTCAGTTTGGGGATCAGCTGAGCATGGTGAACATGCTGATACAGATGGCAAGAGCAATGCGGGATTAAACACTTTTCATTTCCCTATTATTTGGTATGATAATAGGGGAGGTGGTTCTATGTTTGCAACTACGGAATTCGTTGAGCTTCTGGAGAAGTCCGAGCAATTGGGTGTAATGATCCGTGACTCGGAAGTGATGGCGGCGTATAGCTCCGCGCAATCCGCACTCTACCAGAATAGCGAAACGAAAGCGAAAATCGACGCATTCACAGCTATAAAGGAACAGTATGAAGAAGTGCAGCGATTCGGCAGATACCACCCTGATTACAGCTTCATCATGAAGGAAATCCGCAGCAAGAAGCGTGAGATGGATATGGATGCCAACGTTGCGGCATTTAAAATAGCAGAGCGTAATCTGCAAAAACTGCTTGATGATATAAGTGCCAAACTCGCCTCAACTGTGAGCGAGAATGTCAAAGCTCCGCGCTCTGGTGCAGCTTTGAAAGACTCTGGCTGCGGCTGTGGAAGTGGCGGCGCCTGCGGGTGTGCTTCCTGACAATATTCCGGTAAGCTTAGGCTTGCCGGTTTTTTTGTGTTGCCCCAAGGGGTCAGGCTTTGCTACACTAAGAAAAAAGCTGTAAAGCGAGGAACATCAATTATGTTGACAAAACGGCAAGGAATCGTCGTATGGTTCCAGCATATGAAGAATATCAAGCAGCTGAAGCGGCACGGACACCTGGTTTTCGTATCCAAGAAGCTTAAATATGCGATGATATACGTGAACCTGGAAGAAGCAGAAGAGAGGGAAGCAGTATTGAATAAGCTGCCATTCGTCTCTAAGACGGCGTTATCTTATCGTCCCTTCATCCGTACCGATTTCGAGAATGCGAAACAGGATAAAGCGAAAGAATACGATTATAAGATTGGGATATAAAAAAAGCCTGCAGGAAGAGCCCTGCAGGCGCCTTTTGTTTCCAATGAAAACAAACAGGCAAAGGGAGAGGAGAAACCGGAGGAAGAACTTATGGGGAAACGTAAGTCTTCTCCGTGTTCATGAAGCAGCTATTAGCGTGATAGCCGCTTCAATAGTACAGTATGGACCGGCTTAGGCGGGAATATACATCGTTTTTTTGAAGGAGTGGAATGAAATGCGAGTGATTGCTGGAGAGCATAAAGGCAGGGCGTTAAAGGCTGTCCCGAACCAATTGACAAGACCAACGACGGATAAAGTGAAGGAGAGCTTGTTCTCGGTGCTAGGACCTTTTTTTGAAGGCGGAGAATGCCTGGATTTGTTCGCAGGAAGCGGCGGACTTGGGATAGAAGCTTTGAGTAGAGGAATGACACACTGTATCTTTGTAGATAAGCAAGGGAAAGCTGTCGAGACAATCAAACAGAACCTGACAACCTTGAGGCTGACAGATTATTCGGAAGTATACCGGAATGATGCGCTGCGTGCGCTGAAGGCAGTCGTAAAAAGGGAGAAACAGTTTGATCTTATTTTTCTGGATCCGCCGTATCATAAGATGTCATACGAAGGTCTTCTGGAGCAAATTAGTGAAGCAGGTATTTTGAGAGCGAACGGACGAATTGTTTGCGAGCACGATGCGAAGAAGGAACTACCAGAGTTCATCGCTGGACTGCAAGCTGTAAAACAAGACGTTTATGGAAATACTACCGCTATTACCATCTATCAAGCTGCTCGGGAGGATGAGTGATGACGATTGCTATGTATCCAGGTTCGTTCGATCCAGTCACAAATGGCCATGTAGACATTATCCAGAGAGCCGCAGCAATATTTGATAAAGTAATTGTGGCTGTTGCAGTGAACAGTAAGAAAAAGCCGCTGTTCAACGAAGAAGAGCGAATGGAGCTTTTGCGGCAATCGGTAAGACATATTTCAAACGTATCAGTTGTTAAATCGGAAGGTCTCACCGTTGATTTTGCCAGAAAACATGATGCGAAAGTTCTGGTCCGCGGACTGCGGGCTGTGAGTGATTTTGAAAATGAGATGCAGATTAGCGGTATTAATAGGCATCTAGAGCCAGGAATAGAAACTATCTTCATAACAGCAGATTCAGCTTATAATTTCTTGAGCTCCAGTATCGTGAAGGAGGCAGCAAGTTTTAGAGCTGACATAAGTAAGCTCGTGCCTCCCCCGGTACAAGAAGCCATCAAGCAAAAATTCTAATTTAATCGGCGTTTTAGCAGGATTAGTGTGCCGACTGCAAGCATGATGAGCGTGAATGCAGGACCGAAAGACGAAAGAAAACGAAGCAGCTCCAAGGAAGTATCGGGAGCTGTTTTTTCTTGTAAGAAGGTAAGAATGCTTGTTTCCTGATGCTTGGCGTAAAGCGGTCCATAAAGAATAGCTGCTAAGCCAGCAGCAATGAACCCATGCAGCAGGCGGGCGAAAAAGTACGGAGCAAATCGAATATCTGTTTCAGCGAGAATACTTGCTACTTGGGCTTGGACAGAAAAACCATTGAATGCAAGAATGAAGCTGACGATAATGATAGGGAAGAAAAAGTTAGATCCTGATGCTTGAGCGATCATTTGACCACCCATTGTTATTTCGAATAATCCAGAGAACATTGGGACAACTAATTCAGCAGGAATACCAAAAATACTAGTTAGCAGCTTTAAACCATATGCCAGGGAATCCGTTATGCCTAAGATGAATAATAGCTTATTAAAAACGGAAAACATAATAATGAATCCGCCAATCATAAGTAATGTCTGAATAGAATTTACGACGGCATCTCCAAAAATCTTTCCGAATGGTCTTTTATCAGCCATACGTGTTTCATGCAATTCCCTAAAGGCGCGTTTGACCAGTCCTTTTTCCCTAACGTAAGACGAGCGAGGTTGGGATCGGCCGTAGAAACGCATGCAGATACCTACAAGTATATTACCTCCATAATGCGCTGCGGCTAATAGGATGCCAAGCTCTGCTTCCCCAAAAAAGCTTACGGCAATCACTCCAACTATAAAAAGAGGGTTGCTAGCATTCGTAAAAGAAACAAGACGCTCGGCTTCAATCTTTGTCAGCTGTTTTTCTTGACGCAGCCGGCTTGTCAATTTAGCGCCTGATGGATATCCGCTGGCCATGCCCATTGCTAGCACAAAACTTCCGACACCCGGAACATTGAACAAAGGCCGCATGATCGGCTCACAGAAAACTCCTATAAAACGGACCATTCCAAACGCAATTAGCAGTTCTGCAGTGATAAAGAAAGGCAGGAGGGATGGAAAAACAACTTCCCACCACATATTCAATCCACGTATACTGGCCTGTAATGATGGGTCTGGATACATTATTAAACTTACGGCCAGTAGCAGTGCAGACCCAGCCAGCAGAACTGATTTCATTTTTTGCACAGAAAATCCCTCCGATTTGTGACAGCTGTACTTCTTGAATTCGAAGTAGTAAACTTAAATTCAGCCAGTTTGTACAGGCTATCTTAACTATACGCGTGCTCAAAAGGTAAATATGCTTCTTCTTCTGAATAAGTAGAGAAAGCGGGCACAGAAGGGGAACTTGTAGATGAAACAGAATGCACGTTATATCTTGTTCGTTATTCTGCTGCTGATCATCGTCTTCTGTTTTTCCGGAATTTACAGAATGCCATATTATGTATACAAGCCGGGTGCAGCAGATGCTCTTGATCCAATAGTCTCTGTAGATGGCAGTGAGAAGAGCGAAGGTGATATGCACCTCGTCACCGTACGGGGCGGACAAGCAACGCCATTCCAATATGTGATGGCTAAAATACTGCCATATCATCAAATCGAAAAACTTGAAGATGTTATACCAGAGGGTGTTTCTGAGGAAGAATACACCCAAGCGCAGCTGATGCAGATGGAGAGCTCCCAAGAAGCTTCTACCGTCGTTGCCTATGAGGCGGCGGGTGCTGAACTGCAAATTGATTACAAAGGTGTATATGTTGTGTCAGTCGTTAAAGATTTGCCAGCTGATGGCCAGCTCAAGCAAGGTGATCACATCACGGCTGTAGATGACCAGCAAGTAAAGGAAGCAACAGATCTGACAAGTTATGTCACGTCCAAACATGTGGGTGATACCATTACCCTGAGAATAGAACGAGATGACAAACAGCTGGAGAAGAAATTAAAGCTTCAAGCACTGCCAGATACCCAGATACCTGGTATTGGTATTACGCTCGTAACCGATCGTGATGTCACGGAAGATCCTGAAGTGACCTTCTCAAGCGGACAAATCGGCGGACCGAGTGCGGGACTTATGTTCAGCTTGGAAATTTATGATCAGCTGGAAGAGGAAGATATGACGAAGGGCTTTCAGATTTGCGGAACGGGCGAAGTAGATTATGAAGGAAATGTCGGCCGTATCGGTGGAATCGACAAGAAGGTTGTAGCAGCGGATAAAGAAGGCTGTGATGTCTTCTTTGCTCCAAATGAACAAGATGCCGAAGATTCAAATTATCAGGTTGCGAAACAAACAGCAGAAGATATCGATACAGATATGAAGGTTGTACCAGTCAATACCTTTGATGATGCGAAAAAATACTTAGAAGAAATGCCTGCAAAATAATAAAAAGGATGCATCGCGTTGATGCATCCTTTTTATTATTCGAATATAGGCGGAGATATCTCTTGTCTGCGTGAAGCGGCAGCAATTTCGGGAGATAAAATACTGTAATAGGCATCTGCTGCTTGCAGTTCTAAATCAGCAACTGGATGCATGCCGTCCTTCAATTGAGTATATAGGGGAACGTCAAGCTGCTTTTTCCTTGAAGAGAGAAATGCCTGTCCAGTTTTAGTCATGCCGAGAATACGGATATAAGGGCATGCTGCTCCATTTAGATGTTCGTTAATTATGTGCTTTTGAGTATTAGATAATATGTGAACACAAACGCGCTGCAGCCTTGTCCATGTATAGCGTTTTGTTTTAATCAGAGATAAAAACTGCTGGAAATTCAACGACTGGTGAATATATTTTTTGAAGCGGTATTCCAATCCCTCATCCATCCCATGAATTTGGCGCAGTGTTTCAGCAGGTCGAGTTAAGATAAGATAGCGTAAAAGCGGGAAATAGGCTTCCCAGCTGTGAAGTTCTTCCGTTTCCAATAATTCAAATGTCTTTATTGGCACTGCTGCTTTCACTTCTTGTGTCTTCTCGTCCTGCCAAGCAGAGCGGATTGATGTGGCACTTGCAATCGGGCCGGTAATAGACTGTTCATGATAATCTGCTTGTATACGGCGGATTGTATCCACCTGCATTGGTGTATAAAGCGCCTCTGCTGCCTGAAGATATGCAAATCCTAAAATATTATTGGGGCTGCTAAGATCGAGTGTGGAGCTGATTCCAGCTAATTCATACGCTGTACGATTTGCTTCCGGATATGATAAGCCTTTATCCAGTTGTTGTTTCAAGATACTCTTAAATGCTGCCTGATTCTTTATCCGTTCTTTTAGTGCCTCATGGAACGATTCGATAGTTCCGTTTTCAGAACCGAATACAAGATGCTCTACTTTCAGTGCATCAAGGATGGAAACTGCTCCTTTAGCAAACAAATCAGCATGCTGCACCGCATAAAGGAAGGGCAATTCGACAACCAAATCGACACCAGCAGAAAGTGCCGCTCTTGTACGACTGAACTTATCCAAAATGGCCGGTTCACCCCGCTGTGTGAAATTACCACTCATTACGGCAATTGTGCAATCGCTCCCGGTTAATTTTTGTGCCTGCTGTATATGATAAACATGACCGTTATGTAAAGGGTTGTATTCGACGATGAGGCCATTTGCCTTCATAAGAAGACTCCTTTCTGTATTTTTTAGGTCTGTCACGGGCTTAATTACTTATTCCTACGTTTCTAAACGGTTTCTTCCTCTTTTCGGGTGGTGTCTAGCTCCAGAAACCAGAAACTGCGCTAAAAGCAATTGATCCCTGCGTGGGGAGAGCACCCACTCCGGGCTCCCTTGCTTATTGCTCCGTTTCTAAACGGTTTCTTTCGCTTTTCTTAGGGTGTCTAGCTGCGAAAACCAGGAGCTGCGCCGGAATCGATAAATCCCTACAGAAGGAAGGACGCCTCCTTCCGGGCTTTCTCGTTTCCTTCTCCGCTCCTAAACGGTTTTCTCCGCTTTTCTTACGTGTTATAATAGAAATAATGTTCTTTAGTAAGAATATAGGCTAATTATTGCCTTGGTGTAAAGAAAATATATTGACAAAGCTCCTGTTTTTTTTTACAATTACTTTTGTTGCCATGAGGTGAATTAACGTGAAAATTCCGGTTCAAAAGCTTAAAGCTAAAGGTCTTGAACCTTTCGAATTTACAGAGCAAGTGGATGTGTCAGACATCCAGGGCAAAAATGATATTCGTCGGATTGATCCAGTGAAGGTCAGCGGTCAGGCGACATCGTATGGAAACGATATAACTGTCAAGTTCGCAATAGATGGTAAGATGATTCTTCCGTGTGCGCGTACTCTGGTAGATGTACCGTATGAATTCCATGTTGAAACGACTGAACTGTTTACTTTGTCTCCATATGCAAGCGCGGATGACGAGTCAGAGATTCATCCTGTTGAGGGAGAACTGCTTGACTTGAAACCGTATATAGAGGAAAATATCCTATTGGATGTTCCTTTCCGTGTTTTCTCCGACGATCCGCAGGCATTGGATAATGCTGCGAAAGAAGGAGAAGGCTGGCAGCTTGCCAGTGAGAAAGCACAGCAGGACAAGATCGACCCGAGGCTCGAGAAACTGCAAGCTCTCTTGAAAAAGGACGACGAATAAGCATTGTAACGATTGAAGGAGGTGTAGGACCGTGGCAGTACCTAAAAGAAGAACTTCTAAAAAAGTAAAAAACCAACGCCGTACACACAAAAAATTGCATGTACCTGGAATGGTAGAATGCTCTAACTGTGGAGAACTTGCAAAACCACACCACGTTTGCAGATCTTGCGGACATTACGATGGAAAAGCAGTGGTTGAAGCGTAAGAAACAAAGACGACATCTGTCGGCAATATTGCCGATAGGTGTTTTTTTATATTCTATCGTCCGTTTTCTAGTCTAGCATTTTTCCCTCTCGCATACATTGATAGCAGAATAGAAGAGGGGGGAAGCGTTTTGAAGAGTACGAGACAAGATGCATGGTCGGATAAAGAGGATGTTTTACTGGCAAATACTGTACTGGATTTTATACAGGAAGGGAAGACGCAGCTGGATGCCTTTCGTGATGTCGCAGTTAAGCTCAACCGTACAGCGGCAGCTTGTGGGTTTCGTTGGAATGCGTCGCTCCGACAATATTATCAAACGGATATCGAAATCGCGAAGCAACAGCGGAAACAGCAGCTTCCAGTGTCAAATAAAGAAACTGCTCCGGTGAAGGATGACAAAGAATCCATCAGTTTGGAAGCAGCAATTGACTTGCTTGAGAAAGTGAAACAGAATTTTCAAGTGCCGAGAAAAGAACCACAGGAAGAACTTCGGACATTGAAAGAAGAGAATGCAAAGCTGAAGGATCAGCTTAAACGGTATCAGGATGCATGCATAGAAATGGAGAAGCTATGCCGTTGGGTAATCGAGGAAGCTGAAACAAAATAAAAAAGCCCAGTTGGGCTTTTTTTATTTTGTCGGCTGCCATGTCATAACAGACAAGCTATCTTCCTTTTTACTGCTGTCCTTAAAATTCAGTCTGGTCCAGAAAGCTTCCGAATTTACCCTTGCTTTTGTACGAACTGGTTTGGCGAAGGACTGCACGAATTCAACAAGAGATGACCCAAGTCTATTTCCTTGGTATGCAGGCAGCACTTCTAGTTTGGAGATTTCCACATAGCCTTTTGGCGGATAGAATGTATTGTCACGCTGTTCGTTCACAAAGGTGAGCGCCATTCTCGCTGCAAGTTCTTTATCCATGTAAATTCCGTAGAAAAGCGTATCGTCGTCACTTTCGATGAGACTGAGCTGGAACTCATCCAACATCGAAAGCTCTGCGTTCCCCTGTGCGGCAAAGCGTTCGAAATCCTCAGCTGTCTTATAATTCACTGGCAATTTTTCCACTTTAGCAAATGTCATACAGATTCCCCTCTCCGTATTAAAAAATTTCACTGTGTGCCTTATGCTTTCAATATATATGAAAACGTTTACAAATTCAAGCGTTATATTTCTTATATCCATACTGTCTCTTCTTTTGCTAAAATAAACAATTAGGTATAGTACGAATGGGGGAACGGACATGAAAATCAATGTGATCGGCGGAGGAGCGATCGGGTTACTTGCAGCCGCCAAACTCGGCAGGTTTCATGATGTGCGGCTTTTGGCAAGAACGCGAGAACAGTCCGAAGAGATTGCAGCGAAAGGTCTTCATATCGGGGATGAAGTGATAGTCGTGGAGACATTGCCTTCTACGGATTGGCGGGCTTTAGGACAAGCGGATGTATGTATTGTCTGTGTAAAACAATACGATTTGCCGCCAATTTGGAAAAAGTTGAAGCTGCATGCTAAAGCTGCAGTCGTTTTCCTCCAAAACGGTATGAGTCATACTGACTTTTTGCAGGAGGAAGATTTCGATTATCCGATTATCGTCGGGTCTGTTGAACATGGAGCTATAAGGATAGACTCTCATACCGTAGAGCATACAGGAGAAGCGGCAATTCGCCTTGCAGATCTGACTGATAATTACGCTGAAGTACTTGTGAATCAGCTGCATAAACCAGATTTCCCGATTTTATTTGAGCGGGATTGGCATGTAATGTTAGGCACAAAACTGATTGCGAATGCTGTGATCAATCCGTTGACTGCAATTTATCAGGTGAAGAATGGTGAGCTGCTGGAACACTCTGCCTTTGAGAAGATAGCAGAGGTGTTATGCAAAGAAGCTGCAGATGCGCTAGGTTTAGAGGAAGAACAGCAATGGGCAAATGTTCGCCGAATCATATATGCTACGAAAGCTAATCTGTCCTCTATGCACAGAGATATACAAGCTGGCAGACAGACGGAGATCGAATCTATATCCGGATACATCCGAAATCATGCAAAAGAAGCCGTTCCTTATACGGATTTTGTCTACTATAGTATACTTGGACTTACCAAACAGCAGGAGAGGACTAATTAATGACCCACTTATTTGCTTACCTTTTAGCGGCAGCAATTACCGTACCGCCGCTTGCTACTTGGATTTATTATTTGATCGTCAGACGGATCATCCATAAAAGACGGAATGCTTTTCTCCATAGCGTGCAAACTACTGCCGTATTCTATATCTTTTCTGTTATGATTATGTTGCAAATCATTTTACAGCATACAGTGATCGGTTATATGATAGGATTCCTTGCGGTATTGTTCATTATGGTAGTGCTTATGCATTACAAGTACCGCGGTGAGATCGTCTTTAAGCATGTGTGGCGCATCTTTCTGCGTATCTGCTTCCTCTTGTTCGGTCCGCTTTACATCCTGCTGCTTGTGGCAGGTGTTATCGTTACATTTATCAGACAGTAATACATATCAGACGTTATATAAAGGAGTACTTAATATGGTAATACAACCAATGAGACTGGAAAGTCCGAACAAATTGGTGACCGATTATCGGGCAGAGCTTCCTTCTATTATGGGGAAATTCAATTTTTCTCCATTCCGCCAAGAAAGCTATGCGACTAGACTGGAGGAGCTGGAAGCTCGTAAATTCCCGAGAGAGGCGCTAGTTGAACTTCTTCACAAATGTAATAGAGAGTGGGGAGCGGATCAAGCAACAATCCATAATATCGATAAATTAGCTGATTCTAAAACAGTGGCTGTTGTCGGCGGTCAGCAGGCAGGCCTTTTCACGGGTCCTTTATTGACATTGCATAAGATCACCTCCATCATTTCCCTTGCTTCCGAGCAAAGTAGAAAACTGGGCACAACGGTCATACCAGTTTTCTGGATAGCAGGTGAGGATCATGACGTCGAAGAGATTAACCATATCTTCCTTCCAAATCGTAACAAACTGAAGAAATTCAAGTGGAAACAGCATCAGGCTGAAAAGATAGCAGCTTCTGATATTGTGCTGGACAACGGATTGATGCATGATTTCTTGCAGGACGTAATAGCTGCTCTGCCAGAGACAGCATACACAAAGGATATTCACTCCACGGTCAGTAATATAATGGACCAATCGGAGACTTTCGTCGATTTCTTCGCGAAATTCATACATTTTCTATACAAGAATACAGGTTTGGTTCTTTTGGATTCCGGTGATCCGCAACTGCGGAAAATAGAACGCCCATTTTTCCGGGAGCTGATCAGCAAGCAACAGGAGATAAGTCAAGGCGTTTATGGAGCGTCTCAGGAACTTCAGCAGATGGGCTACGCAGATGTGTTAGGCGCAGAATCTGAAGATGCTAACCTGTTCTGTTATATTGACGGTGAAAGAACACTGCTTATGCGTGACAGCGAAGGCAAGTGGCGAGGCAAGGCTGATGAAGCAGTCTTTACAGAAGAAGAACTGTTACTTATAGCGGAAACAGCGCCGGAAAGACTCAGCAATAATGTCGTTACGCGTCCGCTCATGCAGGACTATCTCCTGCCGGTGCTTGGTTTCATTGCCGGCCCTGGAGAAATCGCTTATTGGGCAAATCTTAAACCAGGCTTCCAGGCAGTTGGCTTTAACATGCCGCCTGTCATGCCGCGTCTGTCCTTCACGATGCTGGACAGCAAGACAGAGAAACTGCTCGAGCGTTATCGTCTTAGCCCTGAAAAAGCTATTGCTTTCGGTGTTGAAACAGAAAAGATCCATTATCTTGCTGCACAGCAGCAGCCTCCAATTGCAGTTGTATCCGAGCAAGTGAAACGAGCCATGGCTGATTTGCACGCCCCATTGCGGCATAGTGCCGCATCTATAGCTGATGATCTTGGTAGCTTAGCAGAAAAGAATCTTCGTCATTTAGAGGAGGATATTGATTTTCTGGTCAAGCGAATGGAAGCTAGAATAAAAGAACAGCATGGTGTGGCATTATCCCACTTTGACCATATCCAATGTACGCTTCACCCAGAAAATGGACTGCAGGAGCGGACATGGAGTATATTTTCACTATGGAATACGCATGGAGTGGAGATTTGGCACGAATTAGCGCAGAAAAGCTATGATTTCACCACCCCCCACCATATCGTAACGTTATAATGAAACAGAAAGCGTGTCTGGTCGACGACCATGCACGTTTTTTTGTGCACAAAACTCCGAAAAAGCGCTAGGCAAGGGAGAAAATGCTATTAAAAAGTGTGAATATTGAGGTGGTGAAATGTGGGGCGATGTGGTACTATGAAAATGGAAAGTGGGGGCGGAGTCTATGTTCATGGGGGAATTTCAGCATACGGTCGATACAAAAGGACGTATTATCGTACCTGCCAAGTTCCGAGAAGACTTGGGGGAACGTTTTGTACTGACCCGTGGATTGGACCAATGTCTGTTTGGATACCCTATGGAGGAATGGAGACTCCTAGAAGAAAAACTAAAAAAGCTGCCATTGACCAAGAAGGATGCCCGTGCATTCACTCGCTTCTTCTTTTCAGGAGCAGTCGAATGTGAGCTTGATAAGCAAGGGAGAATCAATATCCCTGCACCGCTCCGGAAATATGCGAAGCTGGAAAAAGACGTTGCCATTATTGGTGTGTCTGGCCGGATCGAATTCTGGGCGGAGAGCGAATGGAATTCCTATTTTGATGAATCTGAGGAATCTTTTGCTGAAATCGCTGAAAATATGCTTGATTTCGATATTTGATGGCAGTCGAAAGGATGTAAGAGCTTGTTTGAACATTATAGTGTGCTGAACAGAGAGACGATTGAAGGACTCGCTGTGAAGCCAGAAGGTACATATGTGGATTGCACCCTAGGTGGAGGCGGTCACTCCGAAGTGATTTTGAAGCAGTTATCTGATAAAGGTAAACTGTATGCGTTTGATCAGGACAAGCAAGCGATCGAGGCAACAGCGGCAAGATTAGCGGAGTATGGCGATCGAATCGAATACATCCAGGCAAATTTCCGAGATCTGAAAAGCGAATTAGAGGAAAGAGGTGTCACGGAAGTCGATGGAGTTGTATTCGACCTTGGTGTATCCTCACCGCAGCTCGATCAGGCAGAACGAGGATTCAGCTATCAGCACGATGCGCCGCTTGATATGCGCATGAACCAGCACCAGGCGCTTTCTGCCTACGAGGTGGTTAATACGTGGTCTTACGAGCAGCTTGTACGGATTTTCTTCCAATATGGAGAAGAGAATTTTTCCAAGCAAGTTGCAAGAAAAATAGAGAAAAGACGAGAAATGAAACCGATTGAAACAACATTTGAACTTGTGGAAGTGATCAAGGAAGCGATTCCTGCACCAGCAAGAAGAAAAGGCGGCCATCCGGCTAAACGAATTTTCCAGGCAATCCGGATTGCGGTGAATGATGAATTACAAGCTTTCCGGGACGCCCTGCAGCAGACAGCAGAGATAGTTGCAGTCGGAGGAAGAGTTTCAGTCATTACCTTCCACTCGCTGGAAGACAGAATGTGTAAGCAGGCATTCAAATCATGGAGCACACCGCTGCCGGTTCCGCGCAATATCCCGATTTTGCCGGAAGATAGTAAGGCACCGTTTGCTCTTGTTACGAGAAAGCCGATATTGGCTAGTGTTGAGGAACTGGAAGATAACAGAAGATCCCGTTCCGCAAAACTCCGCGTAGCAGAGAAAATAAAACCGTGGAGTCCTAAATTCGAATTCTAATACAGGGGAGGAATAAGCTTGAGCGCAGAACGTGCAAGAAGCTGGCAGCAGAGCAGTCCGGCACAAAGACCGCAGCAGCAGCCTAAACGACAGGTAAAAGTAAAAGTTAATAAGAAAACGTGGATTACGCCGGGAGAAAAGGTTCTATATGCCGTATTCAGCTTAGTTATCTTGGCAGCAGCAGCTTATTTCGTCACCTTCGCAGCTTCCACGTATAACGTCAATCGTGACTTGGAAGCACTGGATTCCGAGATCAGCCACCAGCAGGTTGCAAATAAAGATCTGACTTATGAAGTGAAAGAATTAAGCAAACCCGAGCGAATCATCGATATCGCGCGAGATGCAGGTTTGAAGGTACAAAGTGCTAAAGTAAAAGAAGCAAACAAAGTCTCTGAATAAGAAAGGTACTGTCAATATGAAAAAGAACAAGACGACACAAAGAATGGCGATGTTTCTGTTATCTGCCTTTGCCTTGCTCTTTCTTGTCTTAGCTGGACGTTTCTTGTTCATCCAGGCATCCGGTGAAGTTGCCGGGGTCAATTTAAAAGAATTCGCGGAAAGTAAGCGGACCGACTCGTATACGCTCGAAGCGACGAGAGGGAAGATACTGGATCGCAATGGAATGGAGTTGGCGTATGATCAGCCAACTTATTCTATTTATGCGATTGTTAGTGAAAAGTACTCCGCGGATAAGGACCATCCGATCCATGTGACGGAAGTGGACAAGACTGCGGAAGAAATAGCGGATATCATTGACGCTGATGCAGCCGACTTAAAGGAACGTTTGCAAAAAGGTATCGATGAAGGTCTATGGCAAGTGGAGTTCGGCTCTGCAGGAAAAGGTCTTACACAGGATCAAAAGAAAAAAATTGAAGAGCTCGATTTGCCGGGCATCCAGTTCACAGAAGAAGCAGAGCGCTTTTATCCAAATGGAACTTTTGCCTCTCAGATCATCGGTCTTGCCCAGCGAAAAGATGGACTCATTACGGGGATGACAGGTATTGAGCAGCAGCTTAATGATCAACTTGCAGGTAAAAATGGTAATATATCCTATGAAAGAGATGGATATGGATACAAACTGCTGAACCCAAGTGAAGAAGTGCAAGCAGCCCAAGATGGGGATAATGTCTATCTGACTATTGATCAGAAGATACAGACTTTACTTGAGGATACACTCACCCAAGTGGATGAAAAGTGGAATCCAAAGAAAATCAGTGCAGTCGTCATGAATCCGAAAACAGGTGAGATTGTAGCGATGAGCAACCGGCCAAGCTATGATCCGAATGATCCGGAGAACGTGGAGAACTGGTATAATGACGCCATTTCCAATCCGATGGAACCAGGATCGACTATGAAGATGTTCACAGTCGCGTCTGCTATTGAAGAGGGAAAATGGAATCCGGATGAGGAATATAAATCCGGATCCTTTAAAGTGGATAAGGAAACGACAATCTATGATTGGAAGAAGGAAGGCTGGGGATCGATTACCAACCTCGAAGGTATACAACGTTCATCCAATGTCATGGTTGCAAATTTGGTTGCAAATAAAATTGGTGAGGACAAGTTTCTTAATTACTTAAAGAAATTCCACTTTGACCAAAAGGCCGGAATCGACCTTCCTGGTGAGATACCTGGTACCATTCTTTATAACTATCAATCCGAGAAAATAAGTGCATCTTATGGCCAAGGAACGACAGCAACACCGATCCAAATGATTACCGCTGCGAGTGCCATTGCAAATGATGGTAAAATGGTGACGCCTCATATCATTGATAAAATCGTCAATCCTGACACGAAAAAAGTAGTAGAACAGAATGAGACTAAAGTACAAGCAGAACCAATATCGAAAGAAACAGCAGATGAGACTTTGAAAATCCTTGAGTCGGTTGTGACCTCTGAACATGGTACTGGTAAACCGTATAAATTGGATGATTATAGCGTTTCTGGCAAAACAGGTACGGCACAAATTCCTAATCCAAACGGTGGCGGCTATATGGAGGGCAAGAACAATTATCTATTCTCCTTCCTTGGCATGGCGCCTGCTGATGATCCAGAATTGATCATGTATGTTTCCGTGTTACAGCCTGAATTGAAAGAAACGGAGACTGGCAGTGAGCCATCTGCCTTCATCTTCAAAAATGTAATGGAGAACGCGCTGCATTACATGGATATTAGTCCGGACCAAGCCGACGATAAAAATGAAGTCTCTGAAAAACGAGTACCTGATATTGAAGGTATGTCTTCTAACGCAACAAAGAAAGCCCTAGAAGATACTGGCATGGATGTAGTGGTTGTCGGTGAAGGTAATAAAGTTGCTACAACGAGTGTTGAAAGCGGTCAAACCGTTCTTGAGGGTAAACGCGCCATCATCGTCACGGATGAACCAACGATGCCTGATATTAAAGGGTGGTCCATGCGTGAAGTGCTTGAATTGGGAGAACTCCTGCAGCTGGATGTTGAAACAATCAACAGCGGCTATGCCAAGACACAAAGTATCAAAAAAGGAACGAAACTGAATAAGAACGACTATCTTGCTGTCGAATTCTCGACATAAGAAAACAGGACAGTGGTCTATCAGCTTGCCAACCGTCATAACATGGATACAAGCCTACCTTTGTACACGAGGGAGAGATTTGTTTGAAGAGAGTATCCAATGTTACGATGCGCAAGCGGTTAGTCACTGTTTTTGTTTTGGCTTTTATCGTGTTCCTGGTTATCGGAATCCGATTAGCATACGTCCAGTTCGTCTTAGGTAAGGACTTGGTGGACAAGGCTGAGGATTCCTGGAGCAGAAATATCACGTTTGAGCCCGAAAGAGGGAAGATACTCGACCGTAATGGGGATGTGCTGGCAGAAAATGTGTCTGCACCGACTGTCATGGTCGTCCCACGTCAGATCAAGGATCCTGACAATACAGCAGAGAAGTTAGCTGAAATTCTAGGGATGGAAAAGGACAAGGCATTACAGCATGTTACGAAGAAAGCATCTATCGAAAGGATTCACCCAGAAGGACGAAAAATTTCTGAGGAACAGGCAGAAGCAATCCAGGCGCTGAACATGGAAGGCGTCTATATTGCCAAAGATTCGAAACGGCACTATCCAAATGGGGATTATCTGTCTCATGTACTTGGCTTCAGTGGTATAGACAACCAGGGATTAATGGGTCTGGAGGCATACTATGATGAAGAACTAAGCGGAGAATCGGGCAGCCTGTCGTTTTTCTCTGATGCAAAAGGACATCGTTTGGAAGATATGGCTGATGTCTATTCGCCGCCGACGGATGGTCTGGACCTTCAGTTGACGATCGATTCTGATATCCAGACAATTATAGAGCGGGAACTGGATAATGCAGAAGCAAAATACAATCCGGACGGTGCGATGGCACTGGCTGTAGATCCAGATACAGGTGAAATTCTGGGAATGTCCTCGAGACCGTCATTTGAACCGGAAAATTATAATGAAGCCGATCCTGATACGTATAATAGGAACTTGCCGATTTGGAGTTCCTATGAGCCAGGTAGTACTTTCAAGATTATTACACTCGCTGCTGCATTGGAAGAGAAGGTAGTTGATCTTGAGAACGATCATTTTCATGATAGCGGTGCAATAAAAGTGGACGGTGCCACACTGCATTGCTGGAAACGCGGCGGGCATGGTGATCAAACATATTTAGAAGTTGTACAGAATTCCTGTAACCCGGGTTTTGTGTCACTGGGACAGAAACTCGGAACGGAACGTCTATTCTCATATATTAAGGATTTTGGGTTCGGTGAGAAAACTGGTATCGATTTGCAAGGAGAAGGGAAAGGCATTCTTTTCGACCCCACGAAAATTGGGCAGGTGGAGACAGCCACTACTGCTTTCGGACAAGGTGTTTCCGTGACGCCGATTCAGCAAGTAATGGGTGTGTCAGCTGCCATCAACGGAGGATACCTGTATCAGCCCCATATCGCAAAGTCCTGGAAGGATTCAGTTACCGGTGACACGGAGACAGCCACCGAGACAGTCATGAAACGACGAGTAGTGTCGGAGGATACATCAGAACAAGTCCGTTATGCACTAGAAAATGTTGTAGCAAAAGGTACAGGTCGAGGGGCCTATCGCGAAGGATTTCGAATTGGCGGCAAAACGGGAACAGCCCAGAAAGTGGGGGCCAACGGAACGTATATGGAAAATAACTATATTCTTTCCTTTGTCGGATTTGCACCTGCAAATGACCCAGAAATCGTCGTCTATGTTGCAATTGATAATCCTAAAAACACGATTCAGTTCGGTGGTAAAGTTGTTGCACCAATCGTAGGTACTATTCTCGAGGACAGTCTTCGTTCGATGGGAGTAGAACCGCAGACGGACGGTTTAGAGAAATCATACAGCTGGCCGGAAGAGCCGCCTACAGAAGCACCTGATTTCGTCGGTATGAAAAAGCGAGAACTGACAGAATACTATACAACGCTGAATCTGGAATTGAGCGGAAATGGCGAGTATATTATTGATCAGGAACCAAAAGCTGGAACAAAGGTGGAGGCAGGATCGACTATCCGGCTGTATTTATCCGAAAACCCGACTGAATAAATCGGATGAACCATTCCTGCGGACATAAATTCTGGTATAATGGGGAAAGGTTTTTACGCCTCAATCAATCAAAATAATATTACTTTGCATTTTGTAAGGATAAATGAAGGACGTGGCAACTTTGAAACTAGCAGTACTTTTATCCGCACTGCCTTTCTATGAACAGCAGGCGGCTCATAAAGAAATCGACATTACCGGATTAACAATCGATTCCCGGGAAATTAAATCTGGCAATCTATTCATATGCATAGACGGAGCCGTAGTCGACGGACATACGTTTGCCAGACAGGCCGAGGAGCAAGGGGCAGCGGCTATTTTAGCCGAACGTCCACTGGATGTTTCTATTCCAGTCATTCTAGTAAAAGACACACTTCGCGCTTTGGCTCCATTAGCAAATGCTTTTTATGCTTACCCATCGAAAGATATGCGGGTAATCGGTATCACTGGTACCAATGGCAAGACGAGCATGACGTATTTGCTGGAAAGTATATTCCGTGCTAACGAGGAAGCTACTGGTGTGATTGGTACGATTCAAATGAAGATCAAGGACGAGACGTTTCCAGTGAAAAATACAACACCGGATGCGCTGTTCCTGCAAAAAGGATTCCGCAAGATGGTCGATCAAGGAGTCGATACAGCTGTCATTGAAGTATCTTCTCACGCTTTGGACATGGGTAGAGTGCATGGCACTGATTTTGATATCGCTGTATTTACGAATCTCTCTCAGGATCATCTTGATTATCATGAAAGCTTTGAGGATTATTTCCATGCAAAAAGTCTTTTATTCTCGCAGCTAGGTAATACCTTTGACCCAGAGCACCCTAAATACGCAGTAATCAATTCAGATGATCGTTATGCAGAAGCATTGACTAAATCAACTGCACAACCAATTTGCACATACGGGATTGAAAAGGAAGCAGACATTATGGCCAAGGATATACAGTTGGCTTCCAATGGTACGACTTTCTTACTTCAAACACCAAAGGGTGAAGCAAGAATTACGAGTAAGCTGATGGGTAAATTTAATGTATATAATATGCTTGCTGCCGTAGGAGCAGCTATGTGCAGCGGTATTCCGTTTGAGACCATTTGCAGCACATTACAAGAGACGACTGGCGTAGCGGGTCGATTTGAGCCTGTCATGGCTGGACAGTCATTTGGGGTAATTGTTGACTATGCACATACACCGGATTCGTTGGAGAATGTCCTAACGACGATAAAATCAATCGTGAAGGGCAGTATAATAACTGTAGTAGGTTGTGGCGGTGACCGCGATAAGACAAAACGCCCGCTTATGGCAGGAAAAGCTGTCCAGTATTCTGATACATCTATCTTCACTGCAGATAATCCGCGTTCTGAGGATCCGCAAGATATCCTTGAGGATATGGTCCAAGGATTGGAATCCAATCAGTATGTAATTGTCCCAGACCGGACGGAAGCAATTCAGCATGCCATCGAAATCGCCGGAGATGGTGATATCGTCTTGATAGCGGGTAAAGGGCATGAGACATATCAAATCGTAGGAAATCAAGTACTTGATTTCGATGATCGTCTTGTCGCAGCAGAAGCCATCAAAAGATTGGGATTAGGAGAATGACCATGCTATTTTCAAGTGATTTCCTATATGAAGTGTTCCCAGATGCGACGAAGCAGCAGGAATTCATCATTGCAGAAGTGAATACCGATAGCAGAAAAGAAGCCACAGACAGTTTATTTGTCCCAATCAGGGGAGAACGATTCGATGCACATGCTTTCATTGAACAGGCAGTAGCACAGGGGGCAGTTGCTTCCTTGTGGGACAGAACATTACCGATTCCAGAAGCTGCTTCGAGTATTGTGCTGTTCTTGGTAGATGATACGCTGGAAGCATTACAAAGACTAGCTAAAGCCCATCGCGAAGCAATTGATCCAATTGTTGTCGGCATCACCGGTTCGAACGGTAAAACGACTACAAAAGATCTAGTTACTAGCGTTTTGAAAGAAAAATATGAAGTGCTGGCGACCAAAGGTAATCTTAATAATCATATCGGTTTGCCACTCACTGTATTATCTATGCAGCCTTCCTGTGAAGTGCTTGTTTTAGAAATGGGTATGAGTAACTTCGGTGAAATCGAGCTATTGTCGCAAATTGCGCAGCCGGACTATGCAATCATTACAAATATCGGGGAGTCGCATATCGAATTTCTCGGTTCAAGAGAAGGCATTGCCAAAGCAAAGAGTGAGATTACAGCTGGCTTAGCTGAAGATGGCGTGTTGATTATTGATGGAGATGAGCCTCTGCTTGCGTTCCATCACGAAAAAGAGACAACAATCACGTGCGGCTTTGAAGAGCATAATAAACAGCAGCTCAAGATTGAGCAGACACTTGATGCAGCGACTGCTTTTTCAGTGAACGGTGAAAATTACACATTTTCTTTGCTTGGTGCGCATAATGTACGGAATGCAGGCTATGCAATCGTGCTCGGAAAAGAGCTGGGTGTCGATCAGCAGCTAATCCAGCATGCATTGCTTACTCCGTCAATGACAGGAATGCGTATGGAACAGCTTGCGGGTAAGAATGGAAGTAAAATTATCAATGATGCATATAACGCTTCTCCAACTTCCATGAAAGCAGCCATTGGGACAGTACAGGGTCTGCCGTTTGCCAGACGTATTCTCGTGCTTGGGGATATCTATGAAATAGGGACCGAATCCAAACGCTATCATCGGGACATTGCAGAAGCTATCACCGCGGATACTACGCATGTATTTACGATTGGTGAGGATGCGGATGAAATTACCGATGCATTAAAAGATACACCAATTACAGCCGTTCACTTCGGCGACAAGGAATCCTTGGCTGAGGCAGTGCTGCCATTGCTGCAGCAGGATACAATCGTTCTGCTGAAAGCATCACGCGGCATGAAGCTTGAATCCATACTTGACACAATCGCTGTTATGGAAGAGAATTAATAGCTGGTAATTAGAAACATGGCGCCACTGGCGCCAGTAATACACTGGACGGGTGCTTTTTAAAGGAGGAAAACATCAATGAACGTGGCATTATTACTTGTGACAATTGCAGTAGCATTCATCGTCACCGTCCTTATTTCTCCAATAATCATACCATTTCTGCGCAGGTTGAAATTCGGTCAGAGTATTCGTGAGGAAGGACCAAAATCCCATATGAAAAAGTCGGGTACACCGACGATGGGCGGCGTGATGATCATGATCAGCATTGTCGTATCTACATGGATCATGCATGCAATAGGCAATATCCATATTAGCTTGGAAACGTGGCTGCTATTATTCGTATTAATCGGATACGGTTTGCTAGGATTCCTGGATGACTATATCAAAGTGGCAATGAAACGTAATCTTGGATTAACGTCCAAGCAAAAAATGATCGGCCAGATCATTATTGCGATCGTTTTTTATGCACTGCTTCGATACAATGATTTCGGTACTTACATACAGATTCCGGGAACATCGATTCAGTGGGACCTCGGATGGGGTTATTTCTTCTTGATTCTTGTTATGCTTGTCGGCGCATCCAATGCTGTCAATTTGACAGATGGACTGGACGGTCTCTTGGCAGGTACTGCTGCGATTGCATTCGGAGCTTTCGCTGTAGTAGCGTACTATGATGTACAGCAGACACAAATTACTGTATTCTCATTGGCGGTAGTCGGAGCTTTGCTTGGATTCCTTGTATTCAATGCGCATCCTGCAAAGGTATTTATGGGAGACACCGGATCACTGGGACTCGGCGGCGCCATTGCAGCAGTGGCTATCCTCACTAAAATGGAAATCCTGCTGATTGTCATCGGCGGTGTTTTCGTTATCGAGACACTTTCAGTAATGATACAGGTCATTTCCTTCAAAACGACCGGAAAACGGGTCTTCAAAATGAGCCCGCTTCACCATCACTATGAACTGTCCGGTTGGTCAGAATGGCGTGTTGTAACGACATTCTGGGCTGTAGGACTATTATTCGCTGTCATCGGTGTTTACATGAAGGTGGGATTATGATGAGTGATTTTGAAACCAAATTCCCATATCAGAACGTGCTTGTACTAGGTTTGGCCAAGAGTGGATTTGCTGCTGCCAGCACATTGCTTGCCCACGGACGCAATGTTCGGGTTAGTGACCTGAATGCATCCAATCAAGAAGAACTGGTCCAAATTTTAGAGCAAAAAGGTGCTCAAGTGAAACTTGGTGTGCAAGAAGTAGAACTCCTGGAAGATATTGATGTCTTGATCAAGAACCCAGGTATTCGTTATGAAAATGTGATCGTTCAAACAGCAATGGAAAGAAATATTCCAGTGCTGACAGAAGTTGAACTTGCTGGATTGCTTCATAAGGGCACTTTGATCGGTATTACCGGATCAAATGGTAAGACTACGACGACAACGCTTGCTTATGAGATGCTTAAAGAAAGTCAAGTAAGTACGTACGTAGCTGGGAATATCGGTACAGCCGCATCCGAAGTTGCCGACAGGACAACAGAAGATGACCGGCTTGTTTTGGAGCTTTCATCTTTCCAGCTCCAAGGTATTGATCAGTTCCGTCCGAACATAAGCGTTATGCTTAACATTTTTGAAGCACATTTGGATTATCACCATTCTCTTGAAAACTATGAACAAGCGAAAGCGAATATTTTCCGTAATCAAGATGCAGGCGACTATCTTGTTTATAATGCGGAAGATGAGCGCCTTCGTGACATTGTCAAAGCAGCAAAAGCAACACTTGTTCCTTTTTCTGGTTCAAGAAAGCTGGAAGATGGTGCATGGTATGATGATACACATGTGTATTTCAAAGATGAACCGATAGCTGAAATGAAAGATATCTTGCTTGTCGGTGGCCACCAGCTGGAGAATATACTCGCTGCCTTAGCTGCTGCTAAGCTAGCCGGAGCAACTAATGAAGGTATTCAGCAAGTATTGAAGACTTTTTCAGGCGTTGAGCATCGGCTGCAGTATATCAAGCACATCAATGGCCGGGCATTCTATAACGATTCAAAAGCTACTAATATATTGGCAACTTCCAAGGCATTATCATCGTTCGATCAGCCGATCATTCTGCTTGCAGGCGGTTTAGATCGCGGAAATACGTTTGAAACACTTGTTCCGTTCATGGAACATGTGAAAGCATTGATCGTCTTTGGTGAAACAGCTGAAAAATTGCGAGAGACTGCTTATATGGCTGGAATCGAGCTTATCGAACATGCGAAGGATGTCAAAGAGGCAGCTGAAATTGCTTATCGCATCTCTGAAAGCGGCGATGTGATTATGCTGTCTCCAGCTTGTGCAAGCTGGGATCAGTACCGTACATTTGAAGAAAGAGGAGACATGTTTGTTGAAGCGGTGCATACCTTAGAGTAGGGGCTTGTCCTGCTCAGCCGCTTCGCTGCATGCGGACCCCCAATTCCAATCCAAGGAAATGGGGTTTTTCTTTGCGTAAATCTAATCTTCCGAAGACGGACTGGCTATTGCTCTTCTCTATCGGAGGCCTACTGACAATCGGTATCATCATGGTGTATAGTGCTTCTGCTGTATGGGCGGAATATAAATTTGACGATAGCTTCTTTTTTGCCAAGCGGCAGCTATTGTTCGCCGGTGTTGGTTTAGGAGCTATGCTGGTCATTTCCAGGTTGCATTATGAGATTTGGCGGAAATATGCGAAGGTTTTACTTTTGATTTGCTTTGTTTTGCTCATTGCCGTCTTGATTCCGGGTGTCGGATTGGTCCGTGGTGGTGCAAGGAGCTGGATAGGGGTAGGGGCCTTCAGTATCCAGCCTTCTGAATTTACGAAGCTGGGCTTGATCATCTATTTAGCTGTCTATCTTTCGGCTAAGCAGAAATATATAACTTCCTTGAGACAAGGATTCCTGCCCTCGCTCTTACTCGTTTTTACAGCTTTCGGTATGATCATGCTCCAGCCGGATCTGGGAACTGGTGTAGTACTTGTACTTACCTGTATGGTGATGATTTTAGTGAGCGGAGCCAGAATCTCACACTTCGTTGGTCTAGGTATTTTAGGGCTAGGTGCTTTCGCGGCGCTCATCTTGTCTGCGCCATATCGAATTCAGCGTATCACAGCTTTTCTGGATCCTTGGGAAGATCCGTTAGGGGAAGGATTCCAGATCATCCAATCCCTATATGCGATTGGACCTGGCGGGTTAATGGGGCTGGGGTTAGGCAATAGTCTGCAAAAATTCTTCTACCTGCCAGAGCCGCAGACGGATTTCATCTTTGCCATTCTAGCAGAGGAGCTCGGGTTCATCGGCGGCGCAGGTGTTATGCTTCTCTTCCTGTTGTTTCTGTGGCGAGGCATACAAGTTGCGCTTCGGGCGCCTGATGGCTTCAGTAGTCTGCTGGCATTAGGTATCACTGGTATGATTGCTATCCAGTGCATGATCAATATCAGTGTTGTTATAGGCTTGATTCCAGTTACTGGTATTACGTTGCCGTTTTTAAGCTACGGTGGATCTTCACTTACGCTTACGCTTAGCTCTGTCGGTATCCTATTGAATGTCAGCAGGTATAGTAAACTCTGAAAACATATGCTTCGTTGATGCTGAATTCTTGAGTAAAGTTAACTTCCGACAGAGCTTTGGAGAGGTTCACCTAGATATGTAGCTAAAACAGAATGAAATGTATGCCATGCAGGGACTATGATCACATGAGAAGCAAACGGAACAGTTTAAGTTAAAAATAATCTGTAAGAAAAAAGTACTGTGTTAAAAAATTCAGACAATTCCTGTTGACATTTATTAGTAACGCACGTATCATTGTAAACAATTTCATATAGTTCTTATCAAGAGAAGCCGAGGGACTGGCCCGATGAAGCTTCAGCAACCTCTGATTATGTCAGAAAGGTGCTAAATCCAGCAAGATTAATTTCTTGGAAGATAAGAGTGCGGGCGATTATCTCAAGCTCTCTTTTCTTCGGAAAAGAGAGCTTTTTTTCGTTTAGTCACTCTACTACAAAAAAAGGAGAATTGACAAATGACAGACATTATCATTCTAACAGGCAGTCCATCCAAACATTCAAGATCGCAGCTGGCAGCAAATTATGCAGGGAAACTGGCGGAAGCCCAAGGCTATTCTGTGAAGGAGATCAGCGTTACCGATTTTGCTGCGGAGGATCTGATTTATGCAAGATTCGACAGTCCGGCTATTGTGGAAGCAGGTCAAACCGTCAGCAGTGCCAAAGGATTAATTATTGCTTCACCTGTATACAAAGCAGCTTATACCGGCGTATTAAAAGCTTTACTTGATCTACTGCCTCAGGACGCGTTTAAGAATAAGCCGGTACTTCCGATCATGACAGGCGGCAGCCCGGCACATTTGCTTGCGATAGATTATGCATTAAAGCCGCTAATCGCGAATCTAAAAGGAGAGCCTTTACAGGGAGTATATTTATGCGATCACCATATCAATAAAGAGAACCCAAATCAGCCAGTGGCGGACGAAGAAACCGGTGTAAGAATTAACAGGCAGGCGAATCAGCTTGTTGAATCTATTCGCCGTAATCATGCTGCCAGTGCCGTGAAGTAAAGGAGGAAAGTGATGGGAGCAAAGAAAACATTATTTGGTATTCCGATTCAAGTCATTGGCGGGCTGCTGGCAATTTTGTTGTTCATGACTGGGGACGGCATTGAACAGGCATTTCTGTCTAAGTATGTTGTCGACATAGGATTCACTACCAATCAGTCAGCAATTATGTTCAGTGCTTACGGAATCGTACTCACACTGGCTTCTTGGCTTGCTGGTGTGCTTGGGGAAGTCATAGGACCGCGAAGGACGATGCTGATCGGGCTGGTGACATGGGTTGTTTTTGAAATCGGCTTTCTTTATCTGGGTCTTTACTTGGAAAGCTTTTCTATGATGGTGATCATGTACGGTTTGCGCGGTTTTGGCTACCCGCTGTTTGCTTTCGCTTTTATTGTGTGGATTGCTTACCGTACAGAAAAGCAAAAGCTTGCAACAGCAATGGGATGGTTCTTCTTTATGTTTGCTGGCGGTATCGGTTTTCTTGGCTCGTATTATCCGAGTATTCTGCTTCCGTACATTGGTGAAATGGCAACGCTTTGGAGTTCACTTATTTGGATTATCTTAGGTGGAATTCTAGGTGTTGCATTAGTAGACGACAAAGATCGCCAGGGAGTCAGGATTCAAGATCAAACTTCAGAAAATAAGTGGGCGGAGGCGCTAAAAGGAATCACGATTCTTTGGGAGAGTCCGCGCGTTGCTGCTGGCGGTCTCCTTCGTACAATTAATACAGCAGGATGGTATGGTTTCGTAGTTGTAATGCCAGGTTTTTTTACGAGTTTCCTAAATATTTCAACGAGTCAGTGGCTTCAGCTTTGGGCGATTCAGTCCGTCAGCAATATGGCAGCTGGTGTGTTATTTGGGATGATAGGTGACCGAATTGGCTGGGTTAAGGTAGTCCGTTGGTTTGGCTGTGTGGGAGCAGCTGTTTGTTCTTTGCTTTACTACTACATTCCGGCAGCATTCGGAGCAAACATTCCGCTGCTTGTACTGAACGCAATTCTTTTCGGTGCCGCAATTGCAGCTTTTGTTCCGCTGTCTGCTATATTACCGACGCTTGCTCCTGCCAACCGCGGGGCAGCGATCTCTGTACTTAATTTAGGTGCAGGAGCCAGTCAGTTTCTTGGTCCGGTGCTTGTCGGGGTACTGAACAATTACTTAGGAATTGTTGGTGTGGTCTGGGGATTTGCCATTTTGTATGCACTTAGTTTTCTGTTAACGCCATTTCTTGCCCCTGCTTCGAAAGCACAAGTACATGCTACAGAAGAACTTGCTGTTAGATAACTAAAGGAGGATTTTCTAAATGACGAACAAACGGATCTATTTGAATGCTTTTGATATGAATTGCGTTGGACATCAATCACCGGGGTTATGGACACATCCTGACGATCAGGCACATCGCTACAAAGATTTGGAGTATTGGACAGATCTTGCGCAAATATTGGAGCGTGGCCAGTTTGATGCATTATTTTTGGCGGACGTACTTGGAACATACGACGTTTATCAGAACTCCCGGGAGGGAGCAGTCCGTCAGGCAGCCCAGGTGCCGGTAAATGATCCGCTGCTCGTTGTGCCGGCGATGGCTCAAGTCACAAAGCATCTAGGTTTTGGTGTTACAGCGTCTGTTACGTATGAGCATCCATACAGCTTTGCGCGTCGCGTCTCTACGTTGGATCATTTAACGAAAGGCCGTGTAGGCTGGAATATTGTTACATCCTATTTAGAAAGTGCAGCTAGAAACCTAGGTTTGGATACGCAAATTAAACATGACGAGCGCTATACTATTGCTGAGGAATACGTAGAAGTATGCTATAAGCTTTGGGAAGGCAGTTGGGAAGACGATGCAGTAGTTCGAGATACAGATAGGAAAGTTTACACTAATCCAGAAAAGGTGCATGATATTCACCACAATGGCACGTATTACACTGTTCCAGGAGCGCATCTGTCTGAACCTTCTCCGCAACGGACACCAGTGCTATTTCAGGCGGGATCATCTTCAAAAGGCAGGGCATTTGCCGCCAAGCATGCGGAGTGTGTCTTTATAAGTACGCCGACGGTTACTGTTACAAAGAGCTATGTAGACAAGCTGCGCGAGGAGACAAAACGTCAAGGGCGTGATCCAGAAGAGATAAAAGTGATGAGTCTATTTACTCCAATTGTGGCTGAGACAGAGGAGTCTGCACAGGAAAAACTGGCAGAGTATCGCAGTCATGCAAGCTATGAAGGAGGTCTGGTATTACTCGGTGGCTGGACCGGCATTGATTTTTCCGAATATGACCCAGACGAAGAGCTTCGTTTTGTTGAGAATGAGGCAATTCATTCAGCGGTGGAGACGTTCACGAAGATTGATCCGAATAAGAAATGGACTGTCCGCGAAGTGGCTGAATTTGTAGGTATAGGAGGAATTGGTCCTGTAGTCGCTGGCACACCGGTACAAGTTGCTGATGCAATGGAGGATTGGGTTGAAAAGACTGGCGTTGATGGGTTTAATATAGCGTACGCGGTGACTCCTGGAACGTTTAAAGATCTAGCTGATTATGTAGTGCCGATTTTACAGAGGCGTGGCAGAATCAGAAAGAATTATGAAGGTGCTACATTCCGCGAAAATTTGAGCGGAAATAAGAGACTGCCAGATCATCATCCAGCGCGTCAGATCGGAAAAACAGTCCAGGAACAAGGAAAGCAAACGGTGTAATGACGTGATAAATAAAACAGAACCGAAATTAGAAACCATTTATGCATTGCTAGATGAAATAGTTGACCAGACAATTGCCCCCTCTGCAGATCGGCTCGACCGGGAGAAAATATATCCTAAAGCAAACATGCAGGAGCTGGCGGTAAAAGGATTAAACGGTATTTTGCTGCCTGAACATTTAGGCGGTCTTCATGCAGGATTTAAAGCATTTTCAATAGTAGCAGAAAAAATCGCGAGCCATTGTCCCTCCACTGGTCTTGTTTACACGATGCATGTGGAAGCTGCCGATGCGATTTACCGGTTCGGAACAAAGGAGCAGCAGGAGAAGTGGCTGAAACCGGTACAAGAAGGGTACTTTGGGACAACCTCGACAAGTGAAAGAACTTCTGGAGGCAGATACTGGATTAACACGAGCCGAGCAAAACGCACGCCGGATGGATATGAGCTGAATCTAGAAAAATCTTTTACGACAAGCAGCGGTTTTGCCGATTTCTATATTGTCCAAACTGGTTCACCAGATGCTTCTACAACTGATGATATAAGTTATTTTATCATTGAAGGAACGAACCCTGGTTTAAGCTATGGGAGCTGGGATGCACTCGGGGTGAGAGGGAACCATAGCTCTTCGCTCACGCTCAACAGCGTGCAAGTGCCGAAAGAAAATCTGCTCGGGAGTGAAGGGTCTGGTCGTGCAATCGTGGAAACAAGTATTGCATATTTGCTTGGCCTGGGCTCTGTCTGGACAGGACTGGCTGGTGGAATTATTGATATAGTTACAGAATACGTAAAGCGGAATCATCACCATGATGTTGGAAAAAGCCTTGGAGACTATCAGGTTATCCGCAGTCTGCTTGCTAAAGCAGTAATTAAACACAAAGGGCTCACTGCCTGGTTAAATCAGCTTCGAGACAAAATTGATCAACAGTTTAAAAATGGATCTGGAAAGTTAAGTATCGCTACACAGCAGGATTTACTGTCATTTAAAATATATGCTTCAGATACGGTAAATGAGATTGCACAGATTGCCATGGACATTACCGGAGGTTATGGGTATAAAATCGGTAAGCTGGAGAGGTTTTACCGTGATGCCAGAGCGGGTATTGTAATGGGGCCTTCCAACAATCTTGCTCGTGAAATTCTTGCAAACCAGCTTATTGGTATTTCAGATGATTTGTGGGGAGAAACCTCTTAATAAGAGGTTTCTTTTTTCTGCAACACGATTATTTACATAGCTAAACTCCTTTTAAATATGAAATGGATAGTTTTTCCGCATGAAAAAAACGAGGCTTGACCGACAAAACAACATACGTTGGAACGAATGTAATGGTAGAATGGGAAAGAATAATAGTAGTGGAGACGAAATTAAAGAGTAAAAGAATGGATAGAAGTTTTCATTTCTTTGCCCCATTGAAGAAGGAGATTGGCGGCTTCTTATGTAATTAGGTAAAGAAACCTTTTTAAAAGGCGGATTATTTACAATTTGTTGGTTACTGACTCTTTCCGCTATATGAATGTGTTATAATTTTATAATTACAATACAAGCAGTTTTTTGACTGTACAGCATAGGAAGAAGAGGAAATGAGCGAAAAAAAGAAAATTGTTTCCATCGAAGACCGTATCCCGAAATTAAAACAAGCGAGAAAGAAAAAGGCGAATAGACGACTTATATTCTACTTGTCTATTTTCTTCGTACTAATCTTCATCATTGTGTATCTGCAATCGCCATTAAGCAATATTCACCGTCTTGAAGTGGAAGGGAATGAATTTCTGCCTAAAGAAACTATTATTCAAAGCAGCGGACTGACTACTTCAGATAATATGTGGCGTATTGATAAGGATGAAGCAATCAAACGGATAGAAGAAAATGAAGAAGTCGAAAAGGTATCAATAAGCCGAGGCTTTCCTGCCACTGTCACGATCAAAGTGACGGAGCTTGGGAGGGTAGGGTATCTGCAGCAGGATAACAGTTATCGCGCGCTGCTTACCAATGGCAGTATCTCCGAGAAGAAATGGGATCAGCCAAATTCGGATGCCCCGACACTCTATGGTTTTTCTGATGATAAGTATCTTAAAGAGCTGGCAGAAGAGCTTGGCCAGCTACCAGCTTCTATAACCGGTCTCATATCTGAGATACATTACAAGCCGACAGAAGACAATCAATTCGTCATTCAGCTATTCATGAACGACGGCAGGGAAGTGCAAGGAACAATCCGCACTTTCGCCACGAACATGGAGGCGTATCCTAGTATTGCGGCACAGCTTGATCCAGACGTCGATGGTGTACTCCATATGGGAGTGGGCACCTATTTCGAGCCTGCCGAGAAGGAAAAAGAAGATAACGAGCAAGAAGAAGGCCAATAAACAGAAATTCATGGTATTTTGTCAGTTTATGTAGAATAAACGGGCTATATGCGGTATAGTCGAATCAAATACGAGTATATTAGGCTAAATTCTTACAGAATGTCGCTTTTTAGGCAAAATTTCTCGTGAAATTTGTTATAATTATGCGTGTCTCAATACAAATGTTAATTTATGAAACAAAATTGTAAAAACAATGCTGGGCGACATGTCTCTAGGATTAGGAGGTGCCTTACGTGAACAACAGTGAAATTTTAGTCAGCTTAGATGTAGGAACATCAAATATTAAAGTGATTATCGGGGAAGTATTTCAGGATTCCCTTAACATAATCGGTGTCGGTACGGCAAAATCTAAAGGCCTGAAAAAAGGCGCCATCGTCGATATCGATCAAACAGTCCAATCGATTCGTACTGCTGTTGAACAAGCAGAGCGGATGGTCGGTATGCAAATTGAACGTGTAGTCGTCGGTGTCAATGGTAATCAGATTCAACTGCATCCATGTCATGGTGTGGTGGCTGTATCCAGTGAAACCAGAGAGATAGACGATGAGGATATTGCACGTGTACTTGACGCAGCGCAGGTTGTGTCCATTCCGCCAGAACGTGAGATAGTCGATGTGATTCCAAAACAGTTCATCGTAGATGGATTGGACGGTATCAATGACCCGCGTGGCATGATCGGTGTACGATTAGAAATGGAAGGTACAATTATTACCTGTTCCCGCACAGTCTTACATAATCTATTGAAATGCGTCGAGAAAGCCAACTTAGAAGTGATGGATATATGTCTGCAGCCATTGGCTGCAGGGGCTGTCGCCCTTTCAGAGGATGAAAAGAACCTTGGTGTCGGATTAATCGACATCGGCGGAGGCAATACAACTGTCTCTGTGTTCGGCAATGACCAGCTTATGGCGACTAGCGTCGTTCCTCTTGGCGGCGAGAATATTAGCAAGGATATATCTATCGGGCTGAAGACTTCCTCTGAACAAGCAGAAGAAATCAAAATTGGATATGGACATGCTTTCTACGATGATGCCAGGGAGGAAGAGACATTCGAAGCTTCGATTATCGGCAGCAATAAGAAACAAAACTTCTCCCAGCTTGATGTCGCGGATATCGTAGAAGCCCGCGTTGAGGAGATATTTGCATACGCTGATAGTGAAATTAAGCGTATGGGCTTCCCGGAACTCCCGGGTGGCTATGTCCTCACCGGAGGAACATCCATGATGCCAGGTATGCTTGAACTGGCACAGGATTGCTTCCAAGCGAATGTAAGACTTGCGATCCCGGATTATCTAGGAGTGCGGGAACCGCAGTTTACAAGCGCCGTCGGAATCTTGCAATTTGCCTATCGGAATGCGAGAATACAAGGGAAGGAAATCTTCTCTGCTGTAACAGAGGGAGACTTCGATGAGCCGGAAAGAAGACCGGCGAAACCTGCTAAATCAGAAAAGAAAAAAGGCGAAGAAAAAAAGAAAGAATCAGGTATTGCCAACCTGTTCAAGTACTTTTTCGATTAAGACAGACACGTCAGACCAATTGATGGAGACGACGGTTTGTAAATAGGAGGACGTTAAGATGTTAGAGTTTGACACAAATATGGAAACATTAGCGACAATAAAAGTCATCGGCGTCGGCGGAGGCGGAAGCAACGCCGTCAACCGAATGATCGAACATGGCGTCCAAGGTGTGGATTTTATTGCAGTGAACACTGATTCACAGGCATTGAATCTATCTAAAGCAGATGTCAAAATGCAAATTGGTGCGAAACTGACTCGTGGTCTTGGTGCTGGTGCCAACCCGGAAGTAGGTCGCAAAGCAGCAGAAGAAAGCAAAGAACAGATCCAGGAAGTTCTTCAAGGAGCTGACATGGTATTTGTTACAGCTGGTATGGGAGGCGGAACTGGTACAGGTGCTGCACCAGTTATCGCACAGATTGCTAAAGAGCTTGGCGCTCTAACAGTCGGAATCGTTACACGTCCTTTCTCATTTGAAGGACGTAAACGTCAGACACAGGCTCTAGCTGGAACAGATGCACTAAAGGGCAGCGTAGATACACTTATCGTTATCCCGAATGACCGCTTGCTTGAAATCGTTGATAAAAACACACCGATGCTTGAGGCATTCCGTGAAGCGGATAATGTCCTTCGTCAGGGTGTACAAGGTATTTCTGAATTAATTGCCGTTCCAGGTCTGATCAACGTCGACTTTGCTGACGTGAAGACGATCATGGCAGATAAAGGATCAGCACTTATGGGTATCGGTATTGCAACTGGTGAAAACCGCGCGACTGAGGCTGCGAAGAAAGCTATCAGCTCTCCGTTGCTAGAGACTTCAATTGACGGAGCACACGGTGTTCTTATGAATATCTCAGGCGGCACGAACCTAAGCCTGTATGAAGTGCAGGAAGCAGCTGATATCGTAACGAGTGCAGCTGACCAGGAAGTGAACGTAATCTTCGGTTCCGTTATCAATGAAGATTTGAAAGATGAAATCGTTGTGACTGTTATTGCGACAGGCTTTGATGAAGCTCAAATCCAGCAAGCTATGAATGCTCCTCGTCCGAAAGCGCGTCCGGTAGAGAAAGAAACACAAAGCACGCAACAGCCGGCAACTTCGGAAAGAAGAAGAGAGCGGGAAGAACTGCGTCGAGAAACACCATCTCCACAGCAGCAGCAACCGCGCAAGCAGGAAGAGGATACATTGGATATCCCGACATTCCTTCGCAACCGCAACCGCAGAAAATAAGTTCAAAGGATAGCATCCTATGATGCTATCCTTTTTTTTATGCCAAGAAATGTTAGACAAAAAGCAAGGAAAATACATAAAAATAGTGCGGTGCTGAGTGCATAAACTGACAGCATTTGAATCGGCTCTCCGTTATACTAGCTTCATCTATTAAAGGAGAAGGGGATAGCTGACGTGACAATCTATCTGGATGCAGTCTGGACACTCAATCTTTTTTTGGACTGGCTGCTGCTATTATGCACGCAAGCAATTGCAAGGTTGCAAGTACCAAAGCTTCGTATATTTGCCGGCGCCGTTGTTGCTTCACTTATTGTTCCAGTAACAGTCTATTTTCCGGATAGCTTTCTGGCCCACCCAGTGGGAAAGTTACTTTTCTCCATGCTAATCATCTGGACTGCTTTCGGCTTCCGGTCTGTCACCCGTATTCTTAAAATGCTGCTGCTTTTTTATTTTATTACGTTTGCAGCAGGCGGCAGCCTATTCGCCATCCATTATATGCTGCAGACTCAAGCTGCATTCACTCCTGCTTCCTTTTTGACTGTAAGCACAGGATACGGAGATCACGTCAGCTGGCTTTTCGTAGCCATTATGTTTCCGGTTGCTTTGTACTTTACTAAAAGCAGAATGGACAAGCAGCGCTTTGAACAATTCCGTTACGATCAGCTTTACACCGTTCAAGTTAGCATCAATGGCATTGCACATAAAACAGACGGCTTCATCGATAGCGGGAATCATCTGTCTGATCCGTTGACGAAGCGGCCTGTCGTAATCTGTGATCAGCTTTTTTTACGAAACTGGTTCAATGAAGAAGATTGGCAGCTGTTAGCTCAAGCAAACGACAATTTGGATTTGGGTTTGCTGCCGGAGGATTGGCCATATGAATTTTCTGTCGTTCCGTATCAGGGTGTGAATGGAGAAGGCGCTCTTATGTTGGTTTTAAAGCCGGATAGCATCCTGATTGAAATGGATCAAAGCCCGATCGAAACAGACCGGGTCTGGATTGGAATTCAATTCGGCAATCTTACCGCAGATCGCCGTTATCATTGTCTGCTTCATCCATCACTTGTACACGATGCCAGCACACAAGCGGGCTAAGGAGAAGGGAGATAAACATGGGAATGAAAGCATGGAAGCTAAAAATATGGTGGTACAAGATTCTCGTCAAGCTTAAAATCAAGCAAAAGGAAATCTACTATATCGGCGGTAGCGAGGCCCTGCCTCCCCCATTATCGAAAGAAGAGGAGTTCAAATTGCTCCAACTTCTGCCTACAGGCGATAAATCTGCAAGGGCGATGCTCATTGAGCGCAATCTTCGTCTAGTGGTGTATATCGCGAGGAAGTTCGAAAACACAGGTATCAATATTGAAGATTTGATTAGTATTGGGACAATCGGTTTGATCAAAGCAGTGAATACTTTCAATCCAGAGAAAAAAATCAAGCTTGCAACTTATGCTTCCCGCTGTATCGAAAATGAAATTCTCATGTATTTACGCCGTAATAGCAAACTAAAGTCAGAAATAAGTTTTGATGAACCGCTCAATATTGATTGGGATGGCAATGAACTGCTTTTATCAGATGTTTTAGGAACAGATGATGATATCATTACGAAGGATATCGAGAAAAATGTAGATAAGAATTTATTAAAAAGAGCATTAGAACAGCTTAATGACAGAGAAAAGCAAATCATGGAACTTCGCTTTGGACTTATCGGTCAGGAAGAGAAAACGCAAAAAGATGTAGCTGATATGCTTGGTATCTCTCAATCCTACATTTCGCGTCTGGAGAAAAAAATTATCCGCCGACTGCAAAAAGAATTTAATAAAATGATCTAAGCCCTACTGGTGCCTGTATTTGTCCTAAGTCGGACAATGTCAGGTACTTTTTGTCTTTGCATAAAAAAATTCCCGCGGGGAGATACTGTGCTTGCATCGTATCTTCATTCGGGAGGTCAAGTAACATGTCGAGACAGAAAGTAGAAATATGTGGAGTAGATACTTCAAAACTGCCAGTACTCAAAAATGAGGAAATGAAAAAGCTATTCATCCGCATGCAGCAAAAAGACGACATTTCAGCCCGTGAAGAACTCGTCAATGGAAATCTCCGCCTCGTGCTCAGTGTTATTCAGCGCTTCAATAACCGAGGTGAATATGTCGACGATCTTTTTCAAGTAGGCTGTATTGGACTAATGAAATCCATTGATAATTTCGATTTGAAGCATAATGTGCGTTTTTCTACATACGCAGTGCCGATGATCATTGGAGAAATTCGCCGCTACTTAAGAGACAACAATCCGATTCGTGTGTCACGTTCCTTGCGTGATACAGCATACAAAGCTTTGCAAGTACGTGAGCAGCTAATTGCGAAAACTTCTAAAGATCCAACAACAGCAGAGATCGCTGCAGAGCTTGGTGTGCAGCCTTCTGATATAACATTTGCAATGGATGCCATCCAAGATCCGGTTTCCTTGTTCGAACCGATATATAACGATGGTGGTGACCCGATATTCGTTTTGGATCAGCTTCGTAGTGAGTCGGAAAATGATGCTAACTGGCTGGATAACCTGTCGTTAAAAGAGGGAATGCATCGTCTGAATGAAAGGGAGAAAATGATATTGAATAAGCGTTTCTTCCAAGGCAAGACACAGATGGAAGTCGCAGATGAAATCGGTATATCTCAAGCACAAGTATCCCGTTTGGAAAAAGCAGCAATCGAAGAGATGAATAAACAAATGTTCGAGTGAGTCTGGGAAATAACTAATTAGTTAAATAATGCTTTAAGAGTAACGTGATTGGAAGTTCAAATCGCCGCTCCGGAAATACATTGCGCTTTCCGTGGCGGCTGGTGAGCCTCCCCGTGCTGGCGCACTTCGGGGTCTCACCTAGGACCGCGGAAAGCGAAGTATTGTGCTGGAGCGGGACTAATAATCTAATCTGAATAAAATCCGAACGTTGCAAATTCATTGAGAGATTTGCACCGTTCGGATTTTTGTTTTGCCATAATTCTTTTTACTCAATCTATTTTATATTTGAATGCTATTTCTGGGGCTTGGCCGCATAGACTAGAAGAAAAAAGAAAAGGGGCCAAGTATTGATGACTCTAACCGAATTGCAAATGAAGGATATTGTTCTAATGGAGAATGGGAAAAAAGTAGGGAATGTGTCTGATTTAGAGATCAATGAACAAAATGGTCATATATCAGCAATTATCGTGACACTTCGCGGGAAGATGATGGGGCTCTTCGGAAAGGAAGAAGAATTAGTCGTTCCATGGAATCAGATCATCACGATCGGGACAGATGTCATCCTAATCAAAAGTCCTGAGCAAGCTCCTGTTACGGAAGTGGCGAGCAAGTAATCTTGTACAGAATACAGCAGAAATATGGTACTATAAAAGCAATCAGAGGAGTGAGTACCATATGAAAGAAACAGCTTCCAACCTAAAGGGGATGTATATGGAGCTTGGCGGATGGTCAGTTCCCACTAACATCGTTAGCGGTATTACAACAAAATATTATGGTGTTAGCAAAGCACCTTTTGATAGTCTGAATATGGGGCTGCATGTTGGAGACGCGCCAGAAGATGTTGTCCGAAACCGTCAACTTCTCGCCGAAGCTATTCAGTTTCCTTTGGATACATGGGTATTAGGTGAGCAAGTCCATGGGACGCAAATTGCAGTCGTCACCAAAAGTGAAGCTGGTCGTGGAAGTCGGGAATTATCTGACAGTCTTCCATCAGTGGATGGCCTTATCACTAATGAAAAAGGTATGCTTCTAGCTGCTTTCTTTGCTGACTGCGTACCTCTTTATTTTTTCGATAGCACAAGTGAGTGGATTGGAATGGCACACGCTGGCTGGCGCGGAACTGTCGCTAATATGGCAGGGAAAATGGTTGAAGCTCTTTGTGCAAATGGAGCAAACAAGGAAAGTATACAAGCGATGATCGGACCATGTATATCGAAGAACAGATATGAAGTGGACGATCATATTGTACAGCAGATACCTGAGGAGTTCCGGGCTAAAGTGCTAGCACCAAGCGGAACTAACCGATACTATCTGGATCTGCAGATGCTTAATCGGTTGTACCTGCTGCAAGCAGGCATTCTGGATGAAAATATACTTACAGCAGCATATTGTACATACGATTCCCCAGAATTTTATTCACATCGGGAAGACCAAGGAAAAACCGGCAGGATGATCGGTTTTATCGGGATGAAAGAGGAGCAGGCATGAATACAGTACAAGAGAACTTGAAACAGATCCAGCAGGATATTAATGCAGCAGCGGCTAAAACCGGCCGAAATTCCGAGGATATAACACTCCTTGCCGTTACGAAATATGTTACAATTGAACGAACAGAAGAAGCTGTCGATGCCGGTATTGTCGATTTGGGTGAGAATCGGATCGAGGGTTTCCTTGAGAAGCAGGCAGTTATCGGAGAAAAAGCTGTATGGCATTTCATCGGCAGCCTGCAAACAAGGAAAGTAAAAGATGTCATCAATCAGGTGGACTATCTGCATGCATTAGACAGATTGTCACTTGCGAAGGAAATTCAAAAGCGGGCAGCAAAGAAAATCAAATGTTTTGTACAAATCAATGTGAGCGGAGAAGTTACCAAATCAGGCGTGTCACCTGATGAAACGCTAGCTTTCATCCAGCAGCTTGCAGAATTTCCGGCAATTGAAATTGTCGGTTTGATGACAATGGCACCGAATACAGAGAAGGAAGATGTACTTCGCAGTGTGTTCAGCGGCTTGAGGCAGCTTCGAGATGAAGTGAAAGCTGCAGGTATGCTGCATGCACCTTGTACATTCTTATCCATGGGAATGAGTAATGATTACACAATCGCGATAGAAGAAGGAGCGACTCATATCCGGGTCGGTTCTGCTCTTGTAGGTCCATATAAATAAGCGAGGTGAAGAAAATGAGTTTCAAAAATAAGATGAGAAATTTCTTTACTGTAGATGATGAAGAATATGAATACGTCGAAGAACAGTCGAACGAACAAGAGGAAATCGAGCCGTATCCACAGAGCGGGCGAGAGCGTAATCAGAATCAGAACGTTGTCAGCCTGAAAAGTGTACAATCGTCCTCTAAAGTCGTTCTTTGTGAGCCAAGGACATATAACGAAGCGCAGGAAATCGCTGATCATGTTGTGAACAGGAGAGCTGTCGTGCTCAATTTGCAGCGTGTTGACCATCATCAGGCAAAACGAATCGTCGATTTTCTTAGCGGTACAGTCTACGCCCTTAATGGAGATATCCAGAAACTGGGCAGTCAAACCTTCCTGTGTGCTCCGGACAATATTGAACTTGCCGGCAGCATATCCGATATGATAGAGGAGCAGGATGATTATAATAAGAGGTGGTAGAAGCAAATGCTTTTGAGCATAATTAGTACGGCTTTCACAGTATATTCCTTTGCATTGATCATTTATATCCTCATGTCATGGTTCCCGGGAGCCAGGCAATCAGCGTTCGGCGAAATGCTAGGTCGGATCTGTGAACCATATCTGGATGTATTTCGACGGTTCATTCCGCCGCTAGGAATGATCGATTTGTCCCCAATCGTTGGGATCATTGTTTTGCGCTTAGCGGAGAGTGGAGTAAGAACTATATACTTTATGATTTTCTAATGATGAGGAGTACAACGTAACGTGAGTATCTATCAGCATTACCGGGAAGAGGAACGTCCTTTTATCGACCAGATTCTTTCCTGGATGGAACAAGTGGAACGTCAATATCAGCCCCGGGTGACTGATTTCCTGGATCCCCGGGAACAGCTTATCTTCCGACAGCTGTTAGGCGGCCAAACTGAGCTGCAGTGGGCTTTGTCAGGCGGAACGGAGAAAGCGGAAAGAAATCGGGGAATCATTGCACCGCTTTATGATTCAATTACACCAGAGGATTTTAGTATCGAGCTGCTTGAGGCTACTTATCCCGATAAGTTTGTCACACTTGAACACCGTGATGTAATGGGATCCTTCCTTTCCCTTGGAATTGATCGTAAAAAATTGGGCGATATCAGTGTGGGTGAAGGCGTAATCCAACTTTTCACTACATCAGACATTGCTCCCTACATACGTGCGAATTTAGTTGAAGTCAAAAGAGCCAAGGTAACATGGGAATCAGTGGATCCAAATCGGTTCAGGCCAGAAGAGGTGGAATGGGTTACTAGCGAAACAACTGTTTCCTCTCTTAGGCTGGATGCTATCATAAAGGAGCTATATCGTATGTCTCGCCAGCAGGCAGCTGAGCGTATCCAGAAAGGACTTGTCAAAGTCAATTTCAAGACGGTCGAGGATGTCAGCTTTCAGCTTGCTGAGGGAGATCTCTTGTCCCTGCGAGGCATGGGCAGAGGCAAGCTTGCAGAAGTGAAAGGTACAACAAAGAAAGACAAGCGGCGCATTACATTGGAAAAATTAAAGTAGCCGTAACGGTTAATTTATGCTATCTTTGTCGAATAACAGCTATTAAAGATTCTTTAACAGGAGGTGGCCGTCGTGCCATTAACACCTTTGGATATTCACAATAAGGAGTTCGCCCGCGGATTCCGCGGTTATGATGAAGATGATGTAAACGACTTCCTCGATAGGGTAATCAAGGATTATGAGATTATCATTCGTGAGAAGAAGGATTTGGAAGAGCGCATGCAGCAGCTCGAAGAACGACTTGGTCATTTCAACAATATTGAAATGACACTAAATAAGTCAATCCTTGTGGCGCAGGAAACTGCTGAAGAAGTGAAAGGCAATGCAATGAAAGAGTCCAAGCTGATCATCAAGGAAGCTGAAAAGAATGCAGACCGTATCATCAATGAGTCCCTCACGAAGTCACGCCAGATTGCATTGGAAGTCGAGGATCTTAAAAAACAAGCAAAAGTATTCCGTACACGATTGAAAATGCTTGTAGAAGCGCAGCTCGAGATGATTGAAACGGACGATTGGGATGGTTTATTCGCAACAGAAGTAGCGTATGAGCCAGAGGAAGAGACGGCGGAATAAAGTCCGCTTGACGTTTTTCGCAAACTTACATATAATTTTACTATTAATTAGTTAACAACATGACCAGGATATAAAGACTGTGATCGGGACAGTAGGAAGTCCATACCGCTTTCAAAGCGAGCCAGGGAAGGTGAGAGCCTGGTACGGTATTTCTTTCGAACATCACCCGCTAGTTTCCATTCGAACCGCAAGCAGTAGAAATGGACGTCTCATTCACGTTACGAATTCGAGTGGATAGATGATACTAGTCTGTCTATAAGGGTGGTACCGCGAGTCTCTCTCGTCCCTTCTGGGATGATGAGAGACTCCTTTTTTTGCCCAAAATTATCGGTCATATAAGGAGGAAAATACATTGGATTACAAAGAAACATTGCTGATGCCGGAAACGGCTTTCCCGATGCGCGGCAACCTGCCGAACAAAGAACCGAAAATGCAGCAGGAATGGGAAGAACAAAACATCTACAAAAAAGTGCAGGAAAGAACGGAAGGGCGTCCGCTCTTCGTCTTGCATGACGGACCTCCATATGCCAATGGTGACCTTCATATGGGCCATGCACTTAACAAAGTACTGAAGGACTTTATCGTTCGCTATAAATCAATGTCCGGCTTCCATGCACCCTATGTTCCAGGCTGGGATACACACGGACTACCGATTGAACAAGCCCTAACGAAGAAAAAGGTTGACCGCAAGAAAATGACGGTTGCAGAATTCCGCCGACTTTGCGCGGAATACGCAATGCAGCAAATCGACAACCAGCGTACCCAGTTCAAGCAGCTAGGTGTTCGTGGTGATTGGGATAATCCTTATATTACGTTGACAAAGGATTATGAAGCAGCACAGATTAAAGTGTTCGGTGAAATGGCAGAACGCGGCTACATCTACAAAGGTATGAAGCCGGTATACTGGTCTCCATCTTCTGAATCTGCTTTGGCAGAAGCGGAAATCGAGTACCAAGACAAACGTTCTGCATCCATTTATGTAGCGTTCCAAGTGAAAGACGGTAAAAACTTGTTCCAAGGTGACGAGAAATTCATCATCTGGACGACAACTCCTTGGACATTGCCTGCGAACGTCGCAATCTCGCTTCATCCAGAAGTGACATATGTGGTAGCACAAGTTGGCAGCGAGAAATATGTCGTAGCAGAAGATTTGCTTGGCAACGTTACAGAAACACTTGAATGGAGCAGTCCTGAAGTACTGAAAACATTCAAAGGAAAAGAAGCGGAGTATGTAACAACACAGCATCCTTTCTATGACCGTGAATCTTTGATCATCCTTGGTGAACACGTTACAACAGACAGCGGTACAGGCTGTGTACACACAGCTCCAGGACACGGGGAAGAAGATTTCTTTGCCAGCCAGAAATACAAATTGCCGATCATTAGTCCTTTGGATGACAAAGGTGTCTTCACTAGTGAAGCTCCTGGTTTTGAAGGTGTATTCTATGATAAGGCGAATAAAGAGATCACAGAACTGCTTGAAGAAAAAGGTGCATTACTAAAACTTGAATTCTTCACGCATTCTTACCCGCATGACTGGCGTACGAAGAAGCCAGTTATCTATCGTGCAACGGCTCAATGGTTTGCTTCCATCAAAGCATTCCGCGAGCAAATCATCGAACAAATCAAAGAAGTGGAATGGTTCCCGAAATGGGGCGAAACACGTCTTTATAACATGTTCCGTGATCGCGAAGACTGGTGTATTTCCCGTCAGCGTGCATGGGGTGTTCCGATTCCTGTATTTTATGGGGAAAATGGAGAACCAATCATTACAGAAGAAACGATCCAGCATGTTTCTGACCTGTTCCTTGAGCATGGCTCAAATATCTGGTTCGAAAGAGAAGCGAAAGATCTATTACCGGAAGGCTTCACTTCCGAGCATAGCCCGAACGGCATCTTCACGAAAGAAACAGATATCATGGACGTATGGTTCGATTCTGGTTCTTCTCACCAAGGTGTGTTAGTAAACCGACCGGAATTGCAGCGTCCAGCTGACCTTTACTTGGAAGGCTCTGACCAGTATCGCGGCTGGTTCAACTCTTCTTTGACAACTGCTGTCGCTGTAACAGGCAAAGCACCGTACAAAGCAGTCCTCAGCCACGGATTCGCATTAGACGGTAAAGGTAAAAAGATGAGTAAATCGCTTGGCAACATCGTTGTTCCAGCGAAAATCATGAAGCAGTATGGTGCGGATATTCTTCGTCTATGGGTTGCTTCTGTTGATTATCAATCCGATGTGCGTATCTCCGATGAGATCATCAAACAGACATCCGAGGGCTACCGCAAAATCCGAAATACTTTCCGCTTCTTGCTAGCTAACTTGCATGATTTCGATCCTGCTAAGGACAGCGTAGCGCATGCAGACATGGTCGAAGTAGATCGTTATATGCTTGCGAAGCTTTCTGATTTGACTAAGCACGTACGCGAGAGCTATGACAATTACGAATTTGCGGATGTATATTCTGCAATCCTAAGCTTCTGTTCTGTAGAACTTAGTGCGTTCTACCTTGATTTCGGTAAAGATATCCTTTATATCGAGGCTGCTGATCATCCAGCACGCCGCAGCATTCAGACTGCGTATTACGAAATTGTAAAATCGCTTCTGCAAATGCTTGCACCGATTCTTGCTCATACAACGGAGGAAGCATGGAGTTACGTCCCTGGTGAGAAAGCAGAGAGCATCCAGCTGTCAGACTTCCCAGAAGCTGTAGCAATTTCAGATCATGAGGAACTGCTAACAAAATGGGATCATTTCATCAAAGTACGTGATGATGTTCTGAAAGCATTGGAAATTGCCCGCAGTGAGAAAGTCATTGGTAAGTCATTAGAATCCAAACTTACGATTGTTGCCAAAGATGATGAAACGAAACAGCTTCTTCAAGGAATTGATAATTTGCATCAATTGCTTATTGTATCTGAAGCTAACGTGGTGGATTCAGATGCTGATGCTGCTGATTATGAGCATGTGGCTGTCCGTGTCGAAAAACATCCGGCAGACCGATGCGAACGCTGCTGGGTTGCTTCCGACACAGTAGGGCAGGATGAGTTGCATCCTGAACTATGTTCACGCTGCGCAAGCATCGTAGAAGCACACTATCACGCGTAAGAAGAGAAAGCTTCGCTTTTAAGCGGAGCTTTCTTTTTATCTGGACAATCTTTTTCATCGTATCTATGGTAAAATGCAAGATAGATTGTATTGAACGGAGGAAATGGAGTCCATGTATTTTGTGATCGCGATCATTCTGATCATCATTGATCAGCTAACGAAATTGGCAGTAGTGAAAAATATGACAGAAGGAGAATCAATTCCGGTCATCGATAATTTCTTGTACCTGTCTTCCCATCGGAACAGAGGAGCAGCGTGGGGGATATTGGAAGGTCATTTTTGGTTCTTTTATCTTGTAACAGCGATTGTTATTGTCATAGTCAGCTATTATATTGTGAAATATAGCAAGGAAAGCAAATTGATGGGTACCGGACTTTCGCTTGTACTTGGAGGAGCTATTGGTAACTTTATTGATAGGCTGTTTCGCAAGGAAGTTGTCGACTTTGTCGATACACGATTCGGTGACTATCATTATCCAATCTTCAACGTGGCGGATTCATGTCTAGTTGTAGGTGTAATCCTCATCATTATTGCTATGCTGCTTGATGAACGAAAGAAAGGAAGAAAAGAAGCATGAGTAAGTTGGAACATACAGTCGCAGCCGAGCAGGCGGGCTTGCGCATCGATAAGCTGTTATCTGATATCCAGGAGGATGTTTCCCGGAGTCAGGCTCAGAGCTGGATCAAAGAAGATCTAGTTACTGTGAACGGCACCAAGGTTAAGAATAAGTATACTGTGCAAGAGGGAGACGTGATCGAGTGGTCGATTCCGGAACCTGAGGAAATGAAAATTGAAGCGGAGAATATCCCGCTTGAGATCATCTATGAAGATGCTGATATCGCAGTAGTGAACAAGCCGCGCGGAATGGTAGTACATCCATCCAACGGTCATCAGTCTGGTACAATGGTTCACGCGCTGCTTTACCATCTAAAAGATCTTTCTGGTATCAATGGTACAATGCGTCCTGGGATTGTACACCGTATCGATAAGGATACAAGCGGCCTTTTAGTAGTCGCTAAGCATGATAAGGCGCATCAAAAATTGACTGATATGCTGAAGGAACATGACATTGAACGGAAGTACCGGGCAATTGTCCATGGTGTGATTGACCATGAATTTGGTACAATTGAAGCACCAATTGGACGTGATACGAATGACCGTCAGAAAATGGCAGTCGTTGAAAACGGAAAGCCTGCTGTGACGCATTTCGAAGTGCTGGAGCGCTTTGAAGAATTCACGTATATAGAATGTAAGCTTGAGACAGGCAGAACACACCAGATTCGTGTGCATATGCAATATATCGGCTATCCGCTTGCTGGAGATCCGAAATACGGTCCGCGCAGAACGTTGGATATCGATGGTCAAGCGCTGCATGCTGCAGTTCTTGGCTTCAATCATCCAATTTCAGGTGAATGGATGCAATTCGAAGCACCAGTTCCAGACGTGTTCCAAGAGGAATTGGACAAGTTGAAGTTCAATGCTTGACAGTCATTCCCTGACATGCGATACTGAATAAAGTTGAATAAGAACCTTTAAGACAGTCCAGAGAGGCTGATAAGGAAGCGGAGATGAACGGGATACGTATGTATCCAAGCCCCTTATTACCTCATGGTGATAAGGGGTTTTTTCATAGCTTCAAAGGAAGGTGGGAAGAAAATGAATAAGAAAGCAACCCTGCTGGATCAGGCTGCAATTGGACGTGCGCTCACACGGATTGCACATGAAATCCTAGAACGTAATAAAGGACCGGAAGATTTGGTTCTTGTCGGTATCCAGACCAGAGGTGTTCCCATCGCGAAACGCCTGCAGCAGAAGATAGAAGGAATCGAACAAGTGACTGTACCGCTTGAAGAAGTGGATATCACGTTATACCGAGACGATTTGGCACATGCCTCTGATAATCAGGAGCCGATGGTGCAGCCAGTAAAGCTCGGAACTGATTTAACGAATAAGAATGTCATCTTGATTGATGATGTATTATACACAGGAAGAACGGTGAGAGCTGCAATGGATGCGATCATGGACGCGGGACGTCCAGCGCAGATCCAACTAGCAGTTTTGATCGACAGAGGACATCGGGAACTACCGATTCGGGCCGATTATATCGGGAAGAACATCCCGACCTCGCAATCGGAAGTTATTGTCGTCGAGTTGGAAGAGACAGATGATTACGAGAGCGTCGATATTTACGAAAATGAATAAGGACCTTTAATGGAAGTCCAGAGAGGCTTACAAGGTCGCAAGCTACAACGTCGTCACGGAAGTGGCAGACGTGTGCCTCTTTGCGACCATAATCGCGAAGAGGCTTTTTTTATAAGGAAAAAGAGGAGAGAAACAGATGAAGCCAGCACTAAACATACACGACATCCCAAAATGGAATCAATGGATCATATTCAGCTTACAGCATTTATTCGCAATGTTCGGTGCCACTATCCTGGTGCCGGCGCTAACCGGACTTGATCCAGCTGTAGCGCTTGTTTCAAGCGGCGTCGGCACACTCGCATTCATCTTGATAACAAGAGGGTCAGTACCAGCTTATCTAGGCTCGAGTTTCGCCTTCATCTATCCGATAACGCAATCGATTGAAGCTGCTGGAATCGGAGGAGCCATGATTGGCAGCTTTTTCGCAGGTCTTGCCTACGGCATAGTAGCAATCGCCATCCGTCTCGGCGGAATGAAAAGTATTATCAAACTGCTTCCGCCGATTGTTGTTGGGCCAGTCATCATCGTCATCGGTCTGGCACTGGCACCGACTGCGGTGGATATGGCAATGAATGCACCTGATACTGGGGAATACAGTACAAAATACTTCACAATCGCACTGGTCACATTAGCAATAACAGTAGTGGCGTCCATCTTTCTCAAAGGGTTCCTTGGATTGATTCCGGTCTTGATCGGAATCATCGGTGGGTACGTCTTCGCCCTCACACAAGGAATTGTTGACACAAGCGGCGTACAGGCGGCTTGGAACCAGATCGTTACAGCAGATAGCATTGGTGCTTTCTTTAGCGGAATCTTCACTGTACCGAACTTTACCATACCGTTTGTCGATTATAACGTCGCCGATGTATTCAGCTGGCAGCTGTTCTTCACGATGGTGCCTATCGCTGTGGTAACAGTATCCGAACATATCGGACACCAGCTGGCACTATCCAAAATTGTCGATCAAAACATGCTCGTCAAGCCAGGGCTGCATACTTCCTTGGCAGGTGATGGAGTCGCGACAATAATCGCATCCATGCTTGGCGGACCACCAAACACGACTTACGGGGAAAACATCGGGGTGTTGGCGATCACAAGAGTGTTCAGTGTATTCGTCATCGGAGGTACAGCAGTACTTGCTATTCTGTTCGGGTTTACCGGGTTGATCACGGCCTTGATCAGCTCAGTACCATCCGCAGTCATGGGTGGGGTGAGCATCATGCTCTTTGGGATAATCGCTGCAAGCGGTCTTCGAACGATGATAGACAGCCAGCTTGATCTTGGGGACAAACGTAACTTAATCATCAGCTCGATTATCTTGGTCATCGGAATTGGCGGAGCTTTCCTTCGCTTCCAGATCGCCGATTTAGACTTGGAGATCAACAGCATGGCATTAGCAGCGCTAGTTGGTGTCGTCTTGAACCTTGTATTGCCGGGCAAAGAATCCGGCCTTGGAAATGGCAGTCTGTTCACAGTCGAGGATCAGAAACAAACAGCATCCAAATAAGGAGGAGAAGGACATGAAGCATTTCGTATCGATGAAGCATCTTACCGCAGGGGAACTGCTACAGCTCGTACAGCTCGCTACAGACATACAGGTACAGGGGGTATCAGGATACAGGGAGCAGCTGTTCGCAGCCAATCTTTTCTTCGAGCCGAGCACACGGACGAAGATGAGCTTTACCGTAGCAGAACGAAAACTCGGCCTGGAGGTACTGGACTTCGCCGCAGAGGCATCCAGTGTGACAAAAGGCGAGACCGTCTATGACACCGCAAAGACCCTTCAATCGATCGGCGCTTCGGTCCTCGTTATCCGTCATCCAGAGGAACATACAGCTGCAAGGCTTGCTGAGAGGCTGGATATTCCGGTTATTAATGCCGGTGACGGAAAAGGAGAGCACCCGACACAATGCTTGCTTGATTTAATGACGATTTACCAGGAGTATGGACGTTTCGAAGGACTGAAAATCGTTATTGCCGGTGATATACGTCACAGCCGGGTTGCCAGAAGCAATGCAATGGCACTGCGCAAATTGGGGGCGCAAGTCTTTGCGGCGGGCAAGCCGGAATGGATGGATGAGACACTTGGTATCCCGGTGTTGAGTATGGATGATGCAGTGGAACAATGTGATGTCATGATGCTGCTTCGCATCCAGTTTGAGCGTCATGAAACAAAAGAGGAAGAAGCAGGTTATTTGGAACAATACGGTCTGACTAAAGCAAGGGAACAAAGGATGCAGCAGCATGCGATCATTGTGCACCCGGCACCGGTCAATAGAGGCATCGAAATCGACGACAGTCTCGTTGAAGCACCACGCTCGAGGATCTTTCGTCAGATGGAAAACGGCGTAGCAGCACGAATGGCAGTTATCATTACACTATTGGAAGGATGGGGAATCAAGCATGGCTACAATCTTAGCAAACGCGAAACAGTTAACAGCTGATCAGAAACTAGAAGAAGTAATGGTGAAAATCGAGGATGGCATTATCACAGATATTGCTAATCAAATCGAAATTACAGCCGAAGACCATGTGGAAGATTTGGAAGGTCAGCTTGTCACAGCTGGTTTTGTGGATGTGCATGTGCATTTGCGTGAACCGGGAGCAGAAAAGAAGGAAACGATTGAAACAGGTACAAAAGCAGCTGCTCGAGGCGGGTTCACGACAGTAGCTGCTATGCCAAATCTCCGACCTGCACCAGACTGTCCAGAAACGCTCCAATCCATCATGGCTCGCAACGAAGAAAGCGGCGTAATCCGCGTACTGCAGTATGCTGCTATCACTAAAAAGCAATTAGGCCGTGAAATAGTGGACATGGAAAACATGCAAGAAGCTTTTGCCTTCACCGATGATGGTCTTGGCATCCAGTCAGCCGGAATGATGCTGGAAACGATGCAGCGAGCAGCTAAGCTCGGAATTCCTGTTGTGGCACACTGCGAAGATGACAGCCTTGTTCCAGGAGGAGTCATGCACGAAGGTACAGCTAGTGAGCGGCTAGGTCTGCCAGGCATCAATAGTGTTTCCGAGTCGGTACATATAGCGCGCGATATTCTGCTGGCCGAAGCTGCTGGCTGTCATTATCATATCTGCCATGTGAGCACAAAGGAATCAGTCCGGGTAATCCGAGATGCAAAACGCGCCGGTATTCGTGTGACTGCAGAAGTAACACCACATCACTTGCTTCTTGTTGATGAAGATATCAAAACAGATGATGGAAACTTCAAGATGAATCCGCCGCTCAGATCTGAAGCTGATCGTCAGGCGCTAATTGAAGGACTGCTTGATGGAACGATAGATATGATCGCGACGGATCATGCACCACATACAGCAGAAGAGAAGAACGTCAGCATGCTGGATGCTTCATTCGGTATCGTCGGATCAGAAACTGCTTTCAGCCTGCTTTATACACACTTTGTTGAGACAGATATCTTTGCGCTCAATCAGTTGATTGATTGGCTTACGATCAAGCCATCACAGGCATTTGGACTTCCATTTGGCCGCTTCGAAATCGGTGCAGCAGCAGACATAGCTGTATTGGACCTCGATGCTGATGGAGAAGTAAATCCAGCTCAGTTCCAATCAAAAGGAACAAACACACCATTTATCGGCTGGCGCTATAAAGGAGAGCCGACGATGACAATCTTTGGCGGAGAAATCGTCTACAGAAAGGAAGCGGTAAAATGAAGAAACGACAACTTATCCTAGAAGACGGTACAGTATTTACTGGCAAAGCGTTTGGCAGCGATGCTGCAACAACTGGAGAGATCGTCTTCAACACTGGAATGACAGGCTATCAAGAGATTATATCTGACCCTTCCTACTGCGGTCAGATCGTTACACTGACGTATCCGCTGATCGGCAACTATGGTATTAACAGCGATGACTTCGAAAGCATCCAGCCATCCATTCAAGCGCTAGTTGTGAAAGAAGCTGCTGCAGCACCTTCTAACTTCCGGAAACAGTATACAATTGATGCTTTCCTTAAGTTTCATCAGATTCCTGGCATTGAAGGTATCGATACTCGTAAACTGACAAAAATCATCCGGAAACAAGGAGCAATGAAAGCTAGATTAACAGAAGCAGTCGATACACTTGAAAAACATGCTTCTTGGGAATCTATCACACTTCCGAACGATCAAGTACAACGTATGAGTACAGCCAAACCTTATGTCGTACCGGGACGCGGTAAACGCATCGTCGTCATGGATTTTGGCATGAAGCACGGCATCCTTCGTGAATTGGCAGCCCGTGACTGTCATATTACAGTTGTACCTTGGCATTACACAGCCGAACAAATCCTCCATTTAAACCCTGATGGTATCATGCTGACGAATGGACCTGGAGATCCGAAAGACGTGGACCCAGCCATACAGACCATTCGTGAGCTTATAAGCCAAGTACCTATTTTCGGTATCTGTCTCGGTCACCAGCTGATTGCACTGGCAGCAGGTGCAAATACAGAAAAACTGAAATTCGGACATCGGGGCTCCAATCACCCTGTCAAAGACTTGGAGACGGGAAAAACCTACCTAACTTCACAAAATCATGGCTATACGGTCACCAAGGAATCATTGGCTGCAACAGATCTCATTCTGACGCAGGTAGCTTTGAATGACGGAACTGTTGAAGGGCTTAAACACCGTCAATATCCGGTCATGTGTGTCCAATACCATCCGGAAGCAGCACCTGGTCCGGAAGATACCCGTCATCTATTCGATAACTTCTTAAACATGACAGCACAAAGCAAGCATTCATCCAAGGGGGAAGCAACTTATGCCTAAACGCACTGATATCCAAAAAATACTTGTCATCGGCTCCGGCCCGATTGTAATCGGCCAAGCGGCAGAATTCGATTATTCCGGCACACAGGCATGCCAGGCTTTGCGTGAAGAAGGATACACCGTCATTCTTGCCAACTCAAATCCTGCTACAATCATGACGGATCACACCGTTGCGGATACTGTTTACATGGAGCCGCTCACGGTGGAATTCCTGAGCAAGATTATCCGTAAAGAACAGCCGGATGCCTTGCTGCCGACACTTGGCGGTCAGACTGGTTTGAACTTGGCTGTGGCGCTAGACAACTCAGGTATTTTAAAGGAATTCGGTGTTGAGCTGCTTGGCACATCCCTTGAAGCAATCCAGCAGGCAGAGGACCGAGAGCAGTTCCGAGATTTGATGCATCGTCTTGGAGAACCAGTTCCAGAGAGTCAGATTGTCACAACAGTAGAAGGAGCAGTAGCTTTTTCAGAAGAGATCGGTTTCCCCCTTATCGTACGTCCAGCTTACACGCTTGGCGGAACGGGCGGTGGAATGTGCTATAACTTGGAGGAGCTAAAACAAATCACAAAGAATGGATTAGCGCTCTCCCCAGTAACACAATGTCTAATTGAACGGAATATTGCCGGATTCAAAGAAATCGAATATGAAGTAATGCGAGATAAAAATGATCAGGCAATCGTCGTCTGTAATATGGAAAACGTCGATCCAGTCGGCATCCATACAGGTGACAGCATTGTCGTAGCACCGTCCCAGACACTAAGTGACCGGGAATACCAGCTGCTGCGCAACGCTTCCATAAAAATCATCAAAGCACTGCAGATCGAAGGAGGCTGTAATGTACAGCTGGCTTTGGATGCGCACAGCTTCAACTATTACATCATTGAGGTGAACCCTCGTGTCAGCCGATCAAGCGCACTTGCTTCCAAGGCAACAGGTTATCCAATCGCCAAGATGGCAGCTAAAATTGCAGTAGGTTTGACACTGGATGAAATTAAAAATCCTGTAACAGGTACAACGTATGCTTACTTTGAACCAGCACTAGACTACGTTGTTGCCAAGCTACCACGATTCCCGTTTGATAAATTTGTCAGCGGCAACCGCAAACTAGGTACGCAAATGAAAGCTACTGGAGAAGTAATGGCCATCGGCCGCAATGTGGAGGAAGCTTTACTGAAAGGAGTACGCTCCCTTGATAATAAAGCGAACGGTCTTGCATCCATCAGTCTTGATGCAATGAGCGATGAGGAGATGGAACATCGACTTATCAAAGCAGATGATGAACGTCTGTTTGTCCTGGCTGAGGCTTTTCGCCGCGGGTACACTATTGAACAGCTGCATGAACTAACTATGATCGATCGGTTCTTCCTTTGGAAAATTGAAGCTTTGATCAAAATGGAAACAGCTTTGCAAGAACAGCCTTGGGAACTGGAATTGTTAGAGGAAGTGAAACAAAAAGGATTCTCTGACCGGGAAATAGCTCATTGGTGGAACACAACTGAGGATAAAGTATACGAGTTCCGTACAGAAAACAACCTCGTACCTGTATATAAGATGGTAGATACATGCGCAGCAGAATTCGAATCGCAAACACCTTATTTCTACAGCACCTATGAAGAAGAAAATGAATCAATAGCGTCTGATAAAGAAAAAGTGATTGTGCTCGGTTCCGGACCGATCCGTATTGGACAGGGAATTGAATTCGACTATGCAACAGTCCATAGCGTTCTAGCTATACGGGAAGCAGGCTATGAAGCAATCATCATCAACAGCAATCCAGAAACAGTTTCGACGGATTTCAGTGTATCCGATAAGCTTTATTTCGAACCGCTAACACTTGAAGATGTGATGCATGTCGTCAACCTGGAAAATCCGCTAGGTGTGATCGTACAATTTGGCGGTCAGACTGCTATCAACCTGGCAGAAGGATTGGAACGCCGCGGTGTGAAGGTTCTCGGAACTTCTTTACAGGCTATTGATGCAGCTGAAGACCGGGATAAATTCGAAAGGCTGCTTGATGAATTGAAGATTGCGAAACCAGACGGGGCTTCCATCACGAAACTTGCGGATGCAGCAGCAACAGCAGAAAAGATCGGTTATCCTGTACTAGTCCGTCCTTCCTATGTGATTGGCGGAAGTAATATGGAGATCGTCTACAATGATGAGGAATTAGAGACTTACATGGAGAAACGGGTGCATGTCAGACATGATCATCCAGTTTTGATCGATCAATACTTGACTGGTATCGAGGTGGAAGTGGATGCCATTAGTGATGGAGAAACAACAATCATCCCGGGAATCATGGAGCATATCGAACGCGCCGGCGTCCATTCCGGAGATTCAATTGCAGTGTATCCGACACAGACGATAACCGAGGATTGCCGCCAGCAATGCATCGATGCGACAATGCAAATCGCGAAGGCTCTTGGAGTTAAAGGCTTGATCAACATCCAATTCGTCATCCACCAAAACAAAGCTTATGTGTTGGAAGTGAACCCGCGTGCCAGCCGTACCATTCCGTTCCTGTCCAAAATCACACATGTAACGATGGCAAATATCGCTACAAAAGCAATATTAGGTGAAAAGCTTGCTGACATGGGGTATGTTTCCGGCCTCCTGCCGGAACCAGAAGACGTGTATGTCAAAGTACCGGTATTTAGCTTTGAGAAGCTGCGCAGTGTCGATACGTTGCTCGGACCAGAAATGAAATCGACAGGCGAAGCAATCGGACATGATCGCACACTTGAAAAAGCACTGTACAAAGGACTGCTTGCTTCTGGTCTATCTGTACCGCAGGAAGGCGCGATTCTGCTCACAGTAGCTGATAAGGATAAAGAAGAAGCGATGGAGATCGCTAAACTGTTTTATGCGCTTGGCTTCCAGCTATACGCTACCGAAGGAACGAGTGCAGCAGTAGAGGAAGCAGGACTTCCGGTTACAACAGTAGGAAAAGTCGGAGCTTCTGAACAGAATGTGATCAGCATCATTGAAAATGGTGAAGTACAATTCGTTGTGAACACATTAACTTCCGGCAAACAGCCTAGATCAGACGGCTTCCTTATCCGTCGTGAAGCAGTGGAGCATGGTATCGCCTGCCTGACTAGTCTAGATACAGCCAAAGCGATTGCAACCATCATTGAATCTATGACATTCACTGCAAAGCCTGTAGTCGCAGGAGGTATGCCATCTTGATTCATGAACATCTCGAGATTATCAGCAGGGAAACAATTGCTAAGGATACAGTGGAAATGACCTTCAAGGGAAAGATGGCGCAGGAGAACATCCTGCCCGGTCAATTCCTCCATTTACTTGTAGGAGAAGGCAGCCATCATATGCTGCGCCGTCCTATCAGTATCGCTGGTGTGGATAAACAGAAGTCCACGATCACGATCATCTTCAAGCTGCTTGGAGAAGGAACAAACACACTGGCCAAAGCAGAGCCAGGAGATCAGCTTGATGCACTTGGACCGTGCGGACAAGGTTATCCAGTCGATGAACTCCAAATGGAGCATGCATTGCTAGTAGGCGGCGGAATCGGCGTACCTCCACTTTATTATCTGGCACAGCGACTGCATGAAAAAGGCATCCAGGTAACGATGGTAGCAGGATTCCAAAACAAAGAGCAAGTTTTCTATGAAGGAGCATTTCGCAGCCTGGGAGACTATTATCTGGCAACAGATGATGGAAGTGCTGGGGAAAAAGGGTTTGTGACTGATATTATCAAAAAGGAAGGTTTCGATTTTGATCAGTTTTTCACCTGCGGTCCTACTGGCATGCTCAAAGCCGTATCCAACCAGCTTGAAGATGAGGAAGGTTTTATTTCAATAGAACAGCGAATGGGCTGCGGCATTGGTGCCTGCTTCGCATGTGTCGTACCAGCGCCCGACAGTGAAAGCGGCTATAAGAAAATATGCAAAGACGGACCTGTCTTTCGAGCGAAGGAGGTTGTATTGGCATGAACTTAAACATCAAACTTCCAGGCTTGGATATGAAGAATCCTATTTTACCAGCTTCCGGCTGTTTCGGATTCGGCAAGGAATATGCAGAGCTCTATGACTTGAACCTTCTCGGAGCGATTACGATCAAAGCGGCAACTGGTTCCGCACGCTATGGCAATGCTACGCCGCGCGTTGCCGAAACCTCTGCGGGTATGCTCAATGCAATCGGCTTACAAAACCCAGGTGTTGATCAGATAATAGAGAATGAGCTCCCGTTTTTAGCGGGTTATGACACGCCGATTATCGCCAATGTAGCAGGCAGCACTGTCGAAGAGTATGTAGAAGTAGCACGGAAAATAAGCAAGCACCCAGTAATAAAAGCGATAGAGCTGAACATCTCTTGTCCGAATGTGAAAGAAGGCGGTGTCCAATTTGGCACCGATCCGGAACTTGCTAAAATGGTTACAGCTGCCGTGAAAGAAGTAAGCGATGTACCAGTCTATGTAAAACTCTCGCCGAACGTCACCGATATCACAGTCATCGCCCGCGCAGTCGAAGAAGGCGGGGCAGATGGTTTGTCTTTAATCAATACACTAACAGGTATGCAAATTAACTTAGCGGGAAGAAAACCGTTGCTTGCCAACAAAATAGGCGGCTTATCTGGTCCTGCTGTAAAACCGGTAGCGATTCGCATGGTTTACCAAATACGCCAGATGACTAACTTGCCAATCATCGGCATGGGAGGCGTAACAACAGCTGAGGATGTGCTGGAATTCCTTCTGGCCGGTGCATCAGCTGTAGCGGTAGGTACCGCTAATTTCCAGCATCCATTCGTCTGCTCTGAAATCATACAGAATCTACCTGATGTTCTGAGTAAATATGGTTTCTCCAGTGTCGAGGACGCAATCGGAAAGGGGCATGAACATGCAGACACCAATCTATCTCGCGCTTGATTTCCCGACCGGGGAAGAAGCGCTGCATTTCCTCGATCAGCATGAGCTTACCGAGATTCCAGTAAAAGTCGGAATGGAGCTATTTTACCGAGAAGGACCGTCAATCATCCACCAGCTGAAAGAGAATAACCATCCAATATTCCTCGACCTTAAGCTGCATGACATTCCGAATACAGTCAAAAGCGCTATGCGTAATCTAGCTGGGCTTGATGTAGATATATTGAATGTTCACGCGCTAGGCGGAGCAAAAATGATCGATGCAGCAAAAGAGGGTGTCCTGCAAGGCGCCAGAAATGCTGTTCCTAAACTGATAGCTGTTACCATGCTGACATCAATGGATGAAGACACGGTCCAGACCGATCTCAAACAGCCGATGGAGCTTGCTGCATATGCATTGCATCTGGCAGAATTGTCCAAAACAGCAGGTGCTGATGGGGTAGTTTGTTCTCCTCATGAGGCATCTAGTATCAAAGCAGCTTGCGGATCAGACTTTCTTACTGTCACACCAGGAATACGGCTGGCAGGATCCGACCGAAATGATCAACAACGTATCGCAACACCTGCTGGTGCTAGAAGAATGCAGGCGGACTATCTTGTGATTGGCAGAAGTGTCACAGCAGCATCCAATCCAAAACAAGCATACGAACAAGTAATCGAGGAGTGGAAAAACTATGACAACTACAACTAATATAGCCGAAGCATTGCTTTCAATCGATGCGATACAGATTGATCCAGCAAAATCTTTTGTATGGGCATCTGGCATCCACTCGCCGATTTACTGTGATAATCGCCTCACGCTTGGTCATCCCGAAGTGCGTACGGCTATAGCACGGCAGTTTCAGAAGAAGTTAGCCGAGTTGCCGGAAACGGACATCATCGCAGGCTGTGCTACCGGAGGCATCCCACATGCAGCATGGCTCGCCGATAAAGCAGATCTGCCTATGATCTATGTCAGATCCAGCAAAAAAGGACACGGAAAAGGCAACCAAATCGAAGGGGCCGACGTATCTGGTAAACATGTGGTTGTCATCGAAGATCTCATTTCAACTGGCGGCTCGGTTATTAACACAGTCCAAGCACTGCAGGAAGCAGGAGCGATTGTGACAAAGGTACTGGCAATCTTCAGCTACAATCTGAAAAAAGCGGATGATAACTTTGCAGCTATTGATGTTCCATTTGAGACGCTGACAAATTTTGATTCTTTAGTTGATATTCTTGTAGAGAAAGAGACGATAACTTCTCAGGAGAAACAAGAACTATTGGACTGGCGTAATACATTGTAAAAGGATGTTGAGATGCGTTTTTTTAGGTGTAGAGGCCGAATCGTATCATAAATTATAATCTTAATCATTTAAGAGCCCATCAGAGTAACCTCTGATGGGCTCTTATTACGCAAAAAGATAGAACAGTCCTTATTAAAGTTAAAAAATACCCGATAAAATAAGAAAGGCTAGTTTCTTGTGAAATGTAAGTAGAAGCACAAGGTAACTGTCATAAGCAAGGAGGTTTGCGAAGGGAGGATTATGAAGTTCTAAACAAAAGTCAGCAGTATTCTGGTATTTATATGCCTGATTTCACATGAGATGAGACTTTTAATATGTATGTTGAATAATACTAAATGGAGGTTAATATGAAACAAAAAACTAAATTTGTACAATACTTCTTCGTTTTAGTTTTAATTACAACTTTAGCAGTCACACCTACAAATCTAAAAGCTGATGCAGCGTCCTCAGAAACTATTACTATGATTGATGACTTTGAAAACTATACCTCAGATGATCAAATGAAAAGTGCATATGAGCTTTGGTCATCTGATGGGAATGGTGTAGATTGGTCCTTAAGTCAAGAGCACACTAATGACGGTGAAAATTCTATGCAGATCGTTCCGAATGAGCCCCTAGATTCTTGGGTATCCGTATCTCACAATTCTTCTTTGCGTGACTGGACAAATTCTGCTGGCATTTCATTTTGGATACATAACGATGCAGATGAACCGTTAGAATTTAACTTTGATATTAAATCTGAATCAAAAGCGTTTGGCCAAGAAGGAACTTTTACGGCATCATTGAAAGAGGATGGCAGTTCTTTATGGGAAGAGAATTCTTTTGAAAGCATGCTGACTGTTCCAGCGGATTTTACTGGCCATATCCGTATTGCTTGGAATCAATTTACAGAGAAGGCATGGCAATGTCCGCAAGGCTGTGACAATGATCTTGATCTAACCTTAGTAGATGGGTTCGAATTTGGCTATAATCCCCAAGAAAATTCGACGAATGAAATTTTTATAGATTCTATCAGTCTATGGGGTGTTTCGGAAGACACTGAGTTAGGAACTTTGGCTCCTGAGTGGGCAACTCCTTCTAACACATTTAATCTTAATTATACAGCAGCACCAATCGATAATCCGTTAAAAGGATTTTTACCCTTCAGTGAATCGGCAGAATGGCGTATAGATAATCAGATGCCATATAGTATGGAGTACTTCTATATCCCTCTAAATGAAATTATGACAAATTTTAACGAATTTGACTGGAGCAAGCTGGAATCTAATATAGATGATGTAGCTTCAAGAGGGAATCAGGCCATTTTTAGAGTGTATCTCGATTATCCAAATAGGTCATCCGGAATTCCGCAGTTTCTGCTGGATCTGGGATTGGAAACGAAAGATTACTCCTATAATAGCAACGGGGGACCTGAAGGAACGAGTGTTTCACCCGACTATGATGATGAAAATCTAAATACAGCATTACATCAATTTATTGAAGCTCTTGGAGATAGGTACGACGGCGACCCAAGAATTGGTTTTATTCAAGCTGGATTAGTAGGATTTTGGGGTGAATGGCATACTTATCCGCAGGATGGATCGACTCCAGCTGGAGATTGGGATGGTAAATTGGCGGAACAAGAAGACGGTCGTGCAACAGATTGGATGCCAAACTTGGCCAACCAAGCAGCTATTGTTCAAGAATTCGACGATTCGTTTGATGAAACAAAAATACTTGCACGCTATCCGTCCGAATTTAATCGTGATTTGAATATCGGTTATCACGATGATTCTTTTGCTTTTCAGACTTTGCCTGCTAGTTTGGGCGGAGAGGACTGGCATTTTGTCGGCCGTCTGCAAGACAACCAAGTGATGGATAAATGGAAAGTTGAACCGATTGGAGGAGAAATGCGTCCCGAAATTCAAATAGATATGTGGGATAACGATCCGCCCCAGTATATAGGAGAACCAATAGAAGGAGCGCAAGGCGAAGACTACTACAAGAGCCTGGAATTAACTCACGCATCTTGGCTGAAAATACAAGAAGTCTTCCAAACGTCTCTTGAAGGAGAGGCCTTGAAACGAGCACGTGAAGGTTCACGCAGTTTAGGGTATGAGTATTTTGTACCGACTGGCTATGTGCATGCTGCCAACGGCCGTTTACAAGCGGCGATTGAAATTCAGAATACAAGTGTGGCTCCTTTTTACTATGATTGGAAAGTCGAAATCGCAGCAAGAGATAAGAACGGCAACATAAAAGAATGGGCAACCGATTGGGATGTATCAAACGTCTTACCAGATGACGAAGAAACAGAAGATAATAAAGGGGCTCTTTTGGAATGGTCCACTGACACTTCTGAACTAAGTGAAGGCAGTTATGATATGTTAGTCAGAGTTGTTAATCCTCTATCGGAAATAAACTCTAACGCCAAGAAATTCCATTTCGCTAATGAGGAGCAGGAAGACAACGGATGGCTGAAGATTGGTGAGATAGAGTTATAGTTTCTGGATGAGAATGGCGGGGCTTCATTGTAAGTGAATCAAAAATTCGCCTTGCGTGTTCTTTTTCTTTACTGCTTTAATTAAACGACAATAAAAAACCAAGACACTCGTACTTTAGCACAGGTGTCTTGGTTTTTCTTATTGATTTGTGTTTTCGTCTTCAAGTTGTTTAATAGAGTCATTCACTCTGATTTGCTGAAGACCTGATTTTTCGGTATCTCCTTCCTCATCATTAGTTGTTTTTGCTATGCTGATATTTTGCAAGAAACCTTCCAAATCGAAACCTGTCATTTGGCCAAGACTTTCTTGCAAGTTTGCCATTGTGTTTGTCACGGTGTTGGGAAGGGAATTGATTCCACCGCCTGAGCCATTATCCAAAATACGGATGGACTCGACATTGCTGAATGACTGACTGATGGCTCTTGCATAATCCGGCATGATGTCGATTAGTTTCTCTCTTAGGATGACATCTTGGTGCTTCGCCATTGCTTGCGCGCGTTTCTCGATCGCTTCGATCTAGTATTGCCAGTACATTACCTTGACCGAAGAAGATAATAATAATATTAGCAACAATAGGTGTTCTCCTGATTATAGGTGTAGGAAACTTGGATTTTAATAGTAAACTAGGCGGCATCTCACTTTTGATTGCAGCTTTAACATGGGCACTTATGTCTGTGCTTATAAAACTATTGCCAGACAGCTATTCTCAAATAGCAGTGACAACGTACGCTAGTGTAATAGCTGTTATTATCTTAACCCCTTTCGTTCTCCCTAGATTGAATGAGTTAAATATTGCGGAACTCTCACATCCTACAATATGGGGAGGGTTGTTATATTTAGGGATTATCTCAACTGCAGGGGCTTTCTACCTTTGGAGTAGAGGGCTGCAGCTTCTCAATGCATCTGGGGGAGGGTTATTCTTTTTCTTTCAACCAATGGTAGGTGCTTTTCTGGGATGGCTATTACTTGGTGAACGTATAGGAGTAACATTTTGGATTGGATCAGCACTAATTCTAGCTGGAGTTTTGTTGGTCATTACTGAAAAAAGGTAACTTCGCATTAATTTGACTGATATCGATCATGATATCAGTCTTTTTTAGTTAGACCGTCCTCAATTCTAATTTATATAGTTACTATAATTGCAAAAAAGTGTTGGAAGAATTTCTGACTTCTTGAGATAAGCTATATGTTATATACCTTGTGATTACGTTCATTTAAGTACACTTTTGTAGATAGTACTTAGGCACATCAGAACTTCTTAGCAAGAAAGTTAACCGAACACTTCTCTAACGCTGAAGTATCCAAGAATTGAAAGCATAGATGTCATTTGTTATGAAGGAATATAATACTTCCAGAAAAAAATATACTGAATATTAAAACTTTAATTACAAAGAGATAAACGATGTAATCATAAGAAAATAAACGAATTTAGAAGATAACATACAATTTAATCATGTTTTTTAGATTGTTTGGCCGATTTTGATATGGAAATAGTGCATATTCAGTTTTTTAGTTGTTTTACTATCTGTGATAACGAGCGTAGAATAAGGTTCATCTTCCAAGTGTAACCAAACAAAATAGCATATAATTCGTAATCGCTTAATTCCTGATTCAGGAAGCGGGGGAACCAACCGTAACTATTGTTACATGGGGTGAATCTCTGAAAAGAGTAGGGCTACTCTCTGGCCCGAATCCGTCAGCTAACTTCGTAAGCGTTCGAGAGGAAGCCAAAAAATGTGATAGGCGCACGTTTATTTCGTTATGCCCAGAAGTCACAGAAGAGGGCCCTCTTCTGTGGCTTCTTTTTTATGCACTTTTTTAGGGTGTAAATAAAGTTAAGAAGAAGGGGTAAAGACATGGAATTTATTTACATTGGATTGATTCTTATATTGTTTGGCGGTTCTGCAGCCGTACTGTCTGCTGTAACTGGGATGGTTGAGAAGGAGGAAACACGATGATAATGCAGGTTCTTTTACTTTTACTAGGTACGGGCATCATTGGCTATCTTGTCTACGCCTTATTTAATCCGGAAAAATTTTAAGGAAAGAGGGTTCTCAGGATGTTGATTTCACTTATTGCCATGGTTCTGATTCTTGTTTTAATTGGGTTATCTTTAAAGCCGATGGGCTTATACATGGCCGCTGTATTTTCAGAATCACGTTTGGATCGTGCATTCTTTCCAATTGAAAATATAGTATATCGTTTGGCTGGAATTAAGAGACAACAACAAACTTGGAAGCAATTTTTAATTTCTATGCTGCTTTTCAATATGGTTATCTTGCTCTTTGTGTACTTGATTTTTCGTCTGCAAGGTGTTCTGCCGCTGAATCCTTTACATATAACGGGAATGGATCCAGCTCTGGCATTTAACACTGCAGTCAGCTTCATGACCAATACGAATCTGCAACATTACAGCGGAGAATCTGGCTTGACACTGTTCTCGCAGACGGCTGCAATTTTATTCATGATGTTTGTAGCCCCTGGTACTGCACTGGCAGCTGCGATTGGATTCATTCGGTTGCTTGGCAGCAAACCATTAGGTAATTTCTTTGAAACATTTGTTCGTTCCATTGTACGCATCTTACTTCCTGTTTCATTGGTAATGGCAATTGTATTCATTGCCCTTGGTGTACCGCAAACATTTTCAGCTGTAGCACATGTGACAACGTTATCAGGTTTGGAGCAAACTATTCTGCGAGGTCCAGTTGGATCGTTCTTGGCAATAAAGGAGCTAGGTAATAACGGGGGAGGATTCTTTGGGGTCAACTCTGCCCATCCTTTTGAAAATCCGAACGCTTATACGAATGTGTTACAACTATGGCTTATGTTTTTACTTCCAGCATCCTTACCGTTTGCGTACGGAAAAATAATAGGGAAACCAAAACAGGGTCTTATGCTTTTCGGTGCAATGGTTGTTGTATTCCTTGTCATGCTTGTGGCTGGTGTTGCTGCAGAAGTACAAGGTAATCCAGTACTGCAAGGTACCATGATGGAAGGAAAGGAAACCCGCTTTGGTGTCATCGGTAGTGTTTTCTATGCCATTGTGACAACCGCCACAGAAACTGGAGCGGTCAATACGATGCACGATACACTCAGTCCGCTAACAGGAATGCTAGCACTTGGAAATATGCTGCTGAATACCGTTTTCGGTGGTGTAGGGGCTGGATTCATGAACGTGATGCTTTACGTAATGATTGCTGTCTTTATAGCTGGCTTGATGGTTGGAAGAACACCAGCATTCCTTGGTAAAAAGCTCGAGGGGACAGAAATGAAGCTACTGGCATTCACACTGCTCGTTCAGCCAATTCTCATCCTAGTTGGCACAGCTATTGCCATGTATATTCCTGCAGGCAATGGAGCGATATCAAATCCAGGCTACCATGGTTTGACTCAAGTATTATACGAAATCACTTCATCGGCAGCTAATAATGGATCAGGGTTTGAGGGGCTTGGGGATGCGACAGTCTTTTGGAATATCCTGACTGGTATCATCATGTTTCTAGGACGCTATATTTCTATTATCACATTGATTGCTGTGGCAGCTTCATTGGCAAGGAAAACGGCAGTTCAGGAGAGTAAAGGAAGCCTCCGGATAGATAGTCCGTTATTTGCAAGTTTATTAGTAGGTACATTCTTCCTGGTAGGGGCATTGACCTTCTTGCCTGCCTTAGTATTAGGCCCGATTGCAGAATATGTAACTTTATAGGAGAGTGATTTGTTATGGTGACACATTCCGTAGGGAAAGAAGAAGTTTCATCCACTAGATTATTCACAAAAAAGATCTTAAAAGATGCTTGTGTGAATGCAGTTGTAAAACTACATCCAGTGTATATGGTCCGGAATCCGATTCTATTCATTGTTGAACTCGGATTTTTGGTCACATTTTTGCTCGCGGTTTTTCCTGGCGCCCATTCCCGGACAATGGGGAGCGGATTTTACTGGAGCGTTTCAGTGATACTGCTGCTGACAGTTCTTTGCGCGAATATGGCGGAGGCGGTGGCCGAAGGAAGAGGGAAGGCCCAGGCGAATACGCTGAAACAAACCAAGCAGGATACCGCTGCCAGACGTCTCCGCCGGGGAAAAGAAGAAAAAATATCCTCGGCTGAATTGCGTAAAGGTGACATTATCCTCGTTAAGGAAGGAGAAGTCATCCCTGGTGACGGAACGATCATTTCTGGTATGGCAAGTGTGGATGAATCAGCAATCACTGGGGAATCAGCTCCTGTGTTAAAGGAAGCAGGAGGAGATTTTAGCTCGGTAACGGGCGGTACAACTGTTGTTAGTGATGAGCTTACCATTGAAATTACCAGTCAACCAGGAGAAAGCTTCCTAGATCGAATGATTGCGCTCGTAGAAGGTGCAGACCGCAAGAAAACACCGAATGAAATAGCACTGAACACTATGCTTATTAGTTTAACGATTATTTTTATGCTTGTAGTGATCACATTACCTTTTTTTACAAATTATATCGGCTTCTCGCTCGATACAGGAATGCTTGTTGCACTGCTTGTCTGTCTGATTCCTACTACGATTGGCGGTCTGCTCAGTGCAATCGGTATCGCTGGCATGGACCGGGTTACACGATTCAATGTTTTGGCAATGTCTGGTCGGGCCGTTGAGGCAGCAGGTGACATTGATACAATCATCTTGGATAAAACCGGGACCATTACTTTCGGAAATCGGATGGCCGCCGATTTCATACCAGTTGAAACTGCCTCTAAGACTACTTTGATGCAGGCCGCGCTCATTACATCCTGGAAGGACGAGACGCCAGAAGGACGTTCTGTCCTCAGCTTGGCTAAGGATCAAGGTATTGTAATGGAACAGGACAGATGGGAGGAAGCAACATTTGTACCATTTCAGGCACAGACAAGAATGAGCGGCATGGACTTGGCAGACGGAGGCAGCTATCGGAAAGGTGCAGTGGAAGCAGTTAAAGCCTGGGTGCTGGAACGTGGCGGGAAGGTCCCGGCTGATATCCAGGAAAAAGCTGAGGAAATTGCGAAGATGGGGGGCACACCTCTAGCTGTCTCGGTAGATAAGGAATTACTCGGGTTGATTTATTTAAAAGATACTGTCAAACCAGGTATGCGGGAACGTTTTGACGAGTTGCGGAAGATGGGGATAAAAACGATTATGTGTACTGGTGATAACCCTCTTACAGCCGCGACCATTGCGAAAGAAGCCGGTGTTGATGATTTTATTGCAGAAAGTACACCGGAGGATAAGATTGAAGTTATCAAACGGGAGCAAGCGCAAGGTAAACTCGTGGCGATGACAGGTGATGGGACAAACGACGCCCCTGCACTGGCACAAGCAGACGTCGGGCTTGCGATGAATAGCGGCACAACGGCAGCCAAGGAAGCTGCCAATATGATCGACTTGGATTCTGATCCAACGAAGATCATTGAGGTTGTAGCAATCGGTAAACAACTGCTAATGACAAGAGGCGCACTGACGACTTTCAGCATTGCCAATGATGTAGCCAAATACTTTGCGATTATCCCGGCATTGTTCATGCTTGGTATCCCGGAGATGAATGTCCTGAACATTATGGGACTGGAGTCACCAACAACTGCAATCCTGTCAGCACTTCTATTCAATGGGTTAATCATCCCTGCACTAGTACCACTGGCAGTGAAGGGTGTTACGTATAAGCCTGTTTCAGCTGATAAACTGTTGCGGAAAAATCTATTCGTCTATGGGCTGGGCGGAGTTATCGTCCCGTTTATCGGAATAAAAATCATCGATATGCTGCTAAGTCTGTTTCTATAGGAGGGAAAATAGCATGAATAAGCAAGAATCTAATTTAATTCCGGCGCTTCGACTGGGACTAGTATGCTTGGTTTTATGCAGTGTGATGTATCCATTGGCTGTAACAGGGATTGGTCAATTATTTTTCTCTTATCAGGCTAATGGAAGTCTAACAGAAGATGAGAACGATAATGTGATTGGTTCAGAGCTGATAGGACAGACATTTACTGATCCAGCGCTCTTCCAGGGCAGGGTTTCAAGTATAGAAAACGATGCAGCTGGTTCCGGAACACCAAACTATGCGCCTTCCAATCCTGAATTGATTTCAAGGACAAAAGATGCAATAGAAGCCCAGCAATTGGCTAACCCGGATGGAGGTCCTGTTCCCCTGGATTTAGTGACGAATTCCGGTTCTGGTCTTGATCCACACATTTCGGTCGAAGCAGCAGAATTTCAGGTACCAAGAATAGCTGAAGTCAGAGGCATACCGGAAGAGGAGCTATATAATCTAATTGAAAGACATCGAACTTCTCACCTTGAAGAAATGCTCGGGGCCCCTGCGGTAAATGTTTTAAAGATGAACGTTGATTTGCAGGCGTTGAGGTAATGGAAACAAACGGTAAAGCAGCTGCATTTTTAGCAGCTGCAGCTTCAAACGGAAGAGGGCGTCTGAAGCTATATATTGGCGCTGCTCCTGGTGTAGGTAAAACTTATAAGATGCTGACGGATGCACAACAGATGAAAAAAGAAGATATAGACGTTGTTATCGGTGTAATTGAAACGCATGGGAGGTCGGAAACAGCGGCGCAGATCGGAAACTTGGAACAAGTTCCTCTGCTGGAAATCAACTATAAAGATCGTCCATTTCACGAGCTCAATGTAGAAGGAATTTTGCAGCGGGCACCGAAAGTGGTTGTAGTGGATGAATTGGCGCATACAAATATACCTGGCTCCAAGCACGTAAAACGGTACCAAGACGTCATGGAACTGCTGGATGTAGGGATTGATGTGCTTTCGGCCGTCAATATTCAACATTTAGAAAGTGTGCATGATATCGTTCAGACGATTACGGGAGTTCGAGTGAATGAGCGTGTGCCAGACTTGTTTGTTCAGCAGGCAGATGAAATACAGCTGATTGATGCAACACCTGAAACCTTGCAAAAGCGATTAAGAGAAGGGAGAATCTATCCCTCGCATAGGATTCAAAAGAGCTTACAGAATTATTTTCAACTCACCAATCTCGCTGCTCTGCGTGAACTGGCACTTCGGGAGATTGCGGATGAGGTGGACGAGAAACTAGAGCGCCAAAATGGAGCAGATTATCGAGGACCTTTGGGTGTACATGAAAAGATACTCATTTGTGTGCAGCATGTTGATACGGCAGAAAGGCTGATACGCCGAGGTTATCGCATGGCAAATCGCCTGAATGCGGAGCTTTATATTTTACATGTGATTCGTGACGAGTTTACTGACAAGGAGAAGGTAGATTACATTCGGCAGCTTTGCACCACATTCTATGCCCATTTCCTGTTGCATAAATCGAAAAAGCGAGTGGCAAATGCCATCGTATTAGAAGCAAAGAAGCACTTTATCACCCAAATCTTACTAGGGCAGTCAGCCAGGACACGTTGGGAAGAGGTTTGGAAAGGATCTATAGTAAATACGATTATGCGGCAGACGTACAATATTGATATTCATATTGTTGCCGATCAGCAGTCCGTTCATTAGTAATTAGTTTGATTTCCTTGATATTGTTATTGATTTGGATACAATTTTATTGAAGGAAAAAATCCGGACCATTATAGGTTCGGATTTTTTTTATCCTTACTCAATAAAGAAAGTCTTAACCATATCTCATAGATGCTAATAAAGAATATTCAGTAAGGTTCCTAGCCTTTGACACCCCAGCGTGTACAAAAGAAAGGCAGAAATACGGAAAAGACGCAGGGGACTTGGTAGCAGCTGCTCTAAGTGTTAACCAGGTTCTATTAAAGTTAGATCCGGCCACCCTTACGATAAGTATGGACGACTTTTAGCTCATATATATATACACCCGAACGCTAGAGCGTCCAGGAGGTAGTTCGCTTGAGACAAGAACTTAATCAACTCTTAAATAAATTAGATAACATATATAACCCTTAATATAGATATAAAAGTGTTGTACCAATGGGTGCAACCTTTTCACGTTCATTACTAACTCTAGTAATATTCTAATCAGGAGCCCCAATTTATCTTTTCCAAGTCCTGTAAAATAAACCTCTTCTAATCGATAAATTATCACTTTTAACCTGTTAGGAGATCTTGTGCTGGCTAATATACAGAATCAAACTACTTCAAGACAATTTCTTCAAGCGCTTGGTAACCCGTCCTGTATCACAAACTGAGCATAAAACTAATTCTTTACCAATCGTTCTCGAAATGATACTATGAATGTGTAAGACGAATATGTATTACTTTGATTAAATTAGAATGATCATTCTCAAAATGTTGCTTTGCAATTATAAATGGAGGTGAAGCTAATAACTAAATGATTCATGTTCATCTCTCCAAACCTAACTTTACTGTTCATTCTCAAAATGATATTATTGGCGAGAGGACGAGAAAGTCAAATGTTATTTATTTTCTGGTTACTCTAAGATTAACTCAAAGGAAATGATAGTATGGCTAGAAATAAAGAGTTTGATGAAAATGAAGTATTACGAAAAGCTATGGAACTTTTTTGGATACAGGGCTATGAAAAAACCTCCATGCAAGATTTAGTGAAGAATATGGGTATCCATCGTCGTAGCTTATATGACACGTTTGGGGACAAACATACTTTATTTATAAAAGCGTTAGAGCACTATAATGAAACAATAAGAAGTAGAACAGAGAATAAAGTAAACCAACTGGAATCGGTAAAGGAAGCAATCAGGCAATTATTTGAAATGGTAATTGTCAGAGATAAACAACAAATTATTGGTTGCTTGACGGTAAACACAGCAGTTGAGTTGTCTTTACATGATGATCAAGCAGCAGAAAAGGTACTGGAGAGCTTTTCTGAGACTGAATTACTGCTAAACAAGCTAGTGCTAAGAGGTCAACAATCTGGAGAAATATCTAACCATCTTGATGCAAAAAAAACATCGGAATTTCTTCATAATTCCTTAGTAGGGCTACGCGTTATGACCAAAACTACCGATGACATAGATAAATTAAATAACGTAATTGATATTACGCTCTCGGTATTAGATTAATTTTTTTTGCTCTTTCGAGAACGTTCATTCCCAAAAGGTTTTGATGATCAATCTAGCTGAACATAACTTGTTCAAGCAAAAGTTTGCCTTGATATCTTTTTAATAAACAAATAATGAATAAATGATGATTTAAATTATTTAAATTTAAGGAGAGTTAATATGAAATACACAGTTATTACAGGAGCAAGCTCAGGTATAGGGTATGAGACAGCGTTAGAATTTGCTGTTCGGGGGAAAAATTTAATTATAGTTGCAAGAAGATTAGATAAATTAGAAGAACTAAAAACCGCAATTCATAATATAAATCCTCAATTAGATGTTATCATTCGCACAGCTGACTTGTCTGTCACAGAACAGGCATATAACCTGTATAACAATTTAAAAGGATATGAAATTGAGACTTGGATTAATAATGCTGGTCTTGGTGACTCCGCATTTGTAGCGGAACATAACTTAAATAAAGTTGAAACGATGTTACGGCTTAACATAGAATCTTTAACAATCCTTTCGACATTATTTGTTCGAGATTATGCAGAGAAAGAGGGAACGCAGTTAATTAACGTATCATCAGCACTTGGATATGCAATTGCTGTTGGAACTGTCACTTATTCTGCGTCTAAATATTATGTTAGTGCATTCACTGAAGGTCTTGCAAAAGAACTAGAATTAAAAGGTGCAAAATTAAAAGCAAAAGTGTTAGCACCAGCAATGACGGAAACAGAATTCGCTAAAAATGCAACTGATTTGGATAGTTTCAATTATAAAGAAAATTTACCTATGTACCACACAGCTAAGCAAGTAGCTGGATTTATGATGGAAATATATGATAGTAATGCGGCCGTGGGTATTGTAGATCAAAATTATGAATTCAAGATAAGAAATCAAATTTATCCAATAATAGAAGGTTAATTTATGTAGTTTTTTATTTGAAAGGTGAAAGAATGAATCGACACGGTTGGAATGCAGAGATTGCTTTGGAGAACTTCGTGTTTTTCTTCTACCGTTCAACTGAAACAAATAAATCTGCGGAAATGGCATCTTTACAAAGGATTATCAATCAAAAAAGCAAATTCCTTTTTTCTTAGCCAATTCTTGTGCAACCATTCCACTAATATCAATATACCTATGAACAAGGAGGAAGTTATATGAGCAAGTTATTTGAATCAGTCAAAATTGGAAACATAGAACTAAAAAACCGTTTGGGTATGGCACCAATGACAAGGAGTAGAGCACTTCCAGATGGCACAACAAGTGATTTGGCAGCAGAGTATTACGGCCAACGTGCATCTGTTGGTTTAATAATAAGTGAAGGCACTCAACCCTCAGATGATGGTCAGGGATATTCTAATACACCTGGTATTTATACAGAATCACACATTGAGGGATGGAAAAAGGTAACATCAAAAGTGCACAACGAAGGAGGACGAATCTTTATTCAACTTATGCATGTAGGCCGTGTATCACATCCCGACAATACGCCTCATCACCGTCAAGCTGTGGCGCCTTCTGCTATTGCGCCTAATACAGAAATATTTACAGCACAAGGGATGAAGGAGATTCCTACACCTAGAGCGTTGAGTGAAGAAGAAATAAAGGATGTTATAAATGAGTTTCGCTTAGCAGCACGAGCAGCGGTAGAAGCTGGTGCAGATGGGGTTGAGATCCACGGAGCAAATGGTTACATTATTCAACAGTTCTTAAGTGAAAATGCAAATCACCGTCAGGATGCGTACGGTGGAACGATTGAAAATCGCTCGCGATTTGCCATTGAAATAGCAAAAGCAGTTGTGGATGAGATTGGTCCAGAACGAACGGGCATACGCTTCTCTCCTCAAGGAACACTAAATGGTATAGAAGAGGGCGAAACAAGTAGTGAGATGTATCGTTATTTAATCAGCGAGTTAGATAAGCTCAACCTTGCATATCTACACATCATGCACTTCGGAAACGAATCATTATTACAAGATATACGTCAACTTTGGTCACAAGCACTTCTTGTTAACCGAGCAGGACGTACTTTAGACCAACTTACAGTAGACTTGGATAATGAACTTGCAGACGTTATAACTGTAGGGACTTGGATGATAGCCAACCCGGATTTTGACGAGCGATTGAAATTGGATGCCCCACTAAATACGCCTGATAGAAATACCATTTATGCAGGAGGAGCGGAAGGGTATACAGATTATCCGTTCTTAAAAGAATAAAACAGGCTAGACTATGAATGACGAGATAAACGAATGAGAAAAACCATCAATGTAAGAGTTGATGGTTTTTTAAAAGGAGATTAAGTATATGAAAGCTGCTCAAATCACAAAATACTCAAAAAACATTGAAGCACAAATTGTTGATATCCCTATACCAAGTATTAAAGATAATGAAGTACTGATAAAGGTAAAAGTTGCTGCAGTAAATCCACTTGAAATATTAAATATCACAGGAAGTGTAAAATTAATACAAGACTATGATATGCCTCTTATAATAGGAAATGAACTAACAGGAATTGTTGAAAAAGTGGGTAAACAAGACTATGGGTTTAAGATTGGAGATCCTATTTATACAAGACTCCCTATTGAAAAAATCGGGGCATTTGCAGAATATGTTGCAGTTGATGCTAAATCCATATGGCATTTGCCGAAAAATTTAGATTTCGTTACTGGAGCTGCTGCACCTTTGACTGGTTTGACGGCATATCAAGGCTTAGTTGAAGAGTTAGAAGCAAAGAAGGGACAAACAGTGTTTATACCAGGAGGATCAGGAAGTTTTGGACAAATGGCTGTTCCTATAGCTAAAGCAATGGGATTAAAGGTGATTGTATCTGGTAGTCCTTCCGCTAAAGAGAGAACGTTGAATGCTGGTGCAGATCAATATATTGATTATACAAAGGAAAATTACGGGGAAATATTAGACGAAGTTGATTTTGTAATCGATACTTTAGGTGCTGATGAATTCGAACGCGAGTTATCCATTATCAAACCAGGTGGTCGGTTACTAAGTCTTCGTACTGCACCAAATAAACAGTTTGCAATAGATAAAGGTCTGCCTAAATGGAAACAACTTATTTTTGGATTAGTTGGCTCGAAATTTGATAAGAAAGCACAAAAAAAAGGTGTTCAATATCGCTTCATTTTCGTAAGAGCTGACGGAACACAATTGGAAAAAATCACAAAAATCATTGAAGAAAACAATATTGTTCCAGCCATTGATCCTACCAATTTTACAATTGATGATATTAATGATGCATTACATTTAGTAGCAAAAGGAAAGACAAAAGGAAAAGTAGTTATTAAATTTTGAAGATGAGTAGGAGTAGAAGTAGCAATGTCAATGTCGATTCATTATTCTTATATTGACGCACCTAACTTATTTATTCAGCACCAGAATGGTAAACGGTATGCTTATAGAGAATTAGGAGAAAAAAAAGGAACACCGATTATATTATTGACTCATCTTTCAGCTAATCTTGATAATTGGGATCCAAGGATTATTAATGGTCTTGCTAAAAGTCGTTGGGTCATCGCATTCGATAACACTGGAGTAGGACTATCCAATGGGAAAGTACCAAACAACATTTCTCAAATGGCAAACGACGCCATCACATTTATCAAACTACTAGGATTTTCAAAGATAGATTTGATAGGTCTGTCAATGGGAGGAATGATTGCTCAAGAGCTAATCTTAAAGGAACCAAGCTTGGTTAGAAAGCTGGTATTAGTTGGTACGGGCCCTCGAGGAGGAAAAGGTATTTCCAATGTCACACGTGTTACTAATCTAGAATTTGTCCGTGCAATATTGACTTTCAAAGACGTAAAGACCTATCTCTTTTTCCCAAACACAAAGAATGGCAAGAAAAAGGCTAAAGAATTTCTAATTCAAATAAAGAAAAGGAAAAACCATCGAGATAAAACAATCAGTTTGAGAGCGTATAGATCACAATTAGATGCAATCAATAAGTGGGGCAAAGATAGACCTGCGGATCTATCTAAAATTGTTCAGCCAACACTAATAATAAATGGAGATCATGATCGCATGGTTCCTACAGAAAACTCAAATGATTTGGCAAATAGAATTGCTGATAGTAAGTTGGAAATATTTGACCATGCAGGACACGGTTCCTTATTTCAATATCCAGACGATTTTGTCGAAATGGCAAAAACATTCTTAAGTTGATATAGTTTTATTATTTGGCACTAACTTATAAAAAGCACAACAAATATTAAAATAGAAAACTTTATTACTTTGAGCATTGTTCCAGAAAGGTTCAATGCTTTTTTTTTGACACTAACAAGGCTATTCCAGTTATGAATGGTCTGCTGATACTTATAGTTAATGAAGAAATACACTTAAACTATTGGGGGCTTTTGTTGAATTAGAGGTCATTACATATTGGCCATATATAATATGTAACAACCTTTGATAAATCTATTTTATTCTAATTTTAGTCTTGATAAAACCGCAGCGTCTGGGATATCTATATCTAACAATTCTTTAAAACGACTGGTTACTTCATTATTATGGCGTGTATAATATTTGACGATTCCATTCCATTTGGAAAGGTTAATCGTATACCATCATATATCAATTCACTTAGATACTCGGCATCTGAAAACGCTTCATCTGCTTTGGCAATAACATTGATGTACATATATAAAAACCCCCATTATATTCTAATAGGGGAACGGAATGCATCTAGTTGGTAAGAGGTAAATCAGGAAAATATGAGTATAGATGCTTTAGGTGATATTAGAGGTTAGAGCTTGGTGCGACACCTTCAATATTAATTTTCCTTTTATTAATATAACATTATAAGAAAGACCCTTTACATCAAAGAGTCTTTCTGAA